>NZ_CP043329.1:642340-1284681 GCF_008195825.1 Pedobacter aquae
GCAATAATTAAATCTCGAAAGAGAAATCGTCATCTACCTTTTGTGGTGCCCCATCAGGGTTATATTCGTATCTTTTTTCTACAACTTCTTGGTGTGATTTTATATAATCTACCGTTTCTGCAAGACCTTCAGCAAATTTCTCAAAATCTTCTTTGTAAAGGAAAATCTTATGTTTTACAAATACACCGTCTTCTAGTCTTTTTTTGCTTTCGGTTACAGTAATGTAATAATCATTTGATCTTGTTGATTTTACATCAAAAAAATAAGTTCTTTTTCCTGCTCTTACTTTTTTAGAAAAAACCTCTTCTCTCTCTTTGTTTTCGTAATCTCCCATTGCTGTTGTCAAGTTTTTAGTTTTGATTGGTTAAATAAAGAAAGAAAAAACTAAAGTTCCAAATAATTGTTAAAGCAAATTCATTAAAAATCAACTAATCTGCTCTTCTTCTAGCAATTGCTTCTCATATAAATCATAATACAAGCCTCTTTTAGCCAATAAACTTTCATGATTTCCAATTTCAGCAATTTCCCCTTGCTCTAAAACGATAATTTTATCAGCATTTTTTATGGTAGATACCCTATGCGCAATGATGACACTGGTTTTATGACGCATAATTTTCCCTAAATTATTTAAAATGGTTTCTTCTGTTTTGGTATCAACAGCAGATAAGCTATCATCAAAAATGAGTATTTGTGGAGCGTTGATGATGGCTCTGGCGATAGAAACACGTTGTTTTTGTCCGCCCGATAAGGTAATGCCTCTTTCTCCAATAAAAGTTTCAAATTGCTGGTCAAACTCCATAATGTTATGGTAAACAGCAGCATCTTTAGCTGCTTGTTCTACTTTAGGCATATCCATCTTATCTAAACTGAAAGCAATATTGCGGGCAATCGTATCAGAAAATAAGAAAACCTCTTGCGGTACAAAACCAATCTGACTGCGGTAGTTTTCTAAATTTAATTGATGAATAGGAGCGCCATCAATTAAAATTTCTCCTTTATCAATATCATACATCCTTAATAAAAGATTAGCCAGTGTAGATTTTCCAGAGCCTGTTTTACCAATAACAGCTAGTATTTCTCCAGATTTTACATCAAAGCTTACATTTTTTAAGGCTTCAATACCCGTATCCGGATAGGTGAAATTAACATTCTGGAATTGTATATCTCCGCTAATGGTCTTGGTTATGGCTTGCGGATGCGTAGCAATGTCTGGTTTTATGCTTAAAAAATTATTGATTCTTTTTTGTGATGCTGCAGCCCTCTGGATTAAAGAAGTTACCCATCCTAAAGACATCACCGGAAAGGTTAACTGGTTTACATAAATGATAAATTCAGCAATATTACCAGCTGTAATTTTTCCTTGCATAACCTCAATACCTCCCATATAAACGGTTATGATGGTACTTAAGCCAATCATCAATAACATAAAAGGATAAAATAAAGCTTGTACTTTAACTAGGGATAATGATTCTGATTTATAACCTTCGCTTTCTTTTGCAAAACCTGCTCTTATTTGTTCTTCTCTGCCATAAGATTTAATTACCCTAATGCCTGCAAAAGATTCTTGTACGTAAGAAGATAAATCGCTTAAGCGTTCCTGTATTTTCTCGCTTTTTAAGTTGATGATGCTGTTTACGTAATAAATAGCAATGGCTAATATAGGTAGAGGAGCTAAACAATATAGGGCTAGTTTTAGGTTAACACCTACCATAGTTATAATAATAAGTGCAAACAGTACAATGGTATTAATGGCATACATGATAGCCGGACCAACATACATTCTTACCCTACTCACATCTTCAGTAACACGGTTCATTAAATCTCCGGTGTTGTTTTTTCTGAAGAAAGCCATATCCAACTTCTGATATTGGTTATAGATGTCGTTTTTTAAATCGTACTCTATATGCCTAGAGGTAAGGATAATAGTTTGCCTCATGAAAAAGAGGAAAATACCACGAGTTAAAGCCATTAACAACACGAGCAAACCAAAAAATAACAGGCTGGTGCCAAATAAATCGTAAATAATTTCTTGCCTGTTGAAGCCAGAGAATAACCTGTATAAAGCTATATTTTCATTCACCAAGTCTAATGCCAAGCGAATAATTTGAGCAGGTACAACAGCAAAAAAGTTAGAGATGATAACGAATAGGATACCTGGTATAAGTTTCCAGCGGTACTTAAAGAAAAATTTATTGAGATAAGCTAATTCTTTCATGGATTTCATCAAAGTTACAGCATTATTTTGTTTATCACATTTAGTTTTTAAAACAAGATCAATACTGTCCTAAACGTTTATGAAAACATCAAAAGTAACGCAATAGCTTAAAATTTATGAGATAAAAATAGATTTCAGAAAAGAACCCCTTGAATAACTTGTTTATCTTTTAGCTCATCGGGTTCTTCAAAAGGCCTATCGAGCCAATTCTGTAGATTTATTTTCACAAATATGTTAAGTCTGATAAATGCGATAAGGTTGGAGAGCTGCCATCCATATTTAGCCATTGCTTTAAGTGCTTTAAGGATGAGGATGGTAATTAGCGCTGTCCATATCTGTATCATCACGGCATTTTCTGTGGTTCCGATAAATGATTTGATATGCAGGTTCTGTTTGATCTCTCTAAAAAAGATTTCAATCTGCCATCTGCTTTTATAAAGCTCACTGATGGTGTTTGCTGTCCAATACATTTGATTGGTAATAATTTCTATAGTTTGTTCATTTTTATCATCCCAAACAGCCACTCTTCTTAAGTTTTTGGGATAGCTGTCCTTTGATTTTGCGGTTTTAAGCTCAATAATCTCGTCAATCAGGATATTCTTATGCCTGTTCTCCGGCAATATATTTTCCTTAACTGTAGTATATTGGAGGTTTTCTTTATGTCTGATCACAAAAAATACGCCGTTGCTGTCCCAAACATTCAGCAGGGCAAAGTCATTATAGAATCGGTCTGCAACAATAACACTTCCTTTGTGTAAAGGCACATCATAAGCTCCTTTGTTATCCGCAGTTTTGCCGTTGGTAATATTGACATATGCTGGTAGATTGCCATCATAATCAAGCAGAGTATGCAGTTTAACCGCTCCTTTAGCTGTTTTGTACCTGGCCCAATCAAATAGAGAAAGACACAGACTGATAGTAGTGGAGTCTAACAGGAAGATTTTGGACTTAATCCTGAACTTTATTTGTTTAAAGCCTGCCTGCTGTCCCAAACTTTCTAACAGTATGAAATAATAGGACTTGAAGATGTTATAGTCCCTGTGCTTGTTCTGATAGCTTACACTAGATTTAGATGGAGCTTTTTGAATACCTAAATGATTGAGGTTGCCAGTAGCTGAACGAAGACCGTTACTAATATCACGTACCGATTGGCTTTTGGCAAACTGGCAGAACAACATCGATACTAGATGTGTCCAGCTTGTATAACCTTTATTATGTTTGTCGCTCTGAGATGTAGATACCAGTTTGTTGAACTTTGAACGCTCAAGTTTTGATATGATTTGGGAGAATAGTGTTACATTTACCATTGAGAAAGGGTTTGTTTTTGTGCAACCTCAAAGGTAACGATGAGTTAAAACTTTCCTTTCTCCTTTTTTATTCGTTTAGGACGCTATTGAAACAAGATATAAAAATGGCTATCCATTAAAATTGTTACGCTCTTGGCTGTTACTGTATATGAAATTCAAAAAAAACAGCTACTTTTGTCAAAGATCTTCGGGTTCAATTATATTGATTTTATGTCGTCTGTACGTTTAGAAGAAAGTTCCGTATTTAGCCAATTAGGCTTATTAAATCACCAGCAAGTTGTATTTTGTAACGATGAAGAAACTGGTTTAAAAGCTATTATCGCTATACATAATACTGTTTTGGGGCCTGCCCTTGGAGGTACCAGAATGTGGGATTACGCTACAGAGGCTGAAGCTTTAAATGACGTTTTGCGTTTATCGCAAGCCATGACTTATAAAGCAGCCATTACCGGTTTAAACTTAGGAGGTGGTAAAGCGGTAATTATTGGCGATAGCAGAAAAGACAAAAACGAAGTGATGATGCGCAGATTTGGACGTTTCATCCAAAACTTAAACGGTGCTTTTATTACCACACAAGATGTAGGAACCAGTCCTAAAGATATGGAGTACATCCGTATGGAAACTAAATATGTAACCGGTATACCTGAAGTAATGGGTGGAAACGGAGATTTATCTCCTGTTACAGCAAAAGGTGTTTTCATGGGAATAAAAGCCTGTGTTAAAGAAATGTTTGGGACAGATTCTTTAGCAGGAAGAACCGTTGCCGTACAAGGAACGGGGCATGTAGGCGAAAACTTGGTAAGTCTTTTAAGGGCAGAAAATGCTAAAGTTTATGTAAGTGATATAAATGAAGAGCGATTGATAAAAGTAGCTCGTCAATACGGTGCAGAAGCAGTAAACAACAGTCGTTTATTTGATATAGATTTCGATATTTATGCTCCTTGTGCTTTAGGTTCTACCGTAAATTCAGAAACCATAGCTAAAATGAAATGTGCTATTATAGCAGGTTCTGCCAATAACCAATTGGCAGATGAAAAAGCTGATGGACAACTACTTTTAGAAAAAGGCATTTTATATGCACCAGATTACTTAATTAATGCTGGAGGTTTAATTAACTGCTACTCTGAATTAGAAGGTTACTCTAGAAAAAGAACCATGCAACTTGCAGAAAACATTTATGAGGCAACCAGAGAAGTGTTAAAAAAATCAAAAGAAGAAGAAATTCCAACTTACTTAGCTGCTAATAAAATAGCAGAGAAGAGAATTGCAGATATTAGAAAAATAAAATCATCAAATTAATTATACCCAAACAAAAATTAGGTTTTTTAAAACCAAATCGTTCTTTAAAATATGTTAAATAGAAGGCATTTAAGAGTAAAAGTAATGCAAACGTTGTATGCATTTCAACAAACCGAGTCTACAGATTACAGGCTGCAAGAGAAAAATCTGCTAGCAAGTGTAGATAAAGTATATGAAATGTATATCAGCTTATTAGCTTTAATTAATGATGTTGTACAATATGCAGATATTGATGCCATAGAAAGGTCTAACAAGCATTTGCCTTCAGAAGAGGATTTAAATCCGAATCTTAAAATATTAAATAATTTATTTATAAAACTTTTGCTAGACTGTGAAGATTATCAGCAGGCTATAAAAAAGTATAGAACTTCTTGGGATTTTGATCCAGAACTTGCCCGTTCTTTATTTGCATCTTTAAAGGCTTCTACAGAATATCAGGAATACATCAAAGCTGAAGGCCAAGATTTACATACTGATAAAGATATCATCAAATTTATTTTCAAGAAAATCATCTTAAAATCTTCTTTAGCACAATCTGCTTTAGAAGAAAAACATATCAATTGGCAGGTAGACCAAGATGTTTTACAGGCCATGATTGCTAAAACCTTAAAGAATTTCTCTTCTTTAGAGGGAGACCATAAATTAGCGCAAATAAGCTCTAATTGGGCAGAAGATAAAGAGTTTATCATAGATTTATTTCATAAAACTGTGGCTAACGAAGCGTCTTTTCAAGAGCTTATTGCAGGTAAAACAAAGAATTGGGAAGCAGATAGAATTGCCATGATGGATGTCATCATCATGAAAATGGCTATCGCAGAAATGATTTACTTTTCTAGTATCCCGGTTAAGGTTACCATTAATGAATATCTTGAAATAGCAAAAGAATTTAGTACACCTAAGAGTAATTCATTCATAAATGGTATTTTAGACAAAATATTTGAGGAATTAAGCTCACAAAACAAAATAAGAAAATACGGAAGAGGTTTAAATTAAGAAGCGATATGAAAAAATGTTTTTTAGTACTAGGTGTTGCTATTTTTCTTTTTACAGGATGTAGCAATAATGGTTCAACAAAAAGTGATACTAACAGTGCTGATACTACCAGCGCATCTACTAAAGGTGCGGCAGCTATTACTTTTAAAGAAGGAACTTATGATTTTGGTAAGATAAAAGATGGCGAGAAGGTATCTCACGACTTTGTTTTTGAAAATACAGGAGAAGCACCTTTGATTATCTTAAATGCAACAGCAACTTGTGGTTGTACAGTTCCAGAATGGCCAAAAGAACCAATTGCAGTTGGCGGTACTGCAAAAATTACCGTAGTTTTTGATAGCGCAGGTAAAGTTGGCTTACAAGATAAAGTGGTAACTATTTTGGCTAATACCGTTCCAAACACCACACAAATACACTTAATAGGAGAAGTAACTCAATAAATTAAATGATAGATATGTTAAATTTTGTTTTATTACAAGCAGGCAGCGGAGTAATGCAATTCCTTCCAATGCTATTAATCGTTGTGGTTTTCTATTTTTTCATGATTAGACCACAAATGAAAAAAGCTAAAGACCATAAAAAGTTTGTTGCTGAATTAAAAAAAGGAGATAAAGTAATTACCACTGCCGGTATACACGGTAGAATTGTTGATTTAAATGAAACCACTATAGTTGTAGAAACAGAAGGTGGTGGTAAAATCAGATTTGAAAAAGCGGCAGTTTCTTTAGAATCTTCTAAAAGCTTAAATAGCTAATTAAAAAAGTAAATTAAAGATGCCGTTTTGATATATTCGAAACGGCATTTTTGTTGTAAATAAACAAATAGCCTTAATTTTTAATCTATGTCAATCATCCGGTTATCTGCAGCAGAGCGTAAAAAAATAAGTATCTTTTTTACTTGTTTGCTTTTAGCTGTTACCGCCTGGATGTTTTACTCCCTATCTCTTAAATATGATTATCAGCTTAAAACGTTGGTAACATTTAAAAATTTACCTCAATACAAAGCTTTTTACCCTTTACAGTCTGATACGGTTATGCTAAACGTACAAGGTACAGGCTGGCAGCTTTTATTTAATAGAATAGGAGTAGGTTCTAAAGAGATAAAAGTAGATTTAGCTTCCTTAGAAAAGCAGCATTTTGTAACTTTTACCGAGCAATTGCCAACCATCAATAAACAGTTTTCATCTTTACAAAAAATCATCAGCGTACAGCCAGATACTCTTTTCTTTGATTTTACAACTCGGAAAGTTAAGCGTGTACCTGTGAAGTTTATTGCTGATGTTAATTATAAAAAGCAATTTGGGCAATCAAAAGATACCAAATTAAAGCCTGCTTATGTTACCATAACTGGTCCTCAAGAGCAATTGCAGCGCATTAGTTATTGGGAAACAGATACTTTCAGGAAGAAAAATGTAGACGCTTCTTTATCCTCAAAGGTATATTTACAAGAGCCTTCAGAACCTAATATCAGCTTATTTCCACTATCGGTAGAAATGCAGCTGCCTGTAGAAGAATTTACAGAAAAAGTGATCACTATTCCAGTTAGGGTTATCAATAACCCAGATTACCAGCAGGTTAAAATCATCCCTGAAAAGGTTAGCCTTACGGTGATGGTTGCGCTTTCTTATTATGCCGATATTACTGAAGAAGACTTTACTGTAACGGCTGATTTAAGTTTATGGAGAAGATCTGGTGCTAACAAGCTTCCGGTTGTCATCAGAAATAAAAATGCTTATGTTAAGATAAGTCAGGTAATTCCTCAGCAGGTAGATTTTATGATTCTTAAATAATGATGAAAGTAGGAATTACAGGCGGTATTGGTAGTGGCAAAACCACAGTATGTAAGTTTTTTGAGCTTCTTGGCATTCCTGTTTTTTATGCTGATACAGCAGGGAAAGAATTGATGTTAAGTGATTTAGACGTAAAAAAAGCTGTCGTTAATTTATTTGGAGAGGCTGCTTATTTCCCAGATGCTAGCTTAAATAGGAAATATATAGCTGATATTGTTTTCAAGGATAGTCAAAAATTAGATGCTTTAAATGCTATTATTCATCCCGCTGTTAAAAATGCCTTTTTACTTTGGAGCGAGGAACAAAAAGCGCCTTACGTTTTAAAAGAAGCAGCTTTACTTTTTGAAAGTAAATCTTATTTAGATAATGATTATAATATTTTAGTTTCTTCGCCAGTAGCGTTACGGATTCAAAGGGTAATGGCAAGAGACCAAACCAGCA
Organism: Pedobacter aquae; assembly: GCF_008195825.1. Classification (NCBI taxonomy): domain Bacteria; kingdom Pseudomonadati; phylum Bacteroidota; class Sphingobacteriia; order Sphingobacteriales; family Sphingobacteriaceae; genus Pedobacter; species Pedobacter aquae. The sequence continues at coordinate 650,385 of NZ_CP043329.1, forward strand.
GAGAAAAAGTTTTAGAACGTATAGAAAAGCAGCTTCCAGAAGAAGAAAAAGAAAAACTTGCTGATTTTTTTATCCTCAATAATGAGGAATTACACCTCATACCACAGGTCTTAAAATTACATCAGCAATTGATGCTTTTAGCTCAACAGAAATGATTATAGATGATTTTTTAGTCCTTAAACCAGAAGGAATATATTGCCGATACGCTGATTTTTATTTAGATCCACAATTACCAGTACAGCATGCCGTAATTTCTCATGCACACGGAGACCATGCAAAGGCTAACAACCACAGCGTTTATTGTACCGCATTTACCAGAAAGTTAATGGAGCTTCGTTATAAAAAACAAGCCGCTAAAGATTTTATCCTTATCCATTATCATCAAGAGTTTTTTATTAAGGATGTGAAGCTAACTTTTTATCCGGCTGGGCATATTTTAGGTTCTGCCATGATAAAGATGGAATATCAAGGCTGCTCTTATTTATATACTGGTGATTATAAGTTACAAGAAGACGCTACCTGCGAGCCAGCCGAATTGGTTAAAGCCGATGTTCTGATTACCGAAACTACCTTTGCAAATCCAGAAATACAACATCCAAACGTAGAGGATGAGATAAAAAAGTTAAATAAAATAGAACAAAATATTATTCTTGGAGTGTACGGTTTAGGTAAAGCACAAAGGATTACAAGTTTAATAAACCAGTTTTGTCCACAAAAAGAAGTTCATCTTCATTATGCTATTTATCCAATACATCAGCTTTATGAAACTTTTGGGTACCAATTAGGTAAATATCAATTATATAATAGAAAAAGTTTAAAACAAAATCAGTTACATCAAGTATATTTAGTGCCACCATTAACTTTTAATAGTTATACAAGAGCTAAAGGAGTAGCTAGGGTATTTGCCTCGGGATGGAAATATTTACAAAAAGGTAATGATGCTGCTTTATATATTTCTGACCATGTAGATTGGAACGATATTTTGTATACCATAAAAGAGGTTAAACCTAAAGAAATTTGGACTTTACATGGTGATGGTATGGCACTTAAACAATATTTTAAAAAGGATTTAGTAGTTAAGTTGCTTTAATGTTGGTAGAAAATATTGATTATTATATTAACGAAGATGGTAATTTTGTATTTACAGAAGCTTACCATTTAAAGCGTGGCTATTGCTGTAAAAACGGATGTAAACATTGCCCTTGGTCTTATAAAAAAGAAAAGCCTGATAAAAATATAAAGAAGTAAACTTGCTTAAATTATGGAATTAGAAAAAGAGATATTTAGCAAAGGTTTTGATAGTTTTTACAATAAAGCTATCGTGAATATTCTTTACACACATGGTTGGTTAAGCAATCATTTAAAAAGCGAATTAGATAAATCTAATATTACTCCGCAACAGTATAATGTTCTTAGAATTTTAAGGGGACAACTTCCTAATCCGGCCACTATAAACTTATTAAAAGAACGTATGTTAGATAAAATGTCTGACGCCTCTCGTATAGTTGATCGTTTGGTTCAGAAAGAACTGGTTAAACGCTCTATCAATAAAAAAGATAGGAGAGCGGTTGATATCATCATTACTGATAAAGGGCTGAAATTGCTAGAAAGTATCCCTATGGAAGCACATGTTATCAATATTTTGAAAAACAATCTTTCAGAGGAAGAAGCAAAACAATTGAGCGATTTATTAGATAAATTTAGAGGTTAATTTAGTGTAAAAGGTAACCTACTAAAGCTAATAACAATCCTAAAGACACGGCTAAAGTCTTTTTTAAAGTAAAACGATGATCTACCGTAGATTCAAATAATATGGTGGTAGAGATGTGTAAAAATATACCAATTACAATACCCATAATAGAAGAATAATACTCGCCCAATAAAGCCCCATTTTTAAGAGAAAAGCTAAATAAATAGCCAAAAGGCGACATTAAGGCGAAAACAATCAATAAAATAGAGGTTGTTTTCTTGCTGATGTGGTTGCTTAATAAAACACTTCCTAGTGCAAAAGCGGCCGGTATATGGTGAATTGCAATTCCTAAAACCAATTCTTGATTATGAGCCGCTGCAATAGGCATTCCTTCTAAAAAAGCATGCAAACTTAAACTCAGCATAATTCCCCAAGGAAAGCTTTTCTGATGGCTGTGTTTATGGATATGGCCATGCTCAATACCATCAGAAAATTGCTCTAATAGTATTTGTAAGATAAAACCTCCTAAAATAAATAGGCCAACTTCATGGTTATTCCCTTGGTAAACATCAGGTAAAAGGTGTAAAACGGTTATGGCAAACAAATAAGCACCACTAAAAGCTAAAATAAGTTTAAGCCTTTGCGGATGATCTTTTTTAACAAAAAATACAGAAAAACCGCCTATGATTGCTCCGGTTGTAAGGATAAAGAGGATTAAATAATTCATGATTGCGTAGAAAGAGCAAAATATTTTTGATATAATTTAGCTATACCAAAGCCAATAAAAGAACCTAATAAAGCACCAACAGTAATATCTACAGGGAAATGTACCCCAACATAAACTTGGGCAATAGCTATAGAAGCTGCCCAAATAACACCTGTTATTAAAGTGTTTTTCCAGCGTTTTCTAAATATGGTGATAAGAAATACAGCTATTGCGAAATGGTCGGTAGCATGAGTGGAAGGGAAGCTTAAACCAGAACCACAAGGAACCCTACTGATTACCTGTTCTTTAAGCGCTGTATTATTGCAAGGCCTTACTCTTTTAAAGGCAGGTTTTAAGATACTGGCACTTCCAAAATCTGCTATAGAAACGCTAATAGCTAAAAAAATAACCAGATATAAACCTTTTATTTTATACCATTTGATAGCGAAAAATATAATAGCTAAATAAAGCGGAATCCAAGTGTATTTATTACGCAAGATAGGCATCAGGAAATCAAAAACTGGATTACTTAAGCCCTTATTGATAGCGAAAAATAGCTGATGGTCTAGTTGTATAAGCTGTTCTATCATATTTTTTTACAAACAAAAATAAGTCTATCAGATTGATTGATATCAAACTCATTTAATTGATAATCGCCAAAGGTATGAGATATTTCTAAGCCAGCTAGTTTAAACATCCTTTCAAAATCTGCTAGTTTAAAATCTCTTACTTCTTCTTTAAAAGAATAATGTTTAGCATGATGTTCAAAATCTATAGTTTTGATAATCTTACCCTCTTTAACCATTCTGCTGATATGAAATTCTATACCATCTACATCTTTTATTTCTCTTAAAACCAGTTTATTGATGATTTTCTGACTATTCATATAATCAAAAACTAGTTTGCCATCCGCTTTAAGCGATTTACGGAAACTTTTAAGCGCATTGATATGCTCTTTTTCTGTCTCAAAATACCCAAAGCTGGTAAACAGGTTAAAGGCAAAATCAAAATAATTGATGTAAAATAGGTGGCGCATATCATGCACTAAAAAGTGCAAGCGGCTATTTTCAAAAGAGTGTGCGTATTTTATATTGGCAATAGAAAGGTCTATTCCGCTAACGTCAAATCCTTTTTTATTGAGGTAAATGGCATGTCGGCCTCTGCCACAAGCAATGTCTAGCATTCTTGATTCTTTGGCAGGCTTTAGCAAAGTACAAAGGTTATCAATAAAAAGTTCTGCCTCTTCATCGTCTCTTTGTTTGTAAAGAATATGATAGAAAGGCGAGTTAAACCAATTCTGAAACCACTTTTTCGGCATAAATAACAATATTTTAAGAGTTGCAAATATAGCTAATTAAGCTTTCAATTTGTTTTTATCCCCAATATTAAGAATTGCAAATGCTTATGTTTATTTTTGCCCAAAATATACGATCGTGACTTTAATAAAATCAATCTCAGGAATAAGAGGTACTATAGGTGGTAAAGCAGGAGACGCTTTAACCCCATTTGATGTTGTGAAATTTACTGCCGCTTTTGGTAGCTGGGTAATACAACAAGGTGGCAATAAGAAGATTGTAGTGGGAAGAGACGCTCGTATTTCGGGAGAAATGGTGAGAAACTTGGTTGTAGGTACTTTACAAGGTTTAGGTATTGATGTTGTTGATTTAGGTTTATCTACCACACCTACAGTAGAAATTGCTGTACCCGATGAACAAGCCGGTGGAGGTATTATCTTAACTGCTAGCCACAACCCAAAACAGTGGAACGCTTTAAAATTATTAAATCATAAAGGCGAATTTATCAATGATGATGAAGGTAAAAAGGTTTTAGAAATTGCAGAAAGCGATGCTTTAACTTTTGCTGATGTGAATGATTTAGGTACTGTTAAATTTGATGATTCTTATCTTCAAAAACATATCGATAAAATTTTAGCATTGCCTTTGGTTGATGTTGAAGCTATTAAAAAAGCTAATTTTAAAATAGCTGTAGATGCTGTAAACTCTAGCGGAGGTATTTATGTACCCGCTTTATTAAGAGCTTTAGGCGTGGAAACAGTTTATGAACTCTATTGTACACCTGATGGGCATTTTCCTCATAATCCAGAGCCATTACCAGAAAACTTAACCGAAATTTCTAAAGTAGTGGTACAAAACAGAGCAGATTTAGGCATTGTTGTAGACCCTGATGTTGATAGACTTTGTTTTGTTTGTGAAGATGGTTCTATGTTTGGCGAGGAATATACTTTGGTAGCTGTTGCTGATTATATCTTAAAACATAATCCAGGTAATACGGTTTCTAATTTGTCTTCTACCAGAGCGCTAAAAGACGTTACGGAAGCTGCCGGTGGTATTTACAAAGCTTCTGCGGTAGGTGAAGTAAATGTTGTTAACCTGATGAAAGCAGAAAACGCTGTAATTGGTGGTGAAGGAAATGGTGGAATTATATATCCAGAATTACATTACGGAAGAGATGCTTTAGTTGGAATTGCTTTGTTTTTAACGCATTTAGCTAAATATGGTAAGTCTATTTCTTTGTTAAGGAAAAGCTATCCATCTTACTTTATTTCAAAAAATAAAATCACGCTTACACCAGAAATGGATATCGATAACTTGTTAAAGCAAGTTGAAGAAAAATATAAAAACCAGCCTTATTCTACTATAGATGGTTTAAAAATAGAATTTGATAAACAATGGGTACACCTACGCAGGTCTAATACAGAGCCTATCATCAGGATTTATTCTGAAGGAGATTCTGAAACTGTTGCAGATAACCTAGCTAATAAGATTATTGCAGATATTAAGGAGATATTGAAATAATATTGATTGATTTTTGAATGATAGAATGATAGATTAGATATTGAAGTAATATTGATTGATTTTTGAATGATAGAATGATAGATTAGATATTGAAGTAATATTGATTGATTTTTGAATGATAGAATGATAGATTAGATATTGAAGTAATATTGATTCATTTTTTAACAATAGAATAACTGATTTTGTATAGTGATTAACTGATTAGAATTAATAAATGGAAAGAATAAGTAAATCTGAATTTGCAGATGTTTTTAAGTCTAGAACCAAGCAATTCGTAATAGACAATATTGCACTTTTCAGGTTGCTTCCTAAAACAGAAGAAGCTAAAATAATAGGTAAGCAGTTATTAAGGTCTTCATCTTCAGTTGGTGCAAATTATAAAGCAGCTTGTAGAGCAAGGTCAAAAGCAGAATTTTATTCTAAATTATCAATTGTAGTAGAAGAGGCTGATGAAAGTGCATTTTGGTTAGAAGTTTTGGTTGAAAGTCAAATTTTAAAAATTTTACACGTAGAACGACTTTTAAAGGAAGCAAATGAAATCTTAAAAGTAGTTGCTTCAGCAAGAAAAACAGTATCAGTAAATAATAAGAAATTATTTATCATTCAATAAATATTCATTCAATCAAAAATCACTCAATCATTCAATAAATATTCACTCAATCAAAAATCACTCAATCAATAAATAAGTAATCACTCAATAAAAAAATGACCTGTGTATATTTAGATAATGCTGCAACTACGCCGCTTGATAAGGAGGTGATGAAGGCTATGGTAGAAGTGATGGAGCAAAGTTATGGCAACCCGTCTTCTATACATGCGCATGGTAGGGAGGTAAGAACTATTGTGGAGAAGGCAAGGAAAAACGTTGCCAACTTGCTTCATACAGCCCCGGCAAATATATTTTTTACTTCCGGAGGTACAGAGGCAGATAATACAGCTATACGTTCTGCTATCCAAGATTTAGGAATTACTCACGCCATCACTTCAAAAATAGAGCATCATGCTGTTGGGCATACTTTAGAAATGCTCGAGAAAACAGGTAAAATAACCCTTAGCTATGTGGATATTGATAGCAAGGGAAATATAGATTTTACCCATTTAGAGGAGTTATTAAGCAAAGCTGATAGATCTTTAGTGTCTTTAATGCATGCTAATAATGAGATTGCCACCATTACCGATATTGAAAGCGTAGGAGAACTTTGCGAGCAATATGGCGCTATTTTTCATTGTGATACAGTGCAAACCATGGGGCATTACCCTTTTGATGTAAGTAAGCTAAAGGCACATTTTGTTGTCTGTTCTGCCCATAAGTTACACGGCCCCAAAGGTGTAGGTTTTTTATATGTTCATCCATCTATCAAAATAAACCCTATGATTTATGGTGGTTCGCAAGAGCGTAATATGCGTGGCGGAACAGAAAATGTTTATGGCATAGCAGGTTTGTCTAAAGCGCTTTCTATCGCTCATGAGCATATGCAAGATCATCGAGAGCATATACAATCGCTCAAAACATATATGATGGAACAGTTAAAAGCAGCTATCCCAAATATCCATTTTAATGGAGAAACAGCTGCTGATAAAAGTTTATATACCGTTTTAAGTGTTTGTTTTCCGGAGATGGATATGGCAGATATGCTCTTATTTAATTTAGATATCAATGGTATTTCTGCATCGGGTGGTAGTGCATGTTCATCAGGAACGGATATTGGCTCGCATGTGCTTACAGCTATTGGTGCAGATGCTAACCGACCATCAGTAAGGTTCTCCTTTTCTAAACTTAATACCAAAGAAGAGATTGATTATGTGGTAGAAAAGGTTAAAGAAGTATATAAACTGTAAGTCTACTGGCAAGCTATTTGTTTTAAACATCATGCATAAATCTTTTATTTAAAACATGATGTTATGGAAAGTAAAGTAGAAAAGCTAAACGAGCTTAAAGAAAAAGAGCTAAAGCTAAAAGAAGAGTTGTTAAGAGAAGGGCATGAGGGTATAAAAGATAATAATCCAGACCCTGTTATAGATGCTAAAGATACTTTTACAGTATCGCCAGCAAATAAATCAAGAGCGCATAAAGGACATATTGGGCCTGATAAAGAACCCGGAACGTTTTAAAATAAAGGAGAGTCTGCCAAAAGCAGGCTCTTTTTTTTAGAACATTTTATCTTGCTTAACTGTAGTATGCTTGTAAACTATTAAACGTATGAAAAGAAGAGGTTTTATTAAAAGCGCTGCTTTGGCAGTTGCAGCTTCTCAAATACCAGGAAAATCCTGGGCTTCTTGGTTCGGTATGGCTGATTATCAAATCAGGATGTTGAGCGATAACTTAGGCATTTTTACAGAGCAAGGGGGCACTATTGCATTTTTAAAATCCAAGAGTGGAATAGCAGTGGTCGACTCTCAGTTTCCAAATCCGGCCCAACATTTAATTGATGAGTTGAGGAAAAGATATGATGAAACTCCTTTTCAATTATTGATTAATACACACCATCATGCCGACCATAGCAGCGGTAATATCGCTTTTAAAGGATTAGTGAAACATGTGGTGGCACATGAAAACTCTGCTAAAAACCAAATTAGAGTATCAGAAGAAGCCAAAAAAGTAGGTAAAGAAAGCGTGATTTTAGCTCCGGATAAAACTTTTCAAACCACGTGGAATTATAAATTAGATAAGGAAAATATCAAGCTCCATTATTTTGGAGCTGGGCATACCAATGGAGATTCATTTGTGCATTTTGAAAATCAAAACACAGTGCATACCGGAGATTTAGTTTTTAATAGAAGATTTCCTTATATCGATAAAACAGCAGGAGCAGATATCCAAAATTGGATTAAGGTTTTGGATAAAGCGATGGATACCTTTGATTCAAAAACGCAATATATTTTTGGTCATGCTTTAGACCCACAAAAGATTATTGGAACACAAGAAGATATTAAAGCCTATCAGAATTATTTAGAAAAGCTTTTAGAATATGTTTCTAAAGAGAAAAAAGCAGGTAAAAGCTTAGCCGAAATCTCAAAAGTTAAAGTTATACCGGGGGCAGAAGAGTGGCAAGGGCAGGGCATAGAAAGAGGTATAAGTGCAGCTTACCAAGAGTTATAAAACAAAAAGAGCCGATTTAAAATCGGCTCTTTTTGTTTAGTTATTCATGATTCTGATGAAAGTAGAGAGCTTATTTTTGATTTCTCTTCTATCCACAATAAAATCAAGGAAACCATGCTCTAAAACAAATTCAGATGTTTGGAAACCTTTTGGTAAGTCTTTTTTGATAGTTTCTTTGATAACCCTTGGGCCTGCAAAGCCAATTAAAGCGCCTGGTTCTGCAATATTAATATCGCCAAGCATCGCATAAGAAGCAGTAACACCACCTGTTGTAGGGTCTGTTAATAAAGAAATATAAGGGATTTTTGCTTTGCTTAATAAAGCTAGTTTTGCTGATGTTTTAGCCATTTGCATTAAAGAGAATGCAGCTTCCATCATCCTTGCTCCGCCAGATTTAGAAATCATCAGGAAAGGGATTTTGTGCTCGATACAATAATCTATAGATCTTGCAATTTTTTCTCCTACTACAGAACCCATAGAGCCTCCAATAAAGCTGAAATCCATACAAGCAATCACTAAATCTTGTCCGTCTATTTTACCATGGGCAGCTCTTATTGCGTCTTTTAATCCTGTTTTCTTATAACTTTCAACTAATCTATTTTTATATGATTTCGTATCTGTAAAATTAAGCGGATCGCCAGAGGTTAAATTACCAAATAGCTCTGCGAAAGCATTATCATCAAAGAAAATTTCAAAATACTCTTTAGAACCTACTCTTAAATGATAATCGCAATACTGACAAACGTATTTATGCTCAACCTGTTCAGAGTAATGGAGTGCTTTTTTACAATTAGGACACTTGTTCCATACGCCGTCTGGTGCTTCTTTTTTATCCTCTGTTGAGGTAAATATTCCTTTTGTACTTCTTTTAAACCAAGCCATTCTTTTAAAAAAGTGAGAATGCAAATAAACAAAAAATTGATGAATACTTAACCCTTAATGTTTTTTAGTAGGTGTAGAATTTACAAAAGGCTTATTTTCAATAACTATTCAGCCGGTTTAATAAATTTTTTTAACTTCGAGTCTTAGAAAAATTGAAATAGAAATGAGTTTAAAAGATTTTAAAGGGGTAATTACCGGAGAGCAAGTTCAAGAATTATTTGAAGCCGCAAAAAAACATCAGTTTGCTTTACCTGCCGTTAATGTAATTGGTACCAATTCTATTAACGCTGTAATGGAAACAGCTAAAGCTGTTAATTCGCCAGTTATTGTGCAACTATCTAACGGAGGGGCGCAATTTTATGCAGGTAAATCTCTTGATAATGATAAATTACAAGCATGCATTTTAGGTGGTGTTTCTGCTGCACAGCATGTGCATTTATTGGCAGAACATTACGGTGTTGCCGTTATTTTGCATACAGACCATTGCGCTAAGAAATTATTGCCTTGGTTAGATGGATTGTTAGATGCTGGAGAGAAATTTTACGCACAGCATGGCAAACCATTATTTTCTTCGCACATGATAGATTTATCTGAAGAGTCTATTGAAGAGAATATTGAAATTTGCAAAACCTATTTAGAGCGTATGAGCAAAATGGGTATGACTTTAGAAATAGAGTTAGGTGTAACAGGTGGTGAAGAAGATGGTGTTGATAATTCTGATGTTGATTCATCAAAACTATATACCCAACCAGAAGAAGTTTCTTATGCTTATGAAGAATTAAGTAAAATAAGTCACAGATTTACTGTTGCAGCAGCTTTTGGTAACGTACATGGTGTTTACAAGCCAGGAAACGTAAAACTACAGCCTGTAATTTTACACAACTCACAAGAGTATGTAAAACAGAAATTTAGCTTAGCTGCTGAGAAACCTATCAACTTTGTATTCCATGGTGGTTCTGGTTCTTCACAAGAAGAAATTAGAGAAGCTATTTCTTATGGAGCTATTAAAATGAATATCGATACAGATATGCAATGGGCATTCTGGGAAGGTATTTTAAACTACTATAAAGGAAAAGAAGGTTATTTACAAGGCCAAATTGGTAACCCTGAAGGTGATGATTCTCCAAACAAAAATATTACGACCCAAGAGTTTGGTTAAGAAAAGGTGAAGATCAATTTGTGAAGCGCTTAACCGCAGCATTTGAAGATTTAAATTGCATAGATGCAAATTCAAAACTTTAATAAAAATAATTGAGAGGAGAGGGTAGGAGAAATTCTACCCTTTTTTATTTGGTAAAAATGCCAAAATAAAATAAGTTTAAGGTATGATAGAAGTTAAAAAGGTAATAGCGCAAGAAGAGCTTGAAAAGGTTTTTGCTATCAGAAAAGAAGTTTTTGTGGTAGAACAAAATTGTCCGCCAGAGCTAGAATGGGAAAATGAAGATATCTCTCATCATTTTTTAGCTTTATTAAATGCAGAGCCAGCAGGCGCTTGCAGATGGCGCAAAACAGATAAAGGTTATAAGCTAGAGCGTTTTGCTGTATTAAAATCTTGTAGAGGTAAAGGAGTAGCGCAGGCTATGCTTAAAACAGTTTTGGCAGATTTACCCAAAGATGCTGAGTATGTTTATTTACATGCACAAATAACCGCTATGGGTTTATATCAGAAATTTAACTTTCAAGCGGTAGGCGATATTTTTGAAGAAGCTGGTATACAGCATTATAAAATGGTTTTAAATAAATAATGATAAACCTCATGATAAAAAGAAGAGCATTTTTAAAAGGCACCTCTATGGCAGGTGTTTTAGCTTTAAGCATACCTGAAATTGTACAGGCTGCTATGCCTAAAGCAGCAGGCATAAAACTCCAAAAAGGTGATGTTATCCTTTTTCAAGGAGATTCTATTACAGATGCTGGAAGAAAAAAAGATGATTTAAATTTTAACACCCCTAATAGCTTAGGTGGAGGTTATGCCGTACAAGCAGCAGCAGAAATGCTTCTAAAACATCCTGATAAAGAGCTTAAGATTTATAATAAAGGCATTAGTGGAAACAAAGTTTACCAATTGGCAGAAAGATGGGAAAAAGATTGCTTAGAGCTGAAGCCTCAGGTTTTAAGTATTTTAATTGGTGTTAATGATTATTGGCATAAACACAATGGTAAATATGATGGTACTATAGAAACCTATAAGAAAGACTTTAGGGCTTTATTGACTAAAACCAAAGCTAGTTTGCCCAACATTAAGTTTATTATAGGCGAACCTTTTGCTGTTAAAGGTATTAAAGCTGTTGATGAATCTTGGTATCCGGCTTTTGATGAATATAGAAAAGCAGCTAAAGAAATAGCAGACGAGTTTCAAGCGGTATTTATTCCTTATCAAAAGGTTTTTGATGAAGCGCAGAAATCTGCTCCGGGTGTTTACTGGACTTATGATGGTGTGCATCCTTCTTTGGCTGGTGCAAAACTCATGGCTGAAGCTTGGCTAAAAGCCATATAATTTCTCGCCTCAGATGAAAATTGCTCATCTGAGGGGAATTTTTAAAAACGTTTAAGTTTCCATTAGGTACAATTCATCCAATAAAATGGCTGCTTCAGTAGGTTAAGCAAATCTAATTTTCGTCTTTAAAGTTATTTGAACATAACATAAAACGAAAAATTATGAGAAGCACAGCAACAAAAAAATGGATGAAATTAGGCATCATCACAAGCCTAATTCTAGTAACAGTTTCTTTTACAGGATGTAAAAAAGACGATGAACCAGTACAACCACAAAACAACATTGTACAGTTGGTGGTAAACAACCCAGAGTTTAGTTTCTTAGAAGCTGCAGTAATTAAAGCAGATTTAGTAGGTGCATTAAGCGGTGCAGGCCCACTTACTGTATTTGCGCCAACCAACCAAGCTTTTATAGCAGCAGGTTTTGCAAATGAAGCGGCAGTTTCTGCTTTGTCAAAAGAGACTTTAGTTTCTATTTTAACTTATCATGTGGTTGGTAGCCGCATCCTATCGTCTCAGATTCAAACAGCATCTAATACACCGGTACAAACTTTAGCACAAACAAATATATTTGTAACTAAAGACCAAAGAGGTGTTTTTGTAAATGGTGCTCAAGTAACACAAGCAGATGTACAAGCTTCAAATGGCGTTATCCATGTAATTAACAAAGTTTTAATGCCAGCCGTTGGTAATATTGTACAAGCAGCACAAGGTAATGCTAATTTAAGTTATTTGGTTGCAGCAGTATTAAGAGCTAGCGAGGGCACTACCAATGTAGCTGCAGCATTATCTGCCGCGGGTCCTTTAACTGTATTTGCCCCAACCAACCAAGCTTTTATCAATGCAGGTTTTGCAACTACAGCAGCTATTCAAGCGGCTAGTCCGGCAACTTTAACCAGTATTTTAACTTACCATGTTATCAGTGCCAGAGTTTTATCATCAGATTTAACAGAAGGCGCAACACCAGCTACACTAAATGGCGGTACAGTTACCATAACTTTATCAGGTGGAGCTAAAGTTAGAGGTAGAGCTAATACTTCCGCATCTAACATCATAGCTGCAGATGTTATTACAACCAATGGTGTGGTACATGTCATAGATCAAGTACTGTTACCATAAATAAATTAATCAATAAAAATTCATAGTATTGATGTAAGAAATTTTCTAATATGTTTGGTTTAAAATATAGGTATATAATCATCGTAGCTTTAGGGATTTATTCTTACATCAATACCTATTTTACAGACTTTTTCAATCATTATCAAGTTAAGGCTTCATCAGAAGCCTTAATACTTTCTTTTATACTTATTGTATTTTTTGTTTGGGATTAAGTAGGCTGGCAGAGCAAGTTTTAAGACGCTATTACAGAACGCCATCGGCTGTTAAATTTTTGGCTCTTTTATTCCTAAGCAGTTTACCACTTACTTTTATTGCCGCCATTGTAGTTATTGCTATAGCTGGTATTTGGTATTCGGGTTATCAGCTTTCAGAAATCCAAACAGAGATTAAACTAACCTTTTTACTAGCTTTCAGAATCAATTTATTCTTACACTGTATCAACTCCATCGTATATTTCTTTAAGCAATTAAGAGAAAAACAATTAGAAGCAGAGGAGTTAAAAAGAGCACAAATTCAGGCTCAGCTACAGCAAATTAAAACCCAAATTAATCCTCATTTTTTATTCAACAATCTTAATGTATTGGCCTCTCTTATCATGAATAAAAGCGAAGAAGCCAATCAGTTTATAGAGAGTTTTTCTGAAGTTTACCGTTATATCTTAAAAAATCAAGAACAAGAGTTGGTTAGCTTAAAGGACGAACTTAAAGTGATGGATTTGTACATCTTCTTATTAAAAAAGCGCTTTGCAGAAGCTATTAAGTTTAATATTTCTTTTGATGAGCACCACCTAGAAAACACTTTTATTGTACCAGCAACCCTTCAAATTTTAATAGAAAACGCTATCAAACATAATATTGCATCTTCATCAAAACCACTTTCAATAGATATTGTTATAAACAGTAATACTTTGATGGTGCGAAACAATCATCAGCCTAAGCAAACACTAGAAAAATCTAGTCAGATAGGTTTAAAAAGCATCAATCAACAGTATAAAATAATCTGTGGAAAAGAAATTACCGTGAAAAACCAAGATGATTATTTTGAAATAACTTTACCTGTTTTAAAAGTAGAAAACTATGAAGTTTTTAATCATTGAAGATGAGCCACTTGCAGCAGAAAGATTAGGTCATTTAATACTTCAACATTATCCTCAAACAGAAAAAACCGAAACTTGTGATAGTGTAGAAAGTGCAGTTTTATGGCTTAGAAGCAACCCTATGCCTAATTGTATTTTTATGGATATTCAATTATCTGATGGTTTAAGTTTTAGCATTAGCCACGATGTTGAAATTACCTGCCCTGTGATATTTACAACAGCTTATGAAAACTATGCTTTAAAAGCTTTTGAACTATTTAGTATAGACTATTTATTAAAACCAGTAACTCTTAAAAGCCTTAAGCAAGCGCTTACTAAGCTAGAAACCTATACAAACGCTACCCTAACTGCGCAACAAAATTTATTAGATATTCCAGCATCAAAGTATAAAAACCGCTTTCTAATTAAGATTGGTAATAAAATGTTTTTTGTTGATGTAAGCGATGTAGCCTATTTTCTGTCTGATGATAAATCAGTTTACCTTTATACTACAGATGGAAAAGCTTTCCCGATAGATTATACTTTAGATAGCTTGATGGAGCACTTAAACGAAAAGGAGTTTTTTAGACTTAATAGGCAGGTTATTGCCAGAATTGATGCTATTAAGGATATTAAATTGTATACCAATAGACGATTAAAACTTAGCCTAAACAGCGGTAATGCAGTAAATGATTTTATAGTGAGTAGAGAAAGAGTGGCTGCATTTAAAACCTGGGCAGGAAACTAATTATTTACCCTTATTTTTATCATGAAGATTCAACTACTCGCTATCATTTTTATTGTTTTATTTGGCTTACAAAGCTTTGCTCAAAAAAAAGAAGATGTTATTTATTTGCTTAACGGATGGGTTATTCGAGGTAAAATCATTAATAAAGAACAGGATAAAATAAGTATACAATCTGTAGATAGGAATTTATACGTATTTAAATCCAATGAAATTAAAGAAATTAGAGAAGAGGAAATTCCTCCAGTTTTTAATATCAAGCAAAAAGGATTTGGACATTTTACCGAGCTTGGTCCGCTAGCTTCACAAAATACCGGCGAACTTAATGTGAATACCTCTGCATTTTCTTTTCAGACTATTAATGGCTATAAGTTTAATCAGTTTTTATTTGCAGGTGTTGGTGCCGGGATAGATTTATATGCGACACAAACTTTTTTCCCGGTGATAGGTACCTTACGTGGAGATTTTAGAGCAGGTAAGCAATTTGTACCCTTTTACTTTACTGATTTTGGTTACGGCTTTAACGGAACTAAAAATACCATAACCGGTATTTCTTATGAAGGTGGGACTGTTTTTGCAGCAGGTCTTGGATTAAAAATTGGCTTAAGTAATAATGCTGGCGTGATGATTAGTATTGGCTACCGCGATCAACGCTATGGTACCGTTCAACAAAATATCAATCTTCAAAATAATTATCAAAGAATAGCTTTAAGGGCTGGTTTTTATTTGTAGGGGGTGTGTTAGTGGCCTAAAAGAATACTCCTTAATATTAAACGTTAATTTTAATACTTTTGCTCTTCAGATTTTAGGATAATGAGTAACGCAAACGATTTACGTTTAAATAAAGCTATCAGCGATACAGGTTTTTGCTCTAGGCGAGAGGCCGATAGGCTAATAGAAGAGGGTAGGGTAACGATAAACGGTAAAACTGGTGTTTTAGGAGATCGTGTAAATCATGAAGATGATGTAAGGGTAGATGGTAGAAGGATAAAGTTTAAAAGTCCTGAGCAAGATATATATATCGCTTTTAATAAACCCCGAGGCATTACTTGTACCACAGAAAGAAATGTAGAAGGCAATATCATTGATTATATCAACCATCCTAAAAGAATTTTTCCTGTCGGGAGGTTAGATAAACCCTCTGAAGGTTTGATTTTCTTAACCAGCGATGGGAATATTGTGAACAAGATTTTAAGAGCTGGTAATAACCACGAAAAAGAATATGTGGTTACAGTGAATAAGCCTATCACGACAGATTTTTTACGAAAAATGGCTGCCGGAGTACCTGTTTTGGGTACCATCACCAATAAATGTGTGATTAAAAAGGAGAGCGATTTTATCTTCAAAATTGTGTTGACACAAGGTTTAAATAGGCAAATTAGAAGGATGTGTGAGTATTTGGACTATGAAGTTACCCGTTTAAAGCGTGTCAGGATTATGAATGTTTCTTTACAGAATATCCCTTTAGGTAAATGGCGTAATTTAACCAAAGAAGAATTGGCAGAGATCATGCAGATGGTGGCCCAATCTAGTAAAACAGAAGAGGCCTCAGTCATGAGCAAGCCTAAACAAAGCTATAAGCAATTTAAAAGCAAGGGGAACTATCCTCAAAAACGTGATAAACCGAAGTCTTAATTAAAGTATCGAGAAGATAGAAAAATCAAAAGCCCCGCAAATGCATGCAGGGCTTTTCTTATTTTTCTGTAGTTGTAATGATTCTTGACAGTGCTTAAAGGTAATCATTTAATATGAAATTTTAAATAGCCTCTGCTTCTTCTTTCATTAAATCTCTATCAAACTTCCTGATAATCAAACGTGTCCCTCTGTCGTAACTGAAATAGTTTACAATCCAATTCATCAGGGTAACCATTTTATTTCTAAAACCTACCAGGAAAAGGAGGTGAATAAACATCCAGGTTAACCAAGCAAAAAAGCCTTGGAACTTCCAGTATTTTAAATCTACTACGGCTTTATTTCTACCAATGGTAGCCATAGCACCTTTGTCATAATAATCAAAAGCTTGGGTAGGTTGGTTATTGATGATTCTAACTAAGTTTTTAGCCAATTGCTGCCCTTGCTGTATAGCTACCTGAGCCACACCGGGGTGACCATATGGATATTCAGGACTTTCTATAGCAGCTAAATCTCCAATAGCGAAGATATTGTTGTAGCCAACAATCAAATTATCGGGCTGTGTTTTAATACGGCCACCTCTAACAATTTGTGCTTTATCCAATCCCGGAATGGTAGCACCTTTAACACCAGCGCTCCAGATAACTGCTTTGGTAGGTAAAATTTCACCATCTTTTAAAACTACTCTATCGCCATCATAAGCAGCAACTAGTTTTTGAAGCATCACGGTAACGCCCATATTTTCTAAAAACTCTTGTGCTTTGTAAGAAGCTTGTTCAGAAAAAGGTGTTAAAACACGTTCAGAATTCTCTATCAAGAAAATACGCATCCTTTGTATATCCAGTTCTGGATAATCAGCCGGAAGTACGTGGTTTTTAAGTTCAGCTAGTGCACCTGCAGTTTCTACGCCTGTAGGGCCGCCACCTACTACTACAAAATTTAGAAGCGCATCTCTCCTGATGGGGTCTTCCTCAATAAGTGCTTCCTCTAAGTTCTGTAGAATTAAAGAACGTAAGTTTAAAGCTTCGGGAACGGTTTTCATCGGCATGGCATAATGCTCTATCTCTTTCTGCCCGAAAAAGTTAGTCTCAGACCCCGTTGCTAAAACCAAGTAATCATAATCAAAATCACCAATACTGGTACTAATGGTATTATTTTCTGTATGGATAGCTGTAACATTTGCCACCCTAAAGGCTAAGTTTTTTTGTTCGCGAAATACTTTACGGATAGGGAAAGCAATAGAATCTGGCTCTAAACCACCTGTAGCAACCTGATAGAGTAAAGGTTGGAAGGTATGGTAGTTATGCCTATCTAGCATCAAGATGTTTACTTCTGCATGTCTGAGCTTTTTAGCCAGTTGGATACCTCCAAATCCACCACCAATGATGATGACTTTTGGGAATTTTTTATCGCTTTTCATATCGTGATTATTAAGCTTCTTCGCCTCTAATTTTTACTTTGATGCCATTCAATTGTTCATTAACCTTCAACTGACATGCCAATCTGCTATCAGTACCTGCATCTGGGAGGGTGTCTAGCATATCTAGTTCGGCATCTTGGGCATCTGTCAATTGTTCTAAGCCTTCTAAAACCTGTACATGGCAAGTGGCGCATAAGGCCATGCCTCCGCAAGTGGCTAATATATTATATTCAGAAGCTTTTAAAACTTCCATTAAGTTGAGGTTAATATCCGTAGGAATTTCAATCTCTTGCTCTGTATCGTCTCTATCTACAACTGTTAGCTTTATCATATTTAAAAAGTATTTACACCATAAACGGTAGTATATTTAAAAGATAATTTTTGATCGGGATAAACATATTTAAAAGCGCTCTGGCACATTAAAGCTGCCTCATGGAAACCACTTAAAATGAGTTTTAGTTTACCCGGATAGGTGTTGATATCGCCAATGGCATAAATTCTTTCTACGTTGGTAGAATAGTCTTCTGTATTTACTGCAATAGCCGATTTTTCAATATTTAAACCCCATTCACCAATCGGGCCAAGTTTTGGGCTTAAGCCAAATAAGGGGATGAGATAATCTGCATCCAATATTTTTTCTTCTTTAGTTTTGCTAAGCAGATGCACTTTTTCTAAATGCGTATCGCCATTAATTTTGTTAAGGTGAGCAGAAAGAACCAGGTTGATTTTTCCCATTTCGGCAAGCTTAAATACTTTTTCTGCCGAGTCTGGTGCACCTCTAAAAGTATCACCACGGTGTACTAAAGTAACTTCTTGTGCAATATTAGCCAGAAAAATAGTCCAGTCTAAAGCAGAGTCGCCGCCACCAGCTAGTACCACTTTTCTATCACGATAAAGCTCTGGATCTTTCACCATATAGCTTACACCTTTACCTTCAAACAATTGAAGATTTTCTATATCTGGTTTACGAGGTTCAAAACAACCTAAGCCGCCCGCAATAACCACTACTTTACAGTGGATACTTGTCTTATCACTGGTCATCACCTGGTAGCTGCCGTCTTCTTGCTTAGTTAAGCGTTCAACTCTTTCTCCTAAGGTAAAGCCCGGGTCAAATGGTTTAATCTGTTCCATCAAATTATCTACTAGCTCCTGAGCTTTAATTTCTGGATAACCCGGGATATCGTAAATAGGTTTTTGAGGATATATTTCTGATAACTGTCCGCCTACTTGTGGTAAAACATCAACCAAGTGGCAACGCATTTTAAGTAAACCTGCTTCAAAAACGGCAAATAAGCCAACCGGACCTGCGCCTATAATGCAAATGTCTGTACTAATTTGTGTGTTCATATTTCTAGAGATTGATAGATGGTATTTAAAATTCTTTTTAAGTCTTCGTAATCTTTTTCGGTGAGGTTCTCCCAGGCTTTCATTCTTATTTCCGCAACTTTAGGAGCCCATTCTTCCATTTTTTGTTTTCCTTTTTCTGTAAGATGTATTGTAAAACAACGTCTATCGCTGGCTAATTGTCTTCGTTCAATCAATTCTTTTTTACACAGTAAATCAATAATACGGGTTAGGGTAGGATGGTCTTTCCCAATCTGCTCGGCCAACTCGCTTTGGTTTTGGTCATTTTCTTCATTTAATGATTTTAAAACCAGCCATTGGTCTACCGTAATATCAAAGCTTTCTTCTTTAAACCTTTTTTGTGCGAACTGTTTAATTCTTCTATTCGTACGGTCTAAGAGGTAAGAGTAGGTATTAAAAGATTCTTTTGTCATAACAATAATTAGTACAACAAATATATAGGAATTATTTTAAACTATACTATTTTAGTAGAGATTAATAGGCTAAATGATTTTGGATAGACAATTATTAGAGGCTGGGGGGGAGCTAATAGCTCAACAAAAAAGGCTTTCCGATTTAAATGGAAAGCCTTTTCATATGGGTTTAAAAGAAGATTATTTCTTTTCTTCTCCTTTATTTCTCATAAACTCAACAACTACTGGTGTTGCCACAAATAATGAAGAGTAAGTACCTACAATTACACCAATTAACATAGCGAAAGAGAAGCCTCTTAAAATCTCGCCACCAAAGATGAATAGGATAATCAATACAAATATGGTAGACAGACCCGTAACAACCGTTCTACTTAATGTGCTATTAAGGGCGTTGTTAATGATGGTTCCCATGGTTTCGTTTTTGTTTCTATTATCGTTTAAGTACTCTCTTACCCTATCGAAGATAACAACCGTATCGTTGATAGAATAACCCATTACAGTTAAAATAGCCGCGATAAATGATTGATCGATATCTAAAGAGAATGGTACAAAACCGTTTAGTAAGGAGAAGAAAGCTAATACTATTAAAACGTCATGCGCTAAGGCAATAATAGAAGCTATACCAAATTCTATTTTTCTAAAACGGATGAAGATATAAATGAAGATAGCGAAAATAGATAATAATACAGCGTAAATAGCGGATGTTTTAATGTCATTAGCTACTGTTGGTCCTACTTTCTGAGCATCCTTAATTTCGTAAGGAGCGTTTAACTTTTTAAGACCTTCATTAAGTTTATTCTCAACAATTTTTTCCGTATCGGCACCTTCATCAGTAATAAGATAATCTGTAGTTACTCTTACACCATTACCATAGCTTTTCACCTCTGGAGCATCGTTTTCAAATGCATCGGTTAAAACGTTTCTTACCTCTAAAGTGCTTATCTCTTTTTGGAATTCGATTACATAAGTTCTACCACCTTGGAAATCTACACCTAAACTGAAACCTCTAGTGAAGATAGAAATGATACCCGCAATAATGATGATAGAAGAGATGATATAGAATTTCTTACGTTCTTTTACGAAATCAAAAGTAGAGCCTTTGAATAATTTTTTGGTGAAAGAAGTAGAGAAAGGTACGTTCTGGCCTTTATCAACTTTTTGGTCTAATACCAATCTACTGATAAATATAGCTGTAAATAAAGAACAGATAATACCAATTACTAAAGTAGTTGCGAAACCTAAAATTGGTCCAGAACCCATCACCATTAAAATAACACCTGTTATTAAGGTTGTGATGTTAGAGTCTAAGATAGCCGAGTAAGAGTTAGAGAAACCATCGGCAACAGCCAATCTTAAAGATTTTCCAGATTCTAACTCTTCTTTAATTCTTTCATAAATCAATACGTTAGCATCTACCGCCATACCTATGGTAAGTACCAAACCTGCAATACCAGGTAAAGTCCATACAGCACCTAAAGATGCCATTACACCAATTAAGAAGAATAAGTTAGCTAGTAGGGCAAGATTTGCAATCCAACCTGCTCTGTTATAATAGAACAGCATGAATAACAATACCACTAATAAACCTGCTACAGAAGAAGCTAAACCTTTATCAATAGACTCTTTACCTAGGGTAGGACCTACAACGTATTCTCCAACAATTTTAGCAGGAGCAGGTAATTTACCAGCTTTTAATACGTTAGCTAAATCTTTTGTTTCTTCTGGTGTAAAGTTTCCTGATATAGAAGAGATACCATTAGGGATTTCTCCTGATACTCTTGGAGCGGTATAAACCATGCCATCTAAAACAATAGCAATAGATTTATTATCCTCTTCGCTTTGTGCAGAACCTGCAGCAGCAGCTGTAATTCTTTTCCACTCACGAGCACCTTCTGAGTTCATTACCATCACTACCTCAGGATTTCCTTTTTGGTCGAAATCGTCACGAGCGTTAGAGATAACGTCACCTTCTAAAGCTGGTTCTCCGTTTAAGCCGGTAGCTTTAATGGCATATAATTCAAAAACCTTATCAGTTTCTGAGATAGCTTTTACACCCCACATTAACTTTACGTTAGGCGGGATAACAGCTTTAATATCTTGCTCAGCAAAAATAGCGTTGATTTTAGCTGTATCTCTTTGGTTGGCATAACCTACTACAGCACCTGGTCTTAAACCTTGTTGGCCGTTAGCACCTTGGAAAGTTGCTGGAGCCAATAAAGCAAATAAAGGGTTAGACTTAGCTAATGCAGCACTTGCCGCAGCAGAGTCTTTTGCTACCGTATCTTTTTTAGCACTTAATAAAGCAGGTTTGTCACCAGCTTTTGCAAGGCTATCAGCACTTTTTATAGCTGGTTTTGCTTCCTCTTTAGGTTGTTTAGCAGCTAAAATATTGTTGATATTTTGAATAAGAGGGAAAATCTCTTGGTTTTCAAAAGTTTCGTAGAACTCTAATTTAGCAGAACCTTGTAATAGTTTACGAACACGTTCTTTATCTGTTACACCAGGTAGCTCAACCAAAATTCTGTTAGAACCTTCTTGTAATTGGATATTGGGTTGTGTTACGCCAAATTTATCTATACGAGTTCTTAAGATGTTGAAAGATCTTTCAACCGCAGAGTTTGCTTGTTTATCTAAGAAAGTTTTTACTTGAGCGTTGGTAGCATCTAACTTGAGCTCGGCAGCATTTTCTTTTGTCGAATAAAAAGTTGCTAGCTTACCACTAGGGCTTAATTTTTCATACTCTTGTACGAAAAGCGTTACTAAACTTTCCTGACTTGTTTTTAATCTGTTTTGAGCATTTTTTAATGCCTGATTGAAATTGGCGTCATCCGGATTGTTGGCTAAACTTCTAATCAATGCAGATAAATCTATCTCCATGGTTACGTTCATACCACCTTTTAAGTCTAAACCTAACTGTATTTCTCTTTCTTTTACATACTGGTAAGTATGACCAAGTAGAGGGTAAACAGGTTGTGAAGACATAGAATCTAAATAGATTCTTTCTTTTTCAGGATCGCCTTTTGCATACTCTTTAGCATCACTTTCTACCTTGTTGGCAAAAAATGTAAAAGAAAGGGCATACAAACTCAGTAATGTTAAAATAACTGCTGCAAACTTAATTACTCCTTTGTTTTGCATTTTGTTTTTAATTGATTATTAGTACTTCTCTTCTATATAAGACGGCAAAGCTAATTAAATTTTTAAATTATAAAATTTCTAAAATTAATTTATTCATATATGTATCAAGGCTTTTGCAGTATCAAGAAAGAATAATCATAAGCATGCTTCTCATCCTTACTAAAATCCTCTCTGCTTAGGATGTTCCAATCTTCTAATTTTAAGTCGGTTAGATAAGTGTCTGCCTCAAAAACATGATGTACCAGCGTTAAATAAATCTTATGAGCCAGGCCTAAAGATTGTTTGTAAATTTCTGCTCCGCCGATGATAAAAACTTCATTTTCGTTTTTAGTTTGTATTAAAGCTTCGGCAAGGCTGCTGTACAGCTCGGCACCATCAATTTGTAAATCTTTTTGGCGGGTAATGATGATATTTCTTCTATTAGGCAAAGGTTTACCTATAGAATCGTATGTTTTACGTCCCATAATAATGCTATGGCCAGATGTTGTTTTTTTAAAAAACTTCAAGTCGTTGGGTAAGTGCCATAGCAATTGGTTGTCTTTACCAATGGCATTATGTTGGTCTACCGCAACAATTAAAGATATATTTTGAGCTTCTTGAGCCTCTTGGTTTTGCATATTTTCTATTGAACGCTTTAATCTATGGTATGGATGAACTTTATACGGCTACTTCTGCTTTAATATGCGGATGCGGGTCGTAATTTAATAAAGTGAAATCATCGTATTTAAAACCAAAAATATCTTTCACCTCTGGGTTAATTTGCATGGTGGGTAAAGGTCTTGTCTCTCTACTCAATTGTAATTTGGTTTGCTCAAGATGGTTATTGTATAGGTGAGCATCGCCAAGGGTATGTACAAAATCGCCAGGTTTTAAATCGCAAACTTGTGCCACCATCATGGTAAGTAGGGCATAAGAAGCAATATTAAAAGGCACACCCAAGAAAATATCGGCACTACGTTGGTACAGTTGGCAGCTTAGTTTACCATCGGCAACGTAAAATTGAAAAAAGCTATGGCAAGGTGGCAAGGCCATGTTTTCTATTTCGGCAACATTCCAAGCAGAAACAATAATTCTTCTAGAATCGGGGTTGTTTTTAATTTGGTTGATGATTTGCGAAATCTGGTCGATATGCCTACCATCTGGTGTAGGCCAAGAACGCCATTGCGAACCGTAAACCGGACCTAAATTTCCATTTTCATCGGCCCATTCGTCCCAAATTCTTACCCCATTATCTTTTAAGTATTTGATATTGGTATCGCCACTTAAAAACCAAATCAACTCGTGGATGATAGATTTAAGATGCAGTTTTTTGGTGGTTACCATAGGGAAACCTTCTTCAAGGTTAAAACGCATTTGATAACCAAAAACACTGATGGTGCCGGTACCCGTTCTATCATGTTTTTGTGTGCCATTTTCTAAAACATGGCGCATTAAATCTAAATATTGTTTCATTTGGAATATACTGAACCTACAAATTAAAATAATCTATATTTGCTATCCTATTAATGTGCAAAACTCTTAATTGTTAATATCCATGATAGCTTTCCCAAATGCTAAAATAAACATTGGTTTAAATATCATCAGTCGTAGAAATGACGGTTATCATAACCTAGAAACTATTTTTTACCCTGTACAAATTAAGGATGCTTTGGAAGTTGTGGAAGCTAGCGACATGAGTTTTGAATCATCGGGAATAGAAATTCCGGGACATGCCAATGAAAACCTTTGTTTAAAAGCTTATGATTTATTAAGGAAAGATTTTGATTTACCCAATATCAGCATTCATTTACATAAGCAAATTCCTATAGGTGCAGGTTTAGGCGGAGGCTCGGCAGATGCCGCTTTTTTCTTGAAATTGATAAACGAGAAATTTGGCTTAGGCTTAAGCCTAGAGCAGCTGCAAGGCTACTGCCGTAAGTTGGGTGCAGATTGTGCTTTTTTTATAGAAAATAAACCACTTTTTGCACATGGAAAAGGAGATTATTTTGAGCCTATAGCCTTAGATTTATCGGCCTATTATATGGTTTTGGTGATGCCACCTGTACATGTTTCTACTGGCGAAGCTTACCGAGGCGTAAAACCACAAGCGCCTGCTATTTCTTTAAAAGACCTTGTACAATTACCTATTGGAGCTTGGCAGGGTAAAGTTAAAAACGATTTTGAAGGGCATATTTTACAAGCCCATCCTGCTATAAGAGGCGCAAAAGCTGCTTTACTAGAAGCAGGTGCTTTGTTTGCTTTGATGAGTGGGAGCGGGGCTTCTGTGTATGGTATCTTTAAAGCAGAACCAGATTTGAGTGCTTTGGCTAAGGATTGTGTTATTTTTAAGGGGATTTGAGGCGTATCGGTTGCAGGTTGTGAGTATTATTGATTGATTTTTGATGGATTGAATGATTGATTAAGCTTTCCTAGATTTTTTAATTTTGAATTTTTCCTTTTGAATTTTTCATTCAGTTGGCTGTTGACAGTTTTGAGTTTCCAGTTCTGGGTGGTGACTTTTCTTTAATTTTTAATTTTTCCTTTTGAATTTTTCATTCAGTTGCCAGTTGTGAGTTTCTTGTTTCCAATGTTATTGATTGATTTTTGATGGATTGAATGATTGATTAAGCTTTCCTAGATTTTTTAATTTTTAATTTTTCCTTTTGAATTTTTCATTCAGTTGCCAGTTGTGAGTTTCTTGTTTCCAATGTTATTGATTGATTTTTGATGGATTGAATGATTGATTAAGCTTTCCTAGATTTTTTAATTTTTAATTTTTCCTTTTTCATTCAGTAGCCAGTTGTGAGTTTCCTGTTTCCAGTTCTGGGTGGTGACTTTTCTTTTTTTTAATTTTGAATTTTTCCTTTTGAATTTTTCATTCAGTTGCCAGTTGTGAGTTTCCTGTTTCCAATGTTATTGATTGATTTTTGATGGATTGAATGAGTGATTAAGCTTTCCTAGATTTTTGAATTTTTAATTTTTCCTTTTGAATTATATTTAACCACCAAGTTCGCAGAGGACACAAAGCTGGGCAGAGACTTATAATATTCATATGATGATTTAAAGCTTTCGGCCTTCAGCTTTACACCTTCTCCCTACCATGTTCGAGACTTGTTCGGGAAATAGCCCCATTTTTCCGAAGGTGTCTGGGAGAAGCTTAAAAGAAGCCTCGAAGGAAGTATGGAGAAAACGTGGATAAAAGGTGGAGTATAGGTGGGCTATACGTGGACTTAAGTTAATGAATTTTCTTATTGATGTGGTTTGTTGTAATAGAGGTTAAACAAACTTAAGCAATGAAGCGTAAATTTCAAACAAAATTTATATTTAATAAGAAAATCTTTCTGAGTATTTTTAAAGCATACTTCTTTTTTGATTTTAAACGAATATTTACTTATTTAGAGTTAAATAATATTTTCCTTCTACCTCATGAATTGGAAAGCAGAAATAAAAACTCATAAAGGGCAAAAAAGAGTAGTTGTTTATTTTGATTATAACTCTTCAGCAATTGAAAGGTTAAAACAACTCGAAGATGCAAAATGGAGCAAGACTTTAAATGCCTGGCATTTACCAGCCACACAAGGAAATAGGATAAGGTTTAATTTAGAGTCTGATAGCAGTAGTATTATACCAAAAGAAGAAGCTATTATTCAGATAGAAGAATTTAGAAAATATTTAAAAACCAAACGTTATAGTTTAAATACGATTAAAACATATACTGAAGCTTTAAAATCTTTTTTAATATTTTATCGTGATAAGATGGTAGCTGAAATTGACAATAAAGATGTTATTAACTATCATCAGAACTATATTCTTAAAAATAATTTATCTAGCTCTTATCAAAACCAAATCATTAATGCCATTAAGCTATATTTTAAAACCTTAAAAAATACCAATATAGTTGTTGATAAAATTTACAGACCAAAAAAAGAGAGGCTACTACCTAATGTTTTAAGTAAGGAAGAAGTTAAGCTCATTTTAGATGCTCACGCCAATATTAAACATAAGACAATGTTATGTTTAATTTATAGTTGTGGTCTTAGACGGAGTGAACTCTTGAATTTAAAACCTAAGGACATAGATTCTAAAAGGAATTTGGTTATTATAAGACAGGCTAAAGGCAAAAAAGATAGAATTGCACCTTTATCTAAAGCTATACTTGGTTTATTAAGAAACTATTATAAACTTTATTCGCCAAAGGAGTGGTTGTTTGAAGGCCAGTACGCGGGTACACCTTATGATGAAAGAAGCTTAGGTAATGTTTTGAAACTTGCTTTAAAAAAAGCAAAAATATATAAACCAGTTACTTTACATTGGTTAAGACATAGTTATGCTACTCATTTATTAGAAAGCGGAACAGATTTACGCTACATACAGGAAATTTTAGGTCACAATAGTAGTCGTACCACAGAGATTTATACCCATGTGAGTACTAAAAGTTTACAGAATGTTAAAAGCCCTTTTGATGATTTATAGTATTTTTAGAAAAATAAGTAATAATCCAAGTTGCACAAATACCACCGTATTATGTTGTATTTGTGCAACTTTATGAGACATATATACAAGTTACCGCCAATTGTAAAACGACCGACACTACTATGAAATGTAAGCATTGCGACAGCAGGAACGGAAAAATTAATTCTACTTATAAATTCTACGACATTTTTGAATGCCATGATTGCCAAAGATGGACAAGGCAAATGATTGACGATTGTTGTAGAAGTCCTGATGAACAATATGTTTTTGGACTTCAAAACGGAGTTGTATTTACTGTTTACGTACAATGCTTGAATTGTTTTGGTTGTAAGAATCGAACAAAAGGACTTTCTCCAAAAACCTATTCTGATAAAGTAAGAAAAGAAAGCATCTTTCGTGAGACCGAATTCAAAAATTGGATTAAAGCCAAACAAGATGAATCTCAAGAAATTTATGAAATTGAAAAGCATTTGAATTATCTTAAGACCAACGACTATTTTTATAGAACTCATCTACAATCAGAATACTGGAAAACGATAAGGCTAAAGGCATTAGAAAGAGATAACAAAATTTGCCAATCCTGTAAACTGGAACAAGCCACAGAGGTTCACCATTTGACCTATAAAAATTTAGGAAACGAGTCTTTAGACGAATTAATATCATACTGTAGAGCTTGCCACGAAAAAGTTCACGAAAAGACAAATTTGGATTAAAAACATTTTTAGTCTTTAATTCAATAGTTTTTTTATCAGTTATTTTAAGCTTATAAATAATATCATAAACCGACGATGTTTGTAATTCTAAATTTAAGTCATCAACCATTTTATCAAGTTTCATGGCGTACAATTCTTTTTCTATATTTTTCATTATATTTAATTTAATGAAAGAAAAACAACTGGCGGTAACAACAAATTTGTGTTATAACGGCCGAAGTGCTTTTACTTCCTGTTATCTAATTAATTTACTTTTTTGCGGGTTGAAAAGCTATTGCTATAAAGCCATTACAACCCAAATTCGCAACCGTTACAGGCAAGCTTAAAAAAAACAGACGCAAAAAATGACAATAGACGAATTGACTTCAAAAAATATAAAAACCTTAGCCGACTTTGAATTATTATCAAATCGTGGTAGACAAGAGGGTTTATTCTTTGTGCCTGACACTATATCAAATATAGTTGCGGACTTAGCAAATATTTCAAATCCAAAGAATGCTATTGTACTTAATTCAAACTATGGCGAAATTTCCTCAAAACTTTCTGAAATTGAAAGTCTTGTAAGTATTGACATAAATGAAAACAACATTGAACTTTCTAAATATCTGAACCCAAAACTAACATTTATAAATTCAGACCCTTTAAGTTATTCTCTATCTGACAAGTTTGATTTTGTTGTTACTTTTCCACCACTTGGACAAAGACTTGAATTTAACGGGAGACGAACTTCAAGCGAAATATTATATATTGAAAAAGCACTTGATATGCTAAATGAAAATGGCGAAGCCATTTTCATTTTATCAAGCAATTTCTTGACAGCACCAGTTTACGCTGAACAAAGAAATTTAATTCTAAATAATTTTGGATTAAGCAAAATCATATCATTGCCACAAGGAACAATTAGAAACACCGGAATTGAACTTTCTATTTTAGTAGTAAGCAAAGCCAATGTTTTAAAAACAGATTATTATGCTGTCAATCAAGGGTTTAATTTGAAAAAGGCAAAACCAACTTTTTCGGTTTCCAAAGAAGAATTAATCGAAAGATGGGATTTGAATTTTCATAATCCCCAAAATCAAAAGTACCAAGAACAATTAAACGAAAACGAAACCCAAAAAATTGGAGATTTAGTTGAAATTTGCCTTGGAATCCCTTTTAACCAAGAAGAAAGGAAACCAAAAGGAACCTATAAAATTCTTTCTCCAAGAAATATTTTGAACGGTTTTCTTGAAGAAACAACAAGTGATAATTTTATCGAAAAAGATAATTTCAATACAAGGGAACAAAAAGCTATACTACGAAAAGGAGATATACTTTTTCCTCGATTCAACAGAGAAAAAGTTACGATATATGTTCACAATTTAGATGATAATAAATTTATTGCCAATCAACATATTGTTATACTTCGTGGTAAAAATGCTGAATATGTTGCAACTTACCTTAACACAGATAGCGGTTTAAGTTTGTTTAATCAACAAATTAAAAGACACGCAAGAGGTGGAGCACTTCCAACAATATCAATACAAGACCTAACAAATATTCAAATACCTATTCTTCCAATAGCAGATTTAGAATATGCTTCAAAAAGCAAACTTGAAAAATTATCGTATCAACAACTTCTTGATATAAAAGAGAAATACGATCTATTAAAAACCAAGTATTCTAATCTTAAAAATGAAAAAACAGTTAGTCCACACGAGGAACAATTACAAAGTTTGCAAAATACTTTACAGCAAGTTTTATCAAATCAACAAGAACACACTCGCAAGCTTACTATTATTGAAAGTAAAATTGATGATATTAAAACTGTAATTCTCAATTTGTCAGTTGATTTTAAAGAAATACAAAATTTACCACGTGAAATTGAGGATAAAATTTCACGATTAAACCAAAAATTGGAAGAACAAATTTCCAATCTACATTTTGAACAAAAACAAATTGACTCCTATATCAAAGAAATTAAAAATTGGTTTGACTATTATGACTTGTTAGAATCAAAAAGTCAAAAATATTTACCTGAGGCTGAATATATCTTCGACCAAATTTCAAAACTTGACAATCCAGACTACTCACCTTTCATTCTTCAATATTGTAGAGCATTGGAAAACGAATTATTAAGTAAAATATTTAGAGCGTATGTTCAATCGTTGATTAATAGAAATATTGATTTTGAAAAACAATTTGCTTGGGATTTAGGGAAAAAAGATTCAGGCAAACCAAATGATGAAAATACTTTTAGGTTATCGAAACATATTCAAAAGTGCCTTACTAAAAATAATGAAGAATGGTTTTTTGAATTAGGCTCAATGGAAGTAAATCTTAGATATTTAACAGGTAGGACAATTGAAAAAAGCCCACTATTGCAAGATTTAAAAGAGTTTGTTTTAGACCGTTTTGAAAAGGAATTATTAAATATTGAATATCTTGATGAAATAAAAACAATAATCAGGGACTATCGAAATCAATCGGCACACCCAAATTTAATGGACACTGAAAAAGCAACGACATTTCACAAACAAATGAAAGAATGTTTAATCAATTTAATGGAAAACTACAAGACGAAATAAAAAGCCAGCCTGTAACAGGGGTTTTGCAAAAAAGCGGGTTCAGTGCTAAATTGAACATTTGGAATTCTAATGAACTTTTGTGCTAAACTGAACATTTGAGCTTCTAATTCCGCTTCTTCGCAAAGCCCCAAAACGTTAGCGGCAAGCATAGACCTACACCAAACAGACACAGAAACAATATAAACATCATACTTTTGACAAATGAAATTCACGATATTATCAGCAGTTTTAATTCTTGCAACAGGACAGGTTTCAGGACAAACAGACCTTGCCTTTAATTTTACCAAAAAACCAAGTGGACAATTTTCAAGTTTAACAACCAAATCACTTGACGACATAACTTCAACAAAAGAAGTTCTTGTTAGACCATTCATTACAGACGATGCAAGAGTAGTTGGAGAACGACTTGCCCAACTTGAAACTTGGGTACGGTTTGACAAAGAAGCAGGACAACATTGGATATTAGGTGGAGATTCCGATGAAGTTGACCACCCTATTCCGATTTAACTTGACCAGTCATTCCGTTAGAAACTGACCAGTGTATTCCGCTGGAAACTGACCAGGTAAGGACGTTGAAAGATGCTGTAAGATCAAGCCTATTTTTGGGGGATTAACATCTCAGAAATGGCAAATACGACAATCAGCATGAATAAGATAAGACAAATCCTCAGGATGTCCCATCAGGGGCGCAGCATCATGTCCATTACGGTACAGAGCGGTTGTTCCCGTAATACGGTAAGGAAATACATTTCTGCCTTCAATCAGGGAGGCTTTAGCTTTGATGAGGTAAACGCCCTTAATGACAAAGAACTGGAAGACCTTTTTGGAAAGAGCAGGGAGCAGCCCCCTAGTTCTCGTATGCAAGCCCTTCAACGATGTTTCCCTGCTATGGACAAAGAACTCAAGCGTACAGGGGTAAACCGGCAAATGTTATGGGAGGCTTACCTGAAAGAATTCCCCCAAGGCTACCGTTACAGCCAGTTCTGTCTCTATTATAAGCAATGGAAGTCTCGTGTGAACCCGGTAATGCATATGGACCATAAGGCAGGCGATATGCTGTATGTTGATTTTGCCGGCCAGAAGCTGAGTTATGTAAATGAGGAAACCGGCGAAGTGATCCTAGTAGAGGTATTCGTCGCTATCCTTGGCGCCAGCCAGCTCACTTATGTAGAGGCGGTAGCAACCCAGCAGAAAGAGGACTTCATCATGGCCTGTGACCATGCCTTCCATTATATCGGAGGGGTGCCGGGAGCTATTGTGCCGGACAACCTGAAAGCGGCAGTGACCAAGAGCAGCCGTTATGAACCTCTGCTGAACGAGGCCTTTTCAGATTTTGCCGACCATTATGGCACCACAATATTGCCTGCCAGAGCCTATAAACCCCGCGATAAGGCTTTGGTAGAAGGAGCCGTCAAGATCATCTATTCCCGTGTCTATGCTCCTTTGAGGAAGATGGTTTTCCACTCCATCGAATCCTTGAATGCCGCAATAAAGATAAGCCTGGAAGAACATAACAACCAATTATTGAAAGGTCGTAACTACAGCCGGCGCCTACAGTTTGAAGAGATAGAACGGGGAGCCCTTTCTACCCTCCCTCTGATTCCCTACGAACTCAAAAAACAATGTTACGCTACGGTAATGAAGAACGGCCACGTCTGCCTAGGCATAGACAAACATTATTATAGTGTGCCATACCGCTTTATCGGGAAGAAGATAAAGCTGTTATATTCCAGATCCACAGTAGAGGCTTTCTTCCATTACGAGCGTATAGCGATACATAAACGTATCAAAAGCCCGTACAATTATAGCACCGACAAGGACCACATGGCCACCTCGCACAGGTTTGTGGCAGAATGGACACCGGAGAAGTTTCTGGGCTGGGCCTCCTCCATCCATGAGGATGTAAGGCTATATATCCTAAAAATACTGGAACGTAAACAACATCCCGAACAAGCTTATAAATCCTGTGTAGGAATACTCAGCTTTTCCAGAAAAGTAGGGAACGAGCGGCTTCAGATGGCCTGCAGAAGGGCGTTGGGCTATGGAATATACAACTATAAGACCATACAATCTATACTAGAAAACAAGATGGACAGCTATCAGGATAATCTTTTTGCGGATGAACTGCCCATGCCCAGCCATGAAAATATTAGGGGAGAAGATTATTATCAATAAACAAATAATATATGAACACCAACACTTTAGAAAAAATGAGGTCGATGAAATTCTTCGGCATGTTCCACGCTTTCAAAAGCAGCCTGGAGAGCGGGCAGACTGATGGTTATACTGGCGATGAGTTATTGGCCCACCTATTGGAAGCCGAATGGGATTACCGGCAGAACAGACGTATAGAACGACAGTTATTGTATGCCCGCTTCCGCTATAAAGCAACCATAGAGGAGATAAAGCACTATATAGAGCGAAATATCGACAGGAACCAGCTGATGCGCCTTGCCGAATGTAGCTTTATCGACCGCAATGAAAACCTGCTGATTACCGGAAGCACCGGTATCGGAAAGAGCTATGTGGCCTCAGCCATTGGACACCAGGCCTGCTTTTCAGGCTATAGAGTACTTTATGCAAGCACTCCTAAATTATTCGCTAAATTGAAGATGGCCAAGGCTGATGGATCCTATAGTAAGGAAATCCTTAAAATAGAAAGGCAACAGTTACTGATACTCGATGACTTTGGTATCCAGCCCTTTGATGCCCAAAACCGGGCAGCACTGATGGAAATCATTGAGGACAGGCATGGGAAATCCTCTATGATCATCACTTCCCAGCTTCCTGTCGGCAAATGGCATGAACTTATCGGTGAGAAAACCATTGCCGATGCAATCCTGGATCGTATCGTACATGATGCGCATAGAATGGAGCTACAGGGGGAATCGATGAGAAAAAAAAGAAATCAGGAACCACTAAAAAATCACTCATAAATCTTTAAAATAATTATTACTTTTATCGAAGATCATAAGGCATCTTTCAACCCTCTTCGCCAGCTTAATCACTGGTCAGTTTGCCACGGAATTACATGGTCATTTTCATCGGAATATACAACGACCCGAGAGTTAGTAATTTCTTCCATTATTTTTCACATAATTTCGAGAAACTCGGATTGAAAAAACTTATCACGACTTGTTATAAAAATCAAGAACGTGATTTATTCAGCCAACATAATTCTGAAAATGCAATTTATCTCGAATACAACGGAGATAAAAATGGAAATTTCGTTCCCGACATTAACGAAATTGGTATAAAACCACTAAAAGGCGATGGCGATTTTCGCAGTAGCGAAAGTATCAGCTTGCTAACGCAAGCCGATATTGTCGTTACAAATCCGCCTTTTTCATTGTTTCGTGAATACATTGCTCAACTTATTGAGTACGACAAAAAATTTGTAGTAATCGGACATCAAAACGCCACCAAATACAAGGAAATTTTTAGACTTATAAAGGATAATAAAATTTGGTTAGGAAACGGATTTAAAGGTGGAGCTGGTCATTTTATCAATGAACATTATGAAGATTATGCAACTGCAACCGACCGTAAAGAAGGGATGATTAGAGTTTCGGGTGTTCATTGGTTTACAAATCTTGACCTAAATAAACGACACGAAGATTTAATCCTTTACAAAACTTACAACGAGGAAGAATATCCCAAATACGATAATTACGATGCAATCGAAGTAAGTAAAACAAACGAAATTCCAATCGACTACGATGGAGTTATGGGAGTTCCAATTACTTTTTTAGACAAATACAATCCCGACCAATTCGACATTGTTGGTATGACTTCGGGCAGAGATGAATTTGAAGCGACACCAACGAAAAAATATATCAATCCAAAACAGCATAACGAAAACGGAACAATAACAAATGGAAGTAAAGCAAATACCAGTTCAACTATTCTTTACAAAACCAAACCCGAAGGAGTTTACTATACAGCGGATAATGCTGACGGATATTTGAAAGTACTTTATACCCGATTTCTAATCAAAAGAAAATAATAATGAACATAGAACTGAAAGAAATTACGATACGTGAATTAACGAACGGATACGAGGACAACAATGAAAATGGCGTGGTTGGTTTTGGTGGAAAACTTGACATCCGTCCTCCCTATCAACGTGAATTTATTTACAAGGACAAACAGCGTGAAGCTGTTATTGACACGGCAACAAAAAATTTTCCATTAAATGTAATGTATTGGGCTGTTCGTGAAGATGGAAATTTTGAAGTTATAGACGGACAACAAAGAACAATCTCAATCAGCCAATTCGTTGAGGGCGATTTTGCATACAAAAACAGGTTTTTTCACAATTTGCAAAAAGACGAACAAGAGCAAATTTTGAATTACAAATTGATGGTTTATTTGTGTAGCGGAACAGATAGCGAAAAATTAGATTGGTTTGAAACG
This sequence comes from Pedobacter aquae, assembly GCF_008195825.1. NCBI lineage: Bacteria > Pseudomonadati > Bacteroidota > Sphingobacteriia > Sphingobacteriales > Sphingobacteriaceae > Pedobacter > Pedobacter aquae. The sequence continues at coordinate 685,130 of NZ_CP043329.1, forward strand.
ATAAATATTGCAGGAGAAAAATTAACTGCTCAAGAATTAAGAAACGCTGTATATTCAGGTTCTTGGGTTTCTGATGCCAAAAGATATTTCAGCAAAAACAATTGTGTTGCTTATGGTTTAGGTGGCGATTATTTAAATGGTTCAGCAATTCGTCAAGACTATTTAGAAACTACAATAGGTTGGATTTGTGGCGATGCCAGTAATGACGGCATAAAAAATTATATGGCAAAGCAACAACACGAGCCAAATGCAAACGAACTTTGGCTGTATTTTCAAAATGTCATAAATTGGGTAAAAGTTGTTTTCCCAAAGTACCGAAAAGAAATGAAAGGTATTTCGTGGGGCTTTTTGTACAATGAATTTCACAAACAGAGTTTTGACTCCAAAAAGTTAGAAAAACAAGTTTCGGACTTAATGCAAGACGAAGACGTAACCAACAAAAAAGGCATTTACGAATACGTTTTGACAGGCAAAGAACGATACTTAAATATTCGTGCATTTACAGACAATCAAAAACGTGAAGCCTACGAACGACAAAAAGGAATTTGTCCAGTTTGCACCGAACATTACGAAATTGGCGGAATGGAAGGCGACCACATTACACCTTGGCATTTAGGCGGAAAAACTTCGGCTGAAAACTGTCAAATGCTGTGTAAGGAAGATAATCGCAGAAAATCGGGGAAGTAATCAAATTATTTCGGGCAAATTGCTAATGTTTCTTTTTCAAAGAAACCAATCAATATCTTTCTTTGGGAAGTATTTTTATGTAAATTTGTCGCTATATTAATTGATTTGTGATAGCTACAGGAAATTTACAAAAAGGACTTCAAGCGATTGGTTTTCAAATAAATGAAACCAAAGAAGATTCTATTGTATTTACTTCTGAACTTCGAAATTCAAACAAAAATCTTACACCTTTTCAAATTCTTGAATTAGAAAAGGCTATTTTGTTTAAAGCTGATGCTGTATTTTTCAGGTATTTTGAAGATAATCGTCCACCACTGCCACAAGTATATATCTATGATAATTCAAGCAATAGATTAAATAACGACTACACACAAATTCATAAAGAATTATGGAGTAGTTGTCATATTCCTACGTTTATCGTAATTGAAAACACTAAAATCAAATTCTTTGACAGTAGAAAACCTGTTTCGATTCTTTCTGATGGAAGTGTTTATACAAAAGAAATTGCATTAATTGATTTAGATGACATTGCTCAATACGCAAACGTATTAGAAAAGTATAATGCTGAAAAATTTAAAAACGGTAGCTTTTGGGAAAGTGAAGAAGCACACCAAAATTATTTATATGGCAAAACTGCCTACAATAATTTAATAGACAAATTAAAAGCACTTCGCAAAGAGTATAAGAAAAGTAGTAAAATTTCGACTCAATTATTTGATTATGTTATTATCATTACTACTCTTATAAAATTTTTAGAGGAAAATGGTGTTGATTCCAGCGGAGAGAATTTAGCAAGTAAATTTTTTCAAGAGTCTGTACAGTGTAATTCCTTTATTGAAATTTTAGAACAGAATAAATTAGTAGATATTTTAGAAAAATTATCGACAAAATTTAATGGTGGGATTTTCAACTTATCTGACGAGGGTAAAACCGCTTTAAAAGGAGCTGATTTAAGTCAAATCGTTACTTTCTTTGACACAAAAATTGATAGAAAAAGTCAATTAGTGCTATGGGATTTATATTCTTTTAAGCATATTCCTGTTGAGCTTATAAGTAATATTTACGAGGAATTTTTACCTGCGGAAGACAAAGGTTCTGTATATACGCCTCATTATCTTGTTAATTTCCTAATTGATGAATGTCTGCCAATTCCAACAATAAACAACTCTGTTTCATATAATAGAAAAACGATTGACGTTAGTTGTGGTTCGGGTATTTTCTTGGTAAATTGTTTTAAACGCCTTGTTGAAATTTATAAAATAAACGAGTATTATAAAACTAATTCTTTGCCTCAAAAATTGGGTATAACTACACTTCAAAAAATGTTGAAAGACAATATTTTTGGTGTAGATATAAACAAAAATGCTGTTGAACTAACAAAATTTAGTTTGCAGTTAGCTTTGTGTCAAATGTTGTCGCCTAAACAAATTTGGACAGAATTGACATTTCAAGATTTAGGGAAGAAAAACATTGTTCAAAGTGATTTTTTTGACTTTATTACCAATGAGAAAGTTGATAAAAACTTCGATTTAGTAATTGGTAATCCGCCTTTTAATCCACCGCCTAAACAAGACGGAACAGAATATAAAAATTCAGAGTATTTTAATGAAGTTGTTGAGAAACATAAAATACAACCTTACTCTATCAAAGATAGTAATGTTGCGTTATTATTTCTTCAACTATCTACAAAATTGTTAAAGGAAGAAAGCGGTTTATTATGTTTAATTCAACCAGCTTTGCCTTTACTTCACAAAAAAGATAATGAAGTATTTAGACAGGAATTGTTTTCATACCACAACGTTCTTCAAGTAATTGACTTTACAACGCATAGAAGAATTTTGTTTCCGTCTGCAACTATTCCAACTTGTGCAATATTCATTGAAAATTCAACGAAGAAAAACGATGAAATTACTCACGTTGTTATCAGAAGAACTAATCCGAGTAAAGAAAGACTTTATTTTGAAATAGATACTTATGATGTTCATAGTGTAAAAAGAGAAAATGCTTCTTCAAATTATGCTTGGAAAAGCAATTTATTTGGTGGATATAGATTATTTAATCTTGTAGAAAGAATAATATCGGGCAACGGATATGAAAAAGTAGAGAATGTCATTAGCAAGGCTGAAACGCAACCGATAACAAACTATTCGCTATTAAAAATAGTGAAAGAAAAAACTTTTCCTGCATTTGTAAAATCAAATAGTCTTAAAAAATATTTTGACAAATATTACAGCTTCCTTGTAGCATATATAGCGGGAACAAGCACAAGGCAAGGAATAGACAGACCGTATGATGTATTAAAATCCGACTTTTTAAAGTTACCTTTAATTGGAGAAAATACATTAACCAAAGCAGATGTTATTTTGGCAAATGACATTGCCGATTATAAAATTTCAGAATTTGGAAATGGAGAAAAAGCGGATACTAATAAAGAAATACAAGTAAAGGCGAGTAGCAAGATACCTAATTCTTTGGTTGATTATTCTGATGTTTATTTAGAAGCTATAAATTCAGTGTATGATGTAAACAACAAGAAGTTTAGATTAAAAACATTTTACAACACTTCTGCCTGTTTTATAATGCACTATGAATATAGTAATTCTGACATTACAGTTGAAATTGTTAAAAACGACAACTTCGATTTATCCACTTTAATAAGTGATAAAAAACAGACAATAAACATTAAAAAAATATCACTGATATACAGCCAAAATCAAATATTTATTATCAAACCAAAACAGTTACGTTATTGGTTAAAATCTGTTGCATTACTTGACGTTGATACAACTATTGCAGATATAATAAACTTAAATTTGGTTGAAAGATGATTTGCAATAGAAGTAATGAAAATCCTATAGGAAACACAACAATCCCTATTAAACCATTGATAGATAGTGTACTTAACTTTATTGACACGCATTTACCATTATTTCCTAATGCTCTGAAAAATAACGGCATAAATTCAGAAAATGAAGTAGAAAAATTGCTAAATCAGTATTTGATAGATTTTTTCAATGGACATTCTCATAATTTTAGCCCATATCTACAATGTAAATTTCTGTTCAGAAAAGATGATGAAAATAAAGGAACGAACTATAAGCCTGATATTGGAGTAACTATATGGAATAATCAGCTTCAAAATTTTCAAAAGCAATCATTTTTTCAAATCGAGTGTAAAAGACTTCCAATTCCCAATGTTTCAAGCACTCGAAGCGAAAAAGAATATGTAATAGGAATAGTAGAAAATACAGGAGGAATAGAGCGTTTTAAGAATAAAAAACACGGAGAGCATTTGGAAGAATCTTCGTTAATCGGATTTATTCAAGACGGGACTATAAATGATTGGCACATTAAAATTAACGAATGGGTAAAAATTGAAGTCGATAATAAATCTACTCATTGGACAAAAGATGATTATTTGACTACTGTTTCAAGTTCAATAATTCTAAACAGATACAGTTCATTGTGCCAAAGAGAAGATTTAAAGGAGATTACTATTCATCATTTCTTAATAAATATTCAATAGTAAGCTTGCTATGAAAAACTATTTAAGCTTGGAGAATAGCTATTAATAATTTAGACCATTATACGGACAATGAAAAGCCCAGCTGCCAACAGCAGTTTGGCAAAATGGCGGGTTTAGTGCTAAATTCAAGTTCAGTTCTTCGATTGAACTTATGTGCAAAACTGAACATTTGTGCTTCGATTTCCGCCACTTCGCCAAGCTGCAAACCGTCAAACTGTCTAAAAACCTTCACTAACTTTTCCACAGGCTCTTAATAAGTAAAGTACTTTTCCTATGCTTCATTTTGGTATTTTGTAATATGAAATTCATCACAGGAATAGATAGAAACCAAACCGAGTTTTTTTGCTTAGAGCAAGCCATCTCAAGGGATCATGAAGTTCGTTTGATAGACTTGTTTGTAAACACGATAAAGATGTCTGATTATGGATTTGCTATGGATTTTACAGATAACGGTCGTCCTGCGTACGATCCGGCAGATTTACTAAAGCTTTTTATTTATGGTTATCTTAATAGAACTCGCTCTTCTAGGCAATTGGAAAAAGAATGTCGCCGTAATATAGAGGTGATGTGGTTGATGAAAGGTTTGGTACCAGACCATAATACGATTTCTAATTTCAGGAAGGACAATCCTAAAGCCATTCGCAAAGTGTTTTCGGCAACGGTAGCATTAGCAAAAAACTTTGAACTGATAGGAGGAAAGTTGTTGGCAGGCGACAGCACTAAACTGCGAGCACAAAACTCTAAGAAGAACAATTTCAATCCTTCAAAAATAGAAAGGCATATCGCTTACATTGATGATAAGCTAGAGCAGTATCACACATTGCTAGCTCAAGAAGATGGAGATAGTATGAGTACAGATAAAAAGAACTGACCTATAAAATAGCAAAACACGATAAGCAAAGGAATAAATACTTGGGCTTTAAAAAAGCGCTTGAAGAAAGCGGAGAAGTACAGATTTCAACCTCAGACCCAGACAGTCGGCAGTTGATTACCCGAAACAATATTACAGAGGTTGCTTATAATGTACAGGCAACAGTTGATAGCAAATATAATCTAGCGATAGATTTTAAAGTAACCAATCAGAATGATAGTAAAGCCATGGGAAATATGGTACGCAGAGCAAAAGCCATATTGGGAAAGCGAGATTTTACCATACTTTACGATAAAGGCTACCATACAGGAACAGAGTTTGCTTATGCCGATAAACAAGGGATTGAAGTTATGGTAGCTATACCAGAGGTAGCCTCGCATGCTCCGGATATAGCATTTGATGTTGCCAACTTTACTTATGATAAAGGGCAGGATGTATATACGTGTCCAGCAGGAGCGACCTTAATCAGTAATGGCCGATGGTACTTAAAGAAGCATGGAAAAACCACCAACAGGATGAAGCATTATAAAACTGCTTCCTGTAAAGCATGTGCAATGTTTGAGAGCTGCACCAAGAACAAAGCAGGCAGATTGATAGAGCGAACTGAACATGCAGAGGTCATTGAAGCCAATAAACAACGAATCGAGCTTAACAAAGAAATTTACCGGAAGCGGCAGGCAATAGTAGAGCATCCCTTCGGGATCATCAAAAGGCAGTGGGATTTCTATTATATCATGACAAAGAAAACCATTAACCACGCATCAGCTGATGTAGGGCTTATCTTTACCGCCTTTAACCTGCGAAGGATATTCAATATTATTGATAAAAACCTACTGAAAGAGTACCTCAAAGTACTTGCCTTGATTTTGCTGCTACAGAAGGCTTATTTTAAGCACTTATCAGCAACAATTATTTCTTATAGCATGAAAGCAAAAGTGAAAACTACAGATTTTTTAATGCGCTATAATCGCTTATATTTAACTCCTGATAAGCTCGACTTTAACCTATTTTAGGTTTTTAGACGGACTGCCGTTAGCGGCAACCCTATTCAGACCAGTGTCCGAGAAGTTCCGTTAACATTTTTGCTTGGTTAAATGAAATTGGCATACAATTCAATTCTGAAATTGTTACATCGTGAGTAAGCAACTCTTTACCCTCATAGGTAAATTCAATTTCCATACATCCGAGCTTGTATCGGTTAGTATGATATTGGTTGTGGTTGTATTGTTTAACGAGTTTCCAACCAAGCTCTTTAATTTGTTCTTCTGTCATTTTATTACGATTTGTGAAGAAGGGCAGCCGCTAACATGGTATTAGCAATATGGCGGCAGACGTACTTCGGTTAAACATTTTTACTTTAATCAACTGTGGTGCTTCGTATCGGCTTTGGTGCGTAAAATCCGCCACATCGCTAATACCTACACCGTTAGCGGCAAGCATAGACCTACACCAAACAGACACAGAAACAATATAAACATCATACTTTTGACAAATGAAATTCACGATATTATCAGCAGTTTTAATTCTTGCAACAGGACAGGTTTCAGGACAAACAGACCTTGCCTTTAATTTTACCAAAAAACCAAGTGGACAATTTTCAAGTTTAACAACCAAATCACTTGACGACATAACTTCAACAAAAGAAGTTCTTGTTAGACCATTCATTACAGACGATGCAAGAGTAGTTGGAGAACGACTTGCCCAACTTGAAACTTGGGTACGGTTTGACAAAGAAGCAGGACAACATTGGATATTAGGAGCATACGGACCGAACAAAAAACTTGAACTGACAGTAGGAGGCGTTTATGGCTATCAAGTTGACCACGACAGCAAAAAGACTTTTTCATATGCTTTACCATTGCTACAAGCAAAAATTTTGTTTAAAGAATACAAACCAAACAAAGCACCCGGTTTTGGAATGGTAATGGGGACATTTTTACCAGTTGGACAAGGCTCATTTAAACCAGCAGGTTACGGAACTTTTGGCTATCTGACAGTTTCGCAATGTTTTGGCGAAGGTGACAAATTTTTATTTCACGGAAATCTTGGTGGAAACTATATACACATTGACGGCACAAACAATCTTATTCCAACGTGGGGCCTTGGGACGCAAATAAAAACCTACAAAGGACTGCACTTGGTGGGTGAAATATTTTCAGGCGACCCATACATTCCAGGAACAGGAACTTCTTGGCAAGCAGGTTATCGTTACTTTTTCAGCGACCTTGTACAAATTGATATGACAGTTGGTAATGGAATAGCAGGAGATATAATAATGCCATTTTGGGGCACGGCAGGTATCAGAATTGTGACAGAGAAATTCCTCAAAAAGAAGAATGCCAGCCGCTAACAGCCGTTTTGCAAAAGCGGGGGTTTTGTGCTTCTATGACAGTGAAGTGCTAAATTCAAGCTTCGTGCATCTAATGAACTTTTGTGCTAAAAATCCCCGCCTTCGCAAAGCGGCAAACCGTTAGCGGCAAGCATAGACCTACACCAAACAGACACAGAAACAATATAAACATCATACTTTTGACAAATGAAATTCACGATATTATCAGCAGTTTTAATTCTTGCAACAGGACAGGTTTCAGGACAAACAGACCTTGCCTTTAATTTTACCAAAAAACCAAGTGGACAATTTTCAAGTTTAACAACCAAATCACTTGACGACATAACTTCAACAAAAGAAGTTCTTGTTAGACCATTCATTACAGACGATGCAAGAGTAGTTGGAGAACGACTTGCCCAACTTGAAACTTGGGTACGGTTTGACAAAGAAGCAGGACAACATTGGATATTAGGAGCATACGGACCGAACAAAAAACTTGAACTGACAGTAGGAGGCGTTTATGGCTATCAAGTTGACCACGACAGCAAAAAGACTTTTTCATATGCTTTACCATTGCTACAAGCAAAAATTTTGTTTAAAGAATACAAACCAAACAAAGCACCCGGTTTTGGAATGGTAATGGGGACATTTTTACCAGTTGGACAAGGCTCATTTAAACCAGCAGGTTACGGAACTTTTGGCTATCTGACAGTTTCGCAATGTTTTGGCGAAGGTGACAAATTTTTATTTCACGGAAATCTTGGTGGAAACTATATACACATTGACGGCACAAACAATCTTATTCCAACGTGGGGCCTTGGGACGCAAATAAAAACCTACAAAGGACTGCACTTGGTGGGTGAAATATTTTCAGGCGACCCATACATTCCAGGAACAGGAACTTCTTGGCAAGCAGGTTATCGTTACTTTTTCAGCGACCTTGTACAAATTGATATGACAGTTGGTAATGGAATAGCAGGAGATATAATAATGCCATTTTGGGGCACGGCAGGTATCAGAATTGTGACAGAGAAATTCCTCAAAAAGAAGAATGCCAGCCGCTAACAGCCGTTTTGCAAAAGCGGGGGTTTTGTGCTTCTATGACAGTGAAGTGCTAAATTCAAGCTTCGTGCATCTAATGAACTTTTGTGCTAAAAATCCCCGCCTTCGCAAAGCGGCAAACCGTTATAAGTAATTGCCTCCGAACGAAATACATCTGTCAACGAAAGAAAGATAGAAGGGAATTATAAATCGAAAACTATGTACCAAACTTATTTAGTTCTGTACCGAATAAAGGGAAACTGAGTAAATGTCAGTTTTTAACTACATAAATTATGTATAAAGCAAAACAGGAGTAACAAGCCCTCTGAGAGCCTGAGTTTTAAAATGGATGAGGCATAAATTAATTTTGAAATGAAAAAAACAACAATTTTTTCAATCTTGACATTCTTAATAATGTCAACATCGGTAAGCCAAGCAAAAGCAGGCTGGTTATTTGGGAAGCATGAATATCATGAAGGCGCTTGGTCTGATGGTAATTGTGCTTATATTAGGCATTATTACACAAATCGTTTTTTCGGATTTGATGTAGGGGATGGAGGCTATTATGACGAAACAGTTGCATGTGTCGATTAATTGATTAAAAACGAACACATAAATTTAAGTTTATGTGTTCGTTTTGTATTAAATTCAAAAAAAATGAAAAAAAATGAAATTGTAACCTACTATTTATTATTCTTTTTAATGTTTTCAAGCTCATGTTTTTCTCAAGAAGAAAACAAATTGCCTGTTCCCTCTAGTAAGAAAAATAATACCTTTAAAATTAAAGTTAAAGACACAAATGGCAAATCAATCGAATCTGTGTCAATTGTATATTTAAAACATAATTTAGGAAATTATACTAATTCAAATGGAGAAGCTATTTTGCCTTTAATTAACGATTCATTAAAAGTAAGTTGTATTGGGTTTAGGGACACAATATTTATGCTAAATATTTCAAAAGAAAATGAAAAATTAATTGTACTTCAAAATCAAATTCAACAATTGCAAACCGTTAATGTATTTTCAAATTCCGCTTTTAAAAATGAAGTTCTTTTGGGACTGGATGAATCCACAAATAATTTTTTTAAGCCTGGATATGGAAATCAAATTGCTATCAAAATTTACAATTCTAAAATAGGACTTCTAAAATCAATAAAATTAAATCACTTGAAAACACAATATATTTCAGATATCAAAATTGAAATAAAATCTGATGAAAATGGATTTCCTTCTAATAATTCTTTATTAACTGACACTTTAGTTTCAACAAAGAAGGGAAAGCGATTTACCGAAATTGAATTTTTAGATAATAACATTATTTTAGAGAAAGGTTATTTTTATATCGTAGTAACTCATTTAGGGTTAAAGAATTTTTCCGATGGAGATTACATTAAATATAAAGGACAGCCAATTGAGCCTTTCTTTTTGTTAACTGACCAAGAAAAAAATGAAAATACTTATTTAAATTATCTAAATAGAAAGTGGCGGTTATATCCAAAATTGATGAATGAAAATAATGGTAAAGAGGTTTCTAATGTTGTTTTTTCTTGTAAAATATTATATCCCTAAATAATCATATCGGCTATTGCAACTACTTATAACCGCAAGTTTAATCTATGCCCGGGCGAAGTGCTTTTACTTCCTTTACTGCAAATTAATTATGTTTGTACTTGGACAGAAAGTAGTGCTATAAAACGGGCACAAATTAAACTAGCCAAACGTTAGGCGATATTTCACCTAACGTTTGGTTTTAAAGTTCTATCTAAATTACCGCACAAGCTACATTTTGAGCCTTTGCATTTTCCACGCTTCCAGTAATAACTATACAAGTGCTTACAAGAAGAAACATCGCCTAACAATGGTTTTGCCGCAGGCGGGGTTTTGTGTTTTAATGATATTTTCGTTTCCATATAAAATTTTGTGTTAAGTTGATAAATTCGTTTTCAAAAATCCCGCCCGACAGCAAAGCCATCGGACGTTATGTGTGATTTTAAAAGAAACGACAACAACAACTTAAACAATAATATAATGACAATCAAGGTAGGAAAAGTAAAATACTTCAACCCGACTGCATTTCACGGAATGATTTCAGTTGAAGGACTTGACAAAGACGTATATGTAAATACTCAAGACATACAAGAAGATGCCACTTATCTTTTGAAGGATGAAGAAGTACAATTTGAACTAATTCCCGGAAAATTAGAAGATAGTTTTGCTGCTAAGAACCTAACGAGAATAAAGAAAAGACATACTGGGATAGTATTAGATTTTGACGAAGGAAAAGGAACAATAAAATGTTTTCAGAATAATGAAGAGTATTCTCTTTATTATAGAGATTTTGTTACCACTTCTTTAGAACCAGCTTTTGAACGGACACGAATAAAAATAGAAAGTGGTGACGAACTTGAATTTGATGCAGAAGAAGATGATAGATATGGGAAAAAGGCGGTTAGGATATTTTATGATGGACGAAAACCACTTGATAGATTTGCCGTTTTACCAAATTGGGAGAGTAAAATTGCCCTATTAGCTACCACTTCACCCGAACCGTGGGACTACTTGAATTCAGACCCTGAGAACAGATTTTTACCTGTCTTGTCTAATTATCTTTACTACACTTTTTCAAGGTTACGAAAAGAAGAACATTTGTACAACGAAAAAAGAATAGCAATTGCAAAGACAGAGTTTTCTTACAGAGACAAGGTAACTAAAAAGTCAATCAAAAAGGAAATTGAATGTGCTTGTTTTAATACTGGTTTAGCTACTAAACACCAAGAAGAAATATTTGCATATTTAACAAAGAATAGTAACAAAAGAACGAAAATTGACCCTGATTGGGTTTTAAATAAATTTTGCAAATCAAGTGACCCAGAAATGAGTGCTTTTTCTGAGAAACCAGAATGGGCAAATTATTTCAAAGAAATGGAAGACCATTCGGAAATTCTTTATGATACAACTTTACACCACGAATTGAAATATGACCATATTTTACGTGACAGACAAGAACGTTTCCCTCCAGAACTAAAATCTTTACCTGACAGCGTTCTGAAAGACCTGCTCGACCAAGGATTAGACAAGGCAAGAAAAAGAGTTAGACGAAATTATAAAGCAGCTGTTCCACATTATTATAATGGTAAAATTCAACTCTTGTTACCATTAAGCCTTCTTTCACAAGACAAGGCAGACTTAGCATTAGCAGTTGAAAAAGAAGGGAAAAGATATATTAGTCGAACAGTTTTAAAATTGGAATGGGCGTATAGTAATGCAAGACTTTTAGCAAAACCTGACAGAGAATGGTTAGACCCAGTAAAAGAAACAGATAAAAGTACGCTTGAAGACAAAGCTAAAATGACAGAAGAATAAAAACCCACACATAACAGCACCTACCCAAAAGTGGCGGTTCAGTGGTTAAATCAAGCTTTGTACTTCTATCAAAGTTTGTACTTGGTTGACAGTGAAGTGCTTCGAAATCGCCACCTTCGGGTAGCTGCAAAACGTTATCGCTCAGTGTAAAAAGCCAACCGCACAAATGGCACATTTGGTTTTTCCGACACACAAGCCAACGCTCAAAAACCAAAAGAGCCATTTTTTTCCAACGCTCGACAACCAATTGAAAATAAATTATTATATTTGACCAAATTTAGACAAGTACAAAATAAGACAATGACACTTGGACAAAAAATAAGAGAATTAAGGGAACAGGCTGGCCTTAAACAAAGAGAGCTTGCATATCAGCTTGGAATTGGAGAAGGTTTTCTAAGCAAAGTTGAAAATGACCAAAAACCCTTAAAGAGAGAGGATTTAACTAAGTTGAATGAACTCTTTAAAATACCGATTGAAGAACTTGAATCATTGTGGCTTGCTAACAAGCTTTACTCAATTGTAAGAGATGAGGAATCAGCCTTGACAGCTTTAAAAGTAGCTGAAGAACAAGTAAAATATAAAAGTCTAAAAAATGCTTAATTACGTTTGTGAACCATACAAAGAATTAGAAGAGGTCGTTCAAACTTTTGAGGAACAATTAGAATTGTTCTTTTCAAAGGACTTTGAGACTAAAACCAACAAGCCTAAACAAGATGAAAATTTAGGGCAAGTTTTTACATCTGCAATTCTTGCAAAGTTTATGATTGGTTTATTGAAAGAAAGCCTAAAACCTTACTCCTCTATACTTGATCCGTGTATTGGACCAAACACATTTTTTAAAGCAATGAATGAGGACTTTTCAAATTGTAATTTGAAAGGAATTGAAATTGATATTAGTCTAATCACTGAAGAAATTAAAAAGTTTTACGAAAGCCCAAATAGAACTTTAATCAAGGGCAGCTTCTTTGATTTTCCAATTACTGAAAAGTTTGACCAGATTGTCCAAAATCCACCTTATGTAAGACAAGAACTATTGATTGAAGGTGCAAATTCAAAAGATAGTATAAGGTACAATGTGTCTTCACTTTTATCAACAATTCCATCACAATCAAATTTATATATCTACTTTTTATTGAAGTCCATTTTGCATTTAAAGGAAGGAGGCGTAATGGTTGCTGTGATATATGACAGTTGGCTTTACAGCAGTTTTGGAAAATTTTTAAAAGAATCATTCCTTAAACTAGGACGTTTAGAAAGTATTTATCATTTCAAGAAAAGTGCTTTTGATAATGTAGAAGTAGGTGCTACCGTAATAAAATTTGTAAAGGATAATAATCATAAGAAATCTATATCATATATTCCTCTGAATGATTTGAACGATTTAAGAACTTACAATGGATTAAATGCAAATTGTATAAAACTAAAACAACAAGAGTTGTTGACTTATAGCTTCAATAATCAAAGTCAAATCAATTACAAGTCCAGCCTCTTTAAAGAGCTTAAAACAATTGTATCACAACCAATCCAAAGAGGAACATCGGCAGTAGTAAATAGCCATTTTATCTTCTCAAAAAATGAACTCCCTGAACTAAAACCTATTATCAAAGATGTTTCACGGATTAAAACCTACACCGTGAACGAAGAGAATGCTTACATTCTAGCAGTTAATGGCTCAATATCTAATGAAACTAAACAGTATTTAGAATCAGTTAAAAACGAAATTCTAAAAACACCTACTCAAAAGTTTATAGCAGTAAAAAGAGATATTGAAACTAAAAGAGATTGGTATAAAATCAATTTGAAAGCAACAGGTAATTTTATTTTCAACTATTATTTACGAAACAATATTGATTTCATTTATAATCCAAACAAGTTTTTGTCTTCTGATAACTTTTATATTCTCAATATCAAGAATAATGAGTTAGCTAATTTTGCAATTTTAAACTCATCTTTTACGAGATTAAATACACTAAGCAATTCAAGAAGTCAAGGAAATGGCTTGAGAAAAATACAGCTTTACGAATTTAAAGAAGTAAAAGTAATTGACGTAAATAAACTTTCAGAGCTGACTATAAAAAAACTGGAATTACTGGGAAAAGAATTGATGAACGTTAGCAGGTACGAAGACGACCAAAAGCACATAATTGAAAGTATTGATTTGTTGCTGATTGAAGAATACAATGCAATTAATTGCTCTTCATTAACGATAGACGTGCTAATTAATGAAATAAAAGAATACTTGAATTAAAATGATAAACCTTTGGTATAACTCTGATGAGGTTGCTGACTTTCATCCGCTTGTTGAGAAAGCACTAAACGATGCTTTGGTGAATGTTGGTTACAATAATATTGCAGAAGTAATTCACCACCCTGCAATTCCTAATAGCACAATAATCCCCGACTTTGCAATAAAATTAAAAGGAAGCCAACGTTACGTTTTTATTGTTGAAGTAAAAAGAACTCAAAGAGATGTTGAATCACAGCGTTACCAAAATCAATCACGTTCTTACGTAACCGAATTTGGTCCTCATTGGGAACCGAGTTATCACAAATACTTTTGTGTAACCAACATTGAAAGGTTGGTTTTGTTTGCGGACAGAAATGGTGTACCGCTGACAAGTTGTTTACTTAAAGGAAATCCACGACAACATTCGCTTTTCAATCCAGTTAATCACGATGCGACAGCATCGGTAGCAGAACTGCAAGCAACTTTTGAAAATATTTTGCCGAAAATATTCAATCGTGTACCACCAGATTGGGATAACAACTGGCAGCTTGTAATTGAAAGTTTTCACAACAACTATGTTGCGTTAAATAATTTACTTGGCTATCCGGAAGCAGTAAAAAAGGAGCTGACACTTTACGAGTTGTTCCGACTTCTTGCATATGCTTACTTGAAAGATTACTATACACAAACTGCAAATCCGAATGCCGCATATTTCCACAACTACCCACCAAACAACGCAACACTACCGCAGTTCACAAACAATCTTTCAAATAATTACAACAGAATAATACAATTGGATTTTCAGCAAATTTTTACTGATCACCCAAATCAAGGACAACGACTTTTCCCAAATAACTTTACTGCAAACTACTTGCAGTATTTCAGAGATTTAATTCAGTGCTTTATTCAGCACAACGCTAATGCAGTTGCAAACAACCCTTCACCTTCTTATATCTTTAATCTTCTTACTTCAAAAATTTATATCAGAGAAGAATTACACAGCAAGGGAAAAGTTATGTCTGATGCTGAGTTATCAAACTTACTTGCTACTCTTTGCATTGATTCTCCAAACGCAAAGGTTTTAGACCCAGGTTGTGGTGATGGTGCATTGCTTGATGCTGCATATGACCAGATAAGTTTGCTTGCCGCGACAGCTAACCAAGCTAAGACACACAACCAAATTTTAAATCAAATTGATGGGATTGAAATTGACCCGTTCCTTTCGCAATTATCTGCTTTCAGGTTGCTTTCAAAAAATCTTGCACAGGTAAATAACAATACGTCTGCAAACATTGTAATTGGAGATATATTTCATAACGCAAGAGCAAATCAGTATGATGCTGTTGTAATGAATCCACCGTTTTTGCGGAACGACAACCCTGATGCACCAATAACAGCAGCGGATAAAACCAAAATGAGAACTGCAATTACAGGGCAAGGTTTGAATTACTTTGTTGCAAATGCTTCACAGCCTAACCTCTATTTCTACTTCACTAATTTCATTTGGCATTATTTGCGAAACAATGGCAAAGCAGGAATTATTTTAATGACAAAATTCCTGAACAATGAAGACGGTGAACATTTGAAACAATTTATCTCTGACAAGGTTGAAGCTATCGTTTCTTATCCGAGAAAATATTTTCAAGAGTTTGTTGTAACAACAGTAATTGTGATTTTGAAGAAGGGAAACAATTCGGCAAATGTTTCTTTCGTAAGAGTTTCAGATGAAAATATTTTGCTTAATCCAGATAATCTGAAAGCGATACTTGCTTTGAATGCGGATACAACAACGGCATCTTACAAACTAAGAATTGTTCCAAGAAACACACTTGTTCCAACTACAAATTGGAAACAATATTTGAATGATAAAAACTATGACGATTTCTTAAACTTAAATTTCTTAGTTGATATTGACCATCATTTTGCTAGTATTGGAAGAGGCGGTGCAGAAGCTAGTGGAGCATCAACAATTATTTTTCCAACGTTTGACCAACAAGCCAACAATTTTTTTGGCCTAGGCAAACGCCTGACACCTGCACAACGAAACGCAGGAGTTCAGAGAACAAGAATTAATATCCCAGTTGGACTTAATCCAAGAGTAAGTTACGGTATTCAAAATAATTTTCACCGTAGGAATTATGTATTGAGTATTAATGATATTGAACTTGATAAAGCATTTCACTTTCCTGCAAGAGCGGATAGAAATGAAGCCAATGCTTTACCAGTTGCATTACAAGGCAATCAAGATTTGGTTAACTTCTTCGATCATTGCGTTGCTGAATTTGGTTTGCAGAAATGGGGAACGATTGTAAATGCAGCTTTCAGAAACACTATTAATCCAAAAATTTTAATTCCTAGAGCAGACAGGACAAAGCATTGTGTTTATTACAATCCACACAATCACAACTTAACTCTTTCAACAAATTTCTTTTACTGTAATGATTTGCGAAATCAAAATGCTAATGCAACTGATGAACAACAATACAAATTCATAACCGCATTCTTGCTATCAGCATTCGGACAAATTCAGTTTGAACTCAATGCAAACAATCAAGAAGGTTTAAGAAAATTGGAGGGTTTTCAAATCAACCGCTTCAAAATTCCTGACTTGACACAATTTACACAAGCAGAAATTTTGTCTGTTGTAGCAGCGTTTGATGCAATCAATATTGCTAATCCCGATTTTAGTGGTGATGAAGGAATAATGACACCAAGAAGAAATCTTGATTTAGAAATTGCCCAAATCATTTTTACTAGAAATAATTTGGGCTTTGCAAATGCAATAGCAATGACAGATTATTTTGAACTCTTTTTAGCTGACCTAGTAGAAGACAGAAGATTATGAAAAAAAATAAGATTAAAGTAATAGGTTTATTTTCAGGATGCGGTGGTTTAGATTTAGGATTTAAACAAGCTGGCTATGATTTGATATGGGCAAATGATATTTTGAAAGATGCTTGTGATACCTACAGATTGAACATAGGAGGCCACATTGTAAATGAAGATATTACAAAAATTGACTTAAATACAATTCCAAATGCTGACATAATTATTGGTGGTCCACCTTGTCAAGGCTTTTCAGGAATCGGCAAACGAGACCCTAATGACAATAGGTCTGCATTAGTGTATTCTTACTTAGATGTTGTAAACAAAGTACAACCGAAAATATTCCTTTTTGAAAACGTCACGGGTATTAAATCATCTAAAGCAGCAGATGGTTCAAAAGTAATTGACAACTTAAAACAAGCATTTGAGAACATCGGTTATCATATCAATATTTTCACACTTAACGCAGCCGATTACGGTGTACCTCAAAGAAGAAAAAGAGTATTTATAATTGGCAACAAATTAGGAGTTGATATTTCAGTACCACCACAAACCCATTTTGAGAACAAAGAGGGTAAGAGAAAATGGATTTCTTCTTTTGAAGCTATCTCTGATTTGGATTCACCAACAGAAAATGGAGAAACAAAATATAAACACCAGCCGAAAAATGAATATCAGACGTTAATGCGAAAAAATGCTGACAAAACAACATTACATATAGTTCCTTATTCTAGCCCAACGGATAAACAAATTATTAGCCACGTCAAGCCAGGCGGTAATTATATGGACATTCCTGATAGTGTTTCAACAAAAAGAATTATGTATTTCAAGAGCACTGGAGGAAGAACTACAACTTATGGAAGACTTGACCCTGAAATGCCAAATTATACAATTAACACTCACTTCAATCGTCCAAATATTGGTTGTAACATCCATTACGAAGAAGATAGAATGATCACTATTCGAGAGGGTTTAAGATTTCAGTCATTCCCTGATGATTTTCAACTGATTTCAAAAACTCAAAGAAATTATTATGTACAAGTTGGAAATGCAGTTCCTCCATTACTATCGAAAGCTTGGGCAGAACATTTATTAAAGTATTTAGAAGATATCCCCTCACCTAAAGCCATACACATTGCCAAGTCGCTCGAAAGCCAAACGCACAAGCCAGAACTTGTCAATGAGTATGCCTTTGCCAACGCAGAAAACCATACCGAATGAAAGAACACCGAAGCGATAACAGGCGTTTGGCAAAAAAGCGGGTTCAGTGCTTAAATGAAGCTTTGTGCTTCGTATCAAGTTTAGTGCTGGCAGAAAATTTAGTGCTTCGAAATCCGCTTCTTCGCCAAGCGCCAAACCGTTATAGGGCATTTTAAAAGACGACCGTGAAACAGACAATAAACATAATATTCGGACTGACTTTATTTCTTTTCACTGCTTGTGGACAAGGACAAATAAAAACACCTAAAAACGCAATGACTAAATTTGACGAGTTTAAAAACAAAGAAAAATTTCTACAAGACGACAAACTATTTTATCCAGGAATTGGCGACCCAAACCTAAAACCTGTTTTAACAGAAAAAATAAACCTTGCAGCAGACGACTTTAAAAAACTTGCTGACAAAGGAAATGCAACAGACAAGGAATATCAAAACGTAATAAAATTTGGACTTGACCGATTTGCTGACCTTTACTTACAACTTGACACCGAAGACAGAGAACGAGTTTGTAGTTACTTTGAAGAACTAATGGACATTGTAGGACTTGAAAGTTCAGACGGACACTTGAACAACTTTATGTATGGTTTTGACCCGACAAAAAAATGAGATGGTTTCCAATACATATTGCAATCAAAGACTTGTCATTTATGGTATTTTACTTTGTAATTATGAAATACGATTTGACAAATGAGACTTATCTGCCGGAAACAATTAGTAATTTTCCGGGAGCCCCAAAAATGACATTCGGAAATATGATAAGTGCTTCATTATTTTATAACATAATTCCATTGACTGCAAGTTTTTTGCTTTATTATCCAATCGTTTATTTAGCAAAAAAGTTGTTTAAGAAACAAAACATTTTATCGTTGATATTGACAGGTTTAACCTTGACAGCCACAACTCCAATTCTCTATTTTGCATTTAGTGAATGGAAACATAACGACTATTACTTAAAAACTGCTGAAATAATTGCTTGGACACTTTGTTTCATAGTTTCTATATCGACTTATGTTTTATTGAATAAGAATGAACGAAAATATCAAACCGAAAGTATCAAACTTAACGAATGACAAGAAAAACGCCCTATAACACGGGTTTTGCGTCAGGCGGGGTGACGTGCAAACTTGAAGCTTTGTGCTTCTATTCAAGTTCAGTGCAGGTTGACAGTTTTGTGCTCCGAAACCCGCCCGAACGCAAAGCCCGAAAACGTTATGTGCAACCCTAAAAGACGACAGTGCAAACATTAAACATATAAAAAATGGACAGAAAAGATTTTCTAAAAACAGGACTTATACTTGGCGGAGCGACACTTGTTCCGACCGCTTCGGCATTTGCCCAAAACCTGACCGAGAACACTATTGACAAGTTGGTTGACAAGGACGGCAACTTTATTCATCAACCTTTGGCTTATACAAATAATCATTTGGAGCCATATATGGACGAAGAAACTTTGCATTTGCATTATACCTTTCATCACGGTGGAGCAGTAAAAGGGGCAAACAAAGACCAGCAGATGATTAGAAAGGCATTGGACGACAATAACCTTGAAACCGTTGACTTTTGGACAAAGAAATTGGCTTTTCATCTTTCATCGCATATACTTCATTCCATATTTTGGACTAACCTCACAAACAAAAAGAGCGACCCAAAAGGCGACTTGCTCAAACGTATTGAAAAAGATTTTGGCAGTTACGACAAACTGAAAATGTATCTCGCCAAGACTTCCAAAGACGTTGACGGAAATGGTTGGGGAATTTTAGGCTATCAACCTTACACCGACAAGTTGACAATTTTACAATGTGAAAACCACGAAAAATTGACGCAGTGGGGAGTTATTCCGTTGCTCGTAATTGACGTTTGGGAACATTCTTACTACCTCAAATACAAAAACAAAAGAGCTGACTTTGTGGACAATCTTTTTAACATTATCAATTGGGACAATTCAGCTTACAGATTAGAAAATGCCCTAAAACTTACGAAATAAACAAGAAAGAATGAATTTTAAAAGAACGATAATATTAGGCATAGCATTTCTAATTTCAACATTAACTTATGCCCAAGAACAAGAGAAAAAAATAGAAGAAAATCCAAAATGGGATATTGGTTTAGAAGGTATGTTAGGATTTGCAGTAGGTAAAGACTTTTACGCATTTAATGTAGGTGGTCCAAGCCTAATGTTAAGACTGAATAACAATTGGAAACTTGGTGTTGGTGCTTTACCATCTTTCTACATAAAGAACGGAAAGACAGGTGCTAAACTTGGAGTTGCCCCTCGAATTGACTATAAAAACTTCGCTTTAATTGCACCATTTTTCCATTTCGACAGCACAGACGAATGGGTTTGGTCAATTGGTTTAGGATATAGATTTCACAGGAAAGATAAAGCGAAATAAAGGGTATGCACATAACATCGGTTTTGCGTAATGGCGGGTTCAGTGCTTCGTATGACAGTTTTGTGCTAAGTTCAAGTTCAGTTCTTCGATTAAACTTTTGTGCTAAAAATCCGCCACTACGCAAAGCCGAAAACCGTTATAGCCAATGGTAAGAACCCAACACGTAATGAAGAAAATTTTCCTGATTTTGACACTTTCCCCTTTTTCCTTGCTTGCGCAGCAAAGCGACATAGGAAACTGGTTTATCTACTTTGGTGACAAAAAGATAAACAATAGATTCAATTGGCACCACGAAGTGCAGTATCGAAACTTCAATTTTATCGGTGATACAGAACAGCTACTGCTCCGTACGGGCATAGGATACAATCTGACCGAAAATAACAACAATGTTCATTTAGGTTATGCTTTTATATACAGCGAACCATACACTGCAGGAACCGATGACAAGACCAATTTCAACGAACATCGTGTTTACCAGCAGTTTATTACAAGGCAAGTATTTGGCAGTGTAAGCTCCCCAAAAACTAGTACCGTTTAAAACTATAACAATTCACTTTTAAACCAAAAAAGCCAAATCACTTCTAAAATGATATGGCTTTGTATATGCTAACAAAAATATTTACCAAAGCTGGTGAACATCTGCTTTGATATAAGTATCATAAATGTGTTTAATGGCATCTTTTTGTTGTTGGGTTAAAGCTGGTGCGTCTTCCATTTTTAAGTTGTTTAATATTTGTTGCGGGCTAGAGGCGCCTGGTATCACACAGCTAATCTCTTCAAATTCTAATATCCATTTTAAAGCTAAAAGAGGTAAGTCATAATCAGGGAACTGCTTTTTAAGTTCTTCTACAGCATCCAAACCTTTGTTATAATCTATACCAGAGAAAGTTTCGCCTTTATCAAAAGCTTCGCCATTTCTGTTGAAAGTTCTATGGTCGTCTTTACCAAAAGTGGTTTCTTTAGTGAATTTTCCGGTTAATAAACCGCTTGCTAAAGGCACACGAGCAATAAGACCGATGTTTTTCTTTTTGGCTTGCTCAAACAAAAGCTCTGTTGGGCGTTGTCTAAAAATATTAAAAATCAGTTGCAGGCTGCAAACATTGTCAAATTCTATAGCTTTTAATCCTTCCTCAATTTTCTCTACACTAACGCCAAGATTTAAGATTTTACCTTCGTCTTTAAGTCTGTCAAACAATTCAAAAATTTCTGGGCGGTATAAAACTTCAGTAGGAGGGCAGTGTAACTGAATAAGATCTATTTTTTCTAGATTCATATTTTTTAAGCTGCTTTCTACAAAGTTTCTTAAAGCTTTTACCGTATAAGATTGGTTAATGTGTGGGTTAAGCTGGCGGCCACACTTAGTAGCCACGTAAATTTCTTCTTTTCTGGCTTTTACAATTCTGCCAACGGCTTTTTCACTTTCACCATCGCCATAAACATCGGCAGTATCAATAAAGTTAATACCCGCATCTATGGCGGCGTTTAAGATGGTATCGGCATTGTTGTGGTCAAATGTATCTCCCCATTTGCCGCCCACTTGCCAGGTTCCTAAGCTAATTTCGGAGATTTTTAAGTTTGTTTTTCCTAAAATTCTGTAGTTCATGTATAATTAAAATTGGTTTATCTTTTTGCTGGGTCTACTTTACTTGATAACGATAAATAGAGCGTCCAAAGTTGCCATTTTTATCCATACCTTCAATCACAATTTTACGCATACCTTTATCATCACTATTAAAAAACTCGAAGCTAGCTTTCCCGTCTTTATCGGTGTTTATAAAAGGGTTCCAATAAATGGTAGAACGTATATCTTGTGCTTGTAGGCTAGTTCTTGGGCCAGTGTATTTTGGTTGATAGAATTGTCTTTCTACCGCATAGCCTTTTGGTTTAATGGTAACCACATTGGTTGGGGCAAACAATTCTTTAATTTGAGCCTGTGTAGCAGGTACTTTTTTAATCTCTTTCATGATGATAACTAAAACACCGCTGGTATTGGTTCTTCTGTTGATACCAGATAAGCCATCGTTATTAAAAACCTGAACAGATTCTATCCCTTTTGCATCCAAACTATTAAGGTAAGCAATGTCTACAGGCATATCGTTTACATAAATTTCTACTGGTACTCTTATCCCTTGGTTATAAGTTCTGGTGATGAATAAATTATTATCTACGAAAGTAAGTCCGGATGAAACTAAACAGTTGACCAATAAGCCACCACAGCCAGTGAGCTGGTCGCCGGTTGTACTTCTATCAGCCATCATATTTAATCCAGATAGCGCAGAAAAATCTAAATGACTTTTTTTAGTTGTAGCAGTAGATTTTACAACAACTTCTCGTAACATGAGCGAGTTGTTATTTATCATTTTACTGTTTCTGAGGTAAGTATTTAAAGTGCTATCTATATTTAAAATATCATCAGCAGCGTTTACATTGGCATAAACTGCGGGGAAAGCTTCGCCATCAACTTGAATTCTTAAATCTTTAGAGTTAAGGTTGTTACGGGCATTCACAATTACCTCGGCAGAATCTTTAAAAACCATATTACTGAATTTAAATTTACCTTCAGCATCAGTTAGGGTGGTGGTAGAATAGTATTTCTCTGGAATTTGCAAAAGCAATCGGCCTTTATCTAAAGGCATACCATTACTTTTTCTGATGGTTCCGGTAATATCAATACCCTGCTCTGGTAAAAAAGTTAAGTTTGGCGCTTTATCAGCAATAATATCTTTATAGCTAAACCTTCTGTAGCCTTGGGTAAGCATCAATAAATCTAGATGAGCAAGTTTTTGATCATCCATTTTATGGAAATAGTAATTAGGTTTTTCTATATAACCTTCTAGGTTAGAGCTTAGCAGTAAATTGCTGTAAATGGTGGTTTCGGTATCTTCATTTACAGGAACTTTGGTTTCATCTATCACGGCAACAGAAAAACTTCCCTCGGCAATTTCAGTCCCGCCGCTATTGGCAATGTTTACTTTAACTTTTTGTCGGCTATTATAAGCTTGTAAATCTGTATTTACATTGATTTTTAAATCGTCATTACGCTTTAAAAAATGATACGCTCGCTTAAAGGTTCTCCGGTTGAGGAAATCAAGGTAACTTGTAAAATACCGGTTGGGAATTTGTCTTTAGCTATTTGGCCAGTAAAAACGGTGCTTTTTAAATTACTTTGGGCTGCATAATAAACCACACCGGCACTTTTAGCAATGATGTAAAAAGTTTTATTTAAGTTTTTATCTACATACTTCTGGTTGGCATAAATTTTTAAAACCAAATTATCATCGATGGTTTTAAGTGCAATACGCATGCCTTCTGCTTTAACCTCTGGTAGAGGGATGGTTTTCTGGTTACCATCGGCAAAAGTAACTTTTGCCTGATATTTTTTATTTAACTCTGGTACAAAAGTGAATACACCCATACCTAAATGCTGTGAGGTAAATTGAGCTATCTCTTTACCGCTTTCATCCAAAATAACACCTTTTGAATGGATACCTAATCCGTCTGATTTTATCGCTTTAAAAGCAACTTGTGTAGGTATACCATCAATTAACTCTCCTCCTTCAGGAAAAAACTGAATATCATGTTCTAGCAAAGCCGTTTTTAAAGGGAAAGAAGCCTTTAAATTGGTAATGCTATTGATTTCTACTGTGGTAAAAAGTTCGCCACGGTTAATGCCAACTTTTGGCGAAGTGCTTATTTCTATGTTTACAAAGCCTTTATCATCAGTAGTTTCCCTGCCTTTGGCAACACGTTCAAAATCTGCCATAACTTCCCAGCTTACCTTTTTATTGATGATGGGCATGCCACGGTCATCTTTAAACTGAATTCTAGAGTTTATTTTAATGGCTTTATCTGTAAAAGTGCCTTTATAAGCAATGTTGGTATTTAAGTTTTTATTGATAGCATCGCCAACAACAATGTTTTTGCTAAATAAGTAAGCTTGGTTTTGGTTGAGCATCCATTTGGTATAGGCTCTAATGCGGTAATTACCTTGCTTATAATTCAGGTAATTTAAAACTAAGCTTCCTTGGGCTACGCTATTTTTTATGGGTAATTTTAAACTTTCTACCAAAGAGTCTTTGCTATTGATGAACTCGACATGTAAAACTTTACTTAGCGGCGAAGGCACATGCTGCTCTAGGGCAACATAAGCTTTAAACCAAATGGTATCGCCAACAGCATAATAAGGTTTATCAAAATGCAGGTGTAGTTTTTCTGCCGGATAGGTTTGATAATGTTTAGCAGTTTTTTCTAAAATATCTTTTAACGGTATTTCTGTTTGCGCCAAAGCGATAGCTACTTGGCAAAAAGAGAAAAGGGAAAGCAGTACGATTTTAATTTTGTTCATCAGGAAAATTATAAGCTAAAACAAAGGTTAAATATAAAGA
Organism: Pedobacter aquae; assembly: GCF_008195825.1. Taxonomy (NCBI): domain Bacteria; kingdom Pseudomonadati; phylum Bacteroidota; class Sphingobacteriia; order Sphingobacteriales; family Sphingobacteriaceae; genus Pedobacter; species Pedobacter aquae. The sequence goes on from NZ_CP043329.1 coordinate 709,998, forward strand.
TAGCAGCTATTAAAACAGGATGTTTTAACATTTTTTACATTACTATTTATTTCTGAACAATTTTGAAACGATTTTGTAGTTTATGAGAGAGCTTAATTTTTAAATAATAAAACCAGTTTTAAACCGGCATGAAATGATGAGGAAAAGTTTATTCGTATTTACACTATTGGTAGCAAGTTTAAGCAGCTTTGCCCAAAATGCTGATGCAATTATAGGGAAATGGTTAAATAAGGATAAAAATGCGCATATCCAGATTTTTAAGAAAGGAAATACCTATCTTGGTAAGATAGCTTGGTTAAAAGAGCCTTTAAATGAGGCTAATAAACCAAAAGTAGATGTTCAAAATCCGGATGTAAATTTAAGAACAAGGCCAATTCTGAATTTAGAAATTTTACAAAATTTTAAATTTAATAATGGTATTTGGGAAAATGGTACAATTTATGATCCTAGATATGGGAAGACATATAGTTGCAAAATTTCTTTAGAAGGAAATGATAAGCTCAATGTTAGAGGTTTTATAGGTGTCTCTTTGATAGGAAGAACAGATACCTGGACCCGAGTAAAGTAAACTCCCTACATTTTAAAATACAGTTATGATGCCTCATTCCTTCGGGTTTGGGGCATTTTTTATAACATCATTTTTACACAGGTATAGTAATTGTCTTGTATAACCTTAGTAACGATATTCTTATAGTAAATATGCTGGTACAAAGGTGTAATAAGCTGTTTAGTGTACAATTAAGGGATATAAATAATTATTGAAATGGGTATAATTGTAGAGAATATTTCTGAGTGAGGAAATAATTACTCGTTTATTAAAAAATAATAAGTCTGTTTAAGATTTAATTACGTATAAAGTTTTACACATAATCATATTTGCGAAGATGGCTAAGATTTTAATTATAGAAGACGAAGAGCTCATGTTAAAAGCATTAGAGTTTAGATTAAAGAAAGATGAGCATGAAGTTGTGGTAGCTAAAGATGGTAGAGAAGCTTTGCAGAAAATTCAATCGGATACATATGATTTGATTATTACTGATATTATGCTACCATTTGTTAGTGGTTTAGAAATTATAGGTAAGGTTAAACAAACGCCTCATTTGGCTCATGTACCCATGATTGTTTTATCTGCTGTAGGTTTAGAAAATGTTATTCTAGAAGCTTTTGATTTAGGTGTAGATGATTTTATAACGAAGCCTTTCAATTTAACAGAGCTTACTATAAGAGTTAAAAAGCTACTTAAAAAATAGGCATGTTTATCATTCTTTCTACAGGCGCTTATTTAGAAAATCTGTTTTTTCACAGGTTACCATTTTTTCCAGAAAATATCAGGATATCTTTGTTTATTATCATGTTTTGCCTGATAGCTACTGTAGAAATTTACTTATATGTTTTTCTTAAAAAGGCTAAAATGAAGAGAGAGAAATATCTTCAGGCTAAATGGAAAGAAAAAATAAGTAATATGCTAAGTAACATTATTATTTATGGCGATGAAGATGATGGTTTAGAAAAAGTTGTTGATCATTTTCTTCCACGTTTTAAAAAGCTACCCTTAAATAATAAAAGGGTAAGAGAAATATTGATAGACGAAATTAGGGTCTACCATGCCAATTTCACAGGCTTTACTGCCGATGTTTTGAAAGAGCTTTTTGTAAGGCTAAAACTTTATCAATACACCTTAAAAAACTAAAAAGTAGGCTTTGGGAAGTACAAGTAGAAGGTATTAGAGAAGTAGCGCAATTTTGGCTTTATGATTATGATAGTTTGGTTTTTGCCTTAACAGATCATGAACATGAAATTGTGCGTATGGAAGCTCAAACGGCATATGTACGGCTAAATAAAGAATATCCTTTTAAATTTTTAGACCATATGCGAGGAAGAATTTTACCCTGGCATCAACTGATTCTTTTTGAAATTATAACCAAAGCTCAGCATGTTAAAATACCATCTTTTTCTACATGGTTAAGCTCTGCTAACGATTCTATCATTGTTTTTTGTTTGAAATTGATAAGTCATTACCAACAATTAGATGCCATAGGAGAATTAATTCGCTTGCTCAAACATCCTAGCGAAGAAATTAGAAAAATGTCTGTTATGGTGATAGGGAAGCTAGAGGCCGAGTTTGTGGAAGAAGAATTATTGCATATCTATCATCAGGAAACTTTAAAAGTAAAGGTGGAGATTCTTACATCAATTGGTAGAATATCCTCAGGAAACTATTTCGATTTTTTAAAGGGCTGCTTAGATGCAGATTTTTTTGAAATAAGAATGGCCGCTATGAAAGCCATATTAGGGCATGGTAGAAAAGGTAAATTGATGCTTGAGGAATTGCAAGAAAGGGTTTCTCACCAAAATAGGGAAATCATAACCCATGTTTTAGATACAAGAATATAATTATTATAAATGGACGCAGGTTTTTATTTTTTTGAGCAGATCTTCAACAGTGCGATATTTTATTTCGCTTTGGTGGTGATGAGCTCATACATTTTTCTTTGCTTTTTTTCTGCATTGGAAATGAAAGCCTATATGCGTAAAAATAGTTTTATAGATTATCGCGAAATTCTAGTTTCGCCATACGCTCCTTCGGTTTCTATTTTAGCGCCTGCTTATAACGAAGAAGCTACCATTGTTGATAATGTAAAATCTATCATGTCTTTGCATTATGGCAATTTCGAAATTATCATCATTAATGACGGTAGTAAAGATAATTCTCTACAAAAGCTGATAGATGCCTACCAACTAGAAAAGGTTAATTTTTGCGTTAATGAGCAGATAAATCATAAGCCTATACGTGGTATTTATAAATCTAGAAATTCATCCTATTCTAAATTGATTGTTATTGATAAAGAAAATGGTGGTAAATCAGATGCTTTAAATGCCGGAATAAATGTTTCTTCTAAAGATTTATTGTTATGTATTGATGTTGATTGTATTGTAGAACAAGATGCTTTATTAAAATTAGTAAAACCCTACCTGGAAGAAAAGAAAAGGGTTATTGCTACGGGAGGTGTGGTACGTATAGCCAATTCTTGCGAGGTAGAAGATGGACGCTTAGTTAAGGTTCACATGCCTAAAAATATCATTTCTAGGTTTCAGGTGCTTGAGTATATCCGAGCATTTTTAATGGGCAGGATGGCTTGGAGCCGTTTAAATGGCTTATTGATTATTTCAGGCGCTATGGGTTTATTTGATAAGGAAATTGTTATCAAATCTGGTGGTTATAGTCATGAAACAGTAGGAGAAGATATGGAGTTGGTAGTGCGTATGCGTAGGTATATGCATGATCATAATCTTAAATACCAGGTTGTTTATATCCCAGATCCTTTATGCTGGACAGAAAGTCCTATAGATTTTAAGGTTCTTGGTAGACAAAGAAATAGGTGGACAAGAGGTACTATAGAAACTTTATGGACACATCGTGATTTGTTCTTTAACCCAAAATATAGCATACTAGGCTTGTTAAGTTACCCTTACTGGTTGTTTTTTGAGTGGTTAGCCCCAATTTTAGAAGGTATAGGTATCATTTCATTTATATTATTGGCTTCTTTAGGTAAAATAAATTGGGAGTTCTCCGGTATATTGTTTTTTATGGTATACTCTTTTTCTATTTTATTATCTACCATAGCTGTACTTTTTGAAGAGCGTTCTTATCACCAGTATACCTCTGGAAAAGATGTTCTTAAATTATTGTTACTGGCTTTTATAGAGCCCATAGTTTACCATCCTTTAACCATATATTGGTCTGTAAGAGGTAATATTGATAAGTTTACAGGAAAGAAAACTTGGGGAACGATGACTAGGGCTGGTTTTGCAGGTAATCAAAAAAATAAGGTGGAGCCCACTACTGTAGCAGTAAGCCCTGTTATCATTAAAGAAGAACAAAGCGTTTAACCAATTTTTAATATGATTAAAGATCCATATAATTTTGATGAAGAAAATCTACTAATTAAAAAAACTAAAAGGGCTATATTACAATTTGCTCATGCTTCTTTGGCCTTCTTTATCATTATTTTATTGTTAAGATTGGTAGAAGTTGCTGTCATGATAAAGAGCTATCAAAATCCGGCAAATTGGTTACAGGTATCTGTTTATGCTTTATTATTAGATATTTTATTGTTTCTTAAGATTAGTTTTTTCTTCTTTATCATTTACCTGCTTACCGTTCAAATTGTAATTGGTGATAGGCGTACTCAGGTGTATGTTTATGCAGGTTTAAGTAGTGTAGGGCTTATTGTAGCCTTACTTTTAACCAAATATTACCATACAACTTTACTGCCTCTTGGCGATGATATTTATGGCTACTCTTTTGCGGAAATTCAGCAAACAGCTTTAGCCGGAGCCTCTGTAGATATCTTCTCTATCTTGTTTTTTTTAATCTTATTGGCGCTGCTCTGGATTCTAGTAATTTTCATCAGTAAACTAATTTTTATTCCGTTTAAAGTAGCCCTTGGGTTTATAGGCGTTTCATTTCTTGCTATTTTATCTGGTATCAGCTTTCTTCCCGAGTCTAAGAAGTTTAAATCTGATTATGATTTTAATTTAGCGGTTAACAAAACAGGTTTTTTCTTCCAGAAATCTTATGATTACTTTACCAGAAACGAACCCGAGGTTGATATCTATGCAGAAAATTACATTGAAGATTCGGCTCAAGGTAATAATAACGATGGTATAAATTCTTTTAAATATGTAGATGCTAAGTATCCATTTTTAAGAGAAAATGATACTAAAGATGTTTTAGGTAATTTCTTTGACAGATTTGACGCTCCTCCAAATATCATTTACATACAAGTAGAAGGCTTAGGTAGGGCTTTTAGCGGAGAAAGCTCTTATCTAGGTAGTTTTACACCTTTTCTAGATAGTTTAGCGCAAAAGAGTTTATACTTCGAAAATTTTCTTGCCGCCCAAGGCAGAACTTTTGCGTCTCTACCATCGGTATTAGGTTCTTTACCTTTTGCAGAACATGGTTTTGCCGATTTAGGTAATAAAATGCCTAACCATTTAAATCTGATTAATATCCTAAAAGCTAATAATTATCATACACGTTTTTTATCTGGTTTTGATTTAGCTTTTGATAATGAAGGACTTTACCTTTTGAAAAGCAAGATAGATGAAACAGTTTCTATCTCTAATTTTGGCTCTGGTTACAAGCAAATGCCAGCTAATAGTGGAGGCTTTACTTGGGGTTATGGCGATATGGATTTAATGCTGAAAAGCGCTCTTTATTTAAGTAAAGCTCCTACAAAACCTGGTTTAACTATCATACAAACGGTAAGTATGCATACGCCTTACCAAGTTCTTAACCAGCCGCAGTATGTGAAAAAGTTTGAGCAGCAACTTACAGCCTTAGGTGTTACAGAAGAGAAGAAAGAGGATTATAGAAAGTATAAGAATATTTATGCTACCATATTGTATAGCGATGATGCCATTAAAGCATTCATCAATAGTTATGCTAAAAATCCGGCTTTTAACAATACTATTTTTATCATTTCTGGTGATCATCGTTTACCGGAGATTCCTATAGCAACCAAAATAGACCGTTACCATGTACCATTAATTATTTATTCGCCTAAACTAAAGCGTACCGCTCGTATCAAGTCTATATCTAGTCATTTAGATATAACGCCATCTATTTTAGCTTTTTTAAATGTCAATTATAATTTAAAAGTACCCAAGCTAGTGAATTTTATAGGTTCTGGTTTAGATACGGTTAGGGCATTTAGAAGCGTACATAAATATCCACTCATGCAAACAAAGAATGAGCTTAATGATTTTGTTTATGGTAAGTTTTTTCTCAATCAAAATACTTTATTTGCTATAGATGATAAAATGGGCGTAGAACCAGTAGAGAATGAGCAGATAAAAATGCAACTAGTTAGCGAGTTGAAGCAATATAAAACTAGAAATAATTTAGTTTCTAAGGTAAATAGGTTGATGCCAGATTCTATTTATTTACAGTTTTAAATAGATTTAATAATTAAAACAAATAAATATTTTTAAACGTATAATAGAATATTTCACCATTAACAATTAATAAATGAAGATTATGTATAGAGATTTTCTTAGACATGCATTTTTTCTTCTTTTAATCTTACAGGTTTCGCTTTATGGGTGTAGAAAAATTATACCAGAAGCAGAAACTGATGTTTTATTTCTAGGGCACAAAGGTGCTGGAAGTAATAATTTTAATGATGTAAATATGGAAAATACCCTTAATGCAGTAAAGGAAGGGGTTACCAATTTAGATGGTGTTGAAATTGATTTACAGATGAGTAAAGATGGCACCATTTGGGTAAACCATAATTTTAGTGTTAATGATTTTAATTGTATCACTAATTTACCTGAAGCTTATATTCCTATATTAACAGATGCTGAAATAGAACAAATTGCTGTTTGCCATAAGGGTAAAAGAGACAGATTATATAAATTATCAGAAATTATTGATTATTGGAATACCACACTAGATGGTTTTTATATTTCTCTGGAAGTTAAGATATTTTATGACCCAATATTTAATCAGCTAGGAGGGGTAGATGCTTATTTAACCAGGATGGCGCAATCTATGGTTGCTACTTTAGCTAATGCTAATCATACCAATAAATTATTAATAGAAGTAAATAGTAAAGCTTTTATTGATATCATCAACGCTAATGAGAAGACTAAGGATATCAAATGTTTATTAATAAGGTCTGGAACACTTGAAAGAAGAATTCAAATAGCTCAGCAAGATGGTTATGATGGTTTAAGCTTAAATTATGATGATGAAGAATTAACTAAAGAAACGGTTAGAGCTGCAAAAAATTTAGGTTTATTTATCAATTTATACACACCTTATTATAAGTCTGAGATTGTAAGAGCTTTTGAAATGGAGCCTCATTCTATACAAACAGATAATATGGATGCTAAGCGCTATCTTAATGTGAAGTAGTTTTAGCTTTTAATTCTTGCTCATATCCGCTCACAATAGTATTAATCAGTGGATAGTAATATTCCCAAAAAAAGCTCACTCTTTCAGAAGCAATACTTCTATCGTAAAAGAATTTTCTAAAGAAATGTATTCCTTTAAAGCTAGAGGCATTTAATGCGATAGGATTATCGGCAAAGTCACCAGCAAAATAAAAGAATTTATAATCATCACGATAATGTTCTATAACTGCAGGAAATTGCGGTGGGATACCGTTATCTTCTAAAATCTTTCTTCCTTTATCATTTACTTTTAAATCATAAAAAGAGATGATATGATTTTCTCTAGAGGTTTGTACGATATCAAACCAAAAAGGATATTTCATGCTTAATGGAATATTGTATTTTTCTCTATCTTCTTTAGCAGTGAGAATATACGGTACCTCAGAATCTAGGTGTTCAATATTTTCAAGGATTAAAATTTTATCATCTTCATTAACAAAAGCAATCCCTGATTTATCAAATGGCCATTGAAAATTATTTTGAACCAGATAATTGTTGATTAGCCATCTAGGTAATTCTTTATTTTTATTAGTGTCTAAAGAATCAAAATACCTGCCCACCCAGCCAGTCCATTTCATTTTAAATTCTTTCTCAAAGTCTTCCCTTATTGGTTTAGGGGTTGGTGTACCTATACAATTAAATTCAGTTATGATTAGCTTATTTTTGGCTTTCATCTTCTTTAAAAATGTCAAATCGGGAACAGACATTCCGCCATAAATTAGTTTGGATCTTTCTGTACTTTCTGTTAATTCTAACCATTCTTTTAAATAAATTCCATAAGTATCTGTAATGTAGGTTAAGTCACTATCATCAGCTAATTGCTCTAATTGCTTTTCGTCAAACCTTTCTAATCCTTTTAGGGTGTATTCTTGATTAGGCTTTGGGAAAAATCCAAAGTAATCATTTCCAACATTATATAGTTTTTCTGATGTTTTAGAATACTTATTATACCTTAAAAACCAAGTTAAAGAGGCATGCTCTTGTCCTTTTTTATTTAAAACAGTTTTATCAACAATAGCAATTACCAGTTTTGTTTTAGGCCATAAAACCCAGACTAAATACATCCATAAGGGTAAGAATATAACCGCGAAAAACAATATCGAATTAAGTTTAAACTTCTTGTTCTTCATCCTTAAAATCTTCTGCTATAACTTATCCCAAAAGTATATTGATTTCCCCAGGTATCTGTAGCGTATTCTTCGTTTACCCAGCTGATATCTAAGCCTAACATATGCTTTCTTTTTAAAACCCTGTTATAGCTTATAGCGGCTTTATAAGATCTTAAATCCGCAAAACTATTGATAAAAAGAACCCTCACCGGGTCGTCAGGAGATACTCCAGTTCCGGCGGCAATATTTAAGAAATCATCCATGTCATCAGAAAAAAACAATCTGGCTGATGCTGTGAATGAGTATGACCATGCTGTTTCTCCGGGAGATACGAAGGAGCGGATATTATAAAAATTATTTCCTACATATTTACCTATAGCACCTGTAAATAGGAAGGTGTTTTCAGAAAATCTTAAATATCTAAATCCAATCTCTCCTTCAAAACTTTTGGGTAAAGAAGCAAATAAAGAGTAACCTGCTCTAAAGCGAGGGAATATAGGTGATTCCGAAACGGCAAAACCAATATACTGATAGCCAACGTTTTTTAATGTTGGATAAGCTTCTATTTCTCCTTGTAAGCCTTTAGATCCAAAGCGGTCTGCATAATAGAATCTGGTATTTACTCTTCCCAATTTTTTTGATCTGTAGCCATAACTAAGGGTTACAAAATTCCAAGGTTCATCAAAGCGTTTGTCAAAATCAACATATTCATAACTTATGCCTATTCTATTTCTCAGATGGGTTAGTTTTAAATCGTCTAAGTAAGCTTTTGCTGTACTGTCTTTTAATATTTTAGAATTGCTTTCTAAGAAATCAATAGCATCAAAGGGTTTAAACTGAGCGTTGATAACTTTTGCTTTTCCTATGTAAAACAAAGCCGTATCTGGATGATAATTAATGCCTAATTCAGCAGTTTTTATAGCCAAATCATACCTATCAGCCCAGTAATCAGCATCATAAATTCCGTTTAAAGCATCAATATCATCGTATTGCTTTAATAAAATTTTTTGATATTCATTTTTAGCGCTATCTGTTTTATCACTAAAAGTATAAAGCCTACCTAATAATATTCTTAAGTCTTTATAATCCGGACTTTGCTTAATGGCTTGTTTCATCAAAGCGATAGCTTTAGGATAGTTGTTATTACCGTAACCCTCCTTTTTAGCTAAAATCATTAAAGAATCAGAACTTAAACTAACCGGATTATCCCATATCTTTTTTCTTTCTTGGTAGGCGAGTTCTGCGTTTTGTACTACAGCTAGTTCTGTTTTAAATTTCTCTCTAATAAGGTTATTAAGCTTCCTAGACTCGCTAATGTCATCATTTAACAATAATGCTTTTAATTTTTTGATATAAAATGAACTAGAGTCTGGATAAAATTGGATTCCTACATCGGCAGCTTTAACAGCTTGTGGGTAAAGATTATTCCAATAAGAAACATCATAAAGACCATTGATAGCATCAATATTATTAGGTTCTTGCTTCAAAACTAAATCAAAAGCATTTTTAGCGCTATCTATTTGGTCTGAGAATGTGTAAATTCTCCCCAATAGCACTCGGATATCAGTATAAGTGGGGCTTTTTATCAACGCTTTTTTTAGTAATTCTACAGCTCTAGGATAATTATTATTAGTATAGGCCTCTTTTTTAGCCAATACCATCAAAGAATCAGAACTTAGTTCTTCTTGAGCAATACTGATTTTAGCGTTTATAAGTATAAATAGAGAGAGTAGGAAGATATTTTTAGTGACTTTGAGCAATATTTGCATTTTAAAAAAAGCTGAATTCTAGTTTAAAGATTGGTCAAATGCTGTTCCATATCATTTGCTTATTTATAATGATTCTAATTATATTAACATTCTTGATATAATTATACGTAAAACTTAGGGTTTTGTATTTTTGTAAAGATAAAATAAGATTATATATTTTTTTGAAACCTTTAATTAGGCAAAACATTGTAAAGCCCAGGAGGTTTATAAGGCAATAACTATAAAGAGATGAAAAAGAGTTCAATTATTGGGATGATTATAATTGCAATAGCAATTGGTGTTATCATGAGTACTTATGCAGATAGCAGTACCTATGGTTCATTTGGTGATGCACAAGAAACTCAAAAAGAATTACATGTTGTTGGTACTTTAGTGAAAGAGAAGGAGATGGTTTACAATCCTGAGAAGGATGCTAATTATTTCTCTTTTTATATGTTAGACAACAAAGGAAAAGAATGTAAAGTAGTGTTTAGTGGCTCTAAACCACAAGACTTTGAGCGTTCTGAACAAATTGTTTTAACCGGACAAATGGTTGGCTCAAGTTTTCATGCCAATAAAATTCTTATGAAATGCCCTTCTAAATACACAGAAGATCAAGTAGAGGTTGTAGAAGTTAGTGCACAAGCTAAAATTTAAAAATTTTTAATGGATATACAATTCGCAGGTGAACACCTGTTGCCGGGCAAGCTCGGCCAGTTCTTTATTATACTTTCTTTTGGTACATCTTTATTATCTTTAATTGCTTATTATGTAGCAACGGTTAATAAAGATAAAAGCGATTTATCTTGGGCGAAAATTGCCAGATATAGCTTTTTTGTTAATGTTTTAGCTATTATTGGAATAGGTTCTTGCCTGTTTTATATCATCTATAACCACATGTTTGAGTACCATTATGCATGGGCTCACTCCTCTACCAAGCTTCCTGTTTATTATATTATTTCTAGTTTCTGGGAAGGGCAAGAGGGTAGTTTCTGGTTATGGGCTTTTTGGCAAGCTGTTTTGGGTTTAATTCTTATTAAATATTCTAAAACATGGGAAAACGGTGTCATGACTGTGATGGCATTGTCTCAGTTATTCTTATGTTCTATGCTTTTAGGTGTAGAAATTTTAGGTATTAAAATCGGATCTTCTCCGTTTATACTTTTAAGAGATGCCATGGAAGCGCCAATTTTCTCTAGAGCAGATTATCTTTCTCTTATCCCTGATGGAAATGGCTTAAACCCATTATTACAGAACTATTGGATGGTTATACACCCACCAACTTTATTTTTAGGTTTTGCCTCCATGATTGTACCTTTTGCTTATGGTATAGCTGGTATTTGGGAGAGAAGATATCAAGAATGGGTAAAACCTGCTTTGCCTTGGTCTTTATTTGCTGTAATGATTTTAGGTACGGGTATCATTATGGGCTCTTTCTGGGCTTATGAGGCTTTAAACTTTGGTGGTTTTTGGGCTTGGGATCCGGTAGAAAATGCTTCTATTATTCCGTGGTTAACCTTAATTGCTGGTGTTCACGTATTGATAGCTTATAAAAACTCTGGACATAGCTATTTTACAGCCTTATTCTTAATATTTATAAGCTTTATATTGGTTTTATACGCTTCTTTTTTAACCCGAAGTGGTATTTTAGGAGATACATCTGTACATGCTTTTACCTCTATGGGTATGGATATTCAGTTATTGATATATCTAGGCGTGTTCTTTATCATTCCAACTATTCTGATAGTAAAACATTGGAAAAACTTCCCAATCACCAAAAAAGATGAGGATACTTATTCCAGAGAGTTTTGGTTGTTTATAGGAGCCATTACACTTTCAGTTTCTTGCATTCAGATTATAGCCACAACATCTATACCTGTATTTAATGCTATTTTTGGTACAGAAGTAGCGCCGCCAACAGATGTTATAGAACATTATAATAAATGGCAAATTGCTTTTGCTGTAGCAGTGGCAGTTATTTCTGCTTTCTCACAGTTTTTGAAATATAAAAAGACCGATGTACGTAAATTCTACATCAGTATAGCTGTTTCTTTTGTGGTTTCTTTATTAATTACTGCGGTTTTAGTTTACGTAACTAAAGTTTATACCAATTTCATGCACATCATGTTAACATGGGCAGCAGTATTTGCAATTTTATGTAATGCTAAAATTCTAGGTGAAGCCTTTAAGGGTAAGTGGAAACTTTCTGGTTCTGCGGTTGCACACATTGGTTTTGCTTTATTATTGATAGGCGCTTTAGTTGCTGCGGCTACCAATAAAGTAATATCTATCAATAATACCAGTATAGGTTTTGGCGAGGAGTTTGCGAAAAACAACAATCCAAGAGAGAATATTATTCTTTATAAAAATGATCCTGTGAAGATGGATAGGTATACGGTAACCTATCTGGGCGATTCAACATCAGGTGTTAATACCTATTATAAGGTAAATTACAAAGCTTTTGATGATGAGGGTAAAGTTAGAGAGAACTTTATTTTATATCCTAATGCACAGCAAAATGCAAAAATGAGACAAATTATTGCTTCGCCAGATACCAAGCATTATTTGTTACATGATGTTTATACCCACGTAAGTAGTGTGCCTTTAAAAGAAGAGGAGCATGTGCATGATGAGCATACAGACCATTCTGAGGACGAGCATTATGAAGAGCCTGTGCCTCATGAAGTTTCTATTGGCGATACCGTAAGATTTAGAGAAGGGATGATTATTGTGAGAGGTGTTAATAAAAATGCCGAGATAGAAAACATTGCACTTTCTAAAAATGATGTTGCTATTGGCCTACAACTAGATGTTGTTACAGAAAATAGTACTTATAAATCAGAGCCTATATTCTTGATTAAAGGAAATGCGAAAGTAGATTTTGGTAAAAAAGTAGATGAAGCTGGTTTAAAACTACGTTTCACTAATATTATGCCTGAAAAAGATAAATTAGAGCTTACTGTTTATCAAAAACCAAAACAAGATAAAAAGGATTGGATTGTGATGAAAGCCATCATGTTCCCTTACATTAATTTATTCTGGGGAGGTACCATCATCATGGTTATTGGCTTTATTCTTTCTATTTTTAGAAGACAAAAGGAATTAAAATAGGATGAATATTGCTGTTTTAGGAGCAGGAAATATGGCCTGGCATTTATCAAAAGCTTTGATACATGCCGGGCATCCCGTAAAACAAATCTGGAACAGAACAGCTGATAAGGCAGTAGCTTTAGCTTTAGAAATTGGTGCCGATTCTATCACCAATTTAAACCAAATTGATACCGATATTGATTTAATTATCATTGCTGTAAGTGATGAAGCTATTGCCTCTGTAGCTAAAGAGCTGAAACTATTACCGCAACAGTTATTGGTACACACATCCGGTTCAACCGTTTTAGATGTACTATTGCCATTTACCCAAAAAGCAGGCGTAATTTATCCTTTACAAACATTCTCTAAAGCTGTTGAGCTTGATTTTTCTCAAATTCCGATAGGTATAGAAGCCTTTGATGAAAGCAGTACACAGGCTTTATTTAATTTAGTTAAGGCATTATCTACCAAAACTTACTACATCAATTCTCAGCAAAGGTTAATACTGCATACAGCTGCTGTATTTGCTTGTAATTTTACCAACCATTTTTATAGCATAGCACAAGCATTAATGCAGCAATCTGGTCTTGATTTTAACTTGATAAGACCTCTAATACAAGAAACGGCTGCAAAAGTGCAGCAAGTACTGCCATCAGAAGCGCAAACTGGTCCGGCGAAGAGAAACGACCAGCTTACCATCCAAAAACATCTTGATTTATTACAAACTAATACAGCGTGGAAATTGTTGTACGAGCAAATAAGTCAAGACATAGTCAAAATGTATGCAAAAGACACGTCTTCGCTTAAATAAATTATTACTTTTGCCGAGGCATGAATATTTACAAGATTAAAATAAATTTCGAGGAAAAAGGTTTAGAGCCAAAGGAGCTGGCCATTGCAGAAGGTGAATCTGTCTTAGACATTTGTCTGGATAACGGTATAGAGTTACAGCATAATTGTGGTGGAGTTTGCGGTTGCAGTACCTGCCATGTTTATGTAAACAAAGGCGAAGACAATATTCAGGAAATATCTGATAAAGAAGAAGATTTTATAGACAGAGCGATAAATCCAAGAATTAATTCCAGACTAGGTTGCCAGTGTGTGATGATAGATGGAGATATAGAAATTACAATTCCAGACCAATCTCAATTCTTAGGTCATTAATATAATTATACATGAATAACGATAAATACGCTTTACCCATTCATTGGAATGACTATGAAGATATTGCCATGGGACTTTACGAAAAGTTTGGCGATGAATTTGGCGAATCTAAAATATACCGCATACGCTTTACAGATTTGATGAATTGGGTATTAGAACTACCTAGTTTTGCAGGTACTAAAGAAGAGTGTAATGAGGGGCATTTAGAGCAAATCCAATCTGCTTGGGTGTACGAGTGGAGAGACAATCAATAAGTTCTTTAAGTACACATGCTAGAAAAACTCAAAGATATAAGCACTTTCATTTTTGATGTTGATGGTGTTTTAACCAATGGTAATGTTTTAGTAACAGAAACCGGCGAGCAGTTAAGGCAATTCAATATCAAAGATGGTTATGCTTTACAATTGGCTGTAAAGAAAGGTTATAACATTATTGTTATTTCTGGTGCAAAATCTTCCGGAGTTGAGAAAAGACTTTTAGGCTTAGGTATCCAACATATATTTTTGGGTATCTCAGATAAAATAGCTGTATATCATCAACTTATTAAAGAAGAAAAGCTTAAAGCTGATGATTTTCTTTACGTGGGGGATGATATTCCTGATTTACCTATGATGCAAATAGCACCTTTAGCCGTTTGCCCGGCTGATGCTGTTGAAGAAATAAAAGCTGTAGCCCACTATATATCTCCCCAAAATGGTGGCTCTGGGGTAGCTAGAGATATTATAGAAAAGGTCTTGAAAATCCAGCATAACTGGTTTGATGCCCAGCCTAATGCGCATGATGGCTCTATCAGCAAGTAATATCTTTTAAAACATAATCCCATTTAAAATTATAAAGCCATTTTATATCCTTTTTAGAGTGGTAAAAATTTGGTGTTGTTGTTTGCTCATTAACCTTTATATGGGCTAAAATGGTATTCAATACCCTTCTGATACTTATCATACAACTCTCTACACCAAGTTTAGAATATCTATCTGTTTGGTATTTAGGGTCATCTGCGGTTTTTAAATTCATGATAACACTTTCCTCGCTGCTGTCAAATTCATGGTTAAAGGCTATACTTTCTATTTCTAACCAAAAGATGTTTTTTTGAGAAAAACAGTTGTTTAAAATTTTAATATAATCCCCAACTTGAGCTGTCCTCTGCACCTCGTAGCCAAAGCTATCATGTAAGATAAATTGAGCATTTAAATGTTGCAAATAGTGCTTCCCCCAGTCGTTAACCATCAATAAACGCTGTCTGCAATTTCTATATAATTGCCAAATTTGCGAGGTGTTGTCCATTCTTATAAACTCTCTAAACTCTTTTTCTTGATGAGTAGAAGGATGATGAATGGGTTGAAATTGGTTTTTCATGTTTCAAACTCCAGTAGGTATCTGCCAAAGCATCAACATAATTGATACCAAAAAATATAATTTTTAAAATAGCTGTTTATTTGGGCTATTTTTGCGGGCTTAAAGGCTATTAATTTCTAATTCATGAACACAAAACTATATCTGGCATCAAAATCACCAAGAAGACAAGAGTTATTAAACCTTATGGGATATAGCTTTGAGCTGCTTTTAAAAGATGTTGATGAAAGTTATCCTGGTGATTTAGCTCTTACAGAGGTAGCTGCCTTTATTGCGGATAAAAAAGCTGCTGCATTTGATATTCCTGATGATGGCATATTAATTACCGCTGATACCATTGTTTTGATAAATAATGAGATTTTAGGAAAACCTATAGATGAAACTGATGCTATAGCCATGATTGGTAAACTAGCAGGAAGAAAACACCAAGTCATTACGGGTGTAAGTGTAAGATCGGCGGTAAAGCAAATTACTTTTAGCGAGGAAACTTTGGTTTATTTTAACCCTTTAAGTCTTGATGAAATAAGCTATTATGTGAAAAACCATAGACCTTTTGATAAGGCAGGGGCTTACGGCATTCAAGATTGGATAGGTTTAGTAGCTGTAAATAGGATAGAGGGTTCTTATACCAATGTAATGGGTTTACCTACAGATAGGTTAAGAGCTGTTTTGAAAAAAGAATTTTCATGGTAAGGAATCTTTAAATATAAGGACCTGCTTCGGTTAGCTGCATCGAGAATCGTTTGGGGAAATCTCATAAATTGAAGCAGTTTTAAATTTACCAAAGCAGGTGCCTTATGGTACAACAGTTTTAATTGTTTTAGGGTTAATCTCTTTCTTTATTTTTACCGTTTCCATGGCCTTTACCTTTATGGCCGCGGTAGTTGCCCCTGTAGTCTCGGTCATAAGAAGCATACCTAGATCTATCATAACGGTCGTCGTCATCATCATCATGGTGTCTGTATCTTGGATGTCCTTTTACGATATAATATCTCGGGTTATTACTTCTATAAATAATAGACTGAGATCTATTGTGTTTATATTTCGAGTATCTAACTCTATGATCTCTAAAATGTAAATAGGGTCTTGGCGAGTTGATGACTACTTTATAACCACTATATAAATCGTAATTTCTATACCTAGTAGGCAAAGAAGTGGCAAAAACCCAGTTTCCATTACTAAGGTAAATAAACTGCCTGCTGGGCACATTATAATAGCTTTCTATTTCAGGTAAATAGTAATAATCTACTCGGTCATATCCAACCGGCCCCCAGGCTGGTTGAGAACCTATATTGACATTGATATTTACTTGTGATTGTGCGCTATGAGCGATAAAACCTATCATCGCTATAGCTATGAAAATTGCCTTCCTCATCTTTCTTGCTCCTTCTAAATGAAATGATTAAAAGGCAGGCTTTTTTCATTACCTGCCTTTCTGATATATAATTACGGTTTAAGTACTACGGTTCCAAGGCTTTTAATTTGCCCGGCAGTTACGCTCACATTGGTTATGGTAGAGTCTTTAAAACCAGCTACTGGTACAAATTTTACCGAATAAGTTCCGGCTCTTAAGCCTCCAACGGTAAATGCGCCAGTTTCTGCATGAGGTACAGTACCCACAGTATCAGTACCTGATATCACTAAAACTTCTGGCGCACTTTCTAATGGTAAAACAGTGCCAGCAATTAAACCTGTTGTAGCTGCCGTTATACCTCTAACTACAGGTTTTAAAAGATATTTGCCGTTTCCAGTTTTAACAATTGATTTAGCAGCATCAAAATCTAGCAATAAGGTATAAGCTGCACCAGATAATAATTCTGGATTTTCTGTGAGTTTAACTTTAAATCCTGATGATTGTCCGCTTGGCGTTTGTAGCGGCATTTCTTTACCATCAATAACAATGGTATTTCCTTCATTAAGTACTAATCTTATTTCTGTAATTTCTCCAGCAGGCATTTCTCCGCTTGCCACTAAAATATCTGGATTGCTGGTGCCAATTCTAAAATCAAGGATATTAAAAATATTGGTGGTTACCGGAAATACATAAGGCTCATCATCAGATAGCAATATAATTTCTTTAACATCTAAATTAATAGCGTCAAAGCTACCAGGTGCATCAGTCATCCTGATTTCTACTTTACTTTTACCATCTGTAATTTCTTCTTTCTGGCAAGCAGAGAATACACCTAAACCTAATACCAGTGCAAATATTGAATATGCTAATTTCTTTTTCATGTCTATAATAATTAAAAAGGTTAAACCATAAGTTTTACATCATCAAAGTTGTGAGGGCAACATGAAAAGAACATGAAAAAGAAATTTTTTTTTATTTCTAAAATTTCATCAAAATTTCATTTAAGGGATACATCTTTGTTGTACTTAACGAACTCCATGTTAAGGATAGGTAGATGAGTTTGTCTCCTCAGGGAGACAAACTTTTTTATATTTACAGCATGAACAGAATTTTTCCTCTTCGGTTATTGGCTTTAGCATTGTTATTTAGCGTGTATGCAAATGCTGTTGCTGCTTCGGAAGTTGATTTTTATCAAGAAAAGGATAAAAAAACGGTGGAGACAAAACAGGCAGACCCTAAAGAAACACAGGCAAAACCAGCACAGCCAGAGATAAAGCAAGTTCCTAAAGCAAAAAAACAACTTAAACCTGCTAGTGTAAAGCCTAAAGTGCAACCTAAAAAGATTAAGATTGTAAAGCCAAATATTAAGAAACGTTAATTAATATCTACCTCATGATTAGGAAAACTACATTTCTACTCATGCTATTGAATGTTTTAGCAGTTGCCTTAAAGGCGCAGACAGATACTGTAAAGGAGGCTAAAACATTAACATTAGCAGCTTTATACAACAGTAATATTAGTTATTACGGACAAGTAACATCAGAGAAACTACCCTATGCCTTGTTAAACGCTACGCTAAGGTTTCCTTCTGGTTTTTATGTTTCTGCCGGTTCTTACAGGTTGTTTAGTGATAGTTCTTTCGTTTCTGAAGGGATTTAGGAATAGGTTATGATTATGAAATTAATGATAAGTTTAGCGTTGGTCTTTCTTATTATAAATTCTTTTATCCTAAAAATTCACCTTTACTACAAGCAGCTAATACCAATAATGTAAGTTTTATGGCCACATATCATTTACCTTGGTTTAAAAGTGTTTTCAGTACAGATTATTCTTTCGGCAAAGCAGATGATATTTTCATGAGTTGGGGCCAATCAAAAGATATTTCTTTGTTTAATATCACAGAAAATGATTTAATATCTATTGAGCCTTGTATAGAGCTAGTGGCTGGTAGCCGAAATTTTTTTGAAACTTATACCATAGAAAAGGAAAAGAGAGGGAAGGGAAATAGTAAAAACCCCAATGCTGGAAGTGGTAATGCAGGCAATGCAGGTAGCGTTACAGAAACTATAGAAGCCTCTACTTTTAGTATGTTGGCCTATAATTTTAAACTACCTATAAATTACAGTCGGGCAAATTACTTAGCAGAACTTAGCTATCAATTCACCATTTTAGGGCATGAGACAGAGCCTGGTGTAAAACGAAATCAGTCTTTTTTTGGTTTAGCATTTTATTATCAATTCTAATTATATGAAAGTTTTAATCATAGAAGATGAAAAAACCTTGGCTTACGAAATGGAAACCTTTCTTAAGAAGGCTTTTTATGTTTGTGATTTGGCACATACCTTTCATGACGGATTAGAAAAAGCACAAATTAACAGCTATGATTTTATCCTGATAGATTTAGGTTTACCCGATGGTGATGGCCTTGATATTCTGAAAAAGATAAAAAAATCGCATCCAGAAGCGGTATTTATCATCATTACCGCCCGAGGGAATTTAGAAGATAAAATAACAGGTTTAGATTTAGGTGCTGATGATTATTTAGCAAAACCTTTTTACCTATTAGAACTACAATCTAGAATGCAGGCTATTGCCCGTAGGAAGTTTAACGTTCAGGATGAGTTATTAACTATAGGAGATTTTGAGATAGATATACAAAAACGCTTGGTTATCCATAACAAACAAGAGATAGAGCTATCCAGAAAGGAATTTGATTTGTTGAGTTATTTGCTTCTGCATAAAAACAGGGTGTTAACGCGTATGCAATTAAGCGAGCATATTTGGGGTACCTTTGCCGATGTAGATTATGATTCTAATTATATAGATGCACATATCAAGAACATTAGAAAAAAATTGAATGTTTTAGCCTCTACAGAATGGTTAGAAACTGTAAGAGGTGTAGGTTATAGAATAAGAAAATAATGAAACTAGCTACCAAATTGCTCTTGTTTATTGCTGGTTCTAAGCTTGCTGTTGCGGCTTTGTTTATTTTGTTATTGCCATTTTTGGTAGATCAAATTGCATCAGAATACACCAATTATATTTTAAAAGAGCAGCAAGAAAAGGTGATGGATATTGTTGCAGAAAATGGTATTCAGCATTACCTGCAAGGTGAAGATAGTTATGGTAGCTACACACTTTTAAAAGAAGAGTACATCGCTTTAGAGCCTCATCAAGAGAAAACCATTTTAGACACCATAAAAGACACCAAAAGAATTATTGAAGGAGATACGCTTAACTACCGAGTTTTAAGTTATACGTTTAACTATCAAAATAAGCCTTATTTATTAGAGGTGGGTAAAACTTTAGCCAGCATCCATCAATACAACCAACCTTTACAGCGTTTTGCATTGTATGTGCTCATTAGTTTAATTGTTTTTACTGTTTTAATTGATGTTACTTTTACCCGTTTATTGGTTAAACCATTAGGGCAAATTATTAAAACCAGATTGGTGAACCGTAAATTTCCGTTTAAAGATCAAGACACTAAAATAAATACCAGTACAACAGATTTTACCTATTTGGATGAATCTATCCTGATTTTGATGAAGCAAATTAATGAAGCTTTTGCCAAAGAAAGGGAGTTTACGGCCAATGCATCTCATGAATTGATGACGCCCATCAGCATTTTACAGCATAAGCTAGAAAACTTATTACGAGATGAAGATTTATCAGAATCTGCTGAATTAGGTATCCTCGAAACCATGAAAACTTTGGATAGGCTAAAGAAGATTTCGAGTTCT
Source organism: Pedobacter aquae (assembly GCF_008195825.1). Classification (NCBI taxonomy): domain Bacteria; kingdom Pseudomonadati; phylum Bacteroidota; class Sphingobacteriia; order Sphingobacteriales; family Sphingobacteriaceae; genus Pedobacter; species Pedobacter aquae. Next base: position 730,522 of record NZ_CP043329.1, read on the forward strand.
TTATTGCTTATCTCAAGGATAGATAATGAGCAATTTGTAAAAAAGGATGAAGTAAAACCTATAGCATTGCTACAGGATATTCTGGAAGAAATAAGTCATCGTTTAGAAGAGAAAAACATCCAAATTCATTTAAATCTAAAAGAAGATGTGTTGCTCAAGCAAGTTAATCAAGACTTACTTTTTCAGCTTTTTTATAACCTCATCAATAATGCCATCAAATTCAATAAAGAAAAAGGTAGCATTGAAATTTTTGACGAGTTATTAAGCTTTAATCAATACCAGATAACGGTAAAAGATACAGGTAGAGGCATCGCTAAAGCACAAATCCCTTTTATATTTAATAGGTTCAGAAAAAGTGATCAGGCAGAAAATCCTGGCTATGGTTTGGGCTTAGCTATAGTAAAAAGTATTGCATCTTACCATCAAATAACTATTCAGGTAAGTTCTGAACTAGGTAAAGGAACCAGTTTTAAAGTTTTATTTAATTTGTTTTAATGATGCTTGATAACTTTAAAAACTATATCCAAAAGCATTCTGATATTACTGATGAGCAATTTTTAGAAATTAGCCATTATTTAAAATCTAAATCTATTAAAAAAGGTGATTTTGTATTGCGGCAAGGAGAAATTTGTAGCTCTTCTTTCTTCGTATCAAAAGGTTTATTACGTTCTTACACCATTGATGAGCAAGGGAAGGAACATATTATCCAATTTGCGCCAGAAGATTGGATGATTGTAGATAGAAGCAGCTTTTTTTTTAATGAACCTTCTGAATTGTTTATTGATGCTGTAGAAGATACCGAATTGGTGATGCTAAATGAAGATTTTATCACCCTAGCCAGTAATATCAGTACGGTTTACAGGGCTTTTAACCATAAAGCATTGCATAGCCATATTAGGCATTTACAAAAAAGAGTAAATCTTTTATTGGGCGCTACTGCAGAGCAACGTTATCTAGATTTTATAAAACTTTATCCAGAACTTACATTACGTTTACCACAATGGATGATAGCTTCTTACTTAGGGTTAACGCCAGAATCTTTAAGTAGGGTACGTAAAGAATTAGCGAGAAGAAATTTCAAACCTCATTAATTTCTTATCATACATCAATGCCCAGCTTTTTTCTTTCCTGTAAATTTGAATCATAAAATTAAAAAAGATGAAAACTAAAAGCATTGAACATATTTTTACTCCGCCAGCACCACATATGGTAGGCGATGGTTTTAGAGTACACAATTTTATACCAGGAAGCTATGGTTTAAGCATGCAAAGGATGAGTCCTTTTATCATGTTAGATTATAATTCTAAATTTTATTTCCCACCAACAGATAAGCCAAGAGGTGTAAGCGTACACCCTCACCGTGGTTTTGAGACGGTAACCATAGCTTATAAAGGGAAAATAGCTCATCATGATAGCGCTGGAAATAGCGGTATCATAGGTGAAGGGGATGTGCAATGGATGACAGCCGCTTCAGGTATTTTGCATAAAGAATATCACGAGCAAGAGTTTAGCAAAGCTGGTGGCGATTTCCAAATGGTACAGCTATGGGTTAATTTACCTGCTAAGGATAAAATGTCTAAGCCTAAATATCAGGAAATCACCAAAGAAAATATTCAAAGATATACTTTGGATAACAATGGAGGAACTATAGACATTATTTCTGGGGCTTACCAAGATACACATGGTGCGGCGTCAACTTTTACGCCGGTTCATTTGCAAAATGCAAAACTTAATACAGGCGGCAAAGCAACATTCTCTTTTCCTGCGCATTACAATACCGCCTTATTGGTGGTAGAAGGCAGCATTAAGGTAAATGATGACAAAACTGTAGCTACCGATAATTTCTTGCTATTTAAAAATGAAGGGGAAGATTTTACCATTGAAGCATTAGAACATAGTGTGGTTTTAATTTTAAGCGGAGAGCCTATTTTAGAGCCTATTGCAGCTCATGGTCCTTTCGTAATGAATACCCGCGAAGAAATTGTCCAAGCCTTTGAAGATGTGAATTTAGGTAAGTTTGGTTATTTGGACTAGGTGGTTAGTTGATTAGTTTGTTAGGTGGTTAGTTGATTAGTTTGTTAGGTGGTTAGTTGATTAGTTTGTTAGGTGGTTAGTTTGTTAGGTGGTTAGTTTGTTAGGTATTAGTTTGTTAGTTGGTTGGGTTGTTAGGTATTAACCTGAGTTCGATTATAAAAATAGGCTCACCTGCGAGGTTTTTTGTACTTCATATTTGATAGCCGGTTTTTTAGGAAAGAAGCTGTAAGCGATTAGTCCTGATAAAATATTAGTCAAAAAATTACCAAAAGAGCGATGTCTTGAATGCTCAATCTGGCACATATTTTTTAATTCATCATTGATGGTTTCAATCACCGAGCGCTTTCTTAGCATAATTTTATCTTTCAATTCCATTAAACAATTCTTCATATTGTTTCTGATGTTGGTAATTAGATGTAATCCGTCCACAAACAGCATGTGGGTCAGTTCTTTGGATAAGTATCCTTTATCGGCATATAGCTTACCCTTGACAGCCTGGATAAACCGTTCATTTTTAAGCGGTTCTCTGTCATCTACATTGCCTTGGGTAATGACAAAGTTTAGAATTTCACCCTTGTCATTAATAATTAGATGAAGCTTAAACCCAAAGAAATACCCCATGGTCGATTTACCTACGGTAGCAATATCCTTGAATACCCGATTGCGTTTGATACGTTTGTTCTTACATACCCGGATAGGAGTAGAATCAACAAAAGAGATCCCTGTGCATTCGCCCAGGCACATCGTTTTAAGAAAGATTGTCATGGGTAAAACGGCTGATTGCATCAGCTCTGTAAATCGATTATAGGAAACCGTTTGAGGAAATTCTGATAGCAGATGTTTCTGAACATACTGCTGGTAAAAGTGCTTCATGTTTCTAAAACTGCCCGAGTGAAAAAGAACCATTAAGGTAATGACTTCGCTATCAGACATCAGGGGCTTCCTTTTCGGAATGTTTCCTATCCTAAAAGAGCTAATATTGGCTGTAAAATGATTGCAAAACTCATCTGTTAAATAGAAAATTTCAGTAACTTTATCAATGGTAATATTCATGTTTTGTTTATCTATATACTTAAATTTCAGATACTTAAATATATAAAACACAACTGAATATTACCTCTTTATTCCTAAGATTTATTTATCATTTATCCTTTTATTATTAATCGAACTCAGGTTATTAGTTTGTTAGGCCCGAGCTATCGGGTATTAGGTCATGGCGATGAGGAACGAAGAAGCAATCTTTTCTTATGGGTTGCTACTTCTTACTTTTTCCACCCATACTTCAGACAGAGGTCTACGAACTTCCTACTTTTTCCACCCAGACTTCTGACAGCGGTCTGCGGACGCTCAACTTCCTGCTTTTTCCACCCAGACTTCGGACAGCGGTCTACGAACTTCCTACTTTTTTTTACGCCCAGACTTCGGACAGCGGTCTACGGACTTCAGACAGCGGTCCTCGGACTTCAGACAGCGGTCTATGGACTTCAGACAGCGGTCTGCGGACGCTCAACTTTCACCTTATCCTCAATCCTAATCCTATTAACCAGTAAATGAGCTAATCGGGTTGGTTCTGGGATACGGTATTTGGTGATACAGTTTTTAATAATTTCTACGCTTTGGTCTAAAGAAATTTTATGACCAGGCGATACAAAAATAGGTTTGCACTTGGCTTTGCTTCTAAAGGCAAAGCCAACTGTTTCCTGTTTACTTAATAGTGGAGTTTTATCAAAAGGCTTACTGCCCGGTTCTTTATAAAGACCATGTAACCTGCTCTTTGCAGAGCCAATGCTAGGTATATCAGTTAATAAACCAAAATGCGTAGCAATACCCAATCTTCTTTCATGTGCTATCCCTTGTCCGTCTAATACCATCACATCTGGCAATTGCTTCAATTTTTTAAAAGCCTCTAACAAAGCTGGTATTTCTCTAAAAGCTAATAATCCGGATACGTAAGGGAAAGTAGTGCTAGAAATAGCGGTGGCTTCCTCAACAAGAATCAAATCTGGGTAAGTTAAAATCACAATACCAGCATAAACAGTTTCTTCATATTTATTAAAAGAAATATCAGCGCCAGCGATATAACGGATAGGTTGATCAAGCTCTTGAAGATTAATCAACGCTCTTAATTCTTTTTGATAAGCTATGGCTTCCCTAGGGCTTAAATCCTGATATTTTTCTGGTGCTATCATCTTCATTTCTATTTGTAGCGCTATCACAATAGTAATACCATATTAAATTTTGCGTTAATGCATCAATAAATTGTTAATTTTAACTATGCAAAAGAGGATATTACTATTTTACTTCCTTTCTACCTTTCTATTTATTTCCTGTTCTTCTAAGAAAAATATTACACAAGCATCCAAAAATAGTACGGCTGTAGTACAAAAATATGCCCGCTTAATGGATGTTCCGAAAAAGAAAATCAAAAATCCAGAGCTTTATCAGTTTATTGATGAATGGCTAGGGACAAGATATCAATTCGGTGGATTAAGTAAAAACGGTATAGATTGCTCTGGTTTTACCCATCTGCTTTATAAAGAAGTTTATGATAAAAGCATCCCCAGAAATACCTCAGAACAAGTAAATATCATTAAAAGGAAATATGAAGGGCAGCTTAAAGAAGGTGATTTAGTTTTCTTCAATTATGACAAAAAGAAATTTAGCCATGTAGGTGTATTTCTGCAAAATGGCTACTACGTACATGCCAGTACTAAAAAAGGTGTCATGGTTCAAAAACTTAAAGACCCTTACACTTATAAGTATTTTTCTAGAGGCGGTTCTGTTAAATAAGAAAATTTTGCTTTCTATAGCCATATAAATTACTCACCTTTGGTACAGGTTTATGAACAAAGACGATAAGGGATATAATTTTTGGGGCAAATACAAGCAATTTGCATCTAATGAAATATTGCTTTATCTCATTATGGTGGTAGGTATATGGTTAGGTATCCTTATATTGGGTTAAGGTTTTACCTTAAAGTCCATCATCAATAGGTTTATAAATTTCCATCTTTTAAGAGCAAAATAAATGAAATTAAAGCTAAAGCGCCCCCTGGCATTTTTTGATTTAGAGGCAACAGGAGTAAATGTTGCATCAGACCGTATTGTAGAAATCTCTATTCTGAAAGCTATGCCAGACGGTACCGAGCTGATTAAAACGCTTAAAATAAACCCTCAAATGCCTATTCCTTTAGAGTCTAGCTTAATACATGGTATTTATGATGAGGATATAAAAGATGCGCCAACGTTTAAAGATGTAGCTCAGGAAATTATAGATTTCCTAGGCGATGCCGATTTAGCCGGTTACAACTCCAATAAATTTGATATCCCGATGTTGATGGAAGAGTTTTTACGAGTAAAAGCTCCTTTTGATATTGATAATAGGCATTTTGTAGATGTACAAAATATCTTCCACCAGATGGAACAGCGCACCTTAAAAGCGGCTTATAAGTTTTATTGCGGAAAAGACATTATCAATGCGCACTCTGCCGAGGCTGATATAAAAGCAACTTATGAGGTTTTATTAGCTCAAATTGAAAAGTATGAGGGGAAAGATTGGGAAGATAGAAGTGGTAAAGTATCGCAACCGGTAGTAAATGACGTTGCCGCTTTACACCAATTTACCAACCTTAATAAACCTGTAGATTTTGCAGGTAGAATGGTTTTTAATAACGATAATATCCCTTGTTTTAACTTCGGTAAGCATAAGGGAAAAACTGTTTTTCAGGTTTTTGATGAAGAACCTAGTTACTACGCCTGGATGATGAACGGAGATTTTCCTTTATACACCAAGCATCGTTTAGAAAAACTTTGGAGCGATTATAAAAACCAAAAGAACGAAAACAGACAGCAACAACAGCCAAAGCCACAACAAGGACAGCAAATAAAAGCACAGTTTAACAAGCCTGTAGCTAAAGCTCAGGAGCCTGATTTGGCTAAACCAGCCGATGAAGACATGCTGAAAATGTTAGCCAGCAAATTCAAAAAAATTTAATTGTTACACCTATGATAATTTTAGAAAACAGCCAGCTAAAAGCTACTATCAATATGAAAGGGGCAGAGCTAAGCTCCCTCTTTGATAAAGAAAGTCAAACAGAATACATGTGGGATGCACAGGAAGATCTTTGGGCTTATCATGCGCCAAATCTTTTTCCCATAGTAGGTACTTTAAAAGATAATACACTTTTGGTTGATGGTAAAACTTATCAAATGAATAGGCATGGCTTTGCCAGAACCAGCACTTTCAGAAGGATAGAATCTGCACCAGACCATGCACATTTTGCTTTGCGTTTTAACGATGATACCCTGCAACAATATCCCTATAAATTCGAGTTTCAAGTGGTATATCAGCTTAAAGGGCGCTCTTTAAAAGTAATATACAAAGTCATCAATTTAGACGATAAACGTGTTTATTTTTCTATAGGTGCACACCCAGGCTTTAAAGTTCCGTTAACAGCAGGCGAAGCCTATGAAGATTATACCTTGTTTTTTGAGCATCCAGAACATTTAGAAAGCTCACTTCTTTCTGCCAATGGTTTATTTAACGGCAAAACCACACCTGTAGCAGATAAGGGCGAATTAAAACTGAATAAAACTTTATTTGATGCCGATGCACTGGTGTTTAAAAATCTAACATCCAGAAGCGTAACTTTAAAAAGCCAGCGAGGAGATAAATTTGTAAAACTTGATTTCCCTCATTTCACCTCCTTAGGTGTTTGGGCAAAACCTGGTGCAAATTTTCTTTGCATAGAGCCTTGGTTGGGTTATGCAGATAGCGATCAAGATTTGCAAGAAATCAGCAAAAAAGAAGCGATACAATTTGTAGAACATGGCCATGTTTTCGAAATCGATTTTACCATCAGCATCTAAAAACTTAACCATTTCTTCATCTTAAATAAACGTCAAGTTCATAAGCTATAGCTACTTTCATACATCATTAAAATAAAGCATGATGTATAACTGGTTTATAAAATATCTAGATAAAATAAAAGAACTGTTGTTTTTAAATAGGATACGTTCTTTATTTACGCACTAATCTTCGTTTACTAATAGGGTGTGTTTTGGGCGTTTTAACACGCTGTCCGCTGTATCTTTTTGGCAGAAAAAGCCAAAAAGGATGCCGCTTCCATCGTTAACGCAAAAGTCATAACGTTCAAACAGCTCAAATAACCAAAATAAATCGTTTCTAAAGCCACTAAATCCCAAAGCTGTTTTGATATCTAATTTTTGGATGTATTTTGCAGTCGTAATTTTTGTTAAGGCATGCCGTTAAATCCAGAAGAATTTCCATCTAAAGAAGCATTTGACCCTCATTTTAAATGGGGCGTTTCTGTTGCAGCTTATCAAATAGAAGGCGCTCATGATGCTGATGGTAAAGGTCCATCTATTTGGGATGTTTTTACCAGCAAAAGGGGCAAAGTCTTAAACGGAGATCATGGTAATATAGCTTGTGATTTTTATCATCGTTACACAGAAGATATTGCCCTCGTCAAAAAACTAAATATCCCCAATTTTAGGTTTTCCATTTCTTGGTCTCGTATTTTGCCAAAAGGTACAGGCGAAGTAAACCCTGCCGGTATAGCCTATTATCATCAACTTATTGATGAATGTTTGGCCAAAGGCATAACTCCTTGGATTACCCTTTACCATTGGGATTTGCCTCAAGAGCTAGAAAAACAAGGCGGCTGGACAAATAGGAAAGTCATCACTTGGTTTGAAGAGTTTACCCGATTGTGTATCACCACTTATGGAGATAAAGTACATAACTGGATTGTGATGAACGAGCCAGTAGTTTTTACCGGGGCAGGCTATTTTTTAGGGCTACATGCTCCAGGTAGGCGAGGGATGAGCAATTTTCTACCGGCTATTCATCACGCTACTATGGCTATTGCGGCTAGCGCCAGAATCATCAGGCAAATAAAACCAGAAGCTAATATTGGCACTACCTTTTCCTGTTCTTATTTAGAACCCTATCGCAATTTAGAGAGAGATAGAAAGGCAGTTGCCCGAGTAAATGCGCTACTAAACCGTTTATATATTGAGCCTTTATTAGGCTTGGGTTATCCTGTAAAAGAACTTCCCGTACTTAAAGGTTTACAGAAATATATCTTAGCAGGAGACTTAGAACAGCTAAGCTTCAATTTTGATTTCATCGGTATACAAAATTATACCAGAGAAATCATCAAAAACTCGTGGTTAACACCCTATATTGGTGCCTCCCTAATCAAAGCCGAAAAAAGAAAAGTACCCATCACCAGTATGAAATGGGAAGTTTATCCGGAAGCTATCTACCAAATGATAAAGCAGTTTAACGCTTATCCTCAAATAAAAAAACTCCTGATTACAGAAAATGGTGCTGCTTTTCCTGATGTTAAAAAAGACGGACATATTCATGATACAGAAAGGTTGAAATACCTTCAAGACAATATCAAACAGGTTTTAAGAGCTAAAGAAGAAGGTTATAAAGTTGATGGCTATTTCGTTTGGACCTTAACTGATAATTTCGAATGGGCAGAAGGTTATCACCCTCGCTTTGGCCTTGTTCATATAGATTTTGAGACCCAAGAAAGAACCATCAAAGATTCTGGTTGGTGGATAAGCAAATTTTTGTCTTGATGTTGGGAGAAGGAAGACCGAAGTTTGAAGACCGAAGTCCGATTTAGAAGAAATTGAGGATAAAGTATGGCTTAGTTTTAAGCTTGCAGTAAGCTATTAATACTTAGAAGAATAACTTTATGAGGTTATTGCAGTAAAAATATCACTTGAGAAAAACCGCTAGCCGTAGTGTATATTCCGATGAAAATGACCATGTAATTCCGTGGCAAACTGACCAGTGATTAAGCTGGCGAAGAGGGTTGAAAGATGCCTTATGATCTTCGATAAAAGTAATAATTATTTTAAAGATTTATGAGTGATTTTTTAGTGGTTCCTGATTTCTTTTTTTTCTCATCGATTCCCCCTGTAGCTCCATTCTATGCGCATCATGTACGATACGATCCAGGATTGCATCGGCAATGGTTTTCTCACCGATAAGTTCATGCCATTTGCCGACAGGAAGCTGGGAAGTGATGATCATAGAGGATTTCCCATGCCTGTCCTCAATGATTTCCATCAGTGCTGCCCGGTTTTGGGCATCAAAGGGCTGGATACCAAAGTCATCGAGTATCAGTAACTGTTGCCTTTCTATTTTAAGGATTTCCTTACTATAGGATCCATCAGCCTTGGCCATCTTCAATTTAGCGAATAATTTAGGAGTGCTTGCATAAAGTACTCTATAGCCTGAAAAGCAGGCCTGGTGTCCAATGGCTGAGGCCACATAGCTCTTTCCGATACCGGTGCTTCCGGTAATCAGCAGGTTTTCATTGCGGTCGATAAAGCTACATTCGGCAAGGCGCATCAGCTGGTTCCTGTCGATATTTCGCTCTATATAGTGCTTTATCTCCTCTATGGTTGCTTTATAGCGGAAGCGGGCATACAATAACTGTCGTTCTATACGTCTGTTCTGCCGGTAATCCCATTCGGCTTCCAATAGGTGGGCCAATAACTCATCGCCAGTATAACCATCAGTCTGCCCGCTCTCCAGGCTGCTTTTGAAAGCGTGGAACATGCCGAAGAATTTCATCGACCTCATTTTTTCTAAAGTGTTGGTGTTCATATATTATTTGTTTATTGATAATAATCTTCTCCCCTAATATTTTCATGGCTGGGCATGGGCAGTTCATCCGCAAAAAGATTATCCTGATAGCTGTCCATCTTGTTTTCTAGTATAGATTGTATGGTCTTATAGTTGTATATTCCATAGCCCAACGCCCTTCTGCAGGCCATCTGAAGCCGCTCGTTCCCTACTTTTCTGGAAAAGCTGAGTATTCCTACACAGGATTTGTAAGCTTGTTCGGGATGTTGTTTACGTTCCAGTATTTTTAGGATATATAGCCTTACATCCTCATGGATGGAGGAGGCCCAGCCCAGAAACTTCTCCGGTGTCCATTCTGCCACAAACCTGTGCGAGGTGGCCATGTGGTCCTTGTCGGTGCTATAATTGTACGGGCTTTTGATACGTTTATGTATCGCTATACGCTCGTAATGGAAGAAAGCCTCTACTGTGGATCTGGAATATAACAGCTTTATCTTCTTCCCGATAAAGCGGTATGGCACACTATAATAATGTTTGTCTATGCCTAGGCAGACGTGGCCGTTCTTCATTACCGTAGCGTAACATTGTTTTTTGAGTTCGTAGGGAATCAGAGGGAGGGTAGAAAGGGCTCCCCGTTCTATCTCTTCAAACTGTAGGCGCCGGCTGTAGTTACGACCTTTCAATAATTGGTTGTTATGTTCTTCCAGGCTTATCTTTATTGCGGCATTCAAGGATTCGATGGAGTGGAAAACCATCTTCCTCAAAGGAGCATAGACACGGGAATAGATGATCTTGACGGCTCCTTCTACCAAAGCCTTATCGCGGGGTTTATAGGCCCTGGCAGGCAATATTGTGGTGCCATAATGGTCGGCAAAATCTGAAAAGGCCTCGTTCAGCAGAGGTTCATAACGGCTGCTCTTGGTCACTGCCGCTTTCAGGTTGTCCGGCACAATAGCTCCCGGCACCCCTCCGATATAATGGAAGGCATGGTCACAGGCCATGATGAAGTCCTCTTTCTGCTGGGTTGCTACCGCCTCTACATAAGTGAGCTGGCTGGCGCCAAGGATAGCGACGAATACCTCTACTAGGATCACTTCGCCGGTTTCCTCATTTACATAACTCAGCTTCTGGCCGGCAAAATCAACATACAGCATATCGCCTGCCTTATGGTCCATATGCATTACCGGGTTCACACGAGACTTCCATTGCTTATAATAGAGACAGAACTGGCTGTAACGGTAGCCTTGGGGGAATTCTTTCAGGTAAGCCTCCCATAACATTTGTCGGTTTACCCCTGTACGCTTGAGTTCTTTGTCCATAGCAGGGAAACATCGTTGAAGGGCTTGCATACGAGAACTAGGGGGCTGCTCCCTGCTTTTTCCAAAAAGGTCTTCCAGTTCTTTGTCATTAAGGGCGTTTACCTCATCAAAGCTAAAGCCTCCCTGATTGAAGGCAGAAATGTATTTCCTTACCGTATTACGGGAACAACCGCTCTGTACCGTAATGGACATGATGCTGCGCCCCTGATGGGACATCCTGAGGATTTGTCTTATCTTATTCATGCTGATTGTCGTATTTGCCATTTCTGAGATGTTAATCCCCCAAAAATAGGCTTGATCTTACAGCATCTTTCAACGTCCTTACCTGGTCAGTTTCCAGCGGAATACACTGGTCAGTTTCTAACGGAATGACTGGTCAAGTTAAATCGGAATAGGGTGGTCAACTTCATCGGAATCTCCAGTTCAGGAAGAAGCAACTTATAAAGTCAAAGTTTACGCTGCTAGTCAAAGTTACTCACCTCTTATTTATCAGTATACTAAAGAAATGGTATCTCCTCCTCAGAATAATTCATATTATTCTGAATGTGCACAAACAATGATTCCAGGAACTTTAATTCCATTAGAATATATATCAGGAGATTTTAATGGTGATGGGTTAACAGATATAATTGGTATAGCGAAACCTCATACTTATATAACGGGAGAGCATTATGATTTTGAGTTTAACAGCTGTTCTCCAAACTTTGGGTTCAGTACAGTAGCTAAAACATATTTTATTAATATGGATAGGCGATTAAACGATGAAGCTCAAGAAATAGGAACATTATTACAACCTTATGATTCTATTGATAAGCTTTATACAGCTGATTTTAATGGAGATGGAAAAACAGACATTATGCATGTACGTAATGGTATTGTTTATGTTTATGGTTTAAATGCTACTAATCAATTAGTACTTCTTTGGCAAAAATCAAATTCTAGAATAAAAACCACTTTACCTCTTTTACTGGGAGACTATAATGGTGACGGAAAGATAGACTTTATGCAACCTGTTGCTAATGAAGGAAGCGACCGTAATCTATACGTTCATTTGTATTCAACAGGCAATGATTTTAAAGTATTTGAAAAAAGACATTCATTTAACTATGATAAACCTTTGCAAGATGGAAATACATTATATATATACAGTTTAATACCTACGGATTTAAATAGTGATGGGAAAACAGATTTACTATATACCAGAACGAAAACAGTAACAAATTCGTCTTCTGGCGAAATTATAACAATTGCATTTTATAATACAGGAATGCCTAATTTTCTAGAGGCTCATAGTTTTATAAGTTCAGGTATAAATACTAGATATGCAACTTTAAGGCATCATCCAATCCCAATTGCATTAAATCCAACAAAACCAAATCACAGACTAGAATTTGGTTTTATTAGTCATAATACGATTACCTTGTACAATTTCTTACGTGATGTTAGTAAAGAAACTCGATTAAAATCTGTATTTCAAGATGGTGTTTCTCATTCTTTTAATTATCAAACGCCAATAGAAGAGTCAGATCCTTATGATTATATGCCATTTTATAGTAGTAGCAGCTCACTAACATATCCATATAATAATTTGCGGCTTATACCAGGGCTAAACATGGTGAAGAGAATAGATCGAGTTACAAGTTCTAATACTTTACGACAAATATTTTCTTACAAAAATGCTGTTACCAATGTTGAAGGACTTGGGTTTATGGGATTTGGAGAAATTATTAAAAGTAACTGGCATGCTGATGAATATGATGAAAATAAAATATTCAATATCAATATTCATAATCCTTTACTAAGGGGAAGTTTGGTAAAAAGTTTTACATCAAAAAATCCATATATCAGTTCACTTATTAGTAATGTTGCTGCCTCAGAGCCGCATCTTAAAATGAATGATGTACAAACGGCAGCAAAAACAGTTAAAGCCTCTCAAACTGTAAGCTTGCTCCCTGGTTTTCAAGCAAATGCGAGTAATGGAGCCTTTATAGCTACTATAGCAAACCCGGCAACAGGCGTAGCAGATGGAGCAACATTGAATGATTACATCACCAGAACAGATTACACCTACCAAGCCGAATTGCTTTCAAATAAAGTTTATAAAAATCTTGCTACTTCTATATCTGTAAAAGATAACTTATCAGGAACCAACACTTTAAAAACTTTTGAATACGATAGCTACCTAAATTTAGTAAAAGAGCAGCAAAATTTCTCAGGGCAAGGGACAACTATAACAGAGATGACTTATAGTAATGATGTAGGTAATACCAATTATCATATAGGAAGACCTCTTAACAAAAAAACTACTGCAAATGCCGCAGGAGACGTTTATACAACAGAAGAAGAGTATACCTATACAGATTACCTACCTACACAAATCAAAAAGAAAGGACATAGCACCCCTTTTATTACGGAGAATTTAACTTATGATAATTTTGGCAATATTTTATCCAAAACACTAGTTACAGCTGATGGGCAGCGTACATCATCTAAAACCTATGACCCTACAGGAAGGTTTGTTGTTTCTGAAACAGATACGGAAGGGATGACTACGACATATACTCATAATCTTATAACAGGAAGTGTTTTATCAAGGACTAATCCTTATAATCAGACAGAAAGTTTTGTATATGATAGCTGGGGTAATTTAATCGAGACTACGAATTATTTGGGCTATAAAAGTTATACCTCTTATTCAAAATCTGGTTTTGATACTTATATCTTTCAAAGCAATGATGAAGGACAAGAGGCTCATGAAATCATCAATAATTTAGGCCAGAAAATACAAAGCTCATCTAAAGATTTATTAGGACAATGGATAAACTCAGACATAGAATATGATATTTATGGAAGATTAAAAAAGCAAAGTGAACCCTACTTTAGTAATAGTACAGTTAGTCAATGGAACGAAACTACTTACGACGAGTATGGGCGAAGCACCAGTACAACAAGTTATACAGGTAAGGTAACCAATATCAGCTATAATGGTTTAACAACCACTGTTAATGATGGTACAAAAACTACCATTACAACCAAAAATGCTTTAGGACAAATAGCCAGTGTGCAAGATCCAGGGGGGACCATCAACTATATTTATGATGCAGCCGGTAATTTAAAGACAGCTAATTATGATGGTATAGCCCAGCAAATTACTTATGATGGTTGGGGCAGAAAAATACAATTGACAGATCCCTCTGCGGGAGTTTATCAATATACTTATGACCAATTTGGACAAGTATTACAAGAAATAACGCCTAAAGGTACAACAACTTATACTTATCTACCTTCTGGCAGGCTAAATAGTAAAATTATAACGGGTGATGCTACCAATATGAGTTACCAGTACACTTATGATGCCAGCACTCGTTTACTTACACAATTAAATCTAACCAATGCAGATGGTAATAATGCTAACTATACTTATAGTTATGATAATTATAAACGTTTACTTTCTACTGTAGAGGATAATACTTATGCCAGATTTACCAAAACACTGGAATATGATATGTTTGGTAAAGTATTTTCAGAAACTTCAGAAGCAAAAAATAAAGCCAATAATAAAGTTGCACAAAAAACCTTGTTGTTTGAATATATGAGCGGAGAAGTATTTGCTTTACATGATGGACAAACAGGTCAAGTGATTCATCAATCAATAGGCTTGAATGAAAGAGGGCAGCCTACGGCGTCTTATTTTGAAGGAGGGCAGAGACTCATTAATACTTATGACCAATATGGCTATATTCAACAATCGCAATTAGAAAGGTATATGAATAATCCTAGTGTATTAATGACTCTTGGCTACACTTTTAATACATCCAGAGGCTTATTAACCAACAGAAGCAATAGCGCCTTTAGTTGGAACGATAGTTTTGCTTATGACAGCCAAGACCGTTTAACTAATTTTAACGATAATAATGGCAATAACAGTCATATTTATGATAATAAAGGGCGTATCACCAATAACAGCCAGTTAGGAGATTATACCTATAATAATTACCAACAAACCCAGTTAAATAATTTGGTAAGTACAGCTCAGACATGGTATCAAGATAGGGCTTTACAGCAAATTAACTATAACGCTTTTAAAAGCCCGGTAGAAATAAACGAAGAGGGTAAAGAAAGAATAAGTTTTCAGTACAATGCAGGTTTGCAGCGGGCCCACATGTATTATGGCAGCACAGCAACAGAAAA
Source organism: Pedobacter aquae (assembly GCF_008195825.1). Lineage (NCBI taxonomy): Bacteria > Pseudomonadati > Bacteroidota > Sphingobacteriia > Sphingobacteriales > Sphingobacteriaceae > Pedobacter > Pedobacter aquae. The sequence goes on from NZ_CP043329.1 coordinate 745,699, forward strand.
AATGGACCGTCCTTACCGTCGCCATTACAGTGAAGACGGTACAATGGAAATCACCGAAGATATACAAAACGGTACCACCAATTTTGTGTTTTATTTAGGAGGTGATGCTTATAGCGCACCTGCCATTTGGAAAGAAATACACCATAGCAATGCCCAACCTTTAGATGCGCAGTTATATTTTCTTCATCGCGACCATTTAGGTAGCATTGTGATGATTACAGATGCAGCAGGTAACATAGCAGAAAAAAGACAATTTGATGCTTGGGGAAATATCGTTAAATTAGAAAATGGAAATGGTGTTCCATTAAGTGCTTTTGTCATCCTCGACCGTGGATATACCGGGCATGAACATTTGTTAGGCGTAGGCTTGATACACATGAACGGCCGTTTGTACGACCCTAAATTACACAGGTTCTTACAGCCAGATAATTATGTGCAGGACCCTTATAATAGCCAAAACTTTAACAGGTATGGTTATGTGTTGAATAATCCATTGAGCCATGTGGACCCGAGTGGGGAGTTTATTTTTACAACGCTTGCAGCAATATTCTGTCCCCCATTACTCCCCGTAGCAATTGGTGCTGATTTGGGTATGTGGAGCGGTGGTAGTATGGCTAACGGGACAGCTAACCCTTTTAAGTGGGATTATAGTTCAGGTAAAACTTGGGGGTACATGTTAGGTGGTGCTATTACCGGAGGTTTGTCGGGAGGAGTAGCCAATACAATAGCAACTTCAGGAATTGCTTTCTCTAATACGCTTGCTATTGCTGGAGGTTCGTTAATCAATTCCGCTGGAACTTATATGTATACAGGAGGTAAAACAGACTTATCTATTAATTTTGGTTTTGGAAGCTATAATTTTTCAACTGGTGAATTTGGTTATTTGGGTAAGAAGGGTAATTCATTTATGGAAAATTTAGGGTATGGACTAGGAACTCTCGCTAACGTGAGTGATGTTTTGGCTGGTTTTAAACCGGGTGAAGTTCAGCTTAATACTGAAAACTCGGATGCAATAGGCCATAGTGCTCTTACAAAAGTAGGTGAAACAAATCCAGATAACTCTTTAGTTTCAGTAGGTCCCGATCCAGGAGGTAAGTGGATATTCAATCCTTTTAAATTTAAAAAGGGCACTAATAGTTGGAAAAATTATGTTGATGCTGGAGATGACGTCTCAAAAGTCAGTGTTAGAGGAGTTAATTTGGAACGGATTGCTAATTATGGATCAAATTTAAATAAGGGTGTAAACTATAACTTATATTTTAGTAGCTGTGTTAATCATACCGCAAGAGCCTTAACTTTAGCTGGTGTTCCTGCAATAGGGATTCATCCTTTTATTCTGCATTCACAAATGGTATTACGTTCAATCGGTATTAGACCGATGTTGTATTCGTATCATCTTTATCAATATTAATCTAATGATGATGGGTAAAATAATATTGCTGATTTCTTTTATATTATTAAGCTGTAATAGTATGTCGCAAAGTCAGAAAAGCATCGAACAAAATCAAGTTCAGAATTCAGATAAAAAAAGTAATGAAATGTTAAACACAGAAGAAGCCGAATTATTGAATTTTCTTCTAAAGGACTCAAGAGGTACATTTGATTTTCAGGGGAAAAAGATTGCTTTTATAATGGGGAGCTCTGGGAGCCGTATTTTGTCAAAAGCGGATTATTTCATTCAAATTAACCCTTGGTTAGAAAGAGGTAATAATCCCCAAATTTTTATGGTGTTACTAACACCTGAGCAGAAAGATAGGTCAGGAGGCTACGATGCGTTTGTCTTATCTTGGGTAAAAGTTTTTACTGATAGAAAAAAGGATAAGGTTATTGACGGACTGGCAGTCCGGTATCGTTGATAATAATACACTAAGCTGGAAAATGCCAATAAAGCCCTCAGATGGTGCAAGTATGAGTTGTGAGCAAGAGGGTAAAAGCTGCTTGTGTCTTTTGTGTAGTCTTATGAAACAGTAAGAGTATAAGACTACGGTTTCAATATTAAGAGAGTTTTAACTCATTTGTTCTTTGAAAATTAACTATAACGCCTTTAAAAGCCCGGTAGAAATAAACGAAGAGGGTAAAGAAAGAATAAGTTTTCAGTACAATGCAGGTTTGCAACGGGCACACATGTACTATGGCAGTACAGCAACAGAAAAAATGGACCGTCCGTATCGTCGCCATTACAGTGAAGACGGTACAATGGAAATCACCGAAGATATACAAAACGGTACCACCAATTTTGTGTTTTACTTAGGAGGTGATGCTTATAACGCACCTGCCATTTGGAAAGAAATACACCATAGCAATGCCCAACCTTTAGATGCACAGTTATATTTTCTTCATCGCGACCATTTAGGTAGCATCGTGATGATTACAGATGCAGCAGGTAATGTGGCTGAAAAAAGACAATTTGATGCTTGGGGGAATATTGTTAAATTAGAAGATGGGAATGGTGTTCCATTAAGTGCTTTTGTTATCCTCGACCGTGGATATACCGGGCATGAGCATTTGTTAGGCGTAGGCTTAATACACATGAATGGCCGCTTGTATGATCCTAAATTACACAGGTTTTTACAGCCAGATAATTATGTACAAGACCCATACAATAGCCAAAACTTTAACAGGTATGGTTATGTGTATAATAACCCGCTAAGCCATGTGGACCCTAGTGGGGAGTTTATACATTTAATAGTAGGAGCTGTAATAGGTGGTGTGATAAATTGGGCTGCTAATGGCGCTAAGTTTAGTTGGAAAGGATTAGCACATTTTGGTATTGGGGCTTTGGCTGGTGCAGCGGCGGCTGGTATTGGAGCAGGTGTTAATGTTGCTATGGCAGGCGGAAGTTTTGGCGCAGGATTTATGGGTACGGCTGCAGGAGTTTCATCAACAGGCTTTATTGCTGGTGCAGCTACCGGAGCAAGTGCAGGTTTTACCAATGGATTTGTTAGTGGAATTGGGAATACAGCATTAAATGGTGGGAATATAGGTGAATCTTTAGGTGCCGGTTTTAAAAATGGGTTTAAACAGGGAATAGCTGGAGGAATAACAGGAGGAGTTTTTGGAGGGATAGATGCTTTAACCAAGGATGTAAACTTTTTTACAGGGAAGGCTAATATGGATTTATCTAATGGAATCGGAGCTCATAACATATCTAATACCAATCAATCAGTAAGTAGTAAGTATGTAGGGAAATATGAAGGAACAAATGTATATGAATCTTCTCAATTAGGAAGTGGAAGAAATAGTGGTGGAATCACATTACCAGGCAAGGGTATTGTAGTTGGCAAAGGAGCATTCTCTAATACTATGAATCGTTATACAGAATTAATGCAACATGAGTTTGGACATATACTACAAGCGAAAGAAATAGGTAATATTGCGTTTTACAAAGTTATTGGTAAGCAAAGTTTAGTAAGTGCCTCTTTAGATGGAGTGGGAAGTTATGCACACCGGAATTTTTGGACGGAAACATGGGCTAATTATTTGTCAAGTCAATACTTTGGTTCGCGTTACTTGTACTCTTCTGAATTCCCAATAAAAAACATTAGTAGCGCTTTAAGATTAAATATATTTTTTTCAACACTTTTTCCTTTTTAATAATCTTATGAAATATTTATTGTTTTTGATGCTTTGTTTAATTTTATATGGTTGCCCTTCATATGATCCTCAAACAGCTGTTTTAACGGTATATAATTTATCTGACTCAGCAGTTTACGTATATAAGACTTGTGAAAACTCAATTGAAATACTGCCTAGACTAAAACTTTTTGAGGTATCTGGTGCAATTATGGAGGATGAGAAAGGTAATCAAATTGATTCTATATATTCTCCTAATTATAGAGTTAACGCATACAATAGTTCAGAATTTTCGGGCTTTGGAAATATTGATAATCCGACCATATTCTGCAATAATTCTGATTATATTAATTTATTTTTCATAAAAGAGACCACAATCAAAAATTATAGTTGGGAAGAGATTGTAGAGAAGCAAATTTATGTTAAGAAAATGAGGTTTAATAGTAAGCAACTAGATAGTTTAAATTGGAAGGTTAAATATATTCCTTAACCAGATCTGACCTCAGATGGCGCAAGGTGTGTCGTGAGAGTTGATGTGAATCAACACATGCTATATAAAAGATGGTAGTAGGTCTACCGCAATCGCTGTTGTAAGCGGAGGTTGCAATGCCCAACCTTTAGATGCACAGTTATATTTTCTTCATCGCGACCATTTAGGTAGCATTGTGATGATTACAGATGCAGCAGGTAACATAGCAGAAAAAAGACAATTTGATGCATGGGGAAATATTGTTAAATTAGAAAATGGAAATGGTGTTCCATTAAGTGCTTTTGTCATCCTCGACCGTGGATATACCGGGCATGAGCATTTGTTAGGCGTAGGCTTGATACACATGAATGGACGTTTGTATGATCCTAAATTACACAGGTTCTTACAGCCGGATAATTATGTGCAGGACCCATACAATAGCCAGAATTTTAATAGGTATGGTTATGTGTATAATAATCCGTTGAGCCATGTGGACCCGAGTGGGGAGATTGTATGGTTTGTACCTGCCTTAATCTTTATCGCTAAAGCGGCAGCAACAGGAGCAGCTATAGCTGCGGTTGGTTATACAGCTAGTGTAGCATTAAGTCCTGGAGGTTTTAACAACTGGGATTGGGGACAATTTGGGAAATCTGTGGGAATTGGGGCAATTTCGGGTGTAGTTACAGGAGGTATAGGGGAAGTGTTTGGACATGCTGCAGGTTCATTCTTAAATGAGGTCGGAAGAGCAGCAACACATGGTTTTGCTAACGGTGTAATATCCGAGTTTACTGGTGGAGATTTTATGCAGGGCTTTTTATCCGGAGGTTTAGGCTCATTAGCAGGAAGCGGTTTCCAGGCTTGGGGTGGTGATTTTGCAAAGAGTTTTGGCGGGACTGTTGGATTTTCTGCGCTAGCAGGTGGAGTTGGAGCAGAATTGAGTGGAGGAGATTTCTGGAGAGGAGCAGCAACTGGAGCTACGGTTGCAACTTTAAATCATTTTGGCGGTAAAGTGCTAGGGAATGATAAAAAGAAATCACAGCAAAAGAAAAGTGCTACAGAAAAAACTGAAGAAATAGCTGGTGGAGCAGGTATATATGCCAAAACTAAAGAAGCATTATTAGAAATTGCAAAAAGTGAAGGTGATTTGGGTAAAGCAGGAGAATACACATTAAAAACTGCTAAATGGATGGGAAGAGCGAGTGGTTTTACTCAGGTTGGAACTTCTTTCTATGAACTTCGTAACTCCGGTTTTCAATCTCATGGAGCTTGGGCTAAATTCGGTGTTTCAGTATTGTCATTAACAAAGTTAAATCCATATGTAAGTATAGGATTGGGAGTCTTAGATGCCTCAGGTGGAACAAAATGGATTTACAATAAAATTGATACATATGCTAAATAAATTGAACACTAGAAATCCTTTAAAAATTCTATTTATACTTATATATAAGACATATAAAGGAAGAAAATCAGATGAGGGAATTGAGTATTTTAGTGCAACTTGTTTTTTTTTAGCAATAGTTTATATCTATATATTCGCTTTATTTGAATTTCTTGGTCTCATTGATCAGATTTTTTCACCTCTATTCAAGCAAAATTATTTAGTAATCTTTTTAGTGTTTTTTTCAATAAGTGGTATATCTTATTTTGTTTTAAAATCATTTATTGATGAGAATTACGTTAATGAAATCCATTTTAGTAAACAGGGCAAGTTATTTGGAAATACCATTATTTGGATTACCCTTTTTATAGGAATTCTTCTGTCAATATTAGGTAATAATTATAATAGATGTAATGCGTTCTCGATGAAACCAGGTTATGGATTCACAAAAGAGGACCCTAGATGTTGTGAAAAATGTGAATAATGTTAAATAAAATAGTTTCCCCTTCAATGGCGCAAGAATGAGGAGTAAGCCAAGCGGGCAAAGGCTTCTTGTGCTGGGATGGAGCCAGGAATGGGGCTATTAGTGCAGGGTTAAATCATGCGGCACATATCATACAGGACAACGTATATTTAGAGCAGCTTGCCCGAAAACAGTTTGGAAAGGATTATAGAGAAGTATATGGGGTAAAGTCCCCTTCAATGGCGCAAGAATGAGGAGTAAGCCAAGCGGGCAAAGGCTTCTTGTGCCTTATAAAGCAGAAACTTTGAGATATAGCACTAAATGAAAGAAATTACAAGGCACAAGTATCCAATACACAGGCTTAGGCTACATACTTGCGCCATCTCTGGTGGGTATATGCGAAGTGGTTCAGTTATTAATTGGATAAAATGGTAATGGTTATGCGGTTAATTTTATTAGCTAGTCTGTTAAGTATTGTAAATACTGTGTATTCTCAGACAGAAAAAGAGATCTTAGAATCTGCAATTAAAAACTACAGGAGTATTCTTCCTACCTTAGAAAAACGAGCTTTAAAACTACTACAAAAATTAGATAAGGAAAAGAGAAAACTTAAGAAAAGAGAATTTGATCGGTATAATTTTATTATAATACCGATGTTTAAACTTAAAAAAGCTTATATAAATTATGAAGAGGGGGATATTTTTGCTAAAAACATTGACTTCTATAAATTTTATGATGATTTTACTGCTTTTGTGTTTAAAGACACAGTTTTCTGTGGATCTTTACACATGAGCAATTATGATAATTCATATTTTTCGTTAAATAAGCTAAACGCCAATAATACTTCAGCTTTTATGGCTCAATCTAACTTAGTAAAACAAATTATAAAGTTTAATCCAACTTTAGTCTTTTACACTCAATCCCCGTTGTTTATCTCTTTTATTAAAGATGATAAGTTATATATGGGCACTGGGAAAAAGCAAATGAAACCGGTGGATAATATTATTCTAATAGATGATGTTATAAAACAAGATAAGTCATTTATAAAAGATTTACATGAATTGAAATATCCCTAAATAGTCTCCTTGATGGCGCAATTTTAAATACCCCCCAATAGCAATTATGAGTTTTGGGCAAGAGTGTAAAAGCTACTTGTGCCTTTTTGTCTTATTCTTATGAAACAGTAAGAGTATAGGTGCAGACTACGGGTTCAATATTAAAAGACAATTTTAAACTCGTTTGTTCTTGAGTATAGATTAATGATAACGCTTTTAAAAGCCCGGTAGAAATAAACGAGGAGGGTAAAGAAAGAATAAGTTTTCAGTACAATGCAGGTTTGCAGCGGGCACACATGTATTATGGCAGTACAGCAACAGAAAAAATGGACCGTCCGTATCGTCGCCATTACAGTGAAGATGGTACAATGGAAATCACCGAAGATATACAAAACGGTACCACCAATTTTGTATTTTACTTAGGAGGTGATGCTTACAGTGCACCTGCCATTTGGAAAGAAATACACCATAGCAATGCCCAACCTTTAGATGCGCAGTTATATTTTCTTCATCGCGACCATTTAGGTAGTATTGTGATGATTACAGATGCAGCAGGTAACATAGCAGAAAAAAGACAATTTGATGCTTGGGGGAATATTGTTAAATTAGAAAATGGAAATGGTGTTCCATTAAGTGCTTTTGTCATCCTCGACCGTGGATATACCGGGCATGAACATTTGTTGGGCGTAGGCTTGATACACATGAATGGCCGTTTGTACGACCCTAAATTACACAGGTTTTTACAGCCAGATAATTATGTGCAAGACCCATACAATAGCCAAAACTTTAACAGGTATGGTTATGTGTATAATAACCCATTGAGTCATGTGGACCCGAGTGGGGAGTTAGCATTCTTAGCCATAGTAGGTATAGCTGCCTTAATAGGAGGAAGCGCAAATCTAACTGTAAAGATAGTTCAAGGAAAAGTAACAGATTTTAGTAGTGGATTAAAAGCTTTTGGCATTGGTGCTGTGGCTGGTGCAGCAGGGGCAATAACGGGTGGTGCTGCATTAGGGGCAAGTGGATTAGCAGGAGCATCTATTGCAGGTGGTGCATTAGCAGGAGCAGCTGGTGCAGCAGTAGCAAGTCCAATTCAGGGAATAGGAAATATGTTGTTCTTTGGAGATAGATACTCTTTAAAACAATGGGGTAAAGATGTTTTATTTGGAGGTATAGCAGGCGGTGTAGTTGGAGGAGCTACTGCTTTATTTAAGAATAAACCGACCAATGTATGGTGGGGTGATGATGTAGCTTCTGGAAGAACACGTTTTAGCTTTAATAATACAGCTAAATATACTTCAACTAATACAAACTACTCTATCACAATAGAAGGAATTCAGAGAAATATTACTCCAGATTATATTTCCGAGGCATTAGACAATTTCGGTATCCAGGCTCAAGTTAAAAACCCTATTTATAAATCTGTTGTTGATGATTATTTGAATCAAATGAATAACGGGACATTTAACTTAAAAAGTGGTGCTGGAGGTTTTATAAATGGTAATCAAGCGTTAATTACCGATGGACATCACAAAATTATAGCTGCGACTATAAAAGGTATGCAAACAGGTAATTATGGGATTCTTAATAAAATTTTAAATAACAGTAATTTCCGACAATGGTCATCGAGTTATGGTTATAACTTTTCAAAATTTCGCACAGTATGGCAATAGTGAAGATTAATGAGCTAATTATAAACTTAGATAAAAATGCAGAATCTTATGTTTTAGGTCCTAGTAGTAATTTTGTAATAAAAATAGAATCTGATGATTATGAAATATACAACAAAATATTATTTATGGGCTTTCCTAATAATGATAATAATTCTATTTCAAATATTATTTTATCTGAAATACTTGATATTAAATATCGGTTAAAATCTAATAATGCTACTTGTTTTCTTTATAGGATTTTAGAAGAAATATATAAATATGATTACTTCATATTATTTCCAGCAGGATTAGATCCAGCAGGCATAAATTTTTTAAAAAAATTACCAAGACTGTTTAAAGAAATAGACAAAAAAATTTATGTTGTAGATCAAATGAGTTTTTCAAAGCATTTTGATTTTTAGTGATTAGGAACTTTATAAAATAATGGAAATATCTACTAAAATAAGATTATCTCTACAGCGAGCTCTAATCGGCAATTTAAGCTCTCATGTAAGAGGTATATGTTGTGACTGGAATGAATCGGAAAAATGGTTTAAGTTAAGATATTATTTGGATATTGAACCAAATGCGGAGGAAAAAGAATTACAATCAATAGTAATGACAGAATTTGAATGTGATATAAAAGATTTTGAAAAATTACATGAAGAATGTATTTATTCAAATGAACCATTCCATGTCATAGACAAATTGAAATTAGTAATCTTATGGAAAAATGAAATTGATATATTTGGTTGAGAGACTATTAGTTGTTCACCTCACTGGTCTCAGGCTTGGGGTGGTGATTTTGCAAAGAGTTTTGGCGGGACTGTTGGGTTTTCTGCGCTAGCAGGTGGAGTTGGAGCAGAATTGAGTGGAGGAGATTTTTGGAGAGGGGCTGCAACAGGGGCGACTGTGGGAGCTTTAAATCATATGGGAAATAAGGTTTTAGGAGGAGATCCTAAAAAGGCAAAATCAAAGACAACCACCCCTTCAATGGCGCAAGAATGAGGAGTAAGCCAAGCGGGCAAAGGCTTCTTGTGCCTTATAAAGCAGAAACTTTAAGATATAGCACTAAATGAAAGAAATTACAAGGCGCAGGTTTGCAGCGGGCACAAATGTACTATGGCAGTACAGCAACAGAAAAAATGGACCGTCCGTATCGTCGCCATTACAGTGAAGACGGTACGATGGAAATCACCGAAGATATACAAAACGGTACCACAAATTTTGTATTTTACTTAGGAGGTGATGCTTACAGCGCACCCGCCATTTGGAAAGAAATACACCATAGCAATGCCCAACCTTTAGATGCGCAGTTATATTTTCTTCATCGCGACCATTTAGGTAGCATCGTGATGATTACAGATGCAACAGGTAACATAGCAGAAAAAAGACAATTTGATGCCTGGGGAAATATCGTTAAATTAGAAAATGGAAACGGTGTTCCATTAACAGCCTTTGTTATCCTCGACCGTGGATATACCGGGCATGAGCATTTGTTAGGCGTAGGCTTGATACACATGAACGGCAGGTTGTATGATCCTAAATTGCATAGATTCTTACAACCGGATAATTATGTGCAGGACCCATACAATAGCCAGAATTTTAATAGGTATGGTTATGTGTTGAATAACCCGTTAAGTCATGTGGATCCGAGTGGTGAGATTGTATGGTTTGTACCTGCCTTAATCTTTATCGCTAAAGCAGCAGCAACAGGAGCAGCTATAGCTGCGGTTGGTTATACAGCTAGTGTAGCATTAAGTCCTGGAGGTTTTAACAATTGGGATTGGGGACAATTTGGGAAATCTGTGGGAATTGGGGCAATTTCGGGTGTAGTTACAGGAGGTATAGGGGAAGTGTTTGGACATGCTGCAGGTTCATTCTTAAATGAGGTTGGAAGAGCAGCAACACATGGTTTCGCTAACGGTGTAATATCCGAATTTACTGGTGGAGATTTTATGCAGGGCTTTTTATCCGGAGGTTTAGGCTCATTAGCAGGTAGCGGTTTCCAAGCTTGGGGTGGTGATTTTGCAAAGAGTTTTGGCGGGACTGTTGGGTTTTCTGCGCTAGCTGGTGGAGTTGGAGCAGAATTAACAGGTGGAGACTTTTGGAGAGGCGCAGCAGTAGGGGCTACTGTTGGGGCTTTGAATCATATGGGAAAACATTTGGGTGACGGAGATAAAAAAGAACTGACGGAAAAGGAAATTCTTTCCGTGGAGGGAAACAGAGTAAAAGAGATGGAGATATGAAAAAATATCCAAAAGAATTTAACGATTGGTACCATCAGAAAGGTAATTCTAAGCATTATAAATTGCCTGGTCAACCTGATCCTGACTTAAATGATCCATATAATGACTGGTTGCAGTTAGGTAAGCCAAAGGCATTTACAGCACCTCAAACTAACTGGAGTTGGAATGATATGAGAAATCATATTTCTACAGTTACCGGTTTAACAGGAGCTGCATTAACTACATATATTATTATCTCAGAAGGTTCAAGATTTCTTTTTCCAGTTAGGAATCTGATTCCGATTCCTTAATATTTAAAATTATTTGTAAAAAAAATTATGAGTTGTATATTATCCATTTTAGGTGAAAATTTTGATGTCGATCAGTTTGTAAACAAAACAAATATTTCTTTTAGTATAAGACATCGTGGAGATATTATTTCTGGTACTTCACCCATTGTTCGTAAAAGTAAGTTTTCTATGGCTTCAATAAGTACTAGTGAGAAAAATTACTGCAATATTACTAACCAAATTGAAGAAACTTTAGATTTCCTAATCAAGCACAAGAAAAAACTCCAGATTATTAATACTTTTCCGAGTATTGATTTTGCTACTGTAAACTTTGGTATAGATTCTACTATTGATGAAGAACATCTTACTCAAAGCTTTTATTTTCCATTAGAGTTAATAAAGATTTGTGCGGAATTGGGAATATCAATAGAAACTACTTTATATAAAAATGACATGGAGATAATTTTAGAAAAGAAACATAAGAAGAAAAGCATATAGGTTTGTTTCCCATTTTGGCAAGTTTAAGTTTTGAGCAAGAGGGTAAAAGCTGCTTGTGTCTTTTGTGTAGTCTTATGAAACAGTAAGAGTATAAGACTACGGTTTCAATATTAAGAGAGTTTTAACTCATTTGTTCTTTGAAAATTAACTATAAACCTGAGTTCGATTATAAAAATAGGCTCACCTGCGAGGTTTTTTGTACTTCATATTTGATAGCCGGTTTTTTAGGAAAGAAGCTGTAAGCCCCCATTTTGGCGCAAGTATGCAGCCAGGGTAATGAGAAGAGGGTACTTGTGCCTGAGTAAGAATTTTGTATAATTATAACGGTATGATAGAGGTTATTAAAGGTTTTGCTAATAAAGGCACAAGTACTCAGCCGCACATGGCTAAGGCTGCATACTTGCGCCAAACAGGGCTACAGGTCATATGGGTATTATGAGAAATAATATGTCGCTTGTGTATACAAACGCAACTCATGTTGCTAGTACACCAATTACTGTTAAAGGTTGGGGTGATAAAAATTGGGTTTTTAGAAGATATACAGGTAAATAAAACATATTATGTTAAGAATATCATATATAACATTTATTATATTGTTAATAAATTGTAATTTAAGTAATAGTATGGCTGTTGATTATAAATCTACTGTTACGTTATTTTTCAAAGCTGAAAATCAACTTATAAAACATCGAATATTACAAAAAGAAATATTTAATGATCCTATAGAGATATTTGAAAATAAGTTAAGTGTAATAAAGAAAGAAGCGCCTTTGATATTAATTAATACTAAAATGTATGAAAAACATTTAATAATGATGCTTAGTGATAGTTCTTTAAAAAGAGATCAGGAAACAAATACTGACATTATATTTATTTTATATCATTTATGCTATAACGATTATATAAAATCACTCAGGAGTATATTTGAAATATATAAATCAAAAAAAATTCCTTTCGATGATTTTTCGTTTGCAGTTTATCAGGATTGTTTTTTCTCCTGCCAGCTTGTACAGAATTATCATGATGAAGAATTAAAAAAACTTTATAAAGAAGTTTTAATATTTATATCCGGAAAAAGGGATAGAAAATATATTATTTTGAAAGAAAATTTAATAGGAGTGTTGAATGGACAAGCTTGGGAAATATGTAAAAAAGATATAAAAATCCAGCCTCCTATTATAGGGAGTTGTAATAGCAAATAGAATAGTCTTCAGGTGGCTGAAATGAGCCTTAACCCCCTTTGTTATCCCCCAAATGGCGCAAGAATGAGGGGCAGGCTAAAGCGGTAACGGCTTCTTGTGCCAGATAAAGCAGGGAATTTAGTTTTTTGCATAAGCCAATAAAACCCTTATTTTCATACAATGAGCAGGAAGTATAAGTTTCGCGACTAAAGCCGATTGTATTTCATAAGTTTTGTAGTAGTCTATTAGATAGACTTATTTATAAGGATTTCCTCCCTCTTTTATTCTCCCTCCAGAGGGAGATACTGGGTGGCATATCTAACCAGTGTATTAAATAGAAATTATTATTTTATAAGAATAAAATTTATGCTCCTTCTACTTTCTACTCAAAATCCCTCCAGAGGGAGATACTAGGATGCAAACCTAGCAAGCGAGTTAAGCAAAAGCTCATTTTATAAGATAAAAGGTATCCTCCTCTTTGAGGAGGTGCAGGAGGAGGTAAATAAAACTATTTTTAAGAGGTTATCAATCAACCAACTAACTCCGGACAGTTATCGAGACTAACCACCTAACCACCTAACCAACTAATACCTAACCACCTAACCAACTAATACCTAACCACCTAACCAACTAACCAACTAACACCTAACCAACTAAACCCTAATCACACTCTGGTACAGTGAAAGTCCAGGTTTGTACTTCACCATCTGGTACTAAATAGTTTTCGGTTTTACTGTATTGCCACCAGAATTTACCTCTAGGCTGTATATTATCGCCTAATTCTCGCATGGTTTCGCCTTCAAATAAGCGGCCATTCATCATCACATATTGGATACTTTCTGTATTTCTGATGTCTTCCAATGGGTTTTCATTTAGCACAATTAAATCTGCTAGTTTGCCTTTTTCTAGAGAGCCAATTTCTTTACTCATACCCAAATAATCTGCACCGTTGATGGTAGCGGCTTTAAGGGCTTCATGTGGGCTCATTCCGCCTTGTGCCAACATCCACAGTTCCCAATGTGCACCTAAACCTTGTAATTGCCCATGCGCACCTAAATTTACTTTGGTGCCACCAGCAGCAAGTTGGTTAACAGCTTTAGAAACTTCTATATGGCCGTAATCGCCATATTCAGAAGTATTTCTTCTTCTAGACCTAGGGTCTATAATAGAACGAGGAACAAATTCGCCCAGTTTTTCATTCTCCCAAACATTGGTTCTATCGTACCAATAGTTTTCACCAGATTGCGAGCCATAAGAAACAATTAAAGTTGGGGTATAAGCTGTTTTGCTGGCATTCCAGAAAGTAGTCACGTCTTTATAAATAGGCACTACTGGAATATTATGCTCTATGCCCGTATGTCCATCGGCAATCATATTCATATTATGGAAGAAAGTAGAACCGCCTTCTGGCATCACTTCCATTTTAAGTTCTCTAGCGGCTTGCAAAACTTGTTGTCTTTGCTCTCTTCTAGGCTGGTTATAAGATTTTACAGAAAAAGCACCAACCGCTTGCATCCTTTTTAAATGGAATCTGGCATCATCAATACTATTGATAACGGCTTTGAAATCTCCATCGGCACCATATAAAATAGTACCGGTAGAGTATAATCTTGGTCCAATTAATCGGCCTGATTTAATCATCTCAGACTGGCTGAATACCATTTCTGTGTTGCTTGAGGGGTCATGAGCAGTGGTAACACCATAAGCTAAATTAGCAAAGTAAGACCAATCTTGTTGCGGACTAATGCCATCCGGACTGGTATGTAAATGTGCATGCACATCAATTAAACCGGGGATGATCGTTTTTCCATATACACCATAAACTTTTGCATCTGCTGGAATGGTTACTTCGCTCTCTTTTCCTAAGGCTATAATCTTATTTTTTTCGATGATGATGGTGCCATTTTCTATCACTTCATTATCTTTCATGGTGATAATTTTTGCGCCTTTTAAAGCTATTTTACCACTAGGCGTAGCGGTTTTAAGTTTTAAATCTATGAGCAGGCCAAGGCTATCTGTCTTGGTGATTTTACTGCCCGGTTCATCCACAAAATCAAAAGCATCTTTAATTTCTCTGCTATAGTATTTTGGGCCTAATGTCCAGTGGATAGCTTTGCTGTCTTTACTCCAATGTACATAGCTACCTGCATCTTTACTTAGTTTTTTTAGCGGATAAGCTTTTTGGTTAGCAGATAAATCTATGTTTTGTACGGTTTGTAGTAAAGGCACTAAATACACATTAAACAATTCTTGAAAAGCTAGCCATTTGCCATCTGGACTAGGAATAAAATCTGTGGTATAAGTTGAGGTATAATGAATTTTGGTGTGGTTACCATTTAAATCGCAACTGCTTAATGTTTTTTTGCCGTTTTCTCTGGCTTGGTAATAAATACGGTTATCTTGTTCATTAAACATAGGTTTAACACCTTTTTTGGTGATTAATTTTGCTTGTCCGCCGTTGGCAGATACCATATAAATACCCGGATTTTTGCCATAAGTATAGCCCAAAACATCATTACCAACACCTTTTACATATACAATTTGGTCGCCTTTGTTATTAAATTTTGGAGAATAGTAAAAGCCACGCTCCGGACTTATGGTCGTAATTCTTTTGGTTTTAAGATCTATTTTTTGGATGCTTCCGCGGAGTTCATCGTTCCAAGTGGTGTAAACGATAGATTTTCCATCAGGACTAAAGGATGGTTCAAATTCCCAGTCGTTGCCCTCTGTTAATCTTTCTACTTTTCCGCTAGGTAGGGCTTTGGTATAAATATATCCCGCAGCGTTAAAAGCTACCGATTTACCATCTGGAGAGGTAGCCAGTTGTCTCACCATTTTAACATCAAAATCATCTGTGAAAACAGTTTGGTTAAACCTTACCGCATCAGCAATGTTTTGTTTTACATTTACTTGAAACGGAATTTCTGTCACCACTAAGTTTTGTACATCAACTTTTTTGATTTTTCCTTTGGCATAAAATATTAAGGAGTGATTATCTGGTGTCCAATTAAAGTTTGGATACAAACCAAAAATAGCCCATGCTTCTTGTTGGTCTCTTGATAAATCATCAAAAACAGGGTATTCTTCTCCGGTTTCTAGGTTATGTACAAAAAGCTGAGATTTTAAACGCACCCTTTTTACAAAAGCTAGCATTTTGCCATCTCTGGAAATTTGCGGCCTAACAGCACCGCCTGGGCCACCTATAACAGTTTCTATGCTGCCATCATTGAAATTAAGTTTTTTAATGGCGTAAATATCCCCATTAGGGTCTTTATTGTATTGGAAATATGGTCCCGGACTAACATCTTCACTAAAATAGACTGATTTGCCATCAGGAGCAGTATGAGGCTCGCCCAAATCTTGCTGATCGTTTTTTCTTTTGGTGAGTTGGATGCCTTCTAAACCGCCAGAAATATGGTACATCCAAAGTTCTCCAGCACCTAAAGAACGGTAGCCGGTATAATGCTTTCTAGCGATGATATATTTGCTATCAGCCGTCCAAACGGCATTATTTAATAAACGGAAATCTTCTTTGGTAACTTGTTTTTTGCCTGTACCATCGCTATTCATGATCCAGATATTATCGCCTCCATTTTTATCACTGGTAAAGGAAATGTATTTCCCATCGGGTGAGTAGCGGGGTTGTACTTCCCAAGCAAAACCTCCAGATAGCAATTCTGCACTGCCTCCGGTAATAGGTATTCTGTAAATATCACCTAAAAGGTCAAATATGATGTGTTTTCCATCCGGACTAACATCTAAATTCATCCAAGTTCCTTCATCGGTTGTAAAGGATAATGGCTTTAAGGTAGTACCGGGGTTTTCTATATTCCATTTTTGATTTTCTTGTGCCAACGCTGCCATAGCGAAACCGCAAAGAAAAAGACTTAGTTTTAGAAAATTTTTCATCACAAATACATCTTATTAAAGCTGCAATTTAATAAATTTTATAGCTTTGGTTAGCTAGGCTTTTTATGACGATATACGAAATTTTAAAGCAATATTGGGGTTACGATAGCTTTAGACCACTTCAAGAGGATATTGTAACATCTGTATTAAACAAAAATGATACATTGGCTTTGCTGCCTACCGGCGGAGGTAAATCTATATGCTTCCAAGTTCCGGCTATGGCTATGCCAGGCATTTGTATTGTGGTTTCGCCATTAATTGCTTTGATGAAAGACCAGGTAGAGAACCTACAAAAAAAGGTATCAATGCGATGGCCATCATATCAGGTATGGGGAAACGGGAGATTGATATTGCCTTAGATAATTGTATTTATGGACCTGTAAAATTCCTCTACATATCTCCAGAAAGATTGGCTACAGATTTGGTTCGAGAGCGCATTAAATACATGAAAGTGAATTTGTTTGCGGTAGATGAAGCCCACTGTATATCTCAATGGGGATATGATTTTAGGCCTCCTTATTTGCAGCTTACCGCGATGCGGGCTTTACACCCAGATGTGCCTATGTTGGCCTTAACAGCATCGGCAACAGAGCAGGTACAGGCAGATATCATGCAAAAATTGGAGTTTAAAAGCGCTAAAGTTTTTAGAAAGAGCTTTGAACGAAGTAACCTTTCTTACTCGGTTTTAAACCTTGAAAATAAGTTACAAAAACTGATAGAAGTTTGTCAGAAAGTACCTGGAAGCGGTATTGTTTACGTAAAAACCAGAAAGGATACTGTTGAAATTGCTAAATATCTTTACCAACACGGTATTAGCGCTAGTTATTACCATGCAGGTTTAGATGCTGATGCCAGAAGTAAAGCCCAACAAATGTGGATTGGCAATCAGCTTAGGGTAATGGTAGCTACCAATGCTTTTGGTATGGGTATAGATAAGCCCGATGTGCGTTTTGTGATACATTACGAAATGCCCGAGAGTTTAGAAGCTTATTACCAAGAAGCGGGTAGGGCAGGTAGAGATGAGAAAAAGGCTTTTGCCGTATTATTTTATCAAAAAATAGATAAAATATTGTTTGAGAAGCGCTTTGAACAGAATTTTCCACCTTTAGAAGAAGTTAGAAGATACTACCATTTATTGTGTAATTATTTAAAAATACCTTTTGAAGCAGGGGAAGGGGTTATGTATGAGTTTCATGTTGGGGATTTTTGTCAGAAATTCCAGTTAGATGTTATTACGGCTTTAAGTGCTATTAAAACTTTAGAGCAAAATGCTTATTTGGCTTTAAGCGAGCAAGCTTTATTGCCAAGCAGAATTCAGTTTTTGGTTAACGGAGAAGATTTATATAAATTTCAGGTAGAGCAAGCTCGTTACGATTTATTTATCAAAAGTATTTTAAGAGCTTATGGCGGTGCTTTCGATTATTTTGTAGCTATAAAAGAGGTTGATTTGGCCTCTAAAAACCAAATCAGGTTTGATGATGTGGTGAAAATGCTTCAAGAAATGCATGATTTAGGCGTAATCAGTTATATCAAAAAAACAGATAAACCTTTGCTCACCTTTTTGAAACCACGCTATAAAACAGAAGATTTATACCTCGATTTTAACTTTTATCAAGAAAGAAAAGCCATTTACCAAAGTAAAATGACAGCCATGCTGGCTTATGTAGCACAAGATAAATGCAGAAGCGAGCAAATTTTAGCTTATTTTGATGAAACAGATACCAAATCTTGTGGCGTTTGCGATGTTTGTATCAATAAAAAAGAGCGCTTTTAAAAGCCGAGATGATTGCAGCCGTTTTAGAAACTTTAGCTTTTAAACCGCTTGGCTTGGATGATTTGGTAAAAGCTATTAAAATAGGTTCAGAAAAAGATAAGTTGAGTGTGATAAGGCTTTTGTTAGAAGCTGGAGATATTTATAAAGCCGAAGACCAGTATCAGCTTAAAAAATGATGTAACTGCAATAGCTTGTATAATTGTAGTTTTTTGATGGTAAAATAGCTTGGCTTTTCTTGTGCTAGACTTTTTCTTAAAAAAGGCTTTAAATTCTTTAATAAACTCAATAATCCAGTTTTCTGTAATATCAGATAATGACGAACAAGCGGAATTTCTTTTAAAAGATGATTATAACGAGGCTCTTTTATCAGTTGAGCTAAGTTTTGTACAGCATCATCAGTATCAGTAATAAATTCTTGGTTTGTTTTCAATTGCAGATGCATAACAGGGTTATCTAAATTTCTAATGGTATAACCCTTAGCTTTAGCCATCAGACCAAAAAGGACATCTTCATAGCCATAATGCGTTAAATCTTCATCAAATTGTACCTCCTTAAAAACTTCTTTTTTGATGAAGAAATTATTGCTATGGAAGGCTTGTTTTGCAGCCAACATTTCTTGTTTGGTGCCATAAAAATGATGTAAAGCTTCTTCTTCTTTAGTTTTTTCAGGATAATTTCTTAAACCACAAATAATATCAATATTGGGGTTTTGATGATGAAAATTGATGTAGTTGATGATGAAGTTTGGGTTTATGATATGGCTATCTCCATCCAAAAATAATAAAAAAGGGTAGGAGGCCTCAGTGGCTAAAAGGTTTCTAATGGCTGCTCTACCGATGTTTTTCTCTAGCAAAATGATTTTAAAACCCGCTTTTTTAAACTGTTGTAAATAGCTTTTTTGTGCTGGTAAAGAAGCATCATCAATAATAATAATCTCAAAATTTAAGCGCAGGTTTAAGCATTGCTGTTCTAATTCTATAAACAGCGCTTCATTAATGAAATTATAATGTGGTACAACTATAGAAAGCACTTTGCAAAATACAATTCTTTCATCTTAAATGGATAATGCTCTAAAACGTAATATTTTTATCACTATTCAATTTATTGATAAAGAGTGTTTTATAATTGTTTATAAGATGCTTAAATTTATATCATAAGCTACGGTATCTTATGATGCAAAGGTTAAACAAGAGGTGCTGTAGCTTATTAAAACTCTTTTTTTATTCTATCTATCCAACGAGAGAGTTCTGATATCCGGAGCTCTCTCATTTTTTTAGAATAAGCCTAATAATAAAAATAACAAGCATTAAAAATGCCAACCAAAAGCCTATAATAAGGTTGTCAATATTATGGGTATAAATGAGGTTTAATGCTGTAATAAAAATAAGAATGATAAGAGTAATTAAGATGATGATAATGCGCATAAATAGAGATATGCTGCAATATTAAGGGCATCTTTCTTTTTATTTAAGCTTTTGCTTAATTAGACTATTATATTATGCTTATGAATTAATAATCCTTTAGGCTAGCCCTTTTAGCCAAAGATTTTATCTGTTGCGATAGCTCTTTTGGATTTAACCCATAAGCTTCTTTAAAAATCCTAGAAAAATAGCTTTTATTAATAATACCAATCTGTTCTGCTATCTCGCTAATATTTAATTCGCCTAAAATAAGTTGGTCGCGGGCAAATTCTAATCTTAAGTTTCTAAGGTAGTTATTTACCGATGTTTCAAACATATGCTGGAAACCTTCTTGTAGCTTGGTGGTATTGGTACCTACTCTTTTAGCTAAATCTTTAATAGTAATGGGCTTGGCTAACTCTTCTTTAAGGATTTTAGCAGCGTTTTCAATTTGTCTTAAATCAGCTTTTCTAAGTATTTTTTTTCTAGAATCTTTACGTTGGTCGTCTTCAAAATCTTGAATTTGTATGCTCAATATTTCGTTTGCTTTACCTTCTAATAATAACCTTCTAGCAAAGCGTTTTTGTTTAGAAGAATTAATGTCTTGTATACATTTTGCCATAGCTAAACTATAATTGCCATGATAATAAAATAAATGTTTAGCTCTTAAATCTTTAAAAACACTTCTTAGTCTTTTGTCTAGATTATCGATATCGCAATCTATTTTAGTCTTAAAATCAGTACGATTAATTTCTAAGCTATTCATCCTAATTTGTGTGTTTTTAGGAAATATCAGCACATGCCCGTTTTTAGAAGAACTAGAAACCACCACATTCTGAAACTGATCTATTTGGTGGATGTCTTCTTTCTCCTCAAAACGATGTTTTAAACAGCCTTCGCTACAATAAATAAATTTTAAGGGGTGTATATTGTTTAAAGAGAAATGAATATGCACATCTTCTTTAAAAAAGCAGTTGTATTCTATTAAACCAAAACCCAGCGTAAAATTTATACCTCTAATTAATCCTTTACCATAAGTTGCTGGTATATTTAGGATATACTCGTTACAGTTTTTATCATAAGAAGTTTTCATTTCTTCTGCCAGGTTAGCAATTACATCTTTAAGAGGTAATGATCTTACATAGAGCTCCATCATGGTATTGGTAGTTATAAATATGTTATTTAAGTCAAATAAATACTTTACAATTCAATTGCCAGAAATGATAAAATCAACAAAAGGGGGCTATAAATTATTTGATTATAAGTGCTTTATATTTTGGAACGGTTTTTTAAGTATCCTACCTGCATTTATCAATTTATCTATACAGCTATGAAAACATCAATTTTAACAGCGGCAATACTTGCAGGTTCTGTGGCCTATGCTACAAATGTATTGCGGGTGTCTTCTAATGAAGCCATTTATGGTTATGAGCTTCTATCTGATACTACCGATACGAGTAGGAAAAACAAAAGTGATAAAACCATTAGAGATACAACTAGCAAGCCAATTTTAAAATCAGCACCTGTACCGGGTAGGTCTAATATTCCTGATCCAAAATATCCAGTACCTAATAACCCTATAGATACGGTTAGGGTAAACCCTGATGTTACTAAAGATCCAAACAGGCAGCCAAATGTGCCGCCTCCGGTTCCTACTCCAAGTCAGCCTAATCCGCCAACTTCGTCACCAGCACCTATTCAGCCCGGTACGCCACCACAACCTTAAGAAGTAATAAAAAAGGGATATCCTGTTTTAAGAATGTCCCTTTTTAAAATGTTTTTAACGGTATTTTAAAGTGCCTCAGAAACTACTTCTTTAACCTCCGGAACCATTCTTTGTAATAAACTTTGGATACCAGATTTTAAAGTAATGGTAGAAGAAGGGCAACCGCTGCAAGAACCTCTTAGCTCTACTGTTACGATACCATCTTCAAAAGATTTGTAGCTGATAGCACCACCATCTTGCTCCACTGCTGGTCTTACATAATCGTATAAAATTTGCTGAATTTTAACTTCTACCTCAGTACCTTCAAAATTTACATTTTCATCTTGTGCTTTTTCTTGTACATTGTATTCTGATTCTACAGCACCTTTTACAAATTCTTTTAAGATAGGTTCAATATCGTTCCAATCTGCATCTTCTGTTTTGGTAACAGTAACAAAGTTACTTGCGAAAAATACGCCATTAACAAAGCTAAATTTGTATAATTCTGATGCAAATCTTGATACAGAAGCACTTTCTTTAGTGGCGTAATCTACACTTCCGTTGATTAATAATTTGTTAACAATGAATTTCATTGTTGACGGGTTAGGTGTTGATTCTGTATATACTGTAATGTTCATGTCCTTGAGATTTTTCACAAAAATACTATCATTATGACTAACCCTATCATGTAGATTTAGTTTTTACCTCTTCATGACTGTTTAAAAAAGAAAACGCCAATTTGAAATGCATCAAATTGGCGTTTTACAAAGCTGAATTAAATCTTAAAATATCCCAGTATAATTAGACGGAGTAATTTGCTTCAATTCGGCTTTTATAGTATCAGAAACATCTAAAGTATTTACAAACTCTGCAATAACGGTGGCATTTATGCCTGTATTGGTACGTGTTAAGGCTTTTAAGGCTTCGTAAGGGTTAGGGTAGTTTTCTCTTCTTAAAATAGTTTGTATAGCCTCTGCTACTACAGCCCAATTGTCTTCTAAATCTTGAGCTATTGCATCTTGGTTTAACAATAATTTATTTAAACCTTTAACCGTTGATTTTAAGGCTATTAAAGTATGTGCTAATGGCACACCTACATTTCTTAAAACGGTAGAATCTGTTAAATCTCTTTGTAAACGACTAACCGGTAGTTTAGCTGCTAAATGCTCGTAAAGGGCGTTTGCAATACCCACATTTCCTTCAGAGTTTTCAAAATCTATCGGGTTAACTTTATGTGGCATCGCCGATGAACCAACTTCGCCAGCTTTTATTTTCTGCTTAAAGTAGTTCATAGAAATATAGGTCCACATATCTCTATCTAAGTCTAAAATGATATTATTGATTCTTTTTAGCGCATCAAATTGTGCTGCCAGATTATCATAATGTTCTATTTGTGTGGTGTATTGAGACCGACTTAAACCTAATTGTTGGTTTACAAATTTATTACCGAAATCTTGCCAATTGATATTGCCATAAGCTACGTGGTGGGCATTAAAGTTTCCAGTAGCACCACCAAATTTTGCCGCAAAAGGAACAGCTTTTAGTTGTTGATATTGTTTTTCTAAGCGCTCTACAAACACCAAAATTTCTTTACCCAGTTTGGTTGGCGATGCTGGCTGCCCATGCGTATGTGCGAGTAGAGAAATATCTTTCCAATCTGAAGCTAATTGTTTTAATAGCGCAATTACAGCCTCTATTTCAGGATAAATAACTTGTTCTAACCCTAATTTTAAAGAATAAGGGATAGCTGTATTATTGATGTCTTGTGAGGTTAAGCCAAAATGGATAAACTCTTTAAATTCACCTAATCCTAATTCATCAAACCTGTTTTTAATAAAATATTCTACAGCTTTAACGTCGTGGTTGGTGGTTTTTTCAATCTCTTTAATTTCTAAAGCATATTCTTCTTTAAAGTCTTGATAAATCTTTCTTAAATCAGGGAACTTTTTAGCGTCAAAGTTTTGAAGTTGCGGCAGCTTTACTTCGCACAAAGCGATAAAGTATTCTATTTCAACAAAAACACGGTATTTTATTAAGCCAGCTTCAGAAAAAAACTCACCTAATTGTTTAGTTGCTTGATGATATCTGCCATCAACTGGAGAAATCGCGTATAAAGAAGATAAACTCATGTTAAAAATTTTTGCAAAAATACAAAAATGAGCGGGATAGGCTAAGGAAAGATGAAATGATTCTTGTGAATTGTCATAAATCAGTCTATAAATAATTTTTTTAAATGGAAACTTTGGAAATGATAAAAGTTTCCATAGTTTTGTCGGCGATTAGAAATTATGGAAGAAGTGCAGTTATACATCATTAAAGAAGCAGAAAAGCTGTTTATGAAATACGGTTTGCGCAGTGTTACCATGGATGATATTGCTAAGCATTTGGGTATGTCTAAAAAAACACTCTATGTAAACTTTAAGGATAAGAATGATTTAGTAAACCACATGTTTACAACAATTTTAAAGGAAGATGAATGTCAGTTAGCATGTTGTAGTGCCGAGGCTGAAAACGCTATAGATGAGATGTTCAAAATTATGAATTATCTAAAAGATAGTCTTTCTGGTATCAATCCGATTGTTTTTTACGATTTAGAGAAATACCATGCAGAAGCAAACGGCATTATGAAAGATTTTAAACATGGCCATATTTTTCAGAAATGTAAAATCAATTTAGAACGCGGTATCAAAGAGGGTTTATATCGTGAGGATTTGAATATCGAAGTTTTGGCAGCTTCTAGGGTAAGCCAGATAGATTGGGTATTTGAATCAGACTTGGTACGTGGTGGAAAATACAGCCTTTATGAAGTTATCAATGAAATTACTTACCACTTTGTTTGTGGTGTAGTTAATGATAAGGGATCAAAATTAATTAATGAATATAAAGATAAGTACAAATAATAAACACATGATAGCCAACAGAATGCTGCTTGCAGCAATATTAAGTTTAATTTCTTCTTCTGTTTTACTGGCCCAAACAGATACGGTAACCACACACAGTTTTACCTTAGAAGAGTGTATTCAGTATGCTTATAAACATCAAACAGATGTTTTAAATGCAGACATAGACCAGAAAATTGCCGATGCTAAAGTAAAAGAAACGATTGGTATAGGTTTACCGCAAATTAGTGGAAATGCTAGGTTTCAGGATTTCTTGAAGATACCAACTTCTTTAATACCTTCAGAAATCTTTGGTGGGGCTCCAGGTACTTTTACACCAGTACAATTTGGGGTTAAGTACCAATCAACCACGGGTATAGATGTTAGTCAGCTTTTATTTGACGGAAGTTATATTGTAGGTTTACAAGCCTCTAAAACTTTTAAAGAACTTTCTCAAAGAGCTTTTACAAGAACTAAAATAGAAACTAATGTTTCTGTAAGAAAAGCTTATTACATGGTTTTAGTAAATAATGAGCAGTTAGACTTATTAAATGCAAACATTAGCCAATTAGGAGAGCAATTAAAACAAACAAAAGCTTTAAATGAAAATGGTTTTGCAGAAAAAATTGATGTAGATAGGTTAAATGTGTTGTACAATAACCTAGTTACAGAAAGAGAAAACATAAAACGTTTATTAGCATTAGGCAACCAAATGTTAAAGTTTCAAATAGGGATGCCTGTTGAGCATACTTTAATCGTAGAGGGTAAAATTGCAGATGTTAATTTAGCTGATAATGAAGAAGTTGTTTTAGATACCACAGCTTACAAAAGTAGAATTGAGTACAGCCTAACCCAAACTCAAATTAAGTTGAATGAGTTAGATTTAAAGAGATATAAATCTCAATACCTACCTAGTTTGGCAGCTTTTGGTTCTGGTGCTTACCAATTCCAAAGTAATAATTTTAACCAGCTTTACGATAATAGGTTTCCAACAGTAGTGGTAGGCTTACAATTAAATGTTCCCATTTTTAGTGGTTTCCAAAAAGCAAACCGAGTGGCGCAAGCTAAACTAGAACTACAAAAATCTAATAATAACTTGTTTCAGGTTAAAAACTCCATCAACCTAGATATTAAAAATAGCGCTACCAGTTTCAGAAATAGCATAGCCTCTTTAAACAACCAAAGAGCTAATTTAAACCTAGCTAATGAAATCTTAAGGGTTTCTAAAATTAAATACGAACAAGGTGTGGGATCTAGTATAGAAGTTACACAAGCGCAAACATCATTAAAAGAAGCAGAAAATAACTATATCAACGCGTTATATGATGCTTTAGTAAATAAAGTAAACTTAGACAAGGCAAGCGGTAAAATCAATGAATAATCAAAAAAATATAATCCATAATACAATGAGAAATTTTATATACCTAATCGTTATCGTGTTTTTAGCAGCTTGCGGAAGCGGCGATGATAATAAAAAAGCGCAGTTAGATAAGCTTAAAAAAGAACAAGCTGAGATAAATGCTAAAATAGCTAAGCTAGAAGCCGAGCTAGGTTCTAACAAAGACACTTTGTACAAAGATGTAAATGTTCACGAGGTTAAATCATCAACCTTTAAAAACTATATAGAAATACAAGGTAGGGTAGATGCCGAAGAAAACGTACAAGTTAACCCACAAGCTGCAGGTGTATTAACTAAAATATTTGTAAACATTGGGCAAAATGTTTCAAAAGGACAAGTTATTGCTCAGATAGATGATGCTGTTCTTCGTCAGAGTATGGCACAATTACAAACACAATTAGACTTAGCTACAAATCTTTACAACCGCCAGAAAAATCTTTGGGACCAAAAAATTGGTACAGAGGTACAGTTCTTAAATGCTAAAACTCAAAAAGAAGGTTTAGAAAAGCAAATGGCAGTTTTAAGACAGCAAGCTGCTATGTATCAAGTAAAATCGCCAATAAATGGTACCATAGATCAATTAGACTGGAAAATTGGTATGGCTGTACAACCAGGTGCACCAGGCGTAAGAATTGTAAATGCTAATGATTTAAAAGCAAAAGCTTTATTGTCTGAAACTTACGCATCAAGAATAGATAAAGGTGATGAAGTAGAAATCATCATTCCAGATGCTAAAGATTCTTTAACTACGAAACTTTCTTTTACTTCTAAAGTGATAGATCCAACTTCAAGAAGTTTTAGTATTGAGGTAAACTTACCAAGCAAGAAAATTTATCGTCCTAATATGTTAGCAGTTTTAAGAATTGTTGATTACGAAAAAGCAAATGCCTTAACTGTACCTATTAAAGCTGTACAAAAATCAGAAGCGGGAGATTATTTACTACTTGCTGATAATGGAAAAGCAAAACGCGTAGCCGTTAAAATAGGTAATGTTTATAACGGTATGGCAGAAGTGTTAAGTGGTTTAAATGCTGGTGATAAAGTTATTACCATAGGCTTTAACAACCTTAACGAAGGTGATTTAGTTAAGTTTTAATCGTACTATAAATAAGATGTTTTTACCTGTTCATAAACAGGGTTGATTAAATAAACAACAATGAAAGACGTACAAAAAGAATTTAAACCCGCCAGTTGGGCAATAGATAACAAGACGGCTATCTATGTCCTTACGGTGATATTATTAATAGCAGGTTACTTTGCCTATGTAAGCCTGCCTAAAGAAAACTTTCCGGAGATTTCTATCCCTAAGATATTTGTAACCACAGTATATCCGGGTACTTCTCCAGAAAATATGGAGAATTTAGTAACCAAGCAGTTAGAAAAGCAAATAAAGTCTCAGCAAGGGCTAAAAAAAGTTACTTCTAATTCTTATCAGGATTTTTCTTTCATCACAGCAGAGTTTAATGCCGATGTTGACATTAAAGATGCAAAACAAAGAATTAAAGATGCTGTAGATAAAGCTAAGCAAGATTTACCTACTGATTTGCCAGATGATCCTGAGGTTTTAGATATTAATTTATCTGATTTGCCTATCATGTATCTCAACTTATCTGGAGATTATGATTTGAAAACCTTAAAGCAATATGCTGATGATTTAAAAGATAGGGTAGAGGCTTTACCAGAAATTTCGGGTGTTGATATTGTTGGTGCTTTAGATCCAGAAGTTCAAATCAATGTAGATATGAATAAAATGGCGGCTGCACAAATATCTTTTTCTGATATAGGTAGAGCTGTTGAGTACGAGAATGTTTCAGCATCTGGAGGTACTGTTCCTATGGATGGCGTTAGACGTACCTTAAACATTAAAAAAGAATTTGCTTCTGCCGAGGAGATAGCCAATATCGTAGTTAAAAACCCGATGGGGGCGTCTGTTTATTTGAGAGACATTGCTCAAGTTGTAGATGGTTTTAAAGAGCAAGAATCTTTTGCTCGTTTATATGGTAAAAACGTAATTACACTAAACGTTAAAAAGCGTTCTGGAGAGAACTTAATTGAAGCTTCTGATAAAATAGAGGCTGTAATTGCCGAAATGAAGGCAAAGCAGTTTCCTAAAGGCTTAGAAATTGTTACTACCGGAGACCAATCAGACCAAACCCGTGTTACTTTACACGATTTAATCAATACCATCATCATTGGTTTTATTTTGGTTACCCTGATATTGATGTTCTTTATGGGAGTTACCAACGCGTTTTTCGTGGCATTATCGGTACCATTATCTATGTGTGTGGCTTTCTTATTGATGCCTACTATTGGTTTTACCATGAACATGATTGTATTGTTCTCTTTCCTACTCGCTTTAGGGATTGTGGTGGATGATGCCGTGGTGGTTATAGAAAATACGCACCGTATTTTCGATAATGGAAAAGTTCCTATTAAACAAGCTGCAAAAATGGCTGCTGGAGAGGTGTTTTTACCCGTGTTCTCTGGTACCATGACAACCTTAGCGCCATTTATTCCATTAGCATTTTGGCCAGGTATTATAGGCGAGTTTATGTTCTTCTTACCTATAACACTTATCATTACCTTGTTAGCTTCTTTATTGGTTGCTTATATCATTAACCCGGTTTTTGCGGTTGATTTTATGACTGCTCATGAGCATGATGATACACATAAGCCAACTTTTGATAAACAAGTTAAAAAGGTACTTAAATATTTTGCTGGTGCTGCTTTATTAGCCTATATCATTGATTTTGGCTTTGGTAATATGGTAGTTGTATTGGCACTATTTTACTTATTACAGCATTTTTATCTTAACAGGGTTATCTATAAATTCCAAAATCAAGTATGGCCAAGGTATCAAGATAAATATGCCAATTTCTTGAAATGGGCATTGCACAGGCCTTATACTATTTTAGGAAGTACTTTAGGTTTATTGGTGTTTTCCATCATCTTCACCATGATTATGAAACCTAAATTTGTATTCTTCCCAACGGCCGATCCTAACTTTACTTATGTATACATCAGTTTACCTGTTGGTACAGACCAAGCTTATACCAACGAAGTAACCAAAAAGGTTGAAGCTAAAGTTGCAGCCGTAGTAGATAGTATGGGGAAACACAATGTTTCTTCTATCATCTCTAACGTAACTAAAGGTGTAACCGATCCTCAGGATGAAGATCAAGGTGATTATCCAAACCGTGGAAAGGTTACCGTGGCTTTTGTGGAGTTTGGTAAACGTAGCGGCAAGCCAACAACAGAGTACATGGCTGCTATAAGAGAAGCTGTAAAAGGTGTTCCTGGGGCAGAAATTTCTGTTACGCAAGAGCAATCTGGTCCGCCAACTGCTAAACCTATAAGTATAGAAATTACTGGTGATGATTTAGACTCTTTAGTAGTAACATCAGAAAGATTAAAAAAATATTTAGTAGCTAAAAATATACCTGGGGTAGAGGAGTTAAAATCAGACTTCCAAAACAATAAGCCAGAAATCATTTTTGATATTGATAGAGAAAGAGCCAACCGCGAAGGTATTTCTACCGGACAAATTGCTCTTGATTTAAGAACAGCTCTTTATGGTAAAGAAGTTTCTAAATTCCGTGATTTGGATGAGGATTATGAAATTAATGTAAGAGCTCAGGAAGACCAACGTAATAGTTTAGAAGCTTTAAGAAACTTAAAAATCACTTATCGTGATATGGGTATGGGCGGCATGATTCGTCAAGTACCACTTTCTTCTTTTGCTGATATTGATTATGTAAATACTTACGGAGGCATCAAGCGTAAGCAACAAAAAAGAATCATTATTTTATCATCAAACGTATTGTCTGATTATAATGAGAACGAAGTTGTAGCCAATATTCAAAGAGAAATTAATCAGTTTAACGCTCCTGATGGCGTATTGGTGAAAATGGCTGGTGCACAAGAAGAACAGGCAGAAACGGCAGCTTTCTTAGGTCTAGCCTTAGGAGTAGCTTTCTTCCTGATTTTGATTATTCTGGTTATACAGTTTAACTCGGTAGGTAAGCCAATCATCATTTTAAGTGAAATTCTGTTCAGTATCATTGGGGTATTGTTAGGTATTAGCTTATTTAAAATGGAAATGTCTATTGTAATGATGGGGGTAGGTATTGTTGCGCTAGCTGGTATTGTGGTGCGTAACGGTATATTACTGGTAGAATTTGCCGATTTAATGATAGAGCAAGGTATGCAACCTTTTGAAGCTGTTTTAGAAGCTGGTAGAACCAGGATGACGCCGGTATTGCTTACTGCAACTGCAACCATGTTAGGTTTAGTGCCATTGGCGGTAGGCTTAAACTTAGATTTTGCTAAGCTCTTCTCAGAAGGTAATCCGCATATTTATTTTGGTGGAGATAACGTAGCTTTCTGGGGGCCTTTATCATGGACTATGATATTTGGTTTAAGTTTCGCAACCTTCTTAACCTTAATACTTGTACCTTCTATGTACTTGATTAGGATAAGAATAAAAGAAAGATTATTCAAAAAGAAAACTCAAGAAGTTGAGGCATAAAAAAAGGGAGCGAAAGCTCCCTTTTTTGTTTTTTATCAGATAAATCTGTTATCCTTATTTAATTTCTTCTTCTACTGTACCGCAAGACAACATCGCTTCGCCGTAATAAGGGTTTTTAATTTCTTTCTCACTTGCTAACCAGAAACCTCCCTTGCCATCATTAGCCATAGGGCAATGTTGTTTGTATATGGTTCCACCGCTTACTTGAGTGCGTATTTCTTTTAAGATATTCTCTGTAAAATCATTAAAAGCTAATCTTTTATCGGCAACGGTAGCTGCTGTGCTAATTTTGCCCGCTTGTACAGCTAAAGAGTCATTAGTGGTTTTTAAAATACCTTCTAAGCTAGCGCTTGCTTTTTTTGCGTCTTCTTCGTTATTAGCCACCAAAGCATTTTTTAAGCTGATATAACCTTGATAAATACTATCAGCTTTGCTGTCTTTGAAAGTTACTGGTGTGCTGGCCTCTGCCGTTACCGCTGTAGAGTCTTTTGTTTCTGTACCAGATTGTTGGTTGTTGCAACCGTAGCTAGCTAGTAAAGCAGCGCATAATACAGTGTGGATATAAATTTTCCTCATGATGTATGATAATAAAATAATTTGTTAATTGTAGATGAAGAAATGCTATTTCCTCATCTGATTTAGAATAACTTTAAAGCCTTCTTTAAGAAGTGGGAACAAAGAAAAGCTATTGTTGTTTTCTTCTTGCTCTTCTTTTTCGTCAGAACTAAAGCTAATGAAATCTTTAAAATAGTTAGAAGAAGGGGTTTCTTTTTTTACTTCTTTTGGTTTTGCTGCCGTTGTAGCTTTCTTTACAACTGAAGAGTCTTTCTTAACTAATGTTAAAGAAGTGTTTTGTGTGGTGTAATTTTTCTTTTGATTGATAAAAGGATGTATACCCGCTAATACTGATGATACCAGAAGTATAACAGCTATAGATGAGAGTAATATTCTTTTGGTAGAAAAATTCATATGTTCAAAAATAGAAATAATATTATAAATCGCAACAATTTATGTGTAAATTTTTAGCTATCTGTTTGATTGTGATTTGATTAATTTCTTGAGAATAAATTGTTGAAACATCTTTAATTTTATACTAATTATTTTAGTAAATTTGTATGAAAACTAATTTATTTAGTTTTTAAGTTTAAGAATTTGGATAAGATGGAAAGGCAAATCATACATATAGATTTAGATTCTTTTTTGTTTCGGTAGAATGCCGTAGCAACCCACGTTTATTAAACAGGCCTGTGGCTATAGGTGGTTCTGGAGACCGTGGCGTAGTAGCTTCTTGTAGTTACGAGGCTAGAAAATACGGTGTACACTCGGCCATGCCCGGTAAACTAGCCAAACAACTTTGCCCTGATTTAATTTTTGTCCGTGGTGATTATGAAAGTTATAGCCAAGCATCTTTAGAGGTTACTCAAATTATAGATGAGCAAGTTCCGGTTTTTGAAAAAACATCTATCGACGAGTTTTATATAGATATGACGGGTATGGATAAGTTTTTTGGAACCTTAAAACATGCCAGAGAGTTAAGAGAAAAAGTGATACATGAAACCGGTTTGCCTATATCTTTTGGTTTATCAAAAAATAAAACTGTTTCAAAAGTAGCTACTGGTTTAGCTAAACCCAACGGTTATAAGCATGTGGATTATGGTACAGAACGACCGTTTTTAGCACCTCTACCCGTTCAAAAAATACCTATGATTGGCGATAAAACGGCAGAAAGCTTACGCAGAATGGGTGTGCAAAAAGTACAAACTTTACAAGAAATGCCTTGCCGTTTATTAGAATCTGCTTTTGGTAAATCGGGTATCATGATTTGGGAAAAAGCAAATGGTATAGATTTGAGTCCGGTAGTGCCTTATACCGAGCGTAAATCCCTATCTAGCGAAAATACTTTTGAAAAAGATACCATGGATATAGAAATGCTGGAAGCTTTACTGGTTTCTATGACAGAAGATTTATGTTCTAAAATGCGAAAAGAGCATTTTTTGTGTGGATGCGTAGCTGTTAAAATACGATATTCTGATTTTAATACCCATACACAACAAATTAAGCTGCCTTATACTTCGGCAGATCATCTGCTTATTCCGCAAGTAAAAGAGCTTTTTAAGAAACTGTATAACCGCCGCATGCTCATCAGGCTCATAGGCGTACGTTTTAGCAATTTGGTTCATGGGCATCATCAAATTAATCTTTTTCAAGATAGCGAAGAGCAAATTCATCTTTACCAAGCTATGGATAAACTTAATAAAAGATTTGGTAGCAAAACCGTATTCCGGGCCATAGGTATGGGTATAGAAAATAAAAGTTTCAATCCGTTTAATGGGATGATATAAGAAGTCCGAAGACCGCAGACCGCTGTCTGAAGTCTAGGGTGGAAAGAATTGGAAGTTGAACGTCCGCAGACCGCAGACGGCTGTCTGAAGTCTGGGGTGGAAAGAGTTGGAAGTTGAACGTCCGCAGACCGCTGTCCGAAGTCTAGGGTGGAAAGAGTTGGAAGTAGCAATCAATAAGAAAAGATTGCTTCTTCGTTCCTCATCGCAATGACCTAATCACCTAATTAACCAGCTCCTAATGACCAATGAACCAATTCCTAATAACTAACCACCTAACCACCTAACCACCTAACCACCTAACAAACTAACCAACTAACAACCTAACCACCTAACCAACTAACCACCTAACAAACTAACCACCTAACAAACTAACCACCTAACAAACTAACCACCTAAATGTACCTCCACTGTCAAACCTATTTCAGCTTTTTGTATGGCACTATCAAGCCTCAGGATTTGGTGCAACAGGCTAGGAGTATAGGTTTAGAGCGTTTGGTTGTGGCAGATATCAATAATACATCGGCAGTTATAGAAAGTGTAAGAGTAGCCGGTAGTTTAGATATCATCCCCGGTATAGATTTTAGAAATGGTGTGAAGCAGCAATTCATCGGTATAGCTAAAAACGAGAAAGGTTTTGAAGAACTTAACCGTTTACTATCATCCTATCTAAAAGAAAAAAGTATCATTCCTGAGAGATGTCCTTACTTGAAGAATAGCTTTGTAGTTTATCCTTTTCATCCCGATAAGGTATTTACGGTGCTTCAAAATCATGAATTTATAGGGGTAAAACCTGCTGATTTACGCTACATCCACCTACCACGTTACCATAAATACCGCCATAAAATGGTATTGCTGCATACGGTTTGTTTTAACCATCCTCAAGACTGGAAATTACATAAATTGTTACGCTGTATAGATGAAAACACCATTTTTTCTAAAGCACCAGAGCTAACAACTAACGGAAAAGAAGTTTTTTTAGATGAAATGGCTTTCGCCGATGCTTATCAAGATTATCCGCAAATTTTGGCTCAAACAGCGCAGTTATTATATGCTTGTAAACCTGTAGATTTTAAACTGGGCGAACATAAAAATAAAGCCGTTTTAAGCTCGCATCTGGAACTCGAAGAAGCGTTAAATCTGGATTTTGAAAAGCTAAAAAAGCTTACTTACGAAGGAGCTAAAGAACGTTATAAAGATATTACATCAACTATAGAAACGCGTATCAAAAAAGAGCTAAATCTCATTAAACAGCAGCGTTATGTATCTTATTTCTTAATCAATCATGAGATTATTTCTTTTGCTAATCGACGTGGTTTTTACTACATAGGCAGAGGTAGCGGTGTCAATAGTATTGTAGCTTACTGTTTAAAAATTACCGATGTAGACCCTATCAAGCTCGATTTATATTTTGAGCGTTTCATGAATATGTATCGCAAAACGCCACCCGATTTTGATATCGATTTTTCTTGGCAAGATAGGGATGAAATTATCCAGTTTATATTTGATACCTACGGCACAGAGCATACTTGTTTACAGGCTACGTATACCACTTTTCAGGTTAAATCTGCCATTAGAGAACTAGGAAAAGTTTATGGTTTGCCCCTTGCAGAAATAGAAGAAATTTTGGCTCGATTAGAACTGCCAGATTCCTTGGAACCATTACACAAAGAAATTGTGCGTTTTGCTAAAAAATTGCATGATTTTCCGCGTAATTTAAGTATCCATGCCGGAGGGATTTTAATTTCTGAAAAGCCTATTTATTGTTATACAGCTACTTCACATCCGCCTAAAGGCTTTCCTATCAGTCAGTTTGATATGTATAATGCCGAAGATTTAGGGCTTTATAAATTTGATATTTTAAGTCAGCGAGGTTTAGGGCATATTAAAGATACCATTAGCATAGTGCAAGAAAACAGGGGAGTAGCTATTGATATTCATAATATCCCTCGTTTCATGGAAGATAAGAAGATTATAGCGCACTTAGAATGTGGTAACCTGATGGGCTGTTTTTATGTGGAATCTCCAGCCATGCGGATGTTACTAGCAAAATTAGCTTGTAAAGATTACCTCACTTTAGTAGCTGCTAGTTCTATCATTAGGCCTGGTGTAGCACAATCTGGTATGATGCGAGAATATGTTTTAAGGCATCAAATGCCCGATAATGGGGAGTCTATCGCTCATCCAACCATGTGGAATTTAATGAAAGAAACTTATGGTATCATGGTTTATCAAGAAGATGTTATTAAAGTAGCGCATGAATTTGCAAAACTAGATTTAGCTGAAGCTGATGTTTTACGAAGAGGAATGTCTGGTAAATACCGTTCTAGAAACGAGTTTCAGATGGTAAGAGAAAAATATTTTAACAATTGCCAGCAGTTAGGTTATGAGGCTGGTTTAGCAGCAGAAATATGGCGACAAATAGAGTCTTTTGCTGGTTATTCTTTTGCTAAGGGGCACTCGGCTTCTTTTGCGGTAGAAAGCTACCAAAGTATGTTTTTAAAAGCACACTTTCCTCTAGAATTTATGGTTGGTGTTATCAATAACTCGGGTGGTTTTTACCAAACCGAGTTTTATGTACACGAAGCCCGCAAGGCTGGCGCAACTGTAGAACTGCCGTGTGTAAACCAAAGCCATTACCTTACTCGTATAACGCAAACTACTATTTATTTAGGTTTAAGACATATTGGTAATTTAGAACAGCGTAGCATAGCAATACTTTTACAAGAAAGGCGAAAGGGTAATTATTTAAACCTAGCAGATTTTGTAGAACGTACAGCCATGAGTTTAGAGCAAACCATTATTTTAATAAGAATTGGTGCTTTTAGGTTTACTCAAAAAAGTAAACAGGCCTTGCTTTGGGAAGCACACTTTCTATTAAATAAGCCCTTACAAGCCCCTATACAAGATACTTTGTTTAGACAACCTGTAAATAGCGATTTTAAAATGCCAGCCTTGCATTATGATGAACGTAATGATATGCTTGATGAGCTAGAAATTTTAGGTTTTACCATCCAACCGCCTTTTAAACTGATAGATGAGCCTGATATTCGGGGTATAAAAGCTAAAGATATTCCTCAGTATCTAAACCAAGAAATACAAATTATTGGGCATTTAGTAACTACCAAATACGCCCGTACCAAACATGGTATAGTGATGTATTTTGGAACTTTTTTAGATGAAGAGGGTAACTGGGTAGATACCGTTTTGTTTCCTGATGTTGCTGCTAAATATACGTTTAAGGGGAAAGGTTGTTATCTGCTAAGAGGGAAAGTAACTTGTGAGTTTAACTTTTACACCTTAGAAGTAAACTATATGCGCAAGTTACACTGGTGGAATGCCAGAGATTAATAACAGACTATAGTTTTTTTGTAAGGGTATTGATGCTAGAATTTATAAAAGAAAGTGGTAAAAGGTATAGGAATTTTCAGTTAAAGTTGATAATTTCGGGTACGTACACAGTCAATCATAAATGAATCGTTAATGGCCAATCAATTAAAAATTATTCATGCAAAAGTTATTTTGCCATCTCAGATTTTAGAAGACGCAACGCTTCTGGTATGCGATGGTGTAATAACTGCCATAAGTGATAAAGATATAGATGCGCCTTTAGCAGATGTCCTAGATGCAGAAGGTAACTACTTGTCGCCTGGTTTCATAGATTTACATGTACATGGTGGCGGAGGATACGATTTTATGGATAGGAGTGTAGATGCATTCTTAAAAATAGCAGAAACACATCTGCGATATGGAACAACCGCTATGTTTCCTACTACATTAACCAGCACTACAGAAAAACTTATAGAAACTTTATCCTGCTATGAAGAGGCTCACAAGCTCAACCATAAAGGCGCACAATTTATGGGGATGCACTTAGAAGGGCCCTATTTTGCCATGAGCCAAAGAGGTGCTCAAGACCCAAGGTATATCAGAAACCCAGATCCAAAAGAATATCAAAAAATTTTGGAGACAGCAGGGCATTTGATAAAAAGATGGAGTGCGGCACCAGAACTAGAAGGCGCAATAGCCTTTGCCAAGCAATTAAAGAAATATCATATTTTACCGGCCATTGCACATACCGATGCTATTTATGAAGAAGTTATAGAAGCTTTCCATCATGGCTACACATTGGCAACGCATTTTTATTCGGCTATGTCTGGCGTAACACGTAGAAATGCATATCGCTACGCTGGTGTTATAGAAAGCGGGTATTTGATAGATGATATGGATGTAGAGATTATTGCAGATGGCGCTCATTTGCCTGCTCCATTACTTAAACTGATTTATAAAATTAAAGGACCCTCCAGAACAGCTTTGATTACAGATGCTATGCGAGCTGCCGGTATGCCAGAGGGAGAAACTATTCTTGGAGATGTAGAAGATGGAATTAAAGTAATTGTAGAAGATGGTGTGGCAAAACTTCCGGATAGAAGTGCTTTTGCAGGCAGTGTAGCAACGGCAGATAGATTGGTTAGAACCATGATAAATATAGCCGAAATACCTTTGCTAGATGCTATCACGATGATAACGGCTACACCAGCCAGAATTATGGGAATTCAAAAACAGAAAGGTTCAATTGAAATAGGGAAAGATGCAGATTTAGTGGTTTTTGACGATGAAATCAATATCAAAGCTACCATTGTAAAAGGAACTATTTTATACCAAAAACCTGAATAGCTAAAGTGAAATTTAAGAATAACATATTGAAAACACTTGTTTTAGAAAACAGAGAGGAACTAGGGAAGACTGCTGCTATAGCTGCGGCGACTTGTATTCAGCAATTATTGCAAACCAAAGATTATGTCAATCTAATTTTTGCTGCTGCGCCATCGCAAAACGAGTTTCTATCTAATTTATTAAAGCTATCTATTGATTGGGGAAGAATAAATGCTTTCCACATGGATGAATATGTGGGTTTGTTAGAAGATGCTCCACAAGGTTTTGGTAACTTTTTAAGAAGAAATATTTTTGATCAAGTTCATTTTAAAAGTGTTCACTTCATCAATGGTCAAGCAGTTTCTGCTCAAGAAGAGTGCGCTAGGTATACAAAGCTTCTTCAACAATTTCCGCCAGATATGGTATTAATGGGAATAGGAGAGAATACACATATTGCTTTTAACGACCCTCATGTTGCTGATTTTCAGGATAAGGAAATTGTTAAAGTTGTTGATTTAGATAGCGCTTGTAGGCAACAACAAGTTAATGATGGGTGTTTTTCTAGTTTAGTTGAAGTACCTCTTTATGCTATCACATTAACAGTTCCAATTTTGGTGTCAGCACCTCATATTTTTTGCATGGTACCGGGTGAAAAAAAATCAGAGGCTGTTTTACATAC
The DNA here is from genome assembly GCF_008195825.1 of Pedobacter aquae. NCBI lineage: Bacteria > Pseudomonadati > Bacteroidota > Sphingobacteriia > Sphingobacteriales > Sphingobacteriaceae > Pedobacter > Pedobacter aquae. Next base: position 783,754 of record NZ_CP043329.1, read on the forward strand.
GCTCAAAAGTGAAATTTCTGAGAAATATCCATCAACAATTCTGAGAAATCATCCTAATGTGAATTTGTTTTTAGATAAAGATAGCGCCAAACTGCTTTAATAGTTGTCTGATTAACTTTCTTTTGATAAAAACCAATTAAACTTTAGTTTAGTTTAAAGAAACCAAAAAATTAAATGGATAAAGATTCTGAAAAAGAGCTGGTAGGCGTAAAAGAAATAGCTAGAAGAGCAAATGTTTCTATAGCAACGGTTGATAGGGTTTTGCATCATAGATCTGGCGTATCAGAAAAAACAAAAGCAAAAATCCAAGCTATTATAGAAGAGCTTGATTATAAGCCTAATATTCTTGCTCGTAGGTTAGCCTCAAAGAAAGTTCTTCATTTAGCCGTTTTAATTCCTCTGGTATCTCAAGAAACAGATTATTGGAATGCACCTTTGATGGGCATTGCACAAGCTGAAGAAGAGATTGCTTCTTATGGTGTTAAAATTCATAAATACTTTTTCGATTTAAATGATAGGAGTTCTTTTGTTGAGCAAGCTGATTTAATTGCAGATAGTCAATGCGACGGTGTTTTGCTAGCACCTATGTTTATAGAAGAATCAAAAAGTTTTATTCAAAACTGTATTGCAAAAGGTATTCCTTATGTGCTTATCAATTCTGATATTCCAGAGCAAAATAGCTTGTGTTATATAGGACCTAATTTATATGCAAGTGGGTATTTAGCAGCTCATCTTTCTGGTTTTTTGGTGACAGAAACAGATCAAATTTTAATTGTAAATATCTCTAAAGAAATAGATAATCATCACCACTTATTAAGAAAAGAAGAAGGTTTTAGAGAGTATTTTTCGGTTAATAACAAAGCTAACGATATTTTTAAAATAGATATCAGGCAAACTGCCTATGAATCTGTAAAATCAAGTATGCAAAAAGCGCTAGACAATAAAAACATTAAGCTAATTTTTGTTACCAATTCCAGAGTGTCTTCTGTAGCTAGGTTTTTAGAGGATACAAATATCAATGGCATAAAAGTAATCGGTTTTGATTTCTTAAAAGACAATATAGAGTTTCTGAAAAAAGGCACTATAGACTTTTTGATTTGCCAAAAACCTATTGAACAAGGTTATAAAGGCATCATGACATTGTATAATCACTTGGTTTTTTCTCAAGAGGTAGAAAAAGTATATCATATGCCCATAGATATCATCACTAAAGAGAACTATCTTTATTATAGAAATTAAAATGATGGTTCTTAGTTATTTGGGTTAAATCTATTTCATAAAACTTGTATTTCTTAGGTATAAACTATTTGTAAATTTTAAAATATTCTTTAACTTCGGTTACGTACACGGAACTAATAAGAATTATAAACCATGTCTCATAAAAAGCCAATCACAAGAAGAAAATTTATATCAGGTAGTGCTTTAACCTTAGCAACTTTAAGTACAATGAACTTAACTTCTTTTGCTCAAGAAAAGTCTAAAAAAGTAAGATTAGGACTTATTGGTTTTGGACAAAGAGGGGCCGGAATTGTGAGTGTTACTAAAGATATTCAAGGAATTGAATTTGTGGCTTTTTGTGATAATGATACACGTAGATTAGCAGAAGCCAAAAAATGGGGCAATGCACAAACACAGTATTTTTCTGATTATAAAAAGATGCTTGCCCAAGCAGAAATAGACGCTGTTATTATTGCTAGCCCTTTATTTATGCATTATGAAATGTGCTTAGAAGCTATTAAAAACAAGAAGCACATTTTTGTAGAAAAAACAATGACTTTCAATATAGAACAAGCATTGTCTTTAGTAAAAGAAGTACAAAAAACAGATTTAGTTTTTCAAGTAGGTCATCAATACCGTTATTACGATTTATACTATAAGGTAAAAGAAATTCTAGACAAAGGTTGGTTAGGTAAAATCTCTCATATAGAGTCTCAATACAACAGAAATTCTGATTGGCGCAGGCCTGTTTTAAGTGGTCAGGAAGAGCGTGTGATTAATTGGAGATTATATAAAGAGTTTTCTGGAGGTTTAGTTGCCGAACTTTGTGCCCATCAAATTGATGTTGTTAACTGGATGTTGGGCTCAAATCCTAAAAAAGTTATCGGTTTTGGTGGTGTTGATTATTGGAAAGACGGAAGAGATACTTATGATAATATTAGGGTTATTTATGAGTATGAAAACGGCATAAAGTCTTGTGTTACCTCTGTTTCTAATAATCAGCATAATAGCTATGCCATAAAAATATTGGGTTCTAAAGGCACCTTAGATATCAAACGAAATAATGTTTATTTCTATCCGGAGCCCGTAAAGAAAGAATTAGGGGTGGTAGATGGGGTAACTGGTGCAACTTTAGAAGCTATAAAGCCTGGTGAAGCTAAAGAAATTAAGTTTTCATCTCCTGATGGTGAAGATAGAGACCCAACTGTATATGCTTTATTAGATTTTATCAACTGCATACAAAATAATAAAAAACCTTTCTGTGATGTTGTTGCGGGTAAAAATGTAGCTATTGCTGTTCATATGGCAAATGCAGCTATTGAAACAGGAAATATGCAACATTGGAAAGAAGAATATTCTTAACAGTATGTTTTTATTTTTTACTGTATTTAAAAGATTATAGACTATCAGTTATCATAAATTTTAGGCATATTAAACTCCATTATCATTAATATTTGAGCGTATAATAAATCATCATGAAACATCCTTACAGCAGAAGAAAGTTTATTGAAATGGCAACTATAGCAGGTACTAGCATCGGTTTATCGGGAGTGCTGCATCCATTAATGGCAAAAAATATTAACCAAAAAGGGAAAAGAGTAGGTATTATAGGTTTAGATACTTCGCATGTTGTAGCATTTACTAAAACATTAAATGCCGAGGATTCAGCTAATACATATCTTGGTTATAAGGTAGTTGCGGCTTATCCTCATGGTAGCTTGGATATTAAAAGTAGTGTAGATAGAATTCCAGGTTATACAGAAGATGTTAAAAAGCTAGGTGTAGAAATTGTATCATCTATAGATGAGCTGCTAAAAAAAGTTGATGTTGTTTTATTAGAAACTAATGACGGTAGAAGGCACTTAGAACAAGCTTTACCTGTTTTAAAAGCTGGTAAACGTATGTTTATTGATAAACCTATAGCAGCTTCTTTGGCTGATGCTAAAGCTATATTTAAGGCTTCTGAAAAATATAAAACTCCTGTTTTTTCATCTTCATCATTAAGATATTTAGAAGGGTTAGATGATGCTAGAAATGGTAAATACGGGAAAGTTTTAGGTGCAGAAACCTATAGTCCAGCTCTTTTAGAGCCAACCCATCCAGATTTTTTCTGGTATGGGATACATGGTGTAGAAATGCTTTTTACCATTATGGGAACAGGTTGTAAATCAGTTTCAAGAGTACATACAGAAGATACCGACCTTGTTGTTGGTGTTTGGGAAGGAAATAGGATAGGGACTTTTAGAGGTATAAGAGCAGGTAAAAGAGATTACGGCGCTACAGTTTTTGGTGAGCATAGTGTTGTAGAATTAAAAAATTACAAGGGTTATAATCCTTTGTTGCAAAAAATAATACAGTTTTTTGATACGGGTGAAGTACCTGTAACTATGCAAGAAACCTTAGAAATTTGTGCATTTATAGAAGCTGCTGATGAAAGCAAAAGAAATAATGGAGCTAGCATAAGTATAGAAGCTGTTTTTAACAAGGTAAAGTAATTGATTTTAGATATGGAAAAAGGCAGCAACAACACAAGAAGAAGCTTTATCAAAACGGCAGTAACCGGTGCGGCAGCAGTTACCTTTGGTGGTGTTTTACCGGGCTTCAGCGCTAAAAGCTATGCTAGTATTTTAGGTGCTAATGAAAGGGTAAGGGTAGCCATGATGGGGGTAAATGCTAGAGGTTTAGCCTTAGCAACAAATTTTGCTATGCAACCCAACTGTGAAGTTATTTATGTTTGTGATGTTGATGAAAGGGCTGCCCAAAAATGTATTACCAAAGTAGAAGAAACTCAAAACAAAAAAACTAAGGCACAGCCCGATTTTAGGAAAGCTTTAGAGGATAAAAATTTAGATGCTTTAGTTGTGGCTGCTCCAGATCATTGGCATGCTCCAGCGGCTATCTTAGCATCAAAAGCTGGTAAACACGTTTATTTAGAGAAACCTTGCAGCCATAATCCTCATGAAGGAGAATTATTAGTTGCTGCGGTTAATAAGTATAAAAATGTAATCCAAATGGGCAATCAAAGGAGATCATGGCCAAATGTTGTTGCAGGTATTAAAGAGCTGCATAATGGCATAATCGGTCGCCCATATTTTGCTAAAACTTGGTATACCAACAATCGTAAACCTATCGGGATTGGAAAAGAAGCCCTTGTGCCATCTTGGTTAAATTATGATTTATGGCAGGGGCCAGCTCCGCGTAAAGCCTATAAAGACAATGTTATACACTACAACTGGCATTGGTTCTGGCATTGGGGAACAGGAGAAGCTTTAAACAACGGAACACATATGGTAGATATTGCTAGATGGGGTTTAAAGGTAGATTATCCTACAAAAGTTAGCTCAAACGGTGGAAGATATCATTATAAAGATGATTGGGAAACTCCAGATACCCAAATCATCAATATGGAGTTTGGTCATGATAAATTCATCAGTTGGGAGGGAAGAAGTTGTAACAGTGTGCCTGTTGAGGGTAGTATGGTAGGCGTGATTTTCTATGGCGAAAACGGTTCTTTACAAATTGACGGCTCTAATGCGTATAAGATTTTTGATTTAAAAGGTAAACTTTTGAAAGAAGTGAAAGACGATACCAAAGTTGAAGCCGCCAGTTTAACCAATCCTTCACAAGTATTAGATGCTTATCATCTACAAAATTTCTTTGACGCTATTAAGAAAGGGAGTTCTTTAAATTCTGATATGATGAGTGGCCACCAAAGTACGCTGTTGGTTCAGTTAGGTAATATTGCTTTAAGAACTGGTACTACCTTAAATATTAATCCTAAAAACGGAAGAATTATAGATAATCCAGAAGCTATGAAATATTGGAGCAGAGCTTATGAGCCAGGTTGGGAGCCTACTATTTAATCAAAATCAAGTATGAAAAATCATTTAGAATCAGTTGATGTAAACTCTCTAAGTAAGCGTGATACCACGATTTCTATCATGATTATAGCGGTATTATTCTTTATTTTTGGTTTTGTGAGTTGGATAAATGCTATCCTTATCCCGTATTTTAAAATCGCTTGCGAGCTTACAAATTTTCAATCCTATCTGGTAACCTTTGCATTTTATATATCTTATTTTGTGATGTCTATACCATCGTCTTTTCTTTTAAAAAAGTTTGGATTTAAAAAAGGGATGATGCTAGGTTTCTGGACAATGGCTATAGGTGCTTTTATTTTTGTGCCTGCCGCTTTTACTAGAACCTATGAAATCTTTTTAATCGGATTATTCACTTTAGGTTCTGGTTTAGCCATCTTGCAAACAGCAGCAAACCCATATATTACAGTATTAGGCGCAAAAGAAAGGGCTGCACAACGTATTAGTATTATGGGGATATGTAACAAAGGGGCAGGGATATTAGCACCTCTAATTTTTGCAGCCGTAATTCTTAAAGCTACAGATGGCGAATTGTTTAAACAACTTCCTACGATGGATGATGCTCAGCGAAATACCGCTTTAGACGAACTCATTAGGAGAGTAATCTTACCTTACGCTTGTGTTGGCGCTGTTTTGCTTGGTTTAGGCTTATTTGTAAGATACTCGCCTTTACCAGAAATTAATACCGAACAAGAAAGTGAAGCAGTTGCTCTAGCTAATTCAGATAAGACGAGTATTTTTCAATTCCCTCATTTAATATTGGGGGCTATAGCTATTTTCTTACATGTAGGTACACAAGTAATTGCTATTGATACTATAATTGGATATGCCGGCTCTATGAATATTCAACTCCTAGAAGCTAAAGTTTTTCCTTCTTACACCTTATTTTTAACTATTTGCGGTTACATCTTAGGTATCATTACTATCCCTAGATTTATGAGTCAGGTTAATGCTTTAAGGCTCTGTACTGTATTAGGCACTATCTTCACCTTAGCTATTATTTATACCGAAGGAAATATTAATTTTTTAGGTCATCAAGCAGATATTTCTATATGGTTTGTGGTTCTTTTAGGATTTGCGAACTCTTTAGTTTGGGCGGGTATTTGGCCTCTTGCTTTGGATGGTTTAGGTAGGTTTACCAAACTAGGCGCTTCTATCATGATTATGGGTTTATGTGGCAACGCTATAGTTCCTTTATTTTATGGTTATTTTGCTGATGAGTTTGGTTTAAAACAAGCTTATTGGGTGTTATTTCCATGTTATTTGTACCTTGTATTTTATGCAGTAAAGGGTTTTAAAATAAGGCGATGGAGCATTTAAACCGTCATTTAGAATGAAAGACAACTTCATAAAATTATCCGCTATTATTGTTCTTGTTTTAATTTGCTCCGCTTGTAGGGTACAAAAAAACAGCAAATTAGGTATGATTAAACTTTTAACCTTTAATCCGGGACATTTTCATGCAGCCTTAGTTCAAAAAATAATGTTTGATAAGGTGAGCAAAGAAGTTAATGTTTATGCCCCAGACGGTGCCGAATTAGCCACACATCTCAAACTGATAAATTCCTATAATACGAGAGAAAATAATCCTACCAACTGGCAATTAAAAATCTATAAAGGTGAAGATTATCTTCAGAAGATGCTGGATGAAAAGAAAGGCAATGTTGTCATCTTAGCAGGAAACAACCAGAAAAAAACTACTTATATCAATGAAGCCGTTCAAGCCGGATTAAATGTTTTGGCTGATAAGCCTATGGCTATTGATAAAGGAGGATTTGAAATTCTTGAAAAAGCTTTTCAAAAGGCAGATGCTCATGATTTACTTCTTTTTGATATCATGACAGAACGTTATGAAATCACAAACTTATTACAAAAAGAACTAGCACAAAACAAAGATATTTTTGGAACTATAGAGAAAGGAAGCCTTAAACAGCCTGCTGTGGAAAAGTTAAGTGTACATCATTTTTTTAAATATGTTTCTGGTGCGCCATTAATAAGACCAGCTTGGTATTTTGATGTTGAACAAGAAGGTGAGGGTTTGGTAGATGTTACTACCCATTTGGTTGATTTAATACAATGGTCTGTTTTTCCTGAGACGGTTTTTGATTATAAAAATGATGTGGAAATACTTTCCGCACAAAAATGGTCTACCCCTTTAAGTTTAGCAGAGTTTACCATGTCAACCAGATTAGATACTTTTCCTGATTATCTTAAAAAAGATCTTAAAAATGGTGTTTTACAGGTAAATGCCAACGGAGAAATGATTTATACTTTAAAAGGTGTACATGTAAAAGTTGGTGTAAAATGGGATTTTGAAGCGCCTAAAGGAAGTGGCGATACGCATTACTCTTTGATGCGTGGCACAAAAGCACATTTGCTTATTAAACAAGGTAAAGAGCAGAATTTTAAGCCTATTTTGTATATAAAACCATTAAAGCAAACAGCAGCTTATACAAAGCAATTAAATCAAAACATTAAAAAACTGAGTTTAAAGTATCCCGGTATAGCTTTAAAACCTTCTGATGAAGGTTGGGAAATTATCATTCCAGAAAAGTACCATGTAGGACATGAAGCTCATTTCGCAGAAGTTGCTAAGAAGTATTTTTCTTATTTAAAAAAAGGCGAGCTTCCGGCTTGGGAAAAATCTTATATGCTTACCAAATATTACACAACAACATCCGCTTTAAGTAAAGCATCATTAAAATAGGTTTATGTTGGATACGCACCCTCGCATTTTTGTGCCTGATATTTCTAAAGATATAAGCACTTTAGATTTAAATATTATAGCTAAACAACTAAACACTTTAAAACCTCATAAGCTCATAAACTCCTCTTGGCCTAGTTTCAAAACCGATACAGAATCGTCTTTTTATATTGCCCATTTACAGGATACTTTACTATTAAAATTTAAAGTTTCTGAAACCTATTTTAAAGCATCCACTAGAAAAATTAATGATGATGTTCATCTAGATAATGGTGTAGAGTGTTTTATTTCCTTTTTTAATGATGAAAATTACTATAACCTAGAATTTAATTGTTTGGGGAGTTTAAAAGTAGGTTATGGTGCAGGTAGGTTTAATAGGGAGCTATTGCCAGAAAAAATATTAAAATCGATAAAAACGTATACTACACTTCAACATGATAAGACATTAAATCAATTTAATTGGGAAATATTGATTTCAGTACCGATAGATGTTTTTATGTTTTCTAACTTAAAGACTTTAAAAGGATTATCGGCAAAAGCCAATTTTTACAAATGTGGAGATGATTTACCAAAGCCAGATTATCTTTCTTGGACTTTTATGGATACTCTTGAACCAGATTTTCATCAACCAAATTTTTTTGGCGATGTATTTTTTAGCTGATTTATAAACAAATAAAGCGAACCATTATGGCTCGCTTTATTTATTTCAATATCTATAGGTATTAGCTTAAAAAGCGAACCCTACAGAGAAAGATAAAACACGGTTATTTTTCTCTACGTTAGTTGAGCTGGTACTACCCGGACGTAAGTTTGTTAAACCTAAACCGTAACCTGCACCAATATTAAAGCCAGAGGTAAACTGGTATCCTGTTAAGAAATTAAAACCAAAATCTAGAGGTTTAATATCATCTCCAGAGTCGTTACCAATATTCATATCCGTTTCTCCTTCGTAATCAATACCAAAGAAAGAACCTTCGCCTTTTAATTGGCCTGCTACGTTAAAACCAGCATAAGGACCTGCACCTAAAAAGAATTTGCCTGGTCCGGCTGGTACATTTAAAACAAAGTTTACAGGTACCTCAACAGCTAAAACATTTTCTGTAAGTTCATTATTTCCGCTAGTATACTTAGCGCCTTTACCTTGTAAAGAAATACCAGGTTGTACAGAGAACATCCCTGATAAAGGAACATCAGCATAACCCGTTACATGAAAGTTTACCGCACTTTCAGTATCGTTAGAGGTGTTAGCGTCATCATCAGTAAACTGATACTTAGGTAAGTTAACTCCGGCTTTTAAACCAAATCTGGTTGCTCCGGCAGAAGATGTTGTAGTTGTTTGTGCATATACAGTGCTTCCGAAAATGAAAGCTGCTGCTACTAAAAAAACTTTTTTCATAATTGTGTTATTTAAAATTAAATAAGTTCAATGCCCTTTGTTCAATATCAGGTCCAATTGGCATAGCCTATCGTATTTTTACATTATCTAACTGAAAATGAGCCTGATTTTTGCTGTAAACAGGATACTGGCCTTTCTTTGGTTTGTAGTTTATAAAATACATTTGTGTCACTTTTACGTTACAATATGTCGATTAAAGTATCATCTATATTTAATTTTGTTTTATGCAGGAGTTCAGGAACATCAGCGTAAGCGAAGAAGAAAAAAATAAATGGCTAGGAGAGCAGCATAAAAAAGAATTATGCGTTTTCCTTAAATATCAAGAGACTTTAATACACGATTTAATTTTTAGCTATCATTATCATAAAAAAGAAAGGGTGTATGATTTAGTGATACAAGAAAATCAAATCTTTTATAAAACTGCTGATAGCGGATATTTTATAGTTCATTATCAGATAGGTTTTTTTAATGCTTGTGCAGATTTAGATTACCATGCACCAGAAAAAATGAAAATTGATTTTAATTTTACCGATACTACTTTACAGCTGAAGGGCGAGTATATCCCAGAAAGAGAACCAGATGAAATTTAAAACGAAAAACATGAGAAACTATATTTTTTACACATTAGCATTATTCATAACTGTATTATCCTCTTGCGGAGGTTCTGGCTGTATTACCGGTTCCGGAGAGCAAATTGTTGAACAAAGAAGTATTGGCGATTTTTCTAAATTAGAAATATCGGGCGATTTTAAGGTGTTGATATTCCAATCAGATTCTAGCGCTATGAGTATCATGGCTGATGACAATATTATCCCTCATGTAAAGCAAAAAATATCTGGCGATGTATTAACCATAGTATTGGATGAAGATATATGCGATGGTGGTCCGGTTGCCATAAGTTTATCTTCTAAAACTTGGAATGCTATTAAAGCATCCGGTGCGGTAGAAGTGATAGGAGAAAGTAAAATTGTAGCTCAAGATTTTGAATTAGATTTAAGCGGTGCAACAGATGTAGCTTTAGTTTTAGAAGCGGCAAGATTAACCACCAAAACATCTGGAGCGGCAGAAATAAGTTTAAAAGGGCAAAGCCGACAGCATTTTATAGAAACCAGCGGTTCTAGCACCATTAAAGCATTTGATTTTGTAGTTAGTGATTATAGGTTGGAAAGTAGCGGTGCTAGTGATGCGCAAATAAATGTTTTAAATAGTTTAGAGGTAAAATCATCAGGGCAAAGCAATATTGTTTATAAAGGAAATCCAAAAACCATTAAGAGAGATGAAAGTGGTGCTGCAAGCATCACGCAAGCAAATTAAGCTTGGGAAATTGCCGTGTTAGAATTATAAAATATTTCTATAATTTTAAGCCCAATGTTTAAAGACAATAAAAAAACCATTCGTTCATGGGCTATGTTCGATTGGGCAAATTCTTCTTATAATCTGGTTATAACATCAACTATTTTTCCGGCTTATTATACGGCTATAACCACTACAAAAACAGCAACAGGCACAACAGATAAAGTTTCTTTCTTTGGTTTAGAGTTTGTAAACACGGCTTTATCTAATTACGCTTTAGCTGTAGCTTATTTAATTATTGCTATAATCACCCCTTTTTTAACCGCTACTGCCGATTATCGTGGTAACAAAAAGGTTTTCTTACGATTATTTACTTGGTTAGGAGCTTTATCTTGTGCAGGTTTATACTTTTTTAAGTCTGATACATTAGAACTTGGCGTTATTTTATTTGCCCTTGCAGCTATAGGCTATTGCGGCGGAATTGTATTCATAAATTCTTATTTACCAGAAATTGCCAGTAAAGAAAAACAAGATGCTGTAAGTGCCAAGGGTTTTGCCTATGGTTATGTTGGTAGTGTTATTTTACAAATTATATGTTTTGTTTTTGTATTAATGCCTGATCTTTTTGGTATTACAGATGCTACTTTTCCTGCTCGTTTATCTTTTCTTTTGGTAGGTATCTGGTGGATAAGCTTTGCGCATATCTCTTTTAGGGTTTTACCTAAAGGAAGCCCCAATTTTAATAAAGTAGACAAAGCCAAGATACATAGTGGTTTTCAGGAATTATTAAAAGTTTGGAAACAGGTGAGTCAAATGGCAGTGTTAAAATGCTATTTACTAGCCTTCTTTTTCTATGCTATGGGTGTGCAAACCATTATGTTGGTAGCTGCAAATTTTGGCGAGAAGGTATTGCATTTAGGTACAGAGAAGCTCATCATCACCATCTTAATTATTCAGTTGGTAGCCATTATAGGAGCCATTTTAATGTCTAAACTATCTAAACGCTTTGGCAATATACAAGTACTTATTTTTGTGGTAAGTATTTGGATATTGGTTTGTATTGCAGCATATCATATTACAAATCAGATAGAATTTTTTGCTTTAGCGGCTGTTGTAGGTTTGTTTATGGGGGGTATACAATCCTTATCACGCTCTACGTTTTCTAAGTTTATTCCAGAAAATACACCAGATACGGCTTCCTTTTTTAGTTTTTACGATGTTACAGAGAAGCTGGCCATAGTAGCTGGTTTATTTAGTTTCGGATTGATAGAAGAACTTACAGGTAGCATGCGAAATTCAACTTTGGCTTTAGCGTCTTTCTTTACTGTAGGTTTATGGGTGCTTTTTACAGTTTTAAACTCACAAAAGAAGCATAAAAATCAGGCTAGTATTCAGGCAATTTAAAATTGCCTAACGCTTTTTAACTTATATCCTTTACTTTTGAGCTTTTAACGCCCACAAATGAACGTAGAACTATTTATACCTTGCTTTGTTGATCAGCTTTATGCAGAAACAGCACATAATACCGTAAAACTTTTAGAAAAAGCAGGTTGTAAGGTAATTTATAATCCAGAACAAACTTGCTGTGGGCAGCCGGCATATAACGCAGGTTTTTGGGATGAAGCTAAAGAAGTAGGAAGTAAATTTTTAAATGATTTTTCTGAACAAAATTATATCGTTTCTCCTTCTGCTTCTTGCACCGGGATGGTGAAAAACGCTTATAATAACTTGTTTTTCAATACCGCTATTCATAATAAATGCAGAACCATACAAAGCCATATTTTTGAGTTATCAGACTTTTTAGTAAACATCGCAAAGAGAGATTATTTTGGTGCCGAGCTAGAAGCTAAAGTTGTTTATCATGATTCTTGTAGCGCATTAAGAGAATGTAAAATTAAAGAAGAACCACGCTTGTTGCTAGCCAAAGTACATGGTTTAGAGCTGGTAGAGATGAAAGATAATGAAACTTGCTGTGGTTTTGGTGGTACTTTCTCTGTTAAATTTCCTGATATTTCATCGGCTATGGCGGATCAAAAAGTGCAAAACGCTTTAGAAACCGGGGCAGAGTATATTGTTTCTACAGATGCTTCTTGCTTATTGCAATTACAAGCTTATATAGATGCGCATCAATTACCCATTAAAACCATGCATTTAGCAGATGTTTTAACTACCGGTTGGATGGAAGATGCTTCTTTATAAACTATAAAATTTCTTAAGGGATGGTTTTCTAACCTCCCTTAAGAAATCGTATTTATTCTTTTACTTGAGGGCTTTCTATTTTATTTTCCACAACAATTTTAGTTGCACCAGCTCTTTGAGACATCACTTGTTTACCAAGGTCTTGCAAACCTTTACTTTCATAAATTTTCATAGCCGTAGAAACGTCTATTGCTTGTCTGGTTTGCTCATCTAAATCAAAAGTTAGGGTAATAAAATTTAGTCTAACGCCAAGCGGCTCTAGTATTTTATTACTTTTATTTAATAGATGAGATTCAATTTCTGATTGGTCTAATTCAACAATATCTTCATTGATAAAAACAGATTTTGCAACATCTTTAATTCTTTTATCAATCACCATATTTTCTGCACTTTCAAAAGCTTTTTCATTAATAGCATCTGGATCATCCGCATTAGCGTTTGCTCTGCCAATATGCTTAGCTTGTTTTATAAATGCTAGAGGTTCAGTAATAGAGTAATCATAATCAATGTGAACGTTGGCTCTAACCCTGTCTTTAAGGTTAGAAATAAATTTACTCTCGCCTTGCATAGGGTAGTTAGGAATTACAACCTTCATGTAACAAGCGTTTAAGCCACCTTTGGGTACAGCATCGCCGGCGTTAATTTTTTTCCAGCTCATACCGCAATCATCAGAAACAACTACTTGCTGGTTTGATTTTGCATAATTACAGCTTTGCACAGTGAATAAAACAGCTATGGCACATAAAGTCCAAACGTATTTAGCGCCTTTTACAAAAGCATAAATGGCTAATGAAACACCTAAAAGTATGAAAATGCCGTTGATAGGGTTGTTAATCATGTAATTGCCAAGCATAGCTTTTGTAACACTGTAGATGAAGATACTTACCATAGCAACTGCTATTGCGATGAGAAAGAGTTTAAGGGTTTTGTTCATATGAGTTTAATTACTGAGTATGATATTGAGATTCCAAATTCTTGTTTTTATTACAATTATAGCCGATTATTTTTTTAATTCTTTTTATGGTAACTGATTTGACTAACTATCTGTACTTAACAAATGTAATATGTTGGGTAGCTGCTTTTAAAAATCATAATAAATTCTAATGAATTTTTAAGCTTCTTCACCAAAAGTTAACAAGTTAAAATCAGGGTCTAACAAGGCAAATTCTTTTTGTCTCCAAGGTTTGGTTTCTAAAGGTCCATTAGGATGTATTTCTACTCCATGTGTGATAAAGCCTTGATAGATTTCATCAATAGCTTTCAATCTGATGTAAACCTGACCGTAATTGTTTTTAGGATCTAAATCTTTAAACTCAAAAAAATGTAGTTCAATCTGGTCTTTAGCAACTATAAGATAATCACCATAATCTCCAGATACTTTAAAACCAAGTTTATTTACATAATACTCTAGCGTTATAGTTTTATTACGCATAGGGAGTTTGGGGCAGGTGGATGTTAACATAGATAAATAATTATATGATGATAAGATAAGTTTAATTTTTATTTTCTTTTTTAGGAGGAAGAAAATTATCTCCAGTAATTATACTTTTCCCAGTTTTAGCCTCTAATGCTTTACGAGCATTTTTTGCAATTTTACCACCCTTTTTACTAGCTAAGGCATTTTCTTTTAATCCTTCTGCTTGCTCTACCTCAGCTATTTGACGAGTTGAGAGCTCTGCTAAAGCAGTAAAAAGTAACTCTGCTTCGCTCATATGATCTCTTAGGTTTTGCGATTTCAAGTTTTTAAGCTCTTTATGTTTTTTTACCGTTAGGCCAGTCCATTCTTGGTGTATAATATTTGTAAGGAGTGCAAACTCGTCTTGTTTACTGATGCCATTTTCTTTCCAATAATCTGTTAGCTTATTACGAGTTTCTTGACCAGTCATACGTTGCTGAATCCATTTTTCGCTTCGTCCCATCTTCTGCCAATTTTCTCGAGCTCTATCCATACTAAGACTAGGGTCTTGTATTTCTTGTAAACGTTCATATCCTACTTTGGCCAACCATTGTCTAAATGGTTCTGCTTTGGGAGAGGGGATGGATTGGATGAGTCGAAATATATTTTCGGTATCTCCAGCTAATGTTTTACGATTTTTTCCATTAGTTAACATTGCTACCTGGGGACAATTTGTCCCTATGTACAGATTAAGTTCATGATCACGTTTCCTCATCTTTTTTAAATAGTCGGTAGGGTTTAAAGAATCTGTAAGTGCGGCAACTATATCAACTAAAGAAAAATACCAAGTTTCTTTTTCTTCATCGTAATGTCTTCTGATTTGTTTACTCTCAAACACAGCTATTGAATTTTCCATAGATATTTTTTCAAATATTTTTTAATGTAAGTTTAAATCAATATTACAAAAAATAAAACCCAACCATAAAAAGATACTATTGAAAATAAAATTTTTAGTAAAGCTGAGCTTACTTCAATAACCTTCCTGTTACAGAGATAAGATGCTATAATTCTTAGAGAAAAAACTACAAAGAATAAGCCTTTTAATAACCTATTTTTGAATTTAATATGCTTAATAGCAATTGTTGTTAAGGTTTTTATAAAAATCTGCAAACCTAAATTATATATGAAGTTCATTCTCAGATTTACAGGATACACTGTTTGTATGATGTTTTCTTTACTGCTCAACTCGGCGATAGCCAAAACAGCCAAAGAAAAAATTAATGTTGTGATACCCGCACAAGCTAACGTAAGAGTAGTGTTTGGTGCTACACAGTTAGTAAAACAGCTTAATCAATTAAATTACCAAGCGCAAATTGCTAAGAACAATAAGCCCAATACAAGGGTGAAAAATATCACCTTAACCAATCAAAAAACAAATGGTAAAGAAAGTTATGCGATTGTTTCTGATGCGAAAGGAAACATCAACATAGCTGGTGGAGATGATTCTGGAATTTTATACGCTTTTACCACTTTAACAGAACAAGTTAAAGCGCAGGGTAAATTGCCTCAAAATCTACAAATTAAAGATAAGCCAGAAATGGTTTTGCGTGGTACGGCAATAGGTTTACAAAAGCCAGATTATCTGCCTGGTCGTGATGTTTATGAATATCCATACACTCCAGAAACTTTTCCTTGGTTTTACGATAAGCAACAGTGGATAGCCTACTTAGATATGATGCTGGCTAACCGTTATAACTCTTTGTATTTATGGAACGGACATCCTTTTTCTTCTTTAGTAAAGCTAAAAGAATATCCTTACGCTTTAGAAGTTGATGAAGCTACGTTTAAAAAGAACGAAGAGATATTTAAATTTTTAACCGAGGAGGCCGATAAACGTGGGATTTGGGTTATTCAGATGTTTTATAACATCTTGATACCAAAACCTTTTGCAGAAAAACACGGATTAAAAACTCAGGATAGAAACCGCCCAATCATCCCAATTATTGCAGATTATACGCAGAAATCTATTGCTGCTTTTGTACAAAAATATCCTAACGTAGGTTTATTGGTTACTTTGGGCGAGGCTATGGAAGGCGTAGGGCAAGATGATATTGATTGGTTCACAAAAACCATTATCCCCGGTGTACAAGATGGTTTAAAAGCGCTAGGAAGTAAAACCGAGCCACCTATTGTATTAAGAGCACATGATAGTGATGCGCCTGCGGTTATGAAAGCAGCTTTACCATTGTATAAAAATTTATATACCATGGCTAAATACAATGGCGAGGCTTTAACAACTTATACGCCACGTGGTAAATGGGCCGATTTACACCGTAGTTTGAGCAGAATAGGAACCGTACATGTTCAAAATGTACATATTTTAGCTAATCTAGAGCCTTTTAGATATGGCTCGGCAGATTTTATTCAAAAATCTGTACAGGCTATGCACCATGTTTATGAGGCTAATGCCTTGCATCTTTACCCGCAAGCATCTTATTGGGATTGGCCTTATACAGCCGATAAAGCACCAAATAGATTGATGCAGTTGGACCGCGATTGGATTTGGTATAAAGCCTGGGCCAGATACGCATGGGATTCTAAAAGAGAGCGTTCAGCAGAAATTGCCTATTGGTCTAAAGAGTTAGGCGCAAAATACGGTGCAAATCAAGAAACGGGTAAATATATTTTAGATGCTTACGAAGAATCAGGAGAGATTTCTCCTAAATTATTAAGACGTTTTGGTATTACCGATGGAAATAGGCAAACGCTTACTTTAGGGATGCTTACCACACAATTTATAAATCCTTTCCGTTACGGAGTTTTTACTTTGATGTACGAGTCTGAAGCGCCCGAAGGCGAGATGATTATTGACTATGCCGAGAAAGAGTGGAAAAAACAAGGTCATATAGGCGAAACGCCTGTTCAAGTTGCTAAAGAAGTGGTTGAGCATGGTAGAAAAGCTATTGCCGCAATAGAAAAAGCAAAAACTGGTGTAAAGGCAAATCAGGATGAGTTTGATAGATTGCTTAACGATATGTATTGCTACGATGCTATGGCAAACTTCTATGCCGATAAAGTAACCGCAGCATTATGGATTTTGAAATTCAAATATTCTAACGATGTTAAAGATTTAGACCAAGCATTACCATTCTTAGAAAGTAGCGTTCAGCATTATCAGAAATTGGTCAGACTAACAGAAAATCATTATTTATACGCCAACAGCATGCAAACCAAGCAGCGTAAAATACCTATGCGTGGTGTTGATAAAACTTTTATCCATTGGAAAGAAGTATTGCCTGTTTTTGAAACCGAATTGAAGAATTTTAAGCATAGTATAGATTCTTTAAAAAGTACCAAAACAGCCAGTAATATCGCCTTTAAGGCTTATGAAAATGCGGTAGTTAAATTTCAAGACAAGCAATTGTACTATACTGTAAAAGAGCAAGCTAAGGCTTTCACCGATGAAGATTTGCAAATAAAAGCTTTAACACCAGAACTTGTTGGTTTAAACGCTTTACAATTATCAGCGGAAGCACAAATAAAAAATGGTACGCAAATTACCTTTACCAATGTTAAACCTGTAACCGTTTTGGTAGGATTTTTTAATAAAAAGGATGCTCAGTTCTCACCAACGCCAGAGTTAGAGACTGATGCTAGTGCTAACAATTACGGACAAGCAGAAAGTAAACTTTCTAATGCTATCATTATAGAAAATTATCCGGCTATAAATGTACATGCTTATACTTTCCCTGCCGGAAAAAATACCTTAAGTTTAGCTAAAGGAAAAGCCTTAGTTTTAGGTTTTATAGATGCAAATCAGAAAATTAAAATTTTTGATGCAGGCTTAAATGGCAATGGCAGAGATATAGATTGGCTTTTTGGTCATTACGCACCAACTGATGTTAAATTGTAAAACCCATGAAGAAATTATTGTATAGCTTTTTAATAATCTTATGTGCTAAAACTTCGGTTTTAGCGCAGCAGGTAAATCTTAGCCAAAAATTAAATCAATACGTTAAGCAATTTAATACCGATGATAACGAAGCGGTAAAAAATCTGGTGCCTAATGCCGATGCTTATAACTGGTTGAATGAGAATATTCCTTTGTTAGATTTTCCTGATAAAGAGATAGAAGAGAAGTATTATTTCCGTTGGTGGTCTTTTAGAAAACATCTGAAACAAACGCCTGATGGCTACATCTTTACCGAGTTTATAGAACCTGTAAAACATGCCGGAAAGCATCAATCTATCAGTTGTGCTTTAGGTCATCATATCTACGAAGGTAGGTGGTTAAAAAATCAAGAATACATGAAGCAATATCTTAATTTTTGGTTGTATGATGCTGATAAAGGACAATCAAAACCACGTTTCCATCAGTTTAGCAGTTGGGTAGATGATGCTGTTTTAGCACAATACATGGTTCATCCTGATAAGGCATATCTGCAAAAAATACTACCTGCTTTAGATGCCGATTATGAAAAATGGGAGCAAGAGCGTAAGCTTAAAAACGGTATGTTTTGGCAGCATGATGTTAAAGATGGCATGGAAGAATCTGTTAGCGGAAGCAGAAAAGACGAGAATATGCGCCCAACCATTAACAGCTATATGTATGGTAATGCCAAGGCTTTAGCTTTATTAGCACAAGAAGTTAATAACCCAGCATTAAAGCAAAAATATACTAGCAGAGCAGCTGTTTTAAAGCAATTGGTTCTGGATTCTTTATGGGATGCCAAAGAGAAATTTTTTAAAACCAGAATGGCTAAAGGAGATACTTTAAATGGCGCCAGAGAAGCCATAGGTTTTATTCCTTGGTATTTTAACTTGCCTGCCGATAAAAAGGAATACGCCACAGCTTGGAGTCAGTTATTAGATACTGTTGGTTTCAAGGCTAAATGGGGCTTAACAACTGCCGAGCGTAGAGAGCCTACTTTTAGAACTCGCGGAAGCGGTCATGGCTGCGAGTGGGATGGTGCTGTTTGGCCTTTTGCTACCTCGCAAACTTTACGTAGTTTATCTAATTTATTGAATGATTACAGCAAAAAAGGTAAAATGAATGCTTCTGTTTTTTATGATGAGCTGCATAAATATGCTTGGTCTCAGCAAATGTACGGTAAGCCTTACATTGGCGAGTATCAGGATGAAAGTAATGGCGAATGGCTAAAAGGAGATCATCCGAGAAGTAAATTTTATAACCACTCTACCTTTATGGATTTGGTTATTCAGGATTTAATAGGCTTAAAGCCACAGCTAAATAACTCAATTATTATTAAACCCTTAATCCCGAAAGGTAAAGCAGATTGGTTTCAATTAAGTCAGGTGCCTTATAAAGGTAAAATACTCACCATTATTTGGGATAAAACCGGGGAGCGCTATCAAAAAGGAAAAGGTTTAATGCTTTTTGCTGATGGTAAACTTATAGCTCAATCTAAAAAATTGCAAACTTTAAAAGTTAATTTATAAATCTCACAAATTTTCATCAATATCACATGTTCAAGATTATTAAAAGCATAAGTTTTATTTGCTGCTTAAGTCTTTGCTTAAATGCTTACTCGCAAAACTTCTATAATGTTGTAAAATATGGTGCAAAAAACGACAGTAGCAAGCTAGCCACACAAGCTATAAGCAAAGCTATAGCAGCGGCCTCAAAAGCTGGCGGTGGTACGGTTTATTTTCCTGCTGGGAAATATTTAACAGGCCCTATTCACTTAAAAAGTAACATTACCATTTTTATTGATGCTGGTGCTGAGCTTCATTTTAGCGATAATTTTGATGATTATTTGCCGATGGTAAAATCTAGATGGGAAGGTACAGAGGTTACCAATTTCTCGCCATTTTTTTATGGTTATGAATTAGAAAATATTGCCATTGTTGGCAGAGGAAAAATAGATGGACATGGTAAAAAATGGTGGGCTTTTTCTGAAGTTCATGTAAAGAAATTAACAGAAGATTCTAAATGGCAAAAAGAGTTTAAAAGGTTAAATAAAGATGTTTTAGCTCCGGATTTACCGGGCTGGATAGAAAGAGGATTTTTACGTCCGCCTTTTATACAATTTATGTATTGCAAAAATGTGCAAATTAAGGATATTACTATTGTAAACTCTCCATTTTGGACGGTTAACCCACAATTTTGTGAAAACGTTACTATTGATGGCGTTACAATAGAAAATCCACCTTCACCAAATACAGACGGTATTAACCCAGAATCTTGCAATAATGTACATATTTCTAATTGCCATATTAGCGTTGGTGATGATTGTATAACGATAAAATCTGGTAAAGACCGCTCGGGCCGAAAATTAAATGTACCGGCCGAAAATTATACCATTACCAATTGTACCATGTTGCGTGGTCATGGTGGTGTGGTTATAGGTAGCGAAATGTCTGGCGGTGTTAAGAAAATCACCATTTCTAATTGTGTTTTTGATGGTACAGATAGAGGCTTGCGTATTAAAACCGCTCGTGGTAGAGGTGGCGTGGTAGAAGAAATCAGGGTGGATAATATCATCATGAAAAATATCCGAGACCAAGCTATTGTTTTAGATATGCAATACGCAAAAACAGATGTAGAGCCTATTTCAGAAAGAACTCCGGCATTTAGAAATATACATTTTAGTAATATCACCGCTCAGGTAAATCAAGCTGCATATTTGAATGGTTTAGAAGAAATGCCTATAGAAAATATCAGTTTTAATGATATTAATATTGATGCAAAAAGTGGCTTTAAGATTAAAAATGCAAATCGTATTTCTTTCCATAATGTGCAAGTAAATACCAAAATGGGCTCTGCCATAGTTGCAGAAAACGTAAAAGATTTAGTTATTGATGATGTTAAATCTTACAGTCCTATAAAAGGTGTTCCTTTAATTGATTTCATGAATGTAGAAGACGCTTTTCTTTACAATTCTTATCCTGTAAAAGGAACTGATATTTTCTTAAGATTAAAAGGCGAGTTAACCAAAGATATTACCGTTAAAAACAACTTGTTAAAGCATGTTGTAACGCCAGTATTAAAAGAAAAAGAGGTAAAGATTGATGTTGTTGCCGATTAATTATTTAGTTGTTTTAAACCCCGATTTTGTGTCAGGCTGAGCGGAGTCGAAGCCCTTTCTGAGTATATCAAAGAGAGCATGTTTTGACTACGTTAGAAATGGTTTATGGTTTAAGATAGCCTCAAAATGCAATTCATGAAAAATGTAATATTAAAATATTGTTTTTTATTGGGGATGATGGCTAGTCAGGTTGCTTATGCCCAGCAAAGCCAGCAACTTTGGTACAAGCAAGCTGCTGCAAAATGGACAGATGCTTTGCCTATTGGTAACGGTAGGCTAGGCGCTATGATATTTGCTGGCGTTACAGAAGACCATATCCAATTTAACGAAGAAACATTATGGACTGGCCAACCACGTAATTATAACCGAGAAGGTGCAGCGGCTTATTTGCCTAAAATAAGACAGCTTTTGGCCGATGGTAAACAAAAAGAAGCTGAGGATTTGGCTGCCCAGCATTTTATGGGCTTAAAAAGTAAAGAGGGAGATAAAGCTAGTTGGACAAAAGCTGTAAGCACTCAAAAATCTTTTGCTGAGGTAAATTTTAACGATAGTCAATGGAAAACTTTTCCAGTTCCTACTTATGAAGGTTGGGAATCTGCCGGATTAGAAGGTTTAGATGGCGCTTTATGGTTTAGAACAACTTTTACAGTACCAGAAAATATTGTCAATAAGAAACTAGTTTTAGATTTAAACAGAATCAGAAATTACGATTTAACCTACATCAACGGTAAATTAATTGGAAGCACAGAAGGGGATGGAGCTAGAAAATACAGGATCCCGGCAGGTTTATTAAAAGTTGGTAAAAACACTATTGCCGTACAAGTACTCAATTATTACGATAAAGGCGGAATTGCTGGTTTTAAAGATACTTCAAGGCATATTGGCATTTATCCAGAAGGGCAAAGTATAAAAGAAGGCATTTCTTTAAATGGCAATTGGAAATATTTTGTTCAAGATGATAATCCGCCAGAAGTAGCACAATTTCAGGCAGCTTATCAGCCTTTCGGCGATATATACTTGCGTTTTAAAGGGCATGAAAAGTATCAAAACTATAGAAGGACTTTAGATTTAGAAACCGCAATTAGCACTACCAGCTATACCGTTAACGGAGTAGATTTCAAAAGAGAATATTTTGCTTCGCAGCCAGACCAAGCAGTAGTTATGAGGCTAAGCGCTAATAAAGCTAAGAGTTTAAATCTCGAGGCTGTATTAGCATCAGTACATCAGAATTTTAGCTTAAGTAAGGTAGATAACCAAACCATAGCTCTAAAAGTAAAGGTAAAACATGGTGCTTTACATGGCGAAAGTTGGTTAAAAGCAACAGTTAAAGATGGTATTATCAATCAAAAAAATGGTAAACTTATCATCAGTAATGCTAGCGAAGTAGTTTTGTATTTGGTTGCAGCTAGTAATTTTCAGAACTATGAAAATGTAGGAGGAAATCCTCAGTTACTATGCCAGCAAGCTATGCAGAGGCTAAAAACAAAATCTTATCAAGATATTTTATCCTCTCACCTTAAAGAATATCAAAGCTATTACAAAGCGTTTTCTATAAAACTCGGGCAACAAGATTTGAGCTATTTACCCACCGATGTAAGGATAGACAAATTTGAAGAAGGCAAAGACGCAGATTTAGCAGCACTTTACGTACAATACGGAAGGTATTTATTAATTGCTAGCTCTAGACCGGGTACACAACCTGCTAACTTACAAGGTATTTGGAACGATTTACTATCGCCACCATGGGGAAGTAAATACACCACCAATATCAATGCTGAGATGAATTATTGGCCAGCAGAAGTCCTTAATTTATCGGCAACGCATCAAGCATTTTTTAAAATGGTTGAGGAATTGGCTTTTAGAGGTACAGAAACTGCACAAAAATATTATGGCGCAAGAGGCTGGGTTTTACACCATAATACAGATTTATGGCGAGGAACAGCACCCATAAACGCATCAAACCATGGTATTTGGCAAGGTGGTTCTGGCTGGGTGAGCAGTCATTTATACGAGCATTATTTGTTTACACAGGATAAAGAATTTCTGAAAAATAAAGCCTATCCTTTAATGAAAAGTGCTGCTCAGTTTTATGTTGATGTATTGGTAAAAGATCCAAAAACGGGGTGGCTCATCAGTACGCCATCAAATTCGCCCGAGAATGGGGGCTTAGTTGCTGGTCCAACTATGGATCATCAAATCATCAGAAATTTATTTAAAAGTTGTATAGCTGCCGCTGATGTTTTGGGTATTGATACAGATTTTAGAGATACTTTAAAGCAAAAATATCTGCAAATAGCACCTAACCAAATTGGTAAGCATGGGCAGTTACAAGAGTGGTTGCAAGATATAGACGACCCGCAAAATAAACACCGTCATGTTTCGCATTTATGGGCTGTGCATCCCGGAAATGAAATCAATTACGATGAAACACCAGATTTAATGAAAGCCGCTAAACAATCTTTAATTTACCGTGGCGATGAAGGTACAGGCTGGAGTTTAGCTTGGAAAATTAATTTCTGGGCTAGATTTAAGGATGCTGAGCATAGTTTAAAAATGCTTAAAATGCTCATTAAGCCAGCAGAAAAAGGTGGTGGTGCTTATGTAAATTTATTTGATGCGCATCCGCCATTTCAAATTGATGGCAATTTTGGAGGTGCTGCTGGTATTGCAGAAATGTTAGTGCAAAGTCAGTTAAATTACATCGATTTATTGCCTGCTTTACCAGCAGCTTGGTCTAGCGGAGAAGTTAAAGGCATTTGTGCCCGTGGTGGTTTCGAGCTTAGTTTTAGCTGGGCAAATGGTAAACTTAAAGAAGTTAAGGTTTTATCTAAAGCTGGGCAACCTTGTGTACTCAAATACGGAAATGCACAAATGACTATCCATACAGAAATAGGTAGAACTTACACATTAAATCAAGATTTAAAGCCATTATAATTTTCTGATTTCTAAATCATGATAAAAAACATCCTGAAAGGTTATACATTATTTTTAGTTGTCTTTTTACCGCTAATGAGCTCGGTTTTAAAAGCGCAAGAGCCTCGTATAAGTATTTCTTTAAATAGCAATTGGCGTTCAGTTGCAGATGATTATAACCCTAAGAAATATAACGGATTTGAAAATCCTGATTTCAAAGACCACGCTTGGGAAAAAGTTCAAGTTCCGCACAATTGGGATAAATATCATGGTTATAGGCGTATGCTACACGGCAACAGACATGGTTATGCTTGGTATCGTAAAAGCTTTAAAATCAATCAACAACAAAAGAATAAGCGTTATTTTTTATATTTTGAAGGTGTAGGTTCTTATGCTACGGTTTGGTTAAATGGTAAAAAAGTAGGTTACCATGCTGGCGGAAGAACAACTTTTACTTTGGATGTATCTGCAGTTATCAAACTCAATGGCGATGAAAATATTTTAGCTGTAAGAGCAGACCACCCCGCAGAAATTCGTGATTTACCTTGGGTAGATGGTGGATGCTCTACAGAACGTGGTTTTTCTGAAGGTTCGCAGCCTATGGGGATTTTTAGACCTGTACATTTAGTAGTTACCGATGCGGTAAGAATAGAACCTTTTGGTGTACATATCTGGAACGATAAACAAATATCAGCGAAAGCGGTAAAACTTTTCATCAATACCGAACTTAAAAATTACAGCGCCAAGAAAGAAGATGTTTTAGTACTGCAAGAATTTAAAAATCATGAGGGTAAAGTGGTTTTTACTTTACGTCAACAGGTGGTTTTAGAACCTCAAGCTACTAAAATAGCCAAACAAGAAACTACTATTCAGAACCCGCGGTTATGGTCTTTAGAAAATCCGTATTTGTATCAATTACAAACCAAAATCATTAGAAATAAGAAACTTACCGACGAGCTAACAACACCATACGGCATCCGTTGGATTAGCTGGCCTATAGGCGAAGATGCCCGACTTTCTAAACAGTTTTTGTTAAACGGGAAATCTGTTTTTATCAACGGAATTGCAGAATATGAACATTTAATAGGCAATAGTCATGCTTTTAGCGATGAGCAAATACGGTCTAGGGTTTTACAAATGAAGGGGGCTGGTTTTAACGCTTTCCGCGATGCTCATCAGCCACATAACCTTTTGTATCAAACCTATTGGGATAAACTAGGCATATTATCTTGGACACAAATGGCTGCGCATATTTGGTTTGATAATGAGGCTTTTAGAACCAATTTTAAAAATCTACTGAAAGATTGGGTGAAAGAACGAAGAAACAGCCCTTCTGTTGTGCTTTGGGGTTTAGAAAACGAGAGTACTTTACCCGAAGATTTTGCTAAAGAATGTTCAGAACTGATACGTTCTTTAGACCCAACAGCATCATCGCAAAGAAAAATAACCACTTGTAATGGCGGTAGCGGTACAGATTGGGATGTACCCCAAAACTGGACAGGTACTTATGGTGGCAATCCGCTAAACTATGGCGAGGATTTAAAAAGACAGATTTTGGTAGGGGAGTATGGCGCATGGCGAACATTAGATTACCATAGCGAAGGTCCGCATTTGCCCAATGTGAGCGATTATAACGAAGACCGTTTTACCGAGTTGATGGAAACTAAAGTAAGACTGGCAGATTCTGTAAAAAATGAAGTGACTGGGCATTATTTCTGGTTATGGACATCGCATGATAACCCGGGTAGGGTACAAGGTGGCGAAGGTTTAAGAGAGTTAGATAGAATTGGGCCGGTAAATTATAAAGGCTTATTAACACCTTGGGAAGAGCCTTTGGATGCTTATTATATGTTTAGGTCTAATTTTGCGCCCAAAGATAAAGAGCCAATGGTTTACATTGCCTCGCATACTTGGCCACAAAGGTGGACGAGCCCTGGTGTAAAAAACAACATCAGAATATATTCTAATTGCGATGAAGTAGAACTTTTTAATGATTTAAATGCATCTTCTTTAGGCAGAAGAAAGAAAAATGGTATAGGTACACATTTCCGTTGGGATGGAGTGATGATTAAGTACAATATCCTTTATGCTATTGCTTATGTTAACGGAAAAGCCGTTGCCCGGGATACCATTGTTTTACAAAATTTACCTAAAGCACCAAATTTCAATCTTTTATATGAAGGTGCTCAAAATATAACAGCATCAGCGAAAGCTTATAATTACTTATATAGGGTAAATTGTGGTGGCCCAGATTATCAGGATGAAAACGGACAAACTTGGATGGCAGATAGGTCATTACAAGATAAAAATACTTGGGGTTCAATATCCTGGGCAGCAGATTTTTCTTTGCAACCGACTTTCTTTGCTAGTCAGCGTAGAACCTTTGACCCCATAAGAGGCACAAAAGATTGGGCTCTTTTTCAGGATTTTAGGTATGGAAGGGACGAGTTAAGCTATCATTTTCCAGTACCAGATGGCGAGTATTTGGTAGAGCTTTATTTTACTGAACCTTGGCTAGGTACAGGCGGAGGGATAGATTGTACAGGCTTTAGGTTGTTTGATGTTGCTGTAAATGATGAAGTTGTGATAAACGATTTAGACATCTGGAAAGAAAGCGGACATGATGGTGCTTTAAAAAAATCTATTAAAGTACAGGTAAAAGGCGGTTTGCTTAAAATACACTTCCCAGAAGTAAAAGCAGGCCAAGCTTTAATTTCTGCTATCGCTGTAGCGAGCTTGAATCAGGATGTAAAGCCTGTAACTGCAAAGGCTTCTCTCATTAAAGAATTAAATGTTAAAGGCGATAGTTTTGAAGAAGCTAGCTGGTTAGATATTGGTCAGCAGCAATTTACCCAAAGTGATGAAACTTTTGTGAGCTTACCTGTTGTATTGTATGGTGCACATTGGTTAAAAAACTCAGGAAAAGTATTGGATGCATTAAGCTTCAAGGCTAAACAAAAACTCGATTTTTATATAGGCATTAAGCAGTCTTCAACCTTACCACTTTGGATAAAAGATTTTGAAGATACCCAAGCCTTTATCACCAACAGTAGCGGGGCGCAATATCGTGTTTACAAAAAGAAATTAGCCGAAGATGAATTGTTTTCTATTAACGATTTTAAGCAAGAAAAAGGAGTTTTTGTCGCTTTTATGCCAGAAAATAACTTACAACCAGCTTTCGATTTAAAGAAGAATACTTCTTACAAAGCAGCGCTTACATCGCTAGATAAAGGTGTAGAAAAACACCAATTGATGAATCAAGAAAGGCTAATATTTAAAGAAAATAATGCACAGGTTAAGTTTGATATTAAAGTTGGTGTAGCAGATGTTTATTCATTAACGATAAAATATCATAACCCTTTTAAAGAAGTTAAACAAGCCATTATTAGTGTTTTTGCTGCAGATGGTACTTTAATGAAAACAGCAGAATTGTTTGATTTAGAGCCTAGCAAAGAAGGTAAGTGGAGCTATTTCAGCACCACAACCGGTACCATGATAAACGCTGGTTCTTATCAGGTGATTATTACAGCAAAAGAGGCAGTTGGTATAAGTTTAGACGCTTTAGATGTACAATAAGCGTTAACTTCTATCTAAGTATTTCTTTTTGTAATCTAACGGAGTCATACCCGTTACTTTTTTAAAATGCCTGTAGAAATTAGATACATTGTTAAAACCGCAATCAAAGCAAATAACTTCTGTTGGGAGTTTATTTTCTACCAATAAGCGGCAGGCATGGCTAATTCTAATCTCAATCAAGAAATCGTAATAAGTTTTCTTGGTCATGAGTTTAAAATACCTACAAAAAGAGGTTACACTTAAATTACTGATGGAAGCAATTTCCTCTAAAGTAATATCCTTTTTATAATTACTGTGGGTGTAATTAAATACTTTATTTAATCGTATTGTGTCAGATTCGTTAGATTGATAGAAAGAACCTTGTCCGTTTACAATAGGTTCATATTCATGTGTTTCTGCTAATACTTTTAAGATAGAAAGGAGTAGAATAATTTTATCTAAACCTTCGGCTTGTGCGGTATTGCGCATTAAATCAGCAACTTTATCTCTAGCTTTTCCTTTAATAATCATACCACTTTTAGCTTTTTCATAAAGCTTTAAAAGCTGATAAGTTTCTGGTAAGGTAAGTAAGGTTTTACCCAAGCAGTCTGGTAAAAACTGCATTACAATACCTTCAATATTTAAATCTGTATTATTTTGATAGTAAGCCTCATTGCATCTCCATGCATGAGGTAAATTTTCGCCCAATAAAATAATCTCACCCGGTATAAAATTGCTGATATTATCACCAATAAAGCGTACACCTTCGCCAGCAATATTATAATGTAATTCAAGCTCTGGATGGTAATGCCATACATTGCCGTAATTGGGCATGATATGGTGCTTAATATTGAAAGAGCTTTCTATTTCTATAGATACTTTCCTGAATAAAGGTTTCATAAACGAAATTATTAATTGAAATAGGTTTATACTTTATTGTGATTAATAAAAGTAAAAATAGCAATTTTAAATGACAACATCCTATAAAAAATTGATAAAAATAAGCATTAATCACTTTTTATTATTGATGTACTTTGTATCATACCAGAATAGGTAGCCAATTATATTTTTTATCCATACAGAAGATGAAGTTTATCTCTCAAACATTATTTTTTATTTTCCTTATCTCTATTGGTCTTAATACTGCAAATGCACAAAATAGTAAACAAGATAAGGAAGCTTATCAGCAGGTTATTACCAAAAGAGCCGAAAAAATTGTAGCGCAGTTAGGTATCACGGATTCTACTCAATATAAGAGAGTAACATCAATTATTGCAAATCAATATTCAATAATAAATGAGCATCACGAAGATAGAGATGCGACTAACAAAAAACTCAAAGCCAATTTAAAAGACAATAAAGTTGAGCTAGAAAAACAATCGAAAGCTTATCAAGAAAAAGCAGATCAAAAGCTTGCTAAAATCCATAAGAATTACATTAAAAATTTAGAGAAAGAGCTTAATACAACGCAAATAGAGCAGGTAAAAGATGGTATGACTTACGGTGTTTTGCCCATAACACTTAAAGGTTATCATGAAATGTTACCAAATTTGAATGAATCGCAAAAAGCACAAATAAAAGCTTTTTTAACCGAGGCTCGTGAGCATGCTATGGACGCACCATCATCAGAAAAGAAACATGCTTGGTTTGGGAAATACAAAGGTAAAATCAATAATTATCTTTCTGCCCAAGGTATAGATATGAAGAAAGCTGGGCAAGAGTGGGAGCAACGTATAAAAGAAGCAAAAGAAAAGAAAAATAAGGGATGATAAAATGCTACAATATTTTGAAAAAATGCTATACAAAAGCAGCGTTTTTGCCTCTTATATTTGATATATAAATGTTGTAACCAATATTTTATAACCTAAATTATCATAAACGTATTTGAAGATTATAAGCTATAACTAATCGGTATATAATCCTGTATAAAAAGCAATAATAACTTTATAAAGCAGTAAAGATATGGTATCTTCTATTACTGTTGAGTGGTACTTATTGCCAAAAAAAGAACTAACCAAAAACGAATAATAACCAATTGAATCAAGAAGAACTATGAAGTTATCTTTACAAAAGCCACTAAACAAGCGTAATGTAATAAGGGCAGCCTGCGCTCCTTTATTATTAGCTTTGTTTTTGCCAGGTTCTGGCGTGGCGGCAGAGCGAAACGCCGGGTTGTCACTTCACATGGGGGCAACAAGTACTGCATCCCGTTGGGTAAATGTTACCGGTACAGTAAAAGACAGTAAGGGAGAGCCATTACCTGGTGTTGCTGTTAGAGTGAAGGGTACAAATACAGGTACCACAACAGATATTAATGGAGTTTTTAGATTAAACCTTCCTACAGGTAATGAAACTCTGATTGTATCATTCTTAGGTTTTACCACAAAAGAAATTCCTGCTGCTGGTAGAACTAATATCAGCATTACTATGGAAGAAAGTAGTAATGCCATGGATGAAATTGTTGTAACAGGTTACGGTCAGAAAAAGCGTTCAGAAATTATTGGTTCTGTGGCTACCGTTACAGGCGAAGAATTAATGGATATTCCGGCTCCAAATATAGCTGGTGCTTTAAGAAATAGGATAGCAGGTGTAGGCGTAAGTGAGGCTTCTGGAAGGCCAGGTGCTGGTATCAGATTAAATGTACGTGGTTCTTCTGCTTCTAGTAATTTATTTGGTGTTACGGATGAGCCCTTATATATTATAGATGGTATTACAGTTGCTGCGGAGAATTTTGAAAACTTAGATCCATCTATGGTAGAAACTATTACTATCTTAAAGGATGCATCGGCAGCTATTTATGGTGCTTCAGGAGCTAAAGGTGTTGTATTAGTAACCACTAAAAGAGGTAAAATAGGTAAGCCAAGTATCACTTATAATGGATATGTAGGTGTTTCTGATGCGGCAACGTCGCCTAAAATGTTATCAGCTTATGACCACGCCTTATTACTTAATGGTGATTTTGCAGTTAACAATGCACCAGCAGCTAATTTTTTTACTCCTGCTGATTTAGAAGTACTTAAAAACTCACAAATTAAAAGCTGGTATGATGAGTTATGGCAAGCTTCTACAACACAAAGACATAATCTTAGCATTTCTGGAGGAACGGAAAAAATTACATTTTTTGTTGGTGGTAGTTATCAGAATGAAAATGGTAATTATGCCGGTACAAAGCAAGATAAATATTCTTTTAGAAGTGGTTTAACAGCAGAAATTATACCTGGTTTAAAAGCAGATCTTAATTTTAACGTAGACCATAGAATAAGAGAGAGCCAGAATGATTTAGGTAACGAAACAGATGCTACTTTCTTTGAATCTATAGTTACAGTACCACAATGGGTACCTATTAGTATTGATGGTAAACCCGTTAACTTCAATAACAGAAATAACAGCCCCTTAGGTATTATAGGGTCTGGATATGCTGATACTAGAAGATCTCAAGGTTACCGCATTAATGCTAGTTTATCTTATGAACCAAAATTTTTAAAAGGTTTTAAAACAAGATTCCAAATTTCACAAGGCGGGGGTAATAGTAGCAACAGAGTTTACAGACCGCCATTTAATGTTTATGATTTTACCAGAACAGGCGGCAACAATTTGTTTTATACCAATCAGGTTTCTGCTACAAGAGTAGTTTCAGGCGGTACAAATAGCTTACTAGAACCAATATTAGGAAGAGATAACGGTTACCAAGGGTTTATTACTTTACAATATGGTAGAACTATTGGTAAACATACTTTAGATTTAACAGTAGGCGGCGAGCAAACTATAGGTTACTCAGAAAATTTAGGAGTAAGATGGATTAATCAATTATTACCTAACATAGGGGATTATTGGGCATTTGATCCTAACCTTATCACCAGTCGTGGTCTAAATATTTCAGAAAGTTCCAAACGCTCTTTCTTTGGTCGTTTTAATTACGATATAGATAAAAAATATATTTTGGAAGCTGTTGCTCGTTTAGATGCGTCTTCCAATTTCGCTACAGGAAACAGATGGGGGCTTTCTCCAAGTATTGGTTTAGGATGGATTGTAAGTAAAGAAAATTTCTTTATTGACAATGTTCCTTTCATCAATTTCTTAAAACTGAAAGCTAATTTCGGTATAACAGGCGATGATAGGGTAAATGCTAGATTGTGGCAAGAAAGATACGGAGTTGATGTTACCAATGGTTACATCTATGGAGAAACTAATACCGTTGGGATGAACCCTTCTGTTTTAGCAAATCCAGATATTACTTGGGAGAAGAAAAGTACTTTCAATGCCGGTATAGAAATGTCTATGTTGAATAATAAAATAGATGTTGGTATTGAGGTATTTAGAAATTACACTTATGACGGTTTTGATGGTGGTGTAAATGAAATATTCCCAATGTTTGTTGGTTTTGAATCACCAACAGTAAATTACCGCGAGGCTTATTCTTGGGGCTCTGAATTTACATTGGGATACAAAGCAAAAGTTGGTAAAGACTTATCTATTAATACCAGTATCAACTTTGGATACGGCAATTCTGTAGTAGATAGAACTTATTATAACATTTATCAATTATTTGAAAACACTCCACCAGATTGGAGAATCATGTTTGGTACAGATCCTAGAAGATTTAATAGTAGTAATATTGGTTTAATCAGTAAAGGTATGTTCAGAACTCAAGAAGAGGTTGATGCTTTCTTATCTCAAAATCCTAACTACACTATAGATGGTAAAGTACCACAACCAGGATGGTTGTATTTTGAAGACACCAACGGCGATGGAAGAATTACCGATAGAGATATGGTTCCAATGTTTGACAGAACAACACCTGCTTTTGCATCTGGTATTAATTTAAGCATAGGCTATAAAGCATTTAACTTAAGTACAAATATAGCAGCAAGGTTTGGAGGTAAAGTATTTTATGACAGTAGAGCATTAACTGCCCCTACCACCACCACTAATGCACTTGCTTTTTGGACAGACCGTTGGACACCTGAGAACCCAATGGAAGGTAAATTCCCAAGATTTGATGATGCAGCTTCAGTTAGAAGATGGAATTCAACTTTCTGGGCAGTAGATGGTACCACCATTAGGGTTAATAACATGACTTTAAGCTATAAAGTCCCTGCTAAATTAGCAAGTAAACTAGGTTTAGGTAGTGCAAGAGTATTGGCTACTGGTAATAACTTGTGGACAATTGTGAATCCATTACCTTATAAAGACCCATATACATCAAGTGCATATAACTACCCTACTTTAAGAACTATTTCTTTGGGGTTAAGTGTTAACTTATAAAATATTAAATAAAATGAAAACAATATTTAAAAAGGCTTTAAGAAATGCCCTTGTTTATTGTACTGTGATAGTTTCATTTTCAGCTTGTGTAAACAAAGATGAATTTTTTGAACTACCAGATAGAGGTGGGATAGATGCAAGAATCTGGAGCAACGAAGGTGCTATCCAAATGTTATTAGATGGTACTTATCGTTTAATCATGCCAGAGTTTCCTTATCAGTACACTATCAATCAATATGGTATACATTTAGCTAGTGATGAAAATTATTTTTCCGGAACAGAAGCTTGGGCAAGAAGAGCTATTGGTGTAAATGGTGTTTTAACAAATAATGATGTTAGATACGTAGCCACAAAATATCAAGGTTCTAACGTAGGTGATAATAGATATTTTGATATCGCTCGTTGTAATAACGCTATTAAAGGTATTCCAACTGGTACTTTACCAAAGGCAGCACAAGATAAATTGCTAGGTCAGTTTTATGCCTTAAGAGCTATGGCTTATTTTGAGTTAACCAGAATTTATGGAGGCGTCCCTTTAGTTTTAGAACCTCAAGATCCTGATAATATAACAGCTTCAGGAAGAGCAAAAGCAGTAGATTGTATCAATGCTATTGTGAATGATTTAGATTCTGCAATGGTTAAGTTAAATGGCGTTAGCTGGGCAGATGCAACAGAAAGAGGTAAAATTAAC
This sequence comes from Pedobacter aquae, assembly GCF_008195825.1. Classification (NCBI taxonomy): domain Bacteria; kingdom Pseudomonadati; phylum Bacteroidota; class Sphingobacteriia; order Sphingobacteriales; family Sphingobacteriaceae; genus Pedobacter; species Pedobacter aquae. Next base: position 817,311 of record NZ_CP043329.1, read on the forward strand.
AGAGCAGCAGCAGCAGCTTTAAAAGCAAAAGTATTGCTTTATTGGGCTAGTCCTCAATTTAATCCTGTTAATGATCCTCAACATCCTTATGATGCTTCAAGATGGCAAAGAGCTTTTGTAGCAAATAAAGAGGCTTATGATATTTGTGTAGCATCAGGCAGAAGATTAATGACTAATTATGCTACTATTTTTCAAACAGAAGGTACGGCTAATACAGAAGCCATTATTGTAAGATCTTACAGTAGTACGCTAGAAAGAAGAGGGCATAATGTAGAGTCTAGAATAAGACCAGCTTCTGAAGGAGGCTCTCCTAATGATGCTTATTTTGCAACTACAAAATTATTAAATGCATATCCAATGAGAGATGGAAGACCAATTCAAGGTCATCCAGATTATGATGCTACTTTGTTCTGGAGAAATCGCGACCCAAGATTTGAAGCCACCATTGCTTACAATGGTAGTAACTGGAAATTAAGTGGTAATAACAATAGAAGACAGTGGACTTATGCTAACGCTCTTAATGAAAGCGGCAACAGAGGGGTTTATTGTAAGCGTTTTTCAAGTCCTGATCTTTCTGCATCAGCTGTAAACTATACTTCAAATATTGGTGGTAGTGGTATGGATTGGATAGAATTACGTTTTGCTGAGGTAATACTTAATTATGCCGAGTGTGCCAATGAAACTGGCGATATGGTATTGGCAAAAACATTAGTAAGAGAAATTAGAAGAAGAGCTGGTATCATTGAAGGTGCCGCAGGTAATGATTTTGGTTTAGGCTTAGCAACTACTACAGAGCAAATGAGAGAGCTTATCACAAACGAAAGAATGGTAGAGTTCGCGTTTGAAGCTAAGCGTCATCATGACTTAAGAAGATTAAGAAGAATGCACACTTTAACAGGTACCATAGAAGGTATTCAGATAGCAACTAAAACGACTGCTTTAAGAACGCATTTAGAAACCATTAATCCAACAACAGGATTAAGAAATAGAGATACTTTAAATATAAATGTTAGAAGTACATATCTATTCTATTTTAATCCTCATACAGTGGTTATCCCTGGAGGTAATGGTCCTTTTAGTGTTCCAGAGTATCATTATTTTTATACTTTCCACAATCAATTTATGAACTCTAGTCCTTTGTTAGAGCACACTATTGGCTGGGAAGGTGGAACCTTTGATCCTCTTAAATAATTTTATATAGTATTTAGGCATTACTATTCCATCAAAAAGGATGGTAATGCTTAAAGCAAACCTTTATTAAAATGAAAATAGTAAGAAGTTTAAAAATATTTGGGGTTATAACTGGTGTTGTAATATCCTTAACATCTTGTAAAAAAGAATCTGAAAACATTTTTAATATGTTTACAGATGTTAATGTTACTTTTAAAGGAGATCATCCTTTTAGCGTAACAGATTATAAAGAAGTAAATGATGGAGATAGTGTTTACATAGACTATACTGTTACTTCGGCAAAAGAAGATATGTATCAGATAAATGTTTTAGAAATTGGGAGTGCAGTGCCTTTTTTAAGAATACCTATCACTGATGAAACCAAAAGAAGAAGTTTTTCTGGTGTAGTAAAACTTAGAGCTAATGTAAAATCAGGCAAAACATCTTATCGTGTTTGGCCTGTAGATAAACGTGGTGTTTATATGGGCGATGGATACAAACAGGTGACCATTGATGTTAAACCTAATTTTACCCATATCTCTAATAGAAGAATATACCTACCAGACACTGTTGCAAAAGTATTGCCTTGTTATTTCTCTATAAAAACAGGAAACACTTATAGTTATACAACAGGCGAAGCAAGTTCAGCAGACATTGATTTTGGTATCTTTAGAACTACTAGTGCTACGCCGGTTATTAATTTATATTCTTTAAGTGCTAGCCCATTACCATTTGTACCTTATAATATTAGTACATGGACAAAAAGAGCTACTTTATTTAGTGCGCCAGTTAACGGGCATGCAAATACCTTTAACAATACTATAAGAACAGGAACACTCTTAGAAACAGAAGCTAGAAGAAGAACCATTAACCTAAGAGCAACAACAACTGGTTTAGTATCAGGTAGCGCTGTTTACTTTTTAACACCCGAAAATAAGTATGGTTGTATATTAGTAAATGCAGTAAGTTCTGATATTGAGGGTAAACCTTTTATCAATATCAGCGTGAAGGTTCAAAATTAATATTTTTAAAATTCAACATCATCAGCCGTTCCTTACTAAAGGAGCGGCTTTTTTATAGGCTAAAATCCTACAATACTTCGTAAAAATTATATAAATATGGTGTATTAGATATTCATATATTTGAAATAGTATACCTTATTGATATTGTATATTATCCTAAATTAAATTAATCAAATGAAGAAATTGATGAAGTCTACACTGCTAGGGGCTGTTGCGATGGTTGCTACTTATCAAGCACACGCACAATACCCAAGCATACCAGACGATGTACAAAAAGCAACGGCAGAATTAATGAAGCAAGCTACCAAGCAATCTGATTTAGCTTGGCAAAAAGCACTGCCTATTATAGAGCAGGAAGCAAAGCAGGGAAAACCTTATATTCCCTGGGCAGGTCGTCCTACAGATTTACCACAGGCAGATATTCTAGCTTTTCCTGGTGCAGAAGGTGGCGGTGCTTATGCTTTTGGTGGTCGTGGCGGTAAAGTTTATGTGGTTACTAACCTTAATGATAGTGGTCCTGGTTCTTTACGTTGGGCTTGCGAGCAAGGTGGTGCCAGAATAGTAGTTTTTAATGTAGCAGGTATTATCAGATTAAAAACGCCTTTAATCATCAGAGCACCGTACATTACCATAGCAGGTCAAACTGCTCCTGGAGATGGGGTTTGTGTAGCTGGCGAATCAGTTTGGTTAAATACCCACGATGTAGTGGTTAGATATATGCGCTTTAGAAGGGGCGAAACTTATGTAGGTAGAAGAGATGATGCTATTGGTGGTAATCCGGTAGGAAACATCATGATAGATCACGTATCAGCAAGTTGGGGATTAGACGAAAACATGTCTATGTATCGCCACATGTATAATGATAGTACTGGTAAAGCAGAGGTTAAGTTAGGTACGGTAAATATCACTATACAAAACTCTATTTTTTCTGAAGCTTTAGATACTTGGAACCATGCTTTCGGTAGTACTTTAGGAGGCGAAAATTGTGCTTTTGTTAGAAATCTTTGGGCAGATAATGCTGCAAGAAACCCGTCTATTGGTTGGAATGGCGTTTTCAATTTCGCTAATAATGTAATGTTTAACTGGGTACACCGTTCTATAGATGGTGGCGATTATACAGCACAATACAACATCATCAATAACTATTTTAAACCGGGGCCATTAACGCCAAAAACTCAACCTATAGGTTATCGTATTTTAAAGCCAGAATCAGGTCGTAGTAAACTACCTTATGTTGTTTTTGGAAGAGCACATGTGGAAGGCAATATTGTGGAAGGTAATACTAAAGTAACCCAAAATAATTGGGATGGCGGTATACAGTTAGAGAATAAAAAAGGTGAATCTATGACTTATGATGAAGCAAAGCCCTACTTTGCTGCCATGCGAGTTCAAAAGCCTTTACCAATGCCTAAAATGACAATTATTCCGGCACAACAAGCATACAATTATGTGTTAGATAATGCAGGTGCTACTTTACCAAAAAGAGACCCAGTTGATGCCAGAATTGTGAAACAAGTAAGAACTGGCGAGATAGAATATATAAAAGATGTAAAACTTCCAGAAGCTGATTTTAAACACCGCAGATTGCCGAAAGATTCTTATAAAGGCGGTATCATTACAGATATCAGTCAAGTAGGAGGTTATCCAAAATATGAAGGTAAACCATACAAAGACAGTGATAACGATGGTATGCCAGATGATTATGAAACTAAAAATGGCTTAAACGCTAAAGATGCTTCTGATGCAGGTAAAATTACAGCTTCAGGTTATTCAAACATAGAAGTTTACCTAAATAGTGTGGTTGATTTAAAGCAAGTAATACCAAATTAATATCAATTTTTCTTTCTATTTATAATCTCCGTTTGTTTTACATTCGGAGATTTTTTTTGCAGGTAAGTTTTCTCAAATCCTTTTCTTAATAACATTCGTAAAATAGAAGATGAAATTTATCTGTTCATTATCAGTTGTTTATTATAAAACATTTTAAATTATGAAAATAAAATTTTACATTAATCTTAAATTTTAAATCAATTTTAGTTTGCTAATGATATTAGCCCTATCATCATTAGCATTTTACTTATTAATTGTATACGCTGTGGAAAACTATATGCAGGAACTCTATATAGAAAAATATCTACCGAGTTTTTTAGTAAACTCTAAAACATATGCTGTTGTAGTTACAGATTTGGAAGGCTTTTATACGTATGTTAATTCTTACTTTTTTGATAAGTTTTCCTTTATTACAAATCATTTTATTGGTTTACATTCGTTCTTAACCATCAATCCTAAAGATCACGAAGCTTGTCTACATTCAGTACAGCAATGTTTTGTAAACTCTAATGCTGTTGTTAAAGTAGCTTTAAGAAAACCTGAAAATCATTTAAATGATTTTTACTGGACATCATGGGAATTCTCTTTATTAAAAGATGAAAACCAAGATATTTTAGGAGTACTTTGCATTGGGCATGATATTACAGAAACAGAGCTAGCTAGTAAAAGAGCCTTAGAATTTTCACAAAAAGTAGAAACCATTTTAGATAAAATGAGTGACGGGTTTATTCAGCTAGATCAAGAGCTAAAGCTTTTAAAAACCAATAAAGTTGCCCGAGATATTTTCTTCCCTAATCAAATAGAAATTTACGGAAATTGTATTCTTGATATCTTAAATAAAGATTTAGTGAGTAAATATTTAGCTCAATTTAAGAATGCTTTACATTCTAATATTTCTTTAGCTTTTGAAGATTTTCACGAGGAAACCAACCATTGGTTAAATATCGTTATACACCCAACATCAGAAGGATTAAGTGTTTTTATTAGGGATGTTTCGCAAGAGAAAATAAGTCAAATCGAATTAAGTAAATCAGAATATAAGCTTAAAGCTATTCTAGATAGTACTACAGATGGTAATCTCTTAATTAATCCGGAAATGAAAATCATCAGTTTTAACAAAACAGCTTTAAACGATTTTCATTTTTATTACAATAGTGAACTTAAAGAGCAATTAGATGTAAGAACATTTCTACCAGAAGAAAATAGAAAATTATTTGATATTTATTTCCCTTTGGCTTTAAAAGGACAAAAAAGTACAGTTGAACTAGAAAAAGAAATTGATGGTAAAAAACTTTGGTTTGAAGTTTCTTATTTACCCGTTTATAATGCCAATTCTCAATTAATAGGAGTTTCAAAAAATACTAGGGATATCACTGTAAGAAAGCTAGAAGAAATTAAAATCATCAAACAAATGAAGCTTTTAGGTCTATTGCTTGGCAGCAATCTCATGAATTAAGAAGGCCAGTTGCTAATTTATTAAGCTTATGCGATTTATTAATCAATGATAAAGACGAAAGGGAAGAAATTAAGGATTATTATATTGATAGTATTTTAAAAAGCACTAAAGAGTTAGATGTTATTATTAAGTCTATCATTCTGCTGGCTAGTGAAAATGAATTTGTGAATGAAATTAAAAATAATCCAAATTATCCTCATCAATAAAAGATTTTTATTAAGTCTACTTGTCTTGATAATATCCTACATTTTTTGGTAAAAATTATACAGGAAATAAACTGCTATAGCCGTTATATTTGTTTTATCATTTGTTAATGAATATTAATAAATGAGCGTTGATGTTTTGTTATATATGATATTTTCATTTTATGTAACGCTATAGAACAAAATATTCATACAAAGAATTTTCTTAGTCGAGTGGTTTCACTAGGAATTTTTTAACTCATACTTTAGGTATATTGGTTGGCTTAAAAGGAGGAGAACTGCCCATCGGTTTTTCCTCCTTTTTTTGTATTAAATTATTATTACTTACCACGCAATATATCTTAAATGTCCATAGTATCAAGTCTTATTATGTCTTTTTTAATGATGTTAATGCCTTTTTTTAATAAACATAATTGCTATTCGGTGTCATGGTAAAATAGTACAAGACATAGAGAAAATGCTACAAAAATAAAAGGTCTTTATCCATTAAATTTGTAGTAAAATGAACCAATTTATATCAATCAGGATAATTTCTATAAGCTTAAATGAGTAATTTGCTTAAAGAAAATTTTCGGATATAAATTAAGCCTAAATGATACTTGCTTTGCTAAAAAAAATACTTCAACATGGTGTAAATAGTCTTAGCTTAAACGGCTATAGTTTAGGTGTTTATTTGTGTTTAGGATTATTCCCATTAAGTGTTGAAGCGCAAAGAAAAGAAGCTCCAAAATCTCCTGTTTATCTTCAAAAAGATGGTAAGCTTGCATATACGCCAGATACTTTAGGTAATCGTATCCCTGATTATTCTTACAGCGGCTACCAAGCAGGTGAAAAAGCCATACCAAATGTTGCTGTAAAAATTGTTGTACCTGCTGTAGAAGGCGATGCAACTGCTACTATACAAGCAGCTATAGATGAGGTAGCTAAATTACCTTTAGATAAAAATGGTTTTAGAGGTGCTGTTCTCTTGCAAAAAGCTGTTTATCAGGTTTATGGAACTATCAAAATTAATACTTCCGGTGTTGTTTTAAGAGGCAATGGCTTTGTAGAAAATGGTACTACTATTTTAGGTAAAGGCACAAATAGAGAAATATTAATTCGGGTTTTAGGAAAACAAAATCAGGTAAAGCAAACACCTATTTCTATTACAGATGATTACGTTCCTGTTAACGCTTTTCAGTTTAAACTTACTGATATTGGCCCGTTTAAAGTAGGAGATCAAATCCTGATCCATCGTCCATCTACACAAGAATGGATTGCTAAACTAAATACCGTAACTTTTGGTGGGGGTTTAAGCAGTTTAGGATGGAAGCCCGGTCAAAGAGATATTTTTTGGGATAGAAAAATTACTGCTATCAATGGCAATACCATCACCATTGATGCGCCTATCACCACAGCTTTAGATAAACAATTTGGACAAGCTACTGTAACCCAATACCAATGGGATGGCCGCATTACCAACGTTGGGATAGAAAATCTGCAATTGGTATCAGATTACAATCAGCAAAATAAAAAAGATGAAGACCACCGCTGGAATGCCATCAACATAGAAAATGCGGTCGATGTTTGGGTAAGACAAATCACTTTCAAGCATTTTGCTGGTTCTGCAGTTTATGTAAACCAACACAGTAAGCGTGTTACTGTACAAGATTGTAAATCTTTAGCCCCGGTATCAGAAATTGGTGGCGAACGTAGGTATACTTTTTATACCAAAGGACAACAAACCTTATTTCAAAGGCTTTATTCTGAATTTGGTTACCACGATTTTGCGGTAGGTTTTATGGCAGCTGGGCCAAATGCTTTTGTACAATGCCAAGCCATAAATCCTTATAGTTTTAGTGGAGCAATAGACAGCTGGGCTTCAGGTTCTTTGTTTGATATTATGAATATAGACGGCCAAGCTTTAAGTTTTGCCAATAGAGGTCAAGATGGGCAAGGAGCAGGATGGACAGCCGCTAACAGCCTTTTTTGGCAATGTAGCGCTGCTAAAGTGTATAATGAGCAAGCACCCACAGCTCAAAATTGGGCTTTTGGTACTTGGGCACAATTTGCTGGCGATGGTTTTTGGGATATGTCTAATGAGCATGTAAATCCAAGAAGTTTTTATTATGCACAGTTAGAAGACCGTTTAGGAAAATCGGCAACAGCCAGAAAATTTTTATTACCCGTAGCATCAGAAGCATCTTCTAGTCCTTCTATAGAAACAGCTTTAGCATTAACGCAGCTAGCAGCAAAACCTGTTTTACAGTTAAGTCAGTTTATTGATGATGCTGGCTCAAGAACTCCGATAAGTACCGAAGCTAATGGCGCTAAAATTATAAAACCTATTATCGCTAAAGCAACTCCTAAAGTTGGCGATATGCAGGTGAAAAATGGTTTCATCGTTTACCAAAACAAGGTTATTACAGGTGCCAAGCAAGATATACAATGGTGGTCTGGCAGTGCTAGACCGTTCGCTTTAGCTAAAATGCGTCCACATATTACCCGTTTTGTACCTGGTGAAATTGGTAATGGTTTAACCGATGATTTAGAAGAACTTACTACTACCATGCAACAAAAAAATGTGGTTGCAATGGATCATAATTACGGTTTATGGTACGAGCGTAGGAGGGATGACCACCAACGTGTAAGAAGAATGGATGCTGAAGTTTGGCCTCCGTTTTACGAGCAACCTTTTGCCCGCAGCGGCAAAGGTACCGCTTGGGATGGCTTAAGTAAATACGATTTAACCACGTTTAACAAATGGTATTGGGGTAGATTACAACAGTTTGCCAACCTTGCTGATGAAAAAGGTCTAGTGCTTTTACATCAAAACTATTTTCAGCACAATATTCTAGAAGCTGGTGCCCATTATGCAGATTTCCCTTGGCGACCAGCAAATAATATCAATAATACAGGTTTTCCGGAGCCTGTACCTTATGCTGGTGATAAGCGCATTTTTATGGCAGAGCAGTTTTACAATGTTAATCATCCCGTAAGGAGGGCTTTACATCGCAACTATATTCGCCAATGTTTAGAGAACTTTAAAGATAATTCATCAGTGATACAACTTACCAGTGCAGAGTTTACGGGGCCTACACATTTTGTAGCTTTTTGGTTAGATGTGATTAAAGAATGGGAACAAGAAACCGGAAAGCAGTCCATTATTGGTTTAAGCGTTACTAAAGATGTACAAGACGAGATTTTAGCAGACCCCGAGCGTTCTAAATATGTTGATGTTATTGATATCAGATATTGGTTTTATCAAGAAAACGGTGTGGCTTATGCACCTAAAGGCGGACAAAATTTAGCGCCAAGGCAGCATGCTCGTTTAACTAAAGTTGGTAAATCTTCTTTTGAGCAGGTTTATAGGGCTGTGGCCGAGTATCGTTCTAAATATCCAGATAAAGCGGTTATCTATAATGCAGGTAATTACGATAGAATGGGTTGGGCAGTATTCATGGCTGGCGGGTCTCTGGCAGATTTGCCTCTTATCGCTGATGAAAATTTCTTAAAAGACGCTGCAACCATGAAACCGCAGCCACAATCGCAAAAAGGCGTTTACACTTTAGCAAATGAATCATCGGCTATTGTTTACCAAAATAATCAGGCAGAGGTAAAACTAGGAAACGGAACTTATGTGCTCAGCTACATCAGTCCACAAAGCGGTAAAGTTGTAAAGCAAAGCACTATAAAAATTAATAATCAAGCCATTAAAACAGAAGATTTAAAAAGTGATGTGGTGGTTTGGATAAAGAAAAAATAAGATAAAGATGAAGAGAATCATAAACATTGTTTTTTTGATAGCGATAGCATTTACTGCATGTCAAACTACTGAAGAGTATCATGGAGTGCAATTGCTTAAAATATCAGAAAACAAGAGGTATTTAATGACAGAGGATGGAGAACCTTTTTTCTGGTTGGGGGATACAGGCTGGTTATTATTCAATAAACTAAACAGGGCAGAGGCAGAAACTTATCTTGAAGACCGCAAGCAAAAAGGCTTTAATGTGGTACAAGCTATGGTTTTACATACCGTTCCTTCGGTAAATGTATACGGAGACTCTTCTTTAATAAACGCAAATGTTGCTACGCCAGATACCACAAAAGGAAACAACCCGCAAGATTCTTTGGCTTATGATTATTGGGATCATCTAGATTTTATCATCGATAAAGCTAGCGAAAAAGGTATTTACATGGCTTTAGTGCCTGTTTGGGGTACTAATGTTAAAGATGGAAAGGTTAGCGTAGCACAAGCAGAACAATACGCTAAATTTTTAGCTAAGCGATACAAAGACCGCAACAATATTATTTGGTTAAACGGTGGCGATATCAAAGGCAGTGATTCTTTAGCTGTATGGAAGAAAATAGGTGAAACTTTAAGAGCTCATGACGATAGGCATTTGATAACCTTTCATCCGAGGGGCAGAACAGCTTCATCAGACTGGTTTCATAAAGAAAGTTGGTTAGATTTTAATATGGTACAATCTGGCCATAGAAGGTACGACCAAGATACTTCAAAAAAAGAAGTGAAGCATTACGGCGAAGACAACTGGAAGTTTATGGAAGCCGATTTAAAATTAAGTCCGCTTAAACCAACTATAGATGGAGAACCTTCATACGAGGGCATCCCGCAAGGTTTACATGATACTTTAGAACCACGTTGGACAGATGCTGATGTTCGCAGATACGGCTACTGGTCGGTTTTTGCTGGTGCTTTTGGGTATACTTATGGTCATAACTCGGTGATGCAAATGCATCAAAAGACAGATTCTACAAGCGCTTATGGCTCAAAAGAATTATGGAGCCAAGCTATTCATGCGCCAGGAGCTAAGCAAATGGTTCATTTGAAAAATCTAATGCTGTCTAAACCTTATTTCAATCGTATTCCAGATCAAAGCTTAATTGCAGAAAACGGTGAAAAATATAACCGATTGATAGCCACCAGAGCCGATGATTATGCCATGATTTATACCTATACGGGTAGAAATATGAAAATCAATATGGGTAAAATTAAAGGTGATGAGGTGAAAGTTTCTTGGTTTAACCCACGCGATGGTAAATACAAAGAAGAAGCTAAAGTAGAAAACAAAGGTGTGAAAGAGTTTAACCCACCAGGTGATGTTAAAGAAGGGAATGATTGGGTGTTGGTTTTGGAGAGCTTTTAAAAGTAAAAAGTACAGAGTATAAAGTAGAAATAACTGGGTAAAAAGTAGAAAGTACAGAGTAAAAAGTATAAAGAACTGAGTTAGAGAGTAGCCAATAAGAATAAACAATGCAAAGAATTAATCATACAAGAAAATTAGATAAGCAACTATGGAAGTCCCTCTCCTTTGGAGAGGGATTTAGGGTGAGGCTTTTATTCGTCCTACTTGTACTTTTTTCTTCATGCAACCCAAATGTTTACATGTTTACTTCTTTTCATGAGCCAGCAACAGATGGTTTAAGATTGCTTTACAGTAAAGATGCTTACCATTGGGAAGATTTAAATCAGGTTTTCTTAAAACCAGAGATAGGTTACCAAAAAGTAATGAGAGACCCATCTATTGTACAAGGTCCAGATGGGGTTTACCATTTAGTATGGACAAGCAGCTGGAAAGGCGATAAAGGCTTCGGCTATGCCAGTTCTAAAGATTTAATGAATTGGTCGGCACAGCAATTTATTCCAGTAATGCAGCATGAAGCAACTACGGTAAATGTTTGGGCGCCAGAGTTGTTTTATGATGATGAAGAAAAGCAATTTATCATTATCTGGGCTTCTACCATTCCTTACCGCTTTGAAAAAGGAATAGAAGAAGAGCAGAACAACCACCGTATGTATTACACTACTACTAAGGATTTTAAAACTTTTACGCCTACAAAATTATTTATAGACCCCGGTTTTAGTGTCATAGATGCTGTAATTGTAAAAAGGGCTCAACAGGATTATGTTTTGGTTTTGAAAGATAACACTCGGCCAAACCGGAACATGAAAGTAGCTTTTGCTAAGCATCCTTTAGGGCCATATAACCAAGTTTCTGCTGCTTTTACGCCTCATTTAACAGAAGGTCCATCCGTAGTAAAAGTAGCTAACAACTGGCTTATTTATTACGACTCTTACGGAGATAAAAAATATGCCGCAGTAAGTACCCAAGATTTCAAAAGCTTTAAAAATATCAATACAGAAATTAAACTGCCTGAAGGGCACAAACACGGGACTATTTTTAAAGCCAAAGCAAAATATCTGAAGGCAATCATCAATAAAGCCGAAAAAAATTAATATGAAAATCATTCAGACCTGTATAGCCATAGCATTAAGCACCTCTAGTTTGCTAGCCCAGCAAGACACGGTGAGATATATTGGAAAAACGCTTTCTAATGTAGATTACCACCATGGGCAGTTAAACTTGGCGATAGGTGTACATAATATACAAGTGATGCGAGCAAACAGAACGCATCCAGAATATAACGCTGGCCATAATTTTACTTACAATCACCAACCCATGTTGGCTTATTGGAACAATACTTTCTTTTTAGAGTATTTGAGTAACCCCGTGGGTGAGCATATCGCAGAAGGTAAAACCTTGCTGCAAACATCTAAAGATGGCTACCAATGGTCGGCACCAGCAGTAGTTTTTCCGCCTTACAAAGTGCCAGATGGCTTTACAAAACCCAATCATCCCGGTAAGGCTAAAGATTTATATGCCATTATGCACCAACGTATGGGTTTTTATGTAAGTGCCAGCAATAGGTTATTGGTTTTGGGTTATTATGGTGTGGCTTTAGATGCTAAAGACGACCCTAATGATGGTAATGGCATTGGCCGAGTAGTGCGTGAAATTTATAAAGATGGCACTTATGGCTCTATCTATTTCATCCGTTTTAATGCTTCTTTCAATACCAAATTGGCTCAATATCCTTTCTATACAAAAAGTAAAGACAAAGGCTTTGTAGCTGCTTGTAACGAGTTACTTTCTAAACCTTTACTAATGCAGCAATGGTCTGAAGAGGCTGATAGAAACGACCCTTTAGTGCCTTACAAAAGAGCTATTAAAGCTTTTAGCTATTATACTTTACCCGATGGCAGAATTGCTGGCTTTTGGAAACATGCTTTAACCAGCATTAGCACCACTGGAGGTAAAAGCTGGCAATATGATGCTGTAAGAGCACCAGGTTTTGTAAATAGTAATGCTAAAATATGGGGGCAAAAAACTTCCGATGGTAAATATGCTACGGTTTACAATCCTTCAGAATACCGTTGGCCTTTGGCTGTTTCTGTGAGTGATGATGGTTTAAATTATCGCAATTTATTATTGGTAAATGGCGAAATATCTCCTATGCGTTACGGAGGCAATTATAAATCTTACGGCCCGCAGTATGTAAGAGGTATTTTAGAAGGTAACGGCATCCCGGCTGATAAAAATATGTGGGTTGGCTACAGCATGAATAAAGAAGATATGTGGGTAGCAAAAATTCCTGTTCCGGTTAAAGATAAAGTAGAAACACCTGTAAATGATGTTTTTGCAGATTTAAAAACTGGCGAAGAATTAAAAGAATGGAATATTTATAGTCCGCTTTGGGCTTCCACAAAAATAGAGCAAGCTCCTAATGGTAAAAAAGCTTTGGCTTTACGCGATAAGGATTTGTACGATTACGCTAAAGTAGAAAGAGTCATCCCTTCGGCAGAGCAAGTTTCTATCGAGTTTTCTTTTACGCCGGCTCAGGCTGATAAAGGCTTGTTACACATAGAACTATTAGACCAAAAAGGTATTGCCGCAACCCGCATTATTGTTGATGCTGATGGAGAATTGAAATCTAAAGCAGGTTATCGCAACAGTGGGATTGCTAAATACGAAGCCGGTAAAACCTATACTTTAAGATTAGAGGTAAATACCAAAACTCGTTCTTACAAACTGTTTTTAGACGGACAAGAGAAGGGGACAAAACTGTTTTTTGCTCCGGTAGCAGAAATTAGTAGGGTAGCTTTTAGAACAGGTGAAGTTCGTCGTTTTCCAGATGCGGATACACCAACCGATCAGGATTATGATTTAAAAAATCCGGGCGAGCCTGTAGCAGAAGTCGTTTATTTTATTCACGCTTTAAAAACATCAGCGCTAAGCAAATAATCATGTTCAAGAGCCTAAACATATATTTTACTTTGATTCTGTTTTTGATAACAGCTGGTTTATCTGCGCAACAAACAGAAAAAATTATGCTTTCTGGAACTGGTTTTGGCGATACCAAAAACTGGGATTTTTTCTGTACCGATGGTGCAAACTCTGGCAAATGGACAAGTATTGCCGTACCTTCTAACTGGGAGTTACAGGGCTTTGGTAGATATAATTATGGCTTTAATAAAGAGGTAAATAAAGGCAAAGAAAAAGGACTTTATAAATATAGTTTCACAGTTGCCGATGCTTGGAAGAACAAGAAAATCAATTTGGTTTTTGATGGTGTGATGACTGATGCCGAAGTTAAAATTAACGGAAAAGTAGCAGGAGAGATACATCAAGGTTCTTGTTATCAGTTTAAATATGATATTACCGAGCTAGTAAAATTTCAGGAAAGCAATTTGTTAGAGGTTACGGTAAGCAAGCATTCTGCAAATAAATCTGTTAATGCAGCAGAACGTGAAGCCGATTACTGGATTTTTGGAGGCATTTTTAGACCTGTTTTTTTAGAAGCTTTACCAAAACAACATATCCAACAAGTTTCTATAGATGCTAAAGCCGATGGCTCTTTTCAAGCTAAAGTTGCACATCAGGGCGAAGCCCAAAAACTAGTTTTAGAAGTTTTTGACCTAGCTGGTAAAAGGTTAGGGAAACATCAACAAGCATTATCGGGTAATTTAAATCTTATTAAAACAACTTTTAAAGCCCCTAAATTATGGTCGGCAGAGTTTCCAAACCTGTACAAAGCTGTTTTTTCTTTATACGATGGTTCTAAATTGCTTCATCAAATCAGTAAAAATATTGGTTTCCGTACGGTAGAGCTAAGGGAGCGTGATGGCGTTTACATCAATGGCGTAAAAATTAAATTTAAAGGGGTTAATCACCATTCTTTTTGGCCAGAATCTGGTAGAACAACAAGTAAAACCATCAGCATCAATGATGTAAAACTTATCAAAGAAATGAATATGAATGCCATCAGGATGGCACATTATCCGCCTGATAGTCATTTACTTGAAGCTTGCGATTCTTTGGGTTTATATGTGATGAACGAGCTAGCTGGCTGGCATGGGCATTACGATACGCCAACAGGTACTAAACTGCTCAAAGAAATGTTTGCTAGAGATGAAAATCATCCATCCATTATTTTTTGGGCAAATGGTAACGAGGGTGGCCATAATACAGATTTAGACCCATTATTTACACAACTAGACATCCAAAAAAGACCTGTTGTACACCCATGGGAAATTTACGGAGGTTTTGAAACTACGCATTACCGCGAATATAATTATGGTATTGGCAATTATGACCAAGGCAAAAATATCATCATGCCTACCGAGTTCTTACATGGGATGTTTGACGGTGGTCATGCCGCTGGTTTAGAAGATTATTGGAAAGCCATGTGGAGCAATCCGCTATCGGCAGGTGGTTTTTTATGGGATTTTGCCGACCAAGGCGTGGTACGTACCGATAAAAATGGAATATTAGATACCGATGGTAACCACGGTGCCGATGGTATTGTTGGTCCGCATCACGAAAAAGAAGGTAGCTTTTATGCTATAAAAGAAATTTGGTCGCCGGTTTTTATAGAACGCAGAGAAATTACCCCAGCTTTTGATGGTAAACTCATCATAGAAAACCGCTACCATTTTACCAATCTTAACCAATGCAGTTTCAGTTATAAACTAAGCAGATTAGCCACACAAGGCGAAAACTTGGTTAAAACAGGTCAAATAGAAGCTCCAAATCTAAAACCTTTAGAAAAAGGGGCATTACAAATACTTTTACCATCAGACTGGAACACTTTTGATGTCTTATTTGTAACGGCTAAAGATGTATACGGACAAGAAATTTTTACCTGGAGTTTCCCTATCACCAGGCCAGAAAATACCTTGAAAATAGCTTTATCTAATTCATTAAAAAACAAGGTAGAAGCTACAGAAAGTGCTAATGCTTATGTTTTAAAAGTTGCCGATTTACAACTCAATATCAATAAAACAACAGGAATTTTAGAGCAGGTACAAAATCAAAAAGGAGTAATTCCTTTTAACAATGGGCCTTTTATACAAGAAGGAGCTACAAACTTTAAAAATTTCAGCTTAAAGCAAGACGGCGATAATATCATCATCTCTTCATCTTTTGATAAAAAGGAAAGCTTTAACACTTTACAGTGGACAATATATCCATCGGGAATGGTGAAAATGCAGGTTAAATATTTCCCCGAGAGCTATTTTACCAGATATGTAGGTGTAAACTTTTCTTTTCCAGAAGAGCAAATAAAAGGGGTAGAATTTATGGGCTTTGGTCCTTACCGTGTTTGGAAAAACCGTATGAAAGGTAACCAATTTGGCATCTGGAAAAAAGATTACAACGATAATTCTACCGGAGAAATTCCTTTTGAATATCCAGAGTTTAAAGGTTATTACGCCAATATGTACTGGTGCAAATTCATCACCAAACAACAAAGCTTTAAGGTTTATACCGATAAGGAAGATATCTTTTTAAGGTTGTTTACACCTAAAAAGCAAAAAGATACCGAGTGGGAAAATATGCAAATGACTTTCCCTTCCGGGGATATTTCTTTCATGAATGGTATTGCAGCTATAGGTACTAAAACTCAAAAACCAGAAACTACTGGTCCAATGGGGATGAAACATATTTATTATGATTTTGAGAAAGAACCTAAAAGAGCTTTAGATATGACATTGTATTTTGATTTTACAGGGAAAGATTAAAGATGAAAAAGAACCTGTTCAACTATAAGACTTTTGTATTAACGCTGTTATGGCTCATAACAGCTGATGTATGTTTGGCGCAAATAAGTGTACAAAAACTAAGATCCGAGTCTTTAGAAAACCCATTAGCTATAGATAATACCCAACCTCGTTTAAGCTGGCAAATTAGCAGTCAGCAAAGAGGGGTTATGCAAACAGCTTGGCAAGTTTTGGTAGCTTCTTCTCCTGAAAAATTAACAGAAAAAGATGCTGATTTATGGAACTCTGGTAAAGTAAATACCAGCGAGTCTTTACACAACCCCTATGCAGGTAAAACTTTAAAAGCCAGAGAAAAATGCTTCTGGAAAGTTAAAGTTTGGACAAATAAAGGCGAAAGCGTTTGGAGTGAAACGGCTAACTGGACAGTTGGTTTATTGTATTATAAAGCTTGGAATGGCCGCTGGATAGGTTTTGACCGTCATTTTCCTTGGGATAATGAAGAGGAGCAAAAGTTATCTGCTCGTTATTTCCGCAAAGAGTTTGAGGTAAAAAAGCAAATCAAATCGGCAACAGCCTACATCATGGGCTTAGGTTTGTATGAGTTTTATATAAACGGACAAAAAATTAGCAATCAGGTTTTAGCGCCTGCCCCAACAGATTATCAAGAGAATATCCAGTACAATGCTTTTGATATTACTTCAAACATCAACCAAGGCAAACAGGCTATTGGTGTAATTTTAGGAAATGGCAGGTATTATGCCATGCGTCAGGCTAAGCCTTATAAAGTAAAAACTTTTGGTTTCCCTAAGTTATTGATGCAAATCCACGTACAGTATACAGATGGAACATCAGAAACTATTAAAACTGATGAAAGCTGGAAAGGTACTGCAAACGGCCCGATACTAGCCAATAATGAGTATGATGGCGAAATTTTCGATGCTAGAAAAGAATTTATAGGCTGGACACAAGCTGGGTTTAATGATAAAGAATGGCTTAAAGCCGAGTATGTGCAAGAGCCAGCAGGGAAATTTGAAGCTCAAAAAATAGCTCCCATGAAGGTGATGCAGGATATTTATCCTGTCAGCATCACGCCAAAAGGAAATGGCAAGTATCTGATAGACTTCGGGCAGAATTTTTCTGGCTGGATGAAAATAAGTATACAAGGTACAATTGGTGATACCATCAAAATGCGCTTTGCAGAGTCTCTACAAAGCAATGGCGAGCTCTTCACCACTAACTTACGTGATGCTAAAGTTACAGATACTTATATCCTTAACGGAAAAGGTAAAGAAGTTTGGGAGCCTAAATTTGTATATCACGGTTTCCGCTATGCAGAAGTAAGCGGTTTTAAAGGGCAACCTAGCAAAGAAAGTTTTGTAGGTAGGTTTGTTTATGATGATATGGCTACTACCGGAACTTTTCAATCATCAAATGCATTATTAAACCAAATTTTTAAGAACTCTTGGTGGGGTATAGCATCCAATTATAAAGGGATGCCAGTTGATTGTCCGCAACGTAACGAGCGCCAGCCTTGGTTGGGCGACCGTACCGTGGGTGCTTATGGAGAGAGCTTTTTATTTGATAATGCTACATTTTACACCAAATGGTTAGATGATATCAGATACGCACAAAAAGAAGATGGTGCTATACCAGATGTTGCCCCAGCTTTTTGGAGGTATTATAGCGATAATGTAAGCTGGCCGGCAACTTTAACTTTGGTTACCGAGATGCTTTACCGCCAAACAGCTGATGTTAAGGTTTTAGAGCAAAACTACCCCGCTATAAAAAAATGGCTTTCATACATGAAAGACCGATATATGAACGATAAAGGTATCATCACCAAAGATAGCTACGGCGATTGGTGCGAACCACCTTTAACAGCAGAAGACGGTCGTGGTGTAAATGCAGATCAAAAGCATCCCAGTGCTTTAATTTCTACGGCTTATTACTACCATTTACTTACCATCATGACCAAATTTAGTGTCTTAACAGGTAATACTCAGGATAGCTTGTATTTTACACAAGAGGCTGCTAAAATGAAAAAAGCCTTTAATCAGGAGTTTTATAAAAACGGTTATTATGGCGCTAATAAGCTAACAGATAATCTTTTACCATTAGCTTTCGGCATAGCAGAAGGAGAGCAAAGAAAGCAAGTAATTGCTCAGGTAGTAGACATCATCGAGAATAAAAACAAAGGGCATTTAAGTACAGGCGTAGTGGGTACGCAATGGCTTATGCGTACGCTAACCCAAATCGGAAGAAACGATTTAGCTTTTAAAATAGCTACCAACACCACTTATCCATCATGGGGCTATATGCTACAAAATGGCGCTACCACCATTTGGGAGTTATGGAATGGCAATACGGCAGCACCAAAAATGAATTCGCAAAACCATGTAATGATGCTGGGCGATTTACTCATTTGGTATTACGAAAGTTTGGCAGGCATCAGTTCTGATACACAGCAAACTGGCTTCAAAAAATCATCATGAAACCAGAAGAAATCAATGGGCTTAACTGGGTAAATGCAAGTTATCAATCTCCTTACGGCGAGATTAAAAGTTATTGGAAGAAAGAAAAATCAGCATTTAGCTGGCAAATAACCATTCCTGCAAATAGCAGTGCTTTGGTTTACATCCCTGTAAAGGATAAACAACTGGTAAAAGAAGGGAACCAGAAAATTAACGATTCATCAAACATCAAATACATTAAAACAGAAGGCGGCAAGGCTATTTACGAAGTGCTTTCTGGTAGTTACCATTTTAAAGTTAATTAATATGAAAAGTCTTCAATACATCATGCTGTTATGGCTGGCACTACCCATTTTGGTAAATGCCCAAACAGAGCAAGAGCAAAAAGCTGCCGAATGGGTAAGCAGCTTAAATTTAAATGATGCTGCCAAAGAAAGTCGTGTAAAAGCGGTTATCGCAAAGCATTTAACAGCAGTTAGAGATTGGCATAATAGCCACCCGGCAAGCACAGTTCCGGCTGGTATAAACCCTATTACGGGAGAGAAATTAAGCGATTTGCATCGTGAAATTATTGCTGACTCTGCCATGCCAGATAGCGTACACAAAAACTTAATGACAGGTTTAAGAGCCGATTTATCTCCAGAACAAGTAATTGCCATTTTAGATAAATACACCATCGGTAAGGTAGCATTTACCATGCAAGGTTATAAAGCCATTGTACCTAACATGACAGCTACTGAAGAAGCTTTTATCCAAAAGAATTTAGAAGAAGCCCGCGAAATGGCTGTTGATTATAAAAGCATGAAACAGATATCGGCCATTTTTGAGATTTACAAAAACAAGTGCGAGCAGTATTTAAACAACAATGGCAGAAACTGGCGACAAATGTATAAAGACTATGTAAATGCCCAAAAGGCAAAGAAACAAGCAGAAGCAAAAAAGTAAAACCATGTTAAAAAGACATATCATTTCCCTATTCATATGCTTTGGAGTTTCATCGTTGGCAACAGCGCAAGAAGCCAAATGGCGTAAAGGCATTTTAGTAGATGAATTTATTTACGATAAAGCGCCTTTTCCATCCTGTCACTCGGCTACTTTAGCAGAAACTCCTGAAGGCTTGGTTTATGCTTTTTTTGGTGGTACCAGAGAACGCCACCCTGATGTTGAAATATATGTAAGCAGACAGGTAAATGGTAAATGGACAGCTCCGGTATCGGCAGCAGATGGTGTACAGCCCGATGGGAAAAGATTACCAACATGGAACCCCGTATTGTACCAAGTTCCAGGTGGCGATTTATTACTATTTTATAAAGTTGGGCCTAAACCATCAGAATGGTGGGGGATGTTAAAAACATCAAAAGACAATGGTAAAACATGGTCAGCAGCACAAAAACTGCCTGATACTTATATCGGCCCTGTAAAAAATAAACCTGTTTTATTAAGCAATGGTAATTTGTTTTCTGCAAGCAGCACAGAAGGTAAGGGTTGGAAAGTTCATTTTGAAGTAAGTTCTGATTTTGGTAAAACTTGGAGAAAAATTGGTCCGCTAGATGCCGGAAAAGATAGCTTAAATGTAATACAGCCAAGTATTTTAGACCATGGCAATGGTAAACTTCAAATTTTAGCCAGAACAAGAAATAGGGCTTTAGCAGAAGCATGGTCTTACGATTATGGCGAAACCTGGACAGCACTTTCTAAAACCAATTTGCCAAACAATAACTCTGGTACTGATGCTGTAACGCTAAAAAATGGTAAACATGTTTTGGTTTATAACCATGTTTTACCTCCCGGAGATTTAGCAAAAGGCCCAAGAACACCTTTAAACGTAGCGGTTTCTAAAGATGGTAAAAATTGGAAAGCGGCACTTATTTTAGAAGATTCGCCTATCAGCCAGTATTCTTATCCGGCAGTTATCCAAACCAAAGACGGGCTTTTACATTTTGCCTACACCTGGCGAAGAGAGAAAATGAAGCATGTAGTGGTAGACCCATCAAAACTAAAATTAAAGAAAATAAAAAACAGACAGTGGCCTGCTTTAAAAGGCTATGAAGCACCTGTTTTAAAAGAAACTAAATCAGAAGAAGAATAAAATCCAACATCATAAAATGCAGTTATTAAACGTACATTTCCCGGGTAAATTGGTTTTCGGAAATGGTTCATTACAGCAGTTAACCAATGAAATTTTACAGCTTTCCTGTAAAAGAGTGTTGCTGTTAACTATTGAGCCGCTGTTAGCTACTTTAACAGATTTGAAAACCCAATTAGAACAAGCTGGGGTAGCATTAAGGATTGATACCAGTATTATCCAAGAACCTACTTTTCAGGATTTTAGGAGCTTACTGGCGGAGAGTAAAGATTTTAATGCTGATTTAGTGTTAGGAATTGGTGGTGGTAGCGTTTTAGATATCGCCAAATTAATAGCTGCACAACTAGACAATACTCAAACTTTAGAAGAAATTGTAGGGATAGGTTTCCTTAAAGGCAGAAATATTAAATTGATATGCGTACCTGCAACATCTGGTACCGGAAGCGAGGTTTCTCCAAACGCTATTTTGGTTGATGATGAAGGCCAAAAGAAAGGTATTATCAGTCCGTATTTAGTGCCAGATATGGTTTATGTAGACCCATTATTAACCATCAGCGTACCAGCAAGTATTACTGCCGCAACTGGTTTAGATGCTTTAACCCATTGTTTAGAAGCCTTTACCAATAAGTTTGCTCAGCCATTTATAGATATGTATGCCTTTGAAGGTATGCGCTTGATAGCTGCCCATTTGGTAGATGCTGTACAAGACGGAACAAATAAAACAGCTAGAGAACAAGTTGCCATGGGAAGTTTGTTAGGCGGCTTTTGTTTAGGCCCAGTAAATACAGCAGGTGTACATGCACTTTCTTATCCTTTAGGAAGCATGTTCCATTTGCCACATGGACTTTCAAATGCGCTTTTATTGCCTTATGTGATGGAGTATAACTATCCCGCAGACTTAAAAAAGTATGCACAGGTAGCACAAGCCTTAGGTTGCGAAAATCAAGACAATGATGAAAAAATGGCTCTAGCCGGAATTGCCAAAATCAAATCGCTGATAGCGGCTTGTGGTATTCCTGCTAAACTTAGTGATTTAAATATACCCAAAGATAAAATAGCCGAAATGGCAAAAGACGCAATGCAAATACAAAGATTATTAAAAAACAATCCGAGAGAGATAACTCTTGAGGATGCCATATCTATTTATACAGCAGCTTATTAATACATGAAGACAGAAAAGAAATTTCAAGGAACCATTGTTCCGGTTGTGGCGCCACTAACGCATGATTATAAGCTGGATAAGGAGGCTGTAGAAAGAATTTTTTCTCACCTATATAAAAGCAATGCTTCTCCTTTTATATTGGGTACAACCGGAGAATCTGCTTCTTTACCGCAATCCTATAAAGAAGATTACATAAAAGCAGTTGCAAAAATAAGATCTACAGATGTGAAACTCTATGCAGGTATTTCTTCAAATATTTTAGAAGAATCTATAGCGTTTGCAAAGCTATGTTTTAATGAAGGTGTTGATGCTGTAGCAGCAACTTTGCCAACCTATTATCATCTGTCAGAAGATCAAATGAAACGCTATTTTTTAGAGCTAGCAGATGAAATCCCAGGACCTTTAATCATCTATAACATCCCGGCAACTACACACATGTCTATTCCGCTTTCGCTGATGGATGAATTAAGTTTACACCCTAATATTGTAGGTGCTAAAGATTCTGAACGTAGCGAGAAAAGATTAGATGAGTCTTTAAACCTTTGGAAACACCGACCAGATTTTAGCTATTTCTTAGGTTGGGCGGCAAAATCTGCCCATGCACTTATCAACGGTGCCGATGGTTTGGTGCCTAGTACCGGAAACATCATACCATCTATTTATGCAGAAATGTGTAAAGCAGTTTTAAAAGGCGATGAAGGTTTAGCTTTCCATTATCAATCACAGTCTGATAAATTAGGTCATTTATACCAGCATGACCGCTCTTTGGGCGAGTCTTTATGGGCTTTAAAAGTGTTGATGAACGAGCTAGGTTTATGCGAAAGCCATATGATGCCGCCGCTTTGCAGCTTATCCTTAAAAGAGGAAAACGAATTAAGAAAAGGTTTCCACGAGTTAATTAAAAAAGAAAAAATTACCCTGAATTTATTAAGCCATGCCTCATAAACCAATCATCGGAATTACCATGGGCGACCCGGCCAGCATTGGGCCAGAAATTGCCGTAAAAGCACTTCTTGATTTTAAAATCTATGATTATTGCCGTCCTTTATTAGTTGGTGATGCTGCCGTTTTTAAGCACATCATTAAAAAGTTAGGTTTAATGGCACAAATTAATCCTATACAAAACATAGCCGATGCCCGTTTTGAAATGGGTAAACTAGATGTTTTTGATCTTCAAAATGTAGATTTAGAAAAGCTAGAATTTGGTGCTATATCTGCTATGGCGGGTGAAGCATCTTTCCAAGCGGTTAAAAAAGTAATAGAATTGGCTTTAGCCGGAGATATTGATGCAACCGTAACCGGACCTATCAATAAAAAATCTATCAATGAAGCTGGTCATCATTATGCTGGCCATACAGAAATTTATGCCGATTTAACCCATACAAAAAAATACGCCATGCTTTTGGTAGAAGATAACATGAAAGTTATCCATGTTTCTACCCATGTTTCTTTAAGACAAGCTTGTGATTTGGTTAAAAAAGAAAGAATTATAGAAGTTGTTGAGCTTTTACATCATGGCTTAATCTCTTTGGGCGAGAAGAATTTAAAAATCGGGATAGCGGGTTTAAATCCACATGCTGGAGATTCTGGTCTTTTTGGTACAGAGGATGATGAAGAGATTTTACCAGCCGTACAACAAGCTTTAGCTTTAGGTTATGATGTTGAAGGGCCTGTACCGGCAGATACCTTATTTTCTAAAGCTGCAACAGGTTATTATGGAGGTATCGTAGCGATGTATCACGATCAAGGGCATATTCCGTTTAAGCTTTCTGGTTTTAAATGGAACCCGCTTAAAAAGCAAATGGATAGCGTTAAAGGTGTAAACATCACGATGGGTTTACCTATCATCAGAACATCTGTAGACCATGGTACAGCTTTTGAAATTGCTGGAAAAGGCATTGCCAGTTCTGATGCCATGACTTTAGCTATAAACTCTGCTGTACAATTAGCAGCATACAGAAAAGCAGAAATCCAACAAGATTAGCTTCATGATGATAGCCGTTATTGCAGATGATTTAACAGGAGCAGCAGAAATTGGAGGCATTGCTTTAAGATACAACCTCACGGTAGAAGTGGTGTCTGCTTTGCAATATGCCAAAAAAGCTGATGTAATTGTGGTTAACGCCAATACTCGTTCTTTAACAGAAGAACAGGCTAGGGCTGTTATTAAAAGCATTTTTACTGATTTGCAAAAGCTAAATCCACAGTTGGTATTTAAAAAGATAGATTCTGTTTTACGTGGTCATGTCCTGCCAGAAATAGAAGAGCAAATGCTAGCAACAGGTCAGCAAAAAGCTTTAATATTGGCTGCTAGTCCGGCTTTAGGCCGAGCAATCAAAAATGGTCATTATTATATAGAAGGTAAACCTATTCATGAAACAGGCTTTGCTCAAGATCCAGAATATCCTGCAAAAAGTTCTTCTGTAAAAGACCTTTTACGTGTCACATCATCAGTTTTTCCGGTGCATGTTCAACATCACGAAAGTACTTTGCCAGCAATTGGAGTAACTGTAGGAGAGCTAGAGACTTTTGATGATTTTAACCACTGGCTAAAACATGCCAACCATGATGTAGCCTTGGCCGGTTCGTCAGCATTTTTTAATGCGCTTTTGGCACAACGCTACACCAACTTATCGGCAAACCGTAAAGAACGCTTGATGCTTAAAAGCCCCATCATTTACGTTTGCGGAAGTAAGTTTGATAAAAGTATACAATTAGTAAAGCAAGCGCAGCAGCAAGAAGTGGTAAGTTATATGCCTGCTGCATTGGCTCACGAAGTTAAAAATCAAGCTATTTTATTAAAGCAATGGCAGCAAGAAATCATCCAGATATTACAATCAAAATCTAAAGTGATAATTGCTGTAAATACTTTAGAACAAGCGCAAGAAGCCAAACCTGAGAATATCAAAAACCTGATGGCAAGCGTTTTAGAAATGGTATTGCAAGAGGTAAAGGTTAAAGAATTTATTATAGAAGGTGGTGCTACGGCATCGGCTATATTAGAAAAACTTAAAATAAACCGTTTGCTCATGGTGCAAGAAATTGCCCAAGGTTTAACCAGAAGTATTGCAAAAGATCAAAAAATAAATATTACTTTAAAGCCTGGTAGTTATACCTGGACAAAAAATATATGGAAGTTCTAAACTTCTTATAGCAACTAACCAATAAAAATGACTAAACCCGTTCTAGGAATAATTGATTACTGTATCATTATTGCCGTTTTACTAATTACCCTCTATTTTGGTTTGCGCTATGCCAGAAACCAAAAAACTACCGAGGCTTATTTTTCTGCCAAGGGTAGGGTGCCATCTTGGGCTATAGGGATGTCTTTATTAGCAACCTTAATCAGTAGCGTTACCTTTTTAGGTTATCCCGGCGAAGGTTTTTCTAATAACTGGATATTGCTTGTGCAAGGTTTAATGGTTCCAATTGTTTTGCTGGGCACTATTTGGTTTATTGTGCCGCTGTACAGAAAAGTAATTGGCCTAAGTACTTACGAGTATTTCGAAAAACGTTTTGGCTCTTTTGCCCGTTATTACAGCTCTATAGCTTTTGTTTTAAGGCAGTTTTCTGGTATGGGAACCGTGTTTTACCTCTTAGCCGTGGCACTTTCTAGCATGACAGGTTTTAATACTTTTTGGGTAATCATGGTAGTTGGTTTAATCATCATCATCGTAAACCTATTAGGCGGTATAGAAGCTGTTATTTGGTTAGATGTTTTCCAAGGTTTTATGCTTTTTGCCAGTGGTATATTGGTTTTATTGGTGATTATCTTCTCTGTAAACGGTGGTTTAACTACCATTTGGGAGGTGGCATCGGCCAACGGAAGAACAGGTTTTGGCCCTTATGATGTGGATTTTACCCGACTTACCTTTATCGTTATGGCTATAAACGGGATGTTTTATGCCATTCAAAAATATGGTACAGACCAAACTGTTATTCAAAGATATTTAACCGCTCGTTCAGATAAATCGGCAATAAAAGCTTCTTTATTAGGTATTTTACTAACCGTACCTGTTTGGTCTTTATTCATGTTTATTGGTACTGCTTTGTTTGTTTATTATCAACAGCAAAGCCTTCCGGCAGATGTAAATGCCAATAGCGTATTCCCATATTTTATCATGACAGAGCTACCTAGCGGCGTAGTAGGTTTTATTTTAGCCGCCATGATTTCTGCTGCTATTTGTAGCTTAAGTGCCGATTTAAACTCTCTAGCAGCCGTAGGTATTGAAGATTATTATAAGAAAATGCGTCCGGGTAAAATAGATAACGAATACTTATTAGCCAGCCGTTGGATGGTAGCTATATCTGGTTTTATAGCCATCGGGATAGGCGCTATCTATATTAATGTAGGTGGCGAGGGTGTTTTAGGCATCATCTTTACCTTATATGCAATTTTCTCTGGCGGTATTGTGGGTATATTTTTACTAGGCGTTTTTTCTGCCCGGGCAAATAGGCAAGGGGTAAATATTGCTATTTTAGTTTGTATCCTTTTCACTTCCTACGCTTTTTTAACCTCCACCAAAATTGGCTTAGGAGAGGAGAAATTCTTATTGCTAGATATGGGCCCTTATAATTTCACTCATGATAAATTAATGTTAGGCGTTTACAGTCACCTTATCGTGATAGGTGTAGGCTATATAGCAAGCTTATTTTTTCCTAAACCAATACTAGACCGTAATTTGCTTTACAGCGGATGGGTTGCTGGCAGGAGAGAAGAGAGAGCGCAAAATCTGGCAAATAAAAATCAATAGGTTTCATCATGAAAAAGATTCTTTTAATACTTCTTGTAGCTGCTTGTCACCTGCTTTATGCGCAACAAGATAGCGACAATCAATACAAAAGGCCCTTAAAAGAGGTGATTTCAGAAATAGAAAAACGCTTTGAGGTTAAAATAAAATACAGCGAAAACCAAGTTGCAGACAAATGGCTAAGCTATGCCGATTGGCGCTTTAGACCTAGTTTAGAAGAAACTTTGGATAATGTTTTTAAACCGCTTGACTTAAAACTCAATAAAGAAAAAGACAGAGTTTATAAGCTTAAAGAGTACGAGTATTACCGTTGGGAAGTGCAAGACGGTTGGGATAATTTAGACAGATTAGCTGCTTTATATAGCGATAAAACGTCTTGGGAAGCCCGTAGAGATTCTATTCGCCCACAACTTTATAAAGCACTAAAACTATCTCCTTTACCAGCATTGCCTAAAAGTAAACCTATCCTTACACCAAAAAGAGTGATGGACGGTTATACGGTAGAAAACATCGCTATAGAAATTATGCCGGGCTTATATATAAATGGTTCTATTTATAAGCCGTTGAAAATGAAGGGTAAAGTACCAGTTATTTTAAGTCCTGATGGGCATTGGTTTGATCATCGTTTTAGAGCCGATTGCCAAATCCGTTGCGCAATGACGGCTAAAATGGGTGCTATAGCTGTAAGCTATGATTTATTTGGCTGGGGCGAATCTGGCTTGCAATTTAAGTATGAAGATCATCGCAAAAGCCTAGCTCAAACCGTACAAACTTTAGGCGCTATCCGTTTGCTTGATTACCTCTTAACCTTAAAAGAAGCCGATAAAACCCGTGTTGGCATTTGCGGAGGTTCTGGTGGCGGCAGTCAAACTGTATTAATGGCCGCCATGGATCCAAGAATAAATTTAAGTATCCCGGTGGTGTCTTTATCATCTTATTTTTATGGAGGTTGCCCTTGCGAAAGTGGTATGCCGGTACACCTTTGTGGCGGAGGAACTAATAATGTAGAGTTAGCAGCTATCACAGCGCCAAACCCGCAACTGGTTATTTCTGATGGTGGAGATTGGACAGCCCATTTTCCTCAGCATGATTATCCTTACCTCAAAAAAATGTATGCTTATTATGGTAAAGCGTCACAAATACAAAATGTTCATTTACCAGAAGATAAACACGATTTTGGTTTCTCTAAACGTAAAGCCGTTTATGATTTTTTAATTGCTCAGTTTAAGCTGGATGCTAAAGCCGTTCAGGATAAAAATGGTAATTATGACGAGTCTACCTGCACCATAGAGAAGAAAGAAGCCTTGTATGTATTTGGTGATAAAGGCGAAAAACTTCCTAAAAATGCCATCATGGGTTATGAGCAGTTAGAAAAGCTTTTTAAATAATCATTCCAATCAAATATGTCTAATCGCCGTGATTTTATTTGTCAGCTGGGTGTTTTGGCTGCTGCTGCCTGTATGCCTCAAAGGCTTTTGGCTTTCGCCGATGTACCAAAACAGCGTTATAAAATAGCGGTCATAGATTTGATGATTCTAAAACGCCAGAAAATTTCTGCTTTCCAACTCGCCAAAGATATTGGCGCTGATGGTTTAGAGCTAGATATGGGAGGTCTTGGCAACCGCGAAACTTTTGATAATAAACTTGCCGATGAAGCCACAAGAGCAGCTTTTTTAGCGAAAGCTAAGGCATTGCAATTAGAAATTTGCTCGCTCGCCATGACAGGTTTTTACGCACAATCTTTCGCTACCCGGCCAACCTATCAAAAAATGCTTCAAGATTGTATAGATACCATGCAAGCCATGCAGGTGAAAGTAGCTTTTCTACCATTGGGCGTACAAGGAGATTTGGTTAAAAACCCCGAGCTAAGACCAGCTATTGTAGAACGTTTAAAAGTGGCAGGTGCTATGGCTAAAAAGGCTGGTATTATCATCGGTATAGAAACATCTTTAAGTGCCACAGAAGAGAAAAAGCTTTTAAAAGAAATTGGTTCTAAGCATATTCAAATCTATTTCAACTTTTCTAATCCGCTAAAAGCAGGTAGAGATTTGATAACAGAATTAAAAATCTTAGGTAAGAAACGCATCTGCCAAATCCATTGTACCGATGAAGATGGCGTTTGGCTACAAGATAATCCGCGTTTAAATATGTATAAAGTAAAAGAAACCTTAAATGCTATGGGCTGGCAAGGTTGGTTAGTGATAGAACGCTCCCGCGATGCCCGTTTCCCAACTAAAGTACTCGATAATTTCTCAGCCAATACCGCTTTTATGAAAAAGGTTTTTCAGTTATAAGTAAAAAGTACAGAGTAGAAAGTAGAAAGACCCTAAATTGAGATTTTTAGGAACTGCCTTTGAACATAAAACTCATCTTACCT
This sequence comes from Pedobacter aquae, assembly GCF_008195825.1. Taxonomy (NCBI): domain Bacteria; kingdom Pseudomonadati; phylum Bacteroidota; class Sphingobacteriia; order Sphingobacteriales; family Sphingobacteriaceae; genus Pedobacter; species Pedobacter aquae. The sequence goes on from NZ_CP043329.1 coordinate 846,679, forward strand.
AAGAACGAAGGACGGCCTATGAAGATTTGGAAGTGTAGGCAAATAAATCTTTTGCATAAACTTTCCTAGAGCATTATCGGAAAACAATCCGACGGGTGTTGTAAATACTTTAATCAAGCAAAAGCATTCACACCACTCAGGATTGTGGATAAAGATTTATTTAGGCGAAACGACAAATATTCATCAGCCTTGCCTGCCTGCCGGTAGGCAGGATTTATTCATTTTTTGTTTATGGTTTTCTTAGGCATTCATGAACTCGTTCCTCGTTTTTTGGGCACTTTTTTATCAAGAAAAAAGTGCCTAGGGCTGGCCGCCTATGAGGCCGGAAAGCCTTGTGCGTAATGGTCATAACAAGAAAAGAAAGAAGCCGCAACCCGGCTAGGGTTAGAAAGCCTTGTGCGCAACAGCCCATCATAATATCTTATTCGCCTCTATCGCCGGCGGGGCTCGTCCCTTTTGCGGGACCAAAAGGAACCAAAAGTCCTGATCAATCCCACAGGAGCCTTTGCCACACAAGGCTTACCCACACTCAAAAACAGGGAGTGCTTATTTTTGCTCGTTTATGCTTATTGAAAGTTAGTAAAAGCTCGAACGCAAAACCGCATGCGCTATAGGCTTTATTTAAGTATAAAGTAAAAAGTAAAAAGTAAAAAGATGCCTAAATATTCGATATTTCAGCCTAACAACCTCATCAACTATTAACGAATAAACTAATTGTTGCTCATGCGCTTCGGGATAGCCTGTTTTTTAGTAATGGTTGTTCCTGTCTGGGAGTATAAAGTAAAAAGTACAGAGTAGAAAGTAGAAAGACCCTAAATTGAGATTTTTAGGAACTGCCTTTGAACATAAAACTCATCTTACCTAAGAACGAAGGACGGCCTATGAAGATTTGGAAGTGTAGGCAAATAAATCTTTTGCATAAACTTTCCTAGAGCATTATCGGAAAACAATCCGACGGGTGTTGTAAATACTTTAATCAAGCAAAAGCATTCACACCACTCAGGATTGTGGATAAAGATTTATTTAGGCGAAACGACAAATATTCATCAGCCTTGATTTTTGGGCACTTTTTTATCAAGAAAAAAGTGCCTAGGGCTGGCCGCCTATGAGGCCGGAAAGCCTTGTGCGTAATGGCCATAACAAGAAAAGAAAGAAGCCGCTACCCGGCTAGGGTTAGAAAGCCTTGAGCAAAAACACCATTTCCAAAAGCTTCGTATACGCTTTATCTTTAAAACAATCACATCCAATCTCAAAGCTAACATCCTATAAAACAAAGAAAATATCTTACACGATAGACATGGCTTTCTATACTAAATTTGAAATATAAACCTTTTGATAATCAAATTTTATCATCGTACGGTAGATCATCCATTAAAAGAAAGAAAACATGAAATTTAAAGCATATCATGCTTGTTTTATTGCCTTTTTATTGTGTTTCAGTTCTTTCATGCCTTTACAAGCGCAAACATTAGCTCCTCATATTCAAAAAATAAATCACGAGGCTAAACCTTGGGTGTTTTGGTATTGGATGCATGCATCTTTCTCTAAAGAAGGTATCACTGCCGATTTAAAAGCCATGAACGAGGCTGGTATAGCAGGCGCTTACATTGCACCTATTAAAGGCAAAACCAATCCTCCTTTGTATGAGCCTGTGATAGAAACCTTAACGCCCGCCTGGTGGGATATTTTCAAATTTGCTTTAGAAGAAGCCAAACGATTTGATATTAAAATAGCCCTTTTGCCTAATGATGGCTTCGCTACCGCAGGTGGCCCTTGGATAACACCTCAGCTATCTATGCAAAAAGTGGTTTACAGCGCCGCAACTGTAAAGGGAGGTAGCTTGTTTAATACTACTTTAAAACAGCCAGAAGCTTACCAAAATTATTATCAAGATATAGCAGTTTTAGCTTTTCCAACGCCGGGTGGTAAAACACAAAGTACACAAGAAATAAAACCTTTAGTTACAACTAGTAACGGCCAGGATGCTTCTTTTTTAGCCGAAACGGGGCATAAAAAGAACTTTGGTAGTAATGAGCCTTGCTGGATACAATACGCTTTCGAAAAACCTTTTGTTTGTCGTTCTATTAAAATAAGCGTTAACAATTTCAATCATCAATCTAACAGATTATGGGTAGAGGTGAGTGATGATGGAAAAAACTTCAGAAGCTTAGGTCGTTTACAAGCCCCAAGAACGGGTTGGCTAGATTGGGATGCTCCAGTAACACATGAAATAGAGACTGTAAGTGCAAAATATTTTAGGTTTGTGTACAACCCAGAAGGTACAGAACCCGGTGCTGAAGATTTAGATGCTGCTAAATGGAAACAAAGCTTAAAAATTAACGGAATAGAGCTTTCATCATTACCAAAAATACATCAGTTTGAAGGTAAAAGCGGTTTAGTATGGCGAGTAGGCGAACATACCAAAACCATTCCTGATGATTTAGCCATACCCATTTCATCCATCATCAATCTCAGCGATAAGCTAGACACTGAAGGAAATTTAAAATGGACAGCACCAAAAACACATACCGAGTGGACAATCATTCGTATAGGACATACCTCTACCGGACATAAAAATGAAACCGCTGGTGCTGGTAAAGGTTTAGAAGTTGATAAGTTTAATCCAGAAGCAGTAAAACTACAGTTTGATAAATGGTATGGCGAGGCTTTACGTGTGGCTGGTGCCGATTTAGCCAAACAAGTATTAGGTGTTTTCCATGTAGATAGCTGGGAGTGTGGCAGCCAAAATTGGTCGCCGGTTTTTATGGCCGAGTTTCAAAAAAGGAGAGGTTATGACCCGACTTCGTTCTTGCCAACTTTGGCGGGTTTCCCTATAGCAAGTCCGGCAAAAGCAGAACAGTTTTTATACGATATGCGCAAAACCATTGCAGAGCTGATGCATGATAACTTCTTTGTCACCCTTAAAAATCTAGCACAGCAGCATGGTGCCATTTTTACTGCCGAAACCACAGCTCCGGTAATGCTGGGCGATGGTTTAAAACATTTCGGAACGGTAGATGTGCCTATGGGCGAGTTTTGGGCTAAAAGTCCTTCTCATGATAAACCTAATGATATGCTAGATGCCATTTCTGGGGCGCATATTTATGGTAAAAATATCATTCAGGCAGAGGCATTTACTACCGTAAGGATGGAGTGGAATGAGCACCCCGGAAATTTAAAAACTTTGCAAGACAGAAATTATGCTTTAGGGGTAAATAAACTGGTTTATCATGTTTATGTACACAACCCTTGGTTAGATAGAAAACCCGGTATGACCTTAGATGGCGTAGGTTTATACTTCCAAAGAGACCAAACTTGGTGGGAGCAAGGCAAAGAATGGGTTGCTTATGCAGAGCGTTGCCAATCTTTACTACAACAGGGTAAGCCAGTGGCAGATTTAGCTGTTTTTGTTGGTGAAGAATATCCATCAAGAGCTATACTGCCAGACCGTTTGGTAAATACCTTACCGGGCATTTTTGGAGATGAAAGAGTAGCTGCCGAAGCGCAAAGAATGGCCAATAAAGCTTTGCCTACACAAAAAGTAGCAGGTGTAACAACTTCGGCCAATATGGCCCAGCCAGAGCGTTGGATAAACCCTTTAAGAGGTTATGCTTATGACTCTTTCAATGCTGATGTTTTACAGTTGGCTAGCTTTAAAAATGGTAAAGTTGTATTTGCTAGTGGTGCAGAGTATCGCATTTTGGTGCTGCCCTTAAAACATCAGTTAAATCCTAACCAATATTATACAGAAACATCATTAGCTAAAATTTTAGAATTGGTAAATGCAGGGGCGCTATGTATCATCGGCGATAAGCCACAATTTAAAACAGGTTTAAAAGCCGATGAAAAGCTATTTAACCATGTAGTGGAAGCTATTTGGGGTGGTACTTTTGAAAATATTAAAGTAGCAGGTAGCTATTACGAATTTAAAAATTCAGGCAAAGGAAAATTCATTAAAGCTCCTTTTTTACCTAAAGATTTTAGTTTTTTAGGTGCTCATCAAGATGTTTTGGTAAAAGATGCTCAAGGAAAAGAAGCTCCTGTAATAGCCTGGAATCATCGTAAAACCGCAACAAAAGACATTTATTTTATTTCCAATCAATTAGATACTGAAAGAAATTTAAGTTTTGCTTTCAGCGTAAGCGATAAACAAGCTCGTTTATACGATGCTGTAAGCGATACCAATATTCCGTTAAAGCAATATCAAGTTAAAGATGGCTACACGCATATCTCTATAAAACTCCCGGCAAACGGTTCTTTATTTGTAATTTTTGAAGGGTCTTCATCCCTAAAGGAAATAAATAAAGGCTTCAATTATATCCAATATCAAAACCTAAAAAATATTTCTACTGCATGGAAGGTTAAGTTTAACCAAAGCCACGGTGGCCCTGCAGAAAGCATCATGTTAGATAGCTTACAAGATTGGAGTACCCACAGCAATCCGCAAATTAAATACTATTCTGGTACAGCTACTTACAACAATAGCTTTATACATAAAGTATCAAAAAACGAAGAAATATGGCTCGATTTAGGCGAAGTAGCCAACATTGCCAGTGTAAAAGTAAATGGTATAGATTGCGGTATTGTTTGGACACCTCCGTACCGAGTAAACATCAGCAAGGCTTTAAAGAAAGGCCAAAATCAATTAGAAATTAAGGTAAGCAATACTTGGGTAAATCGTTTAATTGGCGACCAACTACTGCCAGAAGATAAAAGAATTACCAAAACAACAGCCCCTTTTAGGCTAGAAGGCAAAGCCTTAAATAAAGCAGGCTTATTGGGCACTGTTTCTTTATTAAAAGTTATAGAATGATGAATAAGAAAATTTATATCAGCTTGTTAGCGAGCTTTTTAATGCTCAATAACAGTTACGCACAAAACAAAGCCATGGTAAATACAGCTGCTAGTCCTTACGCTAAGCTAAAAAGCGTTGATATGGGCGCTGTAAATTGGACAAATGGTTTCTGGGCAGAACGTTTTCAGGTATGTAAAGAAAGCATGGTGCCGCAATTATGGAAAGTTTATACCAGTGCAGACATTAGCCATGCTTACAGAAATTTTGAAATTGCTGCTGGTTTAGAGAAAGGAAACCATAAAGGTCCGTCTTTTCATGATGGCGATTTTTATAAAACCTTAGAGGCAGTAGCTAGCTTATATGCTTCTACCAAAGATGAGCAATTAAATAAAATGATGGATGAGGCTATCGCTACAATAGCTAAATCTCAAAGAGAAGATGGCTATATCTATACCAAAGCCATGATAGAAGAGCGAAATACGGGTGTTCGAAATCAGTTTCAAGACCGTTTAAGTTTCGAGGCTTATAATATTGGCCATTTAATGACAGCCGCTTGCATCCATTACCGGGCTACTGGAAAGCGTTCTTTGTTAAATGTAGCAGTAAAGGCCACAGATTATCTGTACAATTTTTATCAAAAAGCATCGCCAACTTTAGCAAGAAACGCTATTTGCCCATCGCATTATATGGGTGTGATAGAAATGTATCGTACCCTGGGTGATAAAAGATATTTAGAGCTAGCTAAACACCTGATAGATATTAAAGGAAAGATAGACGATGGTACTGATGATAACCAAGATAGAATTCCGTTTAGAGAGCAAAAAAAGGTGATGGGTCATGCTGTTAGGGCTAATTATTTATATGCTGGCGTTGCCGATGTTTATGCCGAAACAGGCGATACTACCTTAATGAGCCAATTAGATAAAATGTGGCATGATGTCACGCAGCATAAAATGTATATCACCGGAGGTTGCGGTTCTTTATACGATGGTGTATCGCCAGACGGAACTTCTTACAACCCTACCGAAGTACAAAAAATACATCAGGCTTATGGTCGAGATTACCAATTACCCAATTTTACAGCACATAATGAAACTTGCGCCAATATTGGTAATGTTTTATGGAATTACCGTATGCTACAGCTTAGCGGAGAGGCTAAATATGCCGATGTGATAGAATTAGCTTTGTATAACAGTGTATTATCAGGCATTAGTTTAGATGGTAAACGTTTTTTATATACCAATCCATTAAGCTATAGCGATGCTTTGCCTTTTAAACAGCGTTGGTCTAAAGATAGGGTAGAGTATATTTCATTATCTAATTGTTGTCCGCCTAATACCGTACGTACTCTAGCAGAAGTAAGTAATTACGCCTATAGCGTGTCTGATAAGGGTGTCTGGATAAATCTGTATGGCGCCAACGAGTTAAAAACTACTTTAAAAGATGGTTCTTCTTTATTAGTTAGCCAAGAAACAGCTTACCCATGGAATGGCGATATTAAATTAACCGTTAAAGAGAGTAGCAAAAACCCATTCTCTTTCTTTTTAAGAATACCAGGGTGGGCTTCAAAAGCTAGTATCCTAGTAAATGGTAAAGCACTTGAAACGCCTGCTAAACCTGGCACATATGCCGAAATTAATAGAAATTGGAAAAAAGGAGATGTTATAAGTTTAACTATCCCTATGGAAGCCGAGCTGATAGCAGCCAACCCATTGGTAGAAGAAAATAGAAACCAAGTAGCCGTAAAACGTGGCCCTGTGGTGTATTGTGCCGAGTCTGTAGATATGCCACAAGGTACCAGCGTTTTTTCTTTAACTATACCAGCAAGCGCCCAGTTTAAAGCCGTTCCTTTACAATTTGCAGATAGTAAAATGATGGCTTTAGAAGCCGATGTAAAAATGGTAAAAGCACAAAACTGGACAAACCAACTCTACCAAAAAGTAAATACCCAAACAGGGCAAGTAAAAGTAAAATTGATTCCTTATTATGCATGGGGCAATAGAGGTCATGTAGCAGAAATGTCTGTATGGTTACCTTTTAGTAGATAATGTTTATTGATTTTTGATGGATTGAATGAGTGATTCAGTTGCCAGCTATGAGTTTCCAGTTCTGGGTTTAGACTTTCCTGTTTTTGAATTTCTCTTTTTGAATTTAAAATCAGTTGTGAGTTTCCTGTTTCCAGTTCTGGGTGAAGATTTTTATTTATTGAAGGATTGATTTTAGAATGATTGATTAAGCTTTTAGCCTTTTGCTTTTTGGATTGATTTATTTTTTAATTTTTCCTTTTGAATTTTTAAATCAGCTTTCAGTTCTGGATGATGACTTTCCTGTTTTTTAATTTTTAATCAACCACGGAGTACACAGAGCACACAAAGCTGGGTGTAGACTTATAAAAAGCCCTCTGTGAACTTTGTGTTCTCCGTGGTTAAAACAATTCTAAGTTTTTATAAGAAAGAATAGATTGAATAAGGGAAATAATCAGTATTATTATGATGATTGAAGCTTTCCGCTTTAAGCTTTTAGCCTTCTGCTTTTTTGGTTGATTTTTGATGGATTGAATGATTGATTAAGCTTTCTGTTTTGATTAATTGATTTTTTAATTTTGAATTATGCCTTTTGAATTTTTCATTCAGTTTCAAGTTTTTAGTTTTGGATGCTGAGTTTCTTGTTTTTGAATTTTTCATTCAGTTACCAGTTGTGAGTTTCCTGTTTCCAGTTCTGGGAGGTGAGTTTTCTTTTTTTAATTTTGAATTATGCCTTTTGAATTTTTCATTCAGTTTCAAGTTTTTAGTTTTGGATGCTGAGTTTCTTGTTTTTGAATTTTACCTTTTGACTTTTGAATTTTACGTTTTGACTTTCAATAAATATTTACTTACTTAGAGTTAAAATCTGCCTTCATGAAAAATACCTATGGAATTGGATGTAAATTATACGCTAAAAAAAATAATAATAACATGATGACTTGCACATATACCACTGTTTTATGTTGTATTTGTGCAACTTTATGGGATATATATACAAGTTATGCCCAATGCTATGACGACAGCCAAAAAACATTTCAACTTACATAAACAACTAAATTTTCCAAATGAAATTTACGATATTATCAGCAGTTTTATTTTTTGCAACTAGACAGGTTTCAGCACAGACAGACCTTGCCTTTAATTTTACCAAAAAACCAAGTGGACAATTTTCAAGTTTAACAACCAAATCACTTGACGACATAACTTCAACAAAAGAAGTTCTTGTTAGACCATTCATTACAGACGATGCAAGAGTAGTTGGAGAACGACTTGCCCAACTTGAAACTTGGGTACGGTTTGACAAAGAAGCAGGACAACATTGGATATTAGGAGCATACGGACCGAACAAAAAACTTGAACTGACAGCAGGTGGCGTTTATGGCTATCAAGTTGACCACGACAGCAAAAAGACTTTTTCATATGCTTTACCATTGCTACAAGCAAAAATTTTGTTTAAAGAATACAAACCAAACAAAGCACCCGGTTTTGGAATGGTTATGGGGACATTTTTACCAGTTGGACAAGGTGCTTTTAAACCAGCAGGTTACGGAACTTTTGGCTATCTGACAGTTTCGCAATGTTTTGGCGAAGGTGACAAATTTTTATTTCACGGAAATCTTGGTGGAAACTATATACACATTGACGGCACAAACAATCTTATTCCAACGTGGGGCCTTGGGACGCAAATAAAAACCTACAAAGGACTGCACTTGGTGGGTGAAATATTTTCAGGCGACCCATACATTCCAGGAACAGGAACTTCTTGGCAAGCAGGTTATCGTTACTTTTTCAGCGACCTTGTACAAATTGATATGACAGTTGGTAATGGAATAGCAGGAGATATAATAATGCCATTTTGGGGCACGGCAGGTATCAGAATTGTGACAGAGAAATTCCTCAAAAAGAAGAATGCCAGCCGCTAACAGCCGTTTTGCAAAAGCGGGGGTTTTGTGCTTCTATGACAGTGAAGTGCTAAATTCAAGCTTCGTGCATCTAATGAACTTTTGTGCTAAAAATCCCCGCCTTCGCAAAGCGGCAAACCGTTAGTGGCAAGGCTATGACGACACAAACAATGAAAAACATAATATTAATCGGACTTTTTCCCATTTTGACCACATTTGGACAAGACAAAAAATGTTGCGACACATATGTTTACGAAGGCTATATTTTGACAGACCAAAATAAGAAACTCAAAATAAACCTCAATTTTTTAGTTCTTCTTGACTCTACAATGGTCGGTTCATATTATTATGACCCAAATTGGGGCTCATTGAAATTGGTAGGAAAACTAAAACCTGACTTTACTTTCTATTTGGTAGAGCGGGACAAAACAGACAGTATTACCGGCTTCTTTGAAGGAAAGCTAAATGCAGACTACAAATTAGCAAAAGGAAAATGGACAGACGGAAAAAAACAAAAAGTTTTCGATTTTGAAATTAAGCAAGTAATTGGAAAATCTTATTGGGACTACATAAAGAAAAATCGAGCTTTATATGAATACAAAAACATTAAGCAAGCAATTCGACAAAAACATAAAGTTTTGAGTATTGACGTAGCAAGCCAAGGGCTAAGCAAATTGCCTAATAAACTATCTCGACTTGACAAAATCGTTTCAATAAATCTATTAGGAAATCAATTTGAAACTTTCCCGACAGTTTTAAGCAAACTAACAACTCTTGACGAAATATCATTAAGTTCAAATGAATTGACAAGTGTTGGTGCGGAAATCGGACAACTGAAAAACTTGCGAATTCTAATAATGAACAACAATCAACTAAAAGAACTTCCAAAACAAATCGGAGAATTGACAAACCTCTTGTATTTAGAAATTGGAAACAATAAATTGACGAGTTTACCCGAAGAAATTAAGTATTTAACAAGTTTGCAAGAACTTCACATAGAACGAAATAATTTGAGCGAAACGGAAAAACAAATAATTAAAGAACTATTGCCGAAATGTATAATTCACTTTTGACAGAAATAAGCCCAGCCGCTAACAGCCGTAACTGTTGCACAACTCACAAAATAGTTATATAAAATCATTTTATTAATTAAAGAAGCGTTATTTAAAGCTGATATAAGCGAGGCTCATTTTTTTTGGTGTTTTATTGTTTGTAAAAAAAGCGAGTCTCTAAAAGGCTTATTTTAGTTCAGATATAAAGGGTTTAAGAAATTAAGTTTGGTATGCTGATTTAGCTTTAATACATCCACACTTAGGGTGTGATATTTAATTTTAGGACGAGAGAATTTCATCAATTTTTTCAGATTATAGGCCATAGCACTCATTAAGACATGTTTATTAGCGCTGATCATCCCTCTGGTGTTTAGCCGCTTCAAATTCATGAAGTTTATTAAAGTACCTAGTACAGGTTCTACCGTTCTACTCCTTATTTTACTGATAGCTTTTGCGTATAGAGGATTAGCTTTCAGTTTTTGGTGCATACGGTCGTAATAAGGTTTGTCAATACTATCCTCAATCTTTTTGAATTTTGTAGCAGCCCCACAACAAGTGATTCTTAATGGGCAATCTTTGCAATCTGTTTCACTGCTTCTATAGCTTTTCTTTTGATAACCTTTACTATCAGTTTTTATTCCTTTGAAGGCTAATACGGCAAAATTTCCATTCTTCTTTTTACACTCATATTGGTTGCGTAGTGGATTGTATTCAAACCCTTCCCTTTCGGCTTTATATTGACCAAAATTAGGGATGTAAGCATCAATATGATGGGCTTCACAGAAGGCGAGAGCCTCACCACTGCTATAACCAGCATCAGCGGTTATTTGGTCAACAGGAATGTGATGTATGCTTAGGTTTTGTATAGTTTGCGATAAGATGTCGGCAAGGTTTTGGCTGTCTTTATTACCAGCGCTACTAGCACAAGCGGCAGTGATAACATGGTGAGCATCATCCACGGCAAGCTGTCCTGCATAATTGAGCTGTCTTGCTTTTCCGGGTTTGGTACTTATTTTAGCATCTGGATCAGTAGGAGAGTAATGGGTATGGTTACTGAGGTATTTAGGTCGAATAATATTTCCGTTTTCATCGACTTGTTTAGGATGATCCACATGTCCAGGCATTCCCTTGTATTCTTTCTCTTTCCAAGCATGGTGTCGCTCTACAGCCTTTTTGATACTAGCTTTAACTTTATATTCAGAGCCTTCGTTCAGCTCGTTTGCATATTGTTCTACATCGTCAATAATTTCTTTTTCTACTAAGCTATCCATACTAGCATTAGCTTTGATATAAGCACTATCTATAGCTTGACGCTTACCTCTGACCATTCCTTTTGCTATACAAAGGCTAAGTACTTTTTGAAATAATGATAGAAATACATCTTCCCCATAGAGCTGTCTTGTTCTAGAGATGGTAGAATGCCAAGGCAAAGCCTCATCTAAATCGTACTTTAAATACCATCTTACATCTAAACAATTAGCGCAGAAAGCAATAAGCTGCCTATCAGAATTGATATTATTGAGATATCCTACCAAACAAATCTTGAAGAAAACAAGCGGATCAATACTTTCTTGTCCTTCTTTACCATAGTAAGATAATGTTTCTTTATAGAGAAAATTTAAATCAAGAGTTTGTTCAAGCTTACGATAGAAATTATCAGCAGGAACCAAATCATTGATGTTAACTTGATAGATGATTTTAGGTTGAATATGTTTACGCCCTTGCATGAGTAAATATAGTAAAAATATCATTAAATAACTGATAAACAGGTTGTTAAATAAAATTTTTCTTATTGTATTTATTGATGTAGGTATGGTATATTTGGATGGTATAGGAAGTTGTGCAACAAGCACAGCCGTTTTGCAAAAGCGGGGGTTTCGTGCTTCTATGACAGTGAAGTGCTAAATTCAAGCTTTGTGCATCTAATGAAGTTTAGTGCTGAAAATCCCCGCCTTCGCAAAGCGGCAAAACGTTATAGCCAATGGTAAAAAACACAGACAACATTCATAATTTGCAACTTTGATGAATAATAAACCAAAAATAAAGACAAGTTTCACTACAAGAATCAAGACAAGATTTATTAAATTGGCAAAGGAAAATTCAAGTGTAAATGAAATAGCTACAGGGGCGGCATTGGGAGCTTTTACAGGTGTTTTCCCATCATTTGGTTTTGGATTTTTAACGGTACTTCTATTACATAGGTTTTTTAAATTCAATATTTTTGCAGCAGCAACAGGTAGTTTAATTTCTAATCCTCTAACAAGTCCACTGTTTATGCTGTTAAGTTTTGAAACTGGAGAGTTGCTACTTAACACAGATGTTCGTTTTGACATGCATAATTGGTCTGCAAATTTAAAAGAAGCTGGCTATTCGATTTTTATAGGTGCAATAGCAGTAAGTAGTTTCTGTAGCTTTGCAACATATTTTATTACAAAATATATTGTAATTTATATTAGAAATAGGCAGAGCAATAGTTCTGAGAATTATTGACCAATAGGAAAAGACTAGAAAGAGTAAAACACACATTTAAAAAAAATAAAAATGAAACTACTAGTAACGACCGATTTTTCGGTAAATTCAAAAGGAGCAATTAGGTTTGCTCAAATGCTAGCAAAGCAATCAAATGAAATAGAAGCAACATTCTACCACACTGTACATTTTTTAAAGCCAACTAAATGGAGTGATATTTTCTATAAAACATTTATACAAGAAGAAATAGAAAGACTTACTGCTGAGCTTAAAAAGTTTGTTTATTCAACAATTGGAGAAGATAAAAATAAGTTTGCCAATATTAAGTTTGTTATTGACTCTGCTATCTCAACCGAGAAAGACATTATAAGATATGCCGAAAAAAACAAAATGGATTTTATTTGTATCGCAACACAAGGTGCTGGTGTATTGAGAAAGATAATGGGTACTCATACATCCTACATTGTAAATAATTCTAAAACTCCCGTTTTGGTTATTCCTAGTCATTATCGTGCTAAAGTATTAAAAAAAGTAACTTACTTATCAGATTTTGAAAACCTAAAGAAAGAAATAGATAAGGTTTCCAAATTTTCGGGTACTGTAAAATGCGGTTTAGATGTATTGCATTACTCATCTATTATTTTTGACAAAAATAAATTTGAACGCAATAAAAGTTTATTTAGTACAGAGGAATATAAAAACATTAAACTAAACATTGTAAAAAATAATCTGGAATTATCTCTTGTAGACAGAATCTCTCAGTTTATTTCTAAATCGAAACCTGAACTTTTAATCATGTTTACAAAAAGAGAAAAGAGTTTTTTTGAGACAATTTTTCTGCCGAGTAAATCTGCTGAACTTACCTATACCACTAAAATACCAGTATTGATATATTCCAAATGAAATCGGCTAAAGGTAACTTTGTTGTAAATATTTTTCGAAAAGCAAAGATTAGCTTTTTAAAAATATACTATGCAAGAGGGAGTGCTCATGAAATTGCATTAGGAGCAGCAATTGGAGCGTTTTGGGGTGTATTCCCAACCTTTGGGTTAAGTACAGTTTTATCTCTACTATTATACAAAATCTTTCGTTTTAACATAGTAGCCGCAATATCAGGTGCATTTATTTCTAATCCTTTAACAAGTCCTTTTTTATTGATGATAAGCTATAAAGTTGGAAGCTATTTTATTAAAACTGATATTCAATTTGATTATGACAATTGGTATAAAAATTTACCCCAAATGGGATATGTTTTAATTATTGGTTCTACCATAGTTAGTTCAGTAATGGGATTATTTGTTTATTATATCACTAAATATACTGTTGAGCGCAGGCGTAACCTAAAAGCTAACAACCCAATTCAAAAGACAAAATGAATCATCACATATTATCTGTTCATGAAACCCAACAATTGCTTAACACAAGCAAAAATGGTTTGCATCAATCTGATGCCGAAGAACGGTTGCTTGAAAATGGAAGGAATGAATTAGTTGAAAAAAAGAAAAACCCTTTTTGGATTCTTATGTTAAATCAATTTAAAGATTTAATGATATTGATTCTTCTCGTTGCAGCCGGAATATCAATCGCAATCGGAGATGTCAAGGATGCAGTACTGATAATAAGCATCGTATTAATGAATGCACTCATTGGTTTTATTCAAGAATACAAAGCTGAAAAGGCAATGGCTGCATTAAAAAAGATGTCTGCTTTAAACTCTTTGGTTCGAAGGAATGGTAAGCTTATTGAAATAGCAACATCGGAATTAGTAATTGGTGATATTGTTGTTTTAGAGACTGGCGACATTGTTCCTGCAGACATTCGACTTACTGAAACACATTCGCTTAAATTAGAAGAATCTTCTCTTACTGGCGAATCTTATGCCATAGATAAACAAACCCATCAACTCCATTTGGAAAACCTACCCATTGGCGACAGAAGTAATATGGCATTCAAAAGCACCATCGTTTCTTATGGCCGAGGCGAAGGCATTGTAGTCGCAACGGGAATGAATACCGAAATAGGACGTATTGCTGCACTCTTACAGGAAAAAGAAAATCTAACTCCTCTTCAAATTAAGCTAGCAAATTTCACTAAAAGATTATCTTTAATTATATTGATTATTTGTGCTATAGTGTATGTTTTGGGTTTACTAAGAGGCGAGGATTCTATAAAGATGCTGTTCATAACAATTTCTGTAGCGGTTGCAGCAATACCCGAAGCATTACCAGCTATTATCACAATCTCATTGGCCATCGGTGCTAAACGATTGGTAAAAAAGAATGCACTCATTCGCAGACTTCCTTCGGTTGAAACTTTAGGTTCAATTACCTATATCTGTTCAGATAAAACAGGTACAATTACCCAAAATAAAATGACGGTTACTGACATCTGGCAACCAAATGAAATAGTATCCTATCAAAACTTCAAAGAAGAAGAGTTGTTATTGTTTGCAATGGAACTAAACCATGATGTTTCTGTAGATGAATTGAATAAATTTAATGGAGATCCAACAGAAATTGCTTTAGTAACATACACCCGAAAACAAAAGCACTACAACGAATCATGGCGAGAAAATAAACGAGTTAATGAATTACCCTTTGACTCTGAAAGAAAACGAATGACAACCGTTTACGAATACAATGGTAAATATATAGCTATTACAAAAGGTGCTGTAGAATCGGTATTAAAATGTTGTACAACACAAGACGATACCGAAATTTTAAAAGTCGTTAATACATTTGCACAACAAGGTAAACGAGTTTTGTCTTACGCTTATTCAATATTGGATAAATTACCTGAAAAAAGTACCATCCAAAACACAGAACAGAATCTTAACTTCATTGGCATAGTTGCTATGATAGACCCTCCGAGAGAGGAAGCCAAACAAGCAATTGCCGATTGCCATTCAGCAGGCATTACACCAGTAATGATAACAGGTGATCATCCTATAACAGCTCACGCAATTGCATTAGAAACGGGTATTATTTACAAAAAAACAGATAAAGTAATTACGGGTGCAGTATTAGAGAGCTATTCTGATGAAGAGTTTGAAAAGGAAGTTGAATACATAAAAGTTTATGCCCGAGTATCGCCTGAGCAAAAATTAGAAATTGTAAAAATGTTACAAAAGAAAAATAATTTTGTAGCGATGACGGGAGACGGTGTAAATGATGCTCCTGCTTTGCGAAGAGCTGATATTGGTGTTGCTATGGGTATTACAGGAACTGATGTAAGCAAAGAAGCTGCCCAAATGATTTTACTGGATGATAATTTTGCTACCATCATTAAGGCAGTAAAAGAAGGTAGGAGAATTTATGATAACATCAGAAAATTTATAAAATATACACTTACGAGTAAGGGTGGTTTAATTTCTATTATCCTTTTAGCACCACTTGTCGGAATGCCCATTCCACTTATACCAATACAAATTTTATGGATTAACTTGGTAACAGATGGACTACCAGGATTAGCCTATGCAGCTGAACCTGCTGAAGAAAACATTTTACAACGACCACCTCGAAGGACAGATGAAACCATATTCACAAAGAGTTTAGGTTTCCATATTTTTTGGGTAGGTTTATTAATGGCAACCATTTGTTTATCTATACAAGCATGGGCGATTCATATTGGGAACGATAAGTGGCCAACTATGGTCTTTACAGTATTATGTATAAGCCAAATGGGGCAAGCCATGGCTATTAGAAGCGACATAAAATCACTATTTCAACAGGGAGTTTTTACCAATAAACAACTGGTTGGTGCTGTTCTACTAACCTTTGCTTTGCAAATGGCAGTAATTTATGTTCCTTTCTTACAGGACATTTTCATTACAAAATCTTTGACCGTTATTGAACTATTAATCTGTATAGGACTATCAAGTATTGTTTTCTGGATAGTAGAAGTAGAAAAATGGATTAAACGGAGAAGTCTAAACATCTCAAGGTCTAAGAAATAATCATGACACTAAAACTCAATACTGACAATGGTTTGCAAGGATGGTGGACAAGAACCACTGGCTATAACACGGGTTTGGCAAAAGTGGCGGTTCAGTGCTCCGCAGACACATTTGTGGTTAATCAAAGTTTGGTTCTCCGCATCAACATTTGTGGTGAAAATCGCCACCTTCGCCAAGCACGAAAACGTTATAGCCAATGGTAAGAACCCAACACGTAATGAAGAAAATTTTCCTGATTTTGACACTTTCCCCTTTTTCCTTGCTTGCGCAGCAAAGCGACATAGGAAACTGGTTTATCTACTTTGGTGACAAAAAGATAAACAATAGATTCAATTGGCACCACGAAGTGCAGTATCGAAACTTCAATTTTATCGGTGATACAGAACAGCTACTGCTCCGTACGGGCATAGGATACAATCTGACCGAAAATAACAACAATGTTCATTTAGGTTATGCTTTTATATACAGCGAACCATACACTGCAGGAACCGATGACAAGACCAATTTCAACGAACATCGTGTTTACCAGCAGTTTATTACAAGGCAAGTATTTGGCAGAGTTTCTGTTCAACACCGGTATCGTTTTGAGCAACGATTTTTTGAGGACGACTTTAGACTTCGTCTTCGCTACTTTCTAGCAGCAAATATTGCTCTCAACCACAAACAAATGGAAGATAAAACTGTCTATTTATCAATTTATAATGAAATTTTTATGAACACAGAGCAATCCTATTTTGACAGAAACCGACTCTATGGAGGAATTGGATATAGGTTCTCAAAATTTGCAAGAACCGAAATAGGAATTATGAATCAAACCACTAACAATGTTTCTCGAAATCAATTTAATCTGATTACCTTTCTGAATTTTTGAAAACAAGCGGAAAAGCCGAAAACCGTTCTACAAAGTAGGCAAAACAATAATAATAAACGAATGAAAAGTATTAAAATTCTAGCTGTAGCTATTGCTACTACGGTAATGGGGGCTTGTAATAATCAGCCCGAACAAAAAACAACAGAAATCCCCACAGAAGTGGAAGAGAAAGTGAAGCCACTTATCCAAGAAGTTTTAACAAAAGAACAGAGAGATGCTTTGTCCCCTGATGATGTGATAAAATCCTTCAAAGAAGGTAATGAACGCTTTGTAACCAATGAATTAACAGCAAGAGACCATTCTGCACAAGTGAGAAAAAGTGCAACAGGACAATTTCCTAAGGCGGTAGTGCTTTCTTGTCTTGATAGCCGAGTTCCCGTAGAAGATGTTTTTGACAGAGGTATTGGCGACATCTTCGTAGGTCGTGTAGCAGGTAATTTTGTGAATGAAGACTTGTTGGGAAGTATGGAATTTGGTTGTAAAGTAGCAGGTGCAAAAGTCATTTTGGTACTTGGCCACGAACACTGCGGAGCAATTAAATCAGCTATTGATGATGTGAAATTGGGCAACATTACTGCAATGCTTTCCAAAATCAGACCTGCTGTGGAGAAAGTGAAGTATGAAGGAGAACGAACCTCTGGAAACCCTGAGTTTGTTCATCAAGTTTGTGAAAGCAACGTAAAAAACACTATTGAACAGATACGAATAAATAGTCCAATCCTTAAAGAAATGGAGGATAACGGACAAATTAAAATTGTGGGAGGTGTTTACGATATGGATTCAGGAAAGGTGACATTCCTTGAATAGAAAAAATGGCTATAACGAATAAGGTTTCGTTCTGTCTGCAAGTTCGAGAATTAAACCTTATTTGTTTTGGCTAATCGTATGCGATACGACCAAAAAACAAAATCTTTGTCAAAATGTTGATGAAAGATTTGATTAACATCAAAACGATTTTAGCCTTTTTAACAATTGATTTATGAAGTATTTACCAAACAAACTTTTTGTAACTGTTGCAACAATGTTTTTCTTGACAGCCTGTGGTGACATAAGCAATAAAGTTGACAATAAACTTAACGAATTACAAAACAAGACGGAGTCTTTAGATTCTTTAATAAATAAAGAAGTTGACAAGGTTTTAACTCTTGACTCACTCATAAATATAGAAAGTGACAAGGTTAAAAAACTTGACACTTTAATAAATAAATCATCTTCTCAACTTGATTCAATCTCAAAGAGAGGAAGTAAGTTATTAGAAAAAATCACCAATTAATTTTAGTTATATGAAATGTCCAAATTGCAATGTGAATTTAGTAATGACAGACCGCAGTGGTATTGAAATTGACTACTGTCCAGATTGTCGTGGAGTCTGGCTTGATCGTGGAGAGCTTGACAAAATCATTGAACGCTCTTCACAAAATGGTAGGAATGCACAACAAGAAAATTATTCTGACAAACAAAGATATCCCACAGACAAGGAACATCAATACAAAAAGAAAAAGGGATTGTTTGGGGAATTGTTTGACTTTTAAAAAACTAAAAACTATTCTAAACTCAAGTCGACAACAGAAAATTGACAAGAACCACTGGCTATAACAGCGGTTTGGCGTAATGGCGGGTGCAGTGCTTCGTATGACAGTTTTGTGGTAGGTTCAAGTGCAGCGCTTCGATTAAACTTTTGTGATAAAAATCCGCCACTACGCCAAGCCGCAAAACGTTACCAGCAAGCGTAGAGAACGACACGACAACAACAAAACGACTGACTTAAAACAGAAAAAGTAAACCATTTTGACAGGTGAACACAGACATAAAAACGATACAACAAACGGACAGCGAGTAAGCCGACACTCATTGCCGACCCTTCTGTGTTTTAATTTTTTCCCCACCGCACAAAAAAAATTGAATTTCTATTGCTATCACACAAATGGCACATTTGCTTTTGCCCCAACCGCACAAGCCGACCCTTCGGCAAAAGCAAAAGAGCCATTTTTTTTCAACCCTACATTAAACTTTAAGGTCAATTTCATAAGTTCGTATAAATTCAAATGAATACATTTTCTAACATAAAAGAATTATTACGTGCCCTCAATGACGGACGCGACCTTCTGACAGAAATGTTTAAGAAGCGGAAATCTGCGGACTACAAATACGAATACGCACTTGACTTAATTGAACACAACGAAAATAGAATTCAATATTTAATTGACCGTTCTGTTATACGACAAAACGGGAACAACCTTGAAATAGACGACTTGTACTTACAATTCTTTGAACAAGTTTTAGAAGCAAACGAAGAAATAAATACCTCGTACATCAATGAAAATCTTGAAAAGGTGAAACAAAACATTGACTACTATTTCAACGAACATAACGAGCAAAGAAAGTATGAGTATTTAAGAGTAATCAAAAACACACTTCGAAAAATTGGAGTTATTACATTAAGGAATGTTGTTGATTTAAAACGCAACATTGACAATACTTTCAAAAGCGAACCAACTTTTAAAAACAAAAAAGCCAAACTCATAAATCTTGACAATAAACGTAAAGACATTACTAAACTAATTGAACAAACTGAATCTTTAATTTCAGAAGACGACATTACATTTTTTAAAACAGCAACAGACGAAGAATTGAATAGAATAATTGTTCAATTAAAATTGCAATTACAAAAATGTACGCACAACTTAATTGAAATAGAAAGACAAGTAATTGACTTCTTAAATCAAATTCAACAACAAAGCGGTGTAGTTGAAAAGTTGCGACAAATCAAATATCTAAAAGACCAATTTAGACTTGAAGCAGAAACAGACATCAAACAAGTTATATCAATAAACAATTCGGTAATTTTTGAACCTAACCCAAGTTATCCGCTAAAACTTTCTCTTGAATACTTACAAACTAGCGAAGAAGCATTTGCGAGTATTAAGAAAATTGCACAACGACAAAAATCAGGCATCAAGTTAAGCCAACCTGTTGCAGACATAATTTCTGACGAATATTTAGAAACCCAAATAGAAGAAGAAATTCAAATCAATTTGGAAGAAGTGAAAAACGGATTTGTTGCCGGAAGCTATAATCTTTTTGACTTTGTAATGAATTATAAATTTGGGAAAAAAGTCACATTTGACGAACGAGTTACAATTTATTGTCAAATGGTTTCTCAATATGAAACTGTTTTTGAAATAACCGAACAGTATTCAGAAAAGGAAGAAATTGAATTTGCAATGATTTATCCAAAATAAAGCAATGGAAGTACCAGCACAGACATCGGAAATATTCAAAATTCTAAGCAAAGGGCAATTTATCAGTTCTAATAGTTATGATAAAGCAATAAGCACTTTGTATAACGTGCTTGATGATGAACAAAATTTTGAAAATCTGTACGAATACTTTTTGAACATCAATTTCATTTTAGAAAAAGGAGATGGGTATTTTTATTTCAGCAGACCTGAAAATAAAATCGACCTTGAAAATAAAATTGACACCGCTTTTCGTTGGATTGATTATGTTGATTTTTTCAAAACCTTTGACAACTCGTTTGGTGCGGGCTACCGATTTACGCCTTCCGAAATTTTAGTAAGAATAAAAACTGATGCGGAATTAGAAACAAAACTTGAAAGTTTGAAAAAGCATACAGGCAAAGACAATCATAAAGATATTTTGGATAAGGCTTTAGATAAATTGATTTCAGATTCATTTGTGGAATTAGAAAATCCAATTACACACCAATACAAAGTTTTAACTTCATTCAAATATCTTGAACAACTTATTTTAACCATTAATATCCCTGATGACGTAAGAAATGAAATTCCTGAGTAAAATAATATTCATCAATAGTGCAGACAAATCACTGAAGTATGCCGAAGTAGATTTGGACGGAAACGTGCATTTTATAGGTACGCAAGGCGTTGGTAAAAGTACATTGTTAAGAGCAATTCTTTTCTTTTACAATGCCGACACTCAAAAATTAGGCATTCCCAGAGAAAAGAAAAACTACAATGAATATTACTTTCCATATCTAAATTCTTACATCATTTACGAAGTTCAAACTGAAACTGGAAAGTTTTGTGTTTTATCTTTTAAGTCGCAAGGAAGAGCAGCCTTTCGTTTTATAGATTCGGAATACGATAAAAGGTTTTTCATTGACAAAGATGGTAAAGCGTTTGAAACTTGGGATAAAACAAGAGAAGCACTAGGGAAAACCGATTTCACAAGAATTATTAGCAATTACGAAGAATACCGAAACATTTTGTACGGAAACAATAAGGGTTTACCAAACGAATTTAGAAAATACGCCCTAATTGAAAGCAAGCAATATCAAAATATTCCGAGAACAATTGCCAATGTGTTTTTAAATGCAAAGTTGGACGCAGAATTTGTAAAGGAAACAATTATAAAATCCTTAAATGAAGAAGAAGTTAAAATTGACTTAACTACGTATTCGCAGACACACCTCAAAGATTTTGAAACAAATCTGAACGACATTAAGAAATGGACAGAAGGAAATATAGGTAATCAAGCAGAAAAAGTAACAACAACTTATTCCGCTTTGCGATACTTAGAGCAAAAGAAAAAAGATTTGGCTTTTCAATTAGGCTATTCATTGAACAATGTTAAAGAGAAACATCCAAAGGTTCAAGAACAGCTAAACACAGAAGAGTTAAAGCGTGAAAGAGTATCAGAGAAACTCAAAGAACTTGACAACGTTTTTGACAAAAAGAAAGGCGAAATACAAAGACAGATTGGAGTTGTTTCAGAAAAATTAAAAGAAATTTCAGCTAAGAAAAAGGAATATGAAGCATTGAGAATTGAAACAATTCTTAAACGAGTTGCTAACAAACCGACATTGGATTTGGAAAAGAAAAACTTGTCGGAAGAAAGAGAAATTCTGACATCTAAATTTCTTGAAATACAAAAACGCTTCGAAGCACAATTAAATCAGTTGGAGAACCAACTTAAAGAATTTGAAAATAACAAGCAATCAGAAAAGAATACGGTAGAGCGAAATTTTACTCATTTCAGGGAAGATTTAAATAAACAATACGAATTGATAAATGATGAAATCCGAAAACAACACGAAGAAGAATTAAAAACAGCGAATGCTAAAGTAAAAGAAAAATCAAATGCAATTACTGATAACAAAATAAAATTATCTGAAGTAAAGCATAAACGTTTTTATGAAACTGAAATTGCAAATTGTAAAACAGATATATCCAAAATGAATTCTGCAATCACAAAAGCAGAAAACGAAAAAGAACAGGCAGACAACAAAATCAAGTCTATACAGAAAGAGTGGGAATTTGAAGAAAAGAGTATAAAGGCTGACATAAATAGAAAAATTGAACGCAAAACAGAAGAGCAAGTAGCATTCAATAAACTTATCGTTGCCATTGATACAAAAATTGAAAATAGCAAAAATTCACTTTATGGCTGGCTAAATGAAAACATTCCCAATTGGGATAAAACCATTGGAAAAATAATTGACGAAGAAAATGTATTGTTTCAACAAGGATTAAATCCTAAAATAGTTTCCGATTCAAATTTGAATTTGTACGGAATCAGTATCGACACAAGCGAAATCAATAAAAGTGTAAAAACGGTTGCAGACTTACAAAACGAGCAAGAAGACTTTAAATCCAAGATTGAAGAAATAAAACAATCTATTGCAAATCTTAACGCTCAATCTAATGACGAGTTAGAGAAATTGAAACGCAAATTTCAACCCAAAATTAAAGAGCAAAAGGAAATTATTCAGAATTGCGAGTACACTAAAGAAAACTGCAAAACTAAATTGGACGAACTTACAATTCGTCAAACTGAATTTGAAAAGAAGGCTAAAGCAGAACAAAAAGCAGAAATAGATAAAATTGACGCAATCATTTCTAAACTAAGTGAAGAAAAAACAAAGGCAGAAGAAGAAGTTCAGAAAATAGAATTCAGTATCACAAAAACTATTGAAGCAAAAAAGAAAGAAAAAGAAACCAAAATAAAATCAGAGCAAGAAAAAGTATCTATTATTCTTAACCAACTTGATGAACAAACTCAAGTAGAAAAGAATAATATAAACAAGAAAGTAGAAGCAATTAAGACGAATCGAAAGAAAGAACTTGATACAAAAGGTGCGGACACAAAGAGAATTGACGAAATTGATTTAAGACTTAATGCAATTAATTCTGAATTGTCCTTTATAGAATCTAACCGAGATAAAGTTGCTGAATACAATAAAGATAAAAGAGAATTGTTTGATAAAGAAGATGAATTTAAGAATAAAGAAACATTGCTTAAAAAGCAATTAGACACAGAAGCAGATAAGCACAACCAACAAAAGGAAAAATACATTCAAGAACTTGGTAAACATAAAGCTGAAATTGAAAAATTAAATCAGATTCTTTCAGCATATCAAAACGATTTGACCACTTTTGAAAACTTCACTAAAACTGAGATTTATCAATCTGTTGAACAGTTTGTTTATTCATTTAATGAAGTACACAGCACGGAACAAAATTGCAATCAGTTAATAAGCGAAATAAATACAACTGACAATACAATTATAAAACGCTATGTAGAATTGCAGGAAGCTATAAATAAGTTTACAGGCAATTTCCAAGAAAATAATTTATTCAGTTTTAAAGTGAAATTTGCTGAAAGAACAGAGTATTTTGATTTTGCCGAAATGCTGAAAGAATTTGTTGATGAAGACAAAATTTTAGAATACAAAAAACGAGTTGAAGAGCGTTTTGCTCATATCATTCGTCAAATCGGAAAAGAAACTCAATCTCTGATAGAGAAAGAGGGCGAAATAAGCAAAATAATAAGCGAAATAAATAAAGATTTTGTTGCCAGAAATTTTGTAGGTGCAATTAAAAGTATGGAATTGAAAACTGACAAAAGTGCAAATAGCATTTATCAGTTGTTAGTTGAAATTAAAATGTTTAATGACGAAAACACGTTTGACATAGGAACACCTGATTTATTTTCATCAAACGGACAAGCTAACAAAAATGAAAGAGCAATTTCATTATTGAAGCAACTGATTAAAGAAATGAACACTTCAAAGGAAAAAGAAATTACGCTTTCTGATTCATTTGAATTACTATTTAAAATTGTAGAAAATAACAATGACACAGGTTGGGTTGAAAAGCTTACCAATGTTGGTTCGGAGGGAACAGATATTTTGGTAAAAGCTATGATAAATATTATGCTTTTAAATGTGTTTAAAGAAAGGGCATCTAAAAAGCTAAAGGACGATTTCCGTTTACATTGTATGCTTGACGAAATTGGAAAACTTCACGCGACAAATGAAAAAGGAATTTTGAAGTTTGCAAATGATAGAAATATTCTACTTATCAATGCTTCACCGAATACATATAACGCAACAGATTATCGCCACACTTATATTTTAAGAAAAGATGATAAAAATGTTACAATGGTTAATCGACTCACATCGGTAAAGGGAAATGCAAAAATTGAAACTCAAGCGAACGTTTAATGAAGATTCCCGTCCACATAGCAGAAAAATTATTACAGCTTACAAAAGGCGATAAAATTCCATCAAGTAGTGCAAAACACACTTTGATTGACGAGTTAGTTAATGAAGGAATAATTGAAAGAAACGGAAGAATACAGAAGACGATACATATCACAAACATCAATTCACTATTTCAATACTTACAGAACAAACACGGAATTAACGACTTAAAAAAATACATTGAAGTAATTCATAAAGAAAATGTACAACGAAGTGAATTAGTAGAGGTTTCTTCTGATTCTAAAATGAAAAAAGTTAGAACGTTCAAAGGTTTTTTAATCAACAGTTACATTCCCATTCAATCAACTTTTAACACCAAACCGACAACGCTTAATTTTACGGACGGAATTTTTAAATTCATTTATGACTTTGAAAACTTCATTCCCGAACAAAGCATAACGATTGTTGGAATTGAAAACCCTGAAAACTTCCGTTTCATAGACAAACAAAAACACTATTTCAAAGACATTAAACCGCTTTTTGTAAGTCGTTATCCTCAGAATCAAAGCAAAGACTTAATAAAATGGCTTCAATCAATTCCCAATAAATACATTCACTTTGGCGACTTTGATTTTGCTGGAATTGGAATTTATTTAAACGAGTATAAAAAACATCTTTCCGACAAGGCGACATTCTTTGTTCCTGAAAACATCGACTTCTTAATTTCAGAAAACGGAAGTAAAGAACGATACAACAAACAGAAAGTAAACTTTGACAGAAAAACAATACAAGAAGAAAAATTAATTGAACTAATAAACTTAATCCATAAAAATAAAAAGGGCTTAGACCAAGAGAGATTAATAAATGAATGACCAACCTTCAAAAGCACACACATTGCCAAGTCGCACATCACGACACACAAGCCAAAACTTGGCAAAGAGTGTGCTTTTACCGACCCAAGAAGAAATTCAATTTTTTTTCTCCCTCCCTTCTGAAATAATTAAAACACCCGACACGCAAACCAACCCGACAAAGACAATGAAACTCAACAACGACAATGGTTTACTGACACAATGGACAAGAACGCCAGCTGGTAACAGGCGTTTGGCTCAATGGCGGGTGACGTGGTTAATTGAACATTCTACCTCGCATCAACATTTGTGGTGTATTGACAGTTTTGTGCTCCGAAATCCGCCACTGCGCCAAGCGCCAAACCGTTAGTAGCCATTTAATGAAAACAGCAGCTTCTGTACTTCTTATTATTTCCGGACTTGTAACTTTAAGTTGCTCGCAGCCTAAAACTGTGCAACAGGAACAAAAAGTTGCAGATGACCTAGAGCCTAAATTTTCAGATACAATTAATAGAGCCGAAACTATTGTTGCAAATAAGGAGCTCGAATTGAAGTTGAAAGGAGAAAAAGCTTCTATTGACGCCCTTGCCCCGGATACTAACTCATTAGTTCTATTGGCAAAACTACCAGGTAAACACAAGTTGGTTCGAGTGATTAACGATCAATGGCCTGAGGAGGTAGAAGCTTCTTATAATATTCTCAAGGAAAACTCTCAACTAAGATATTTTGTAGAAGTCCCGTTCAGTGAAAGTGGAGATTGGTTCATTGCTTACAAGAGCTATTTTGATTCTGAAGGACGACTTTTTGCTTTTCAAAAAGAAACGAACTTTTTTAATAGCGAATGCACTAATGAAGCCGCTCGTGAAATTTCTTTGAAATACTATGATGGCCAATTTCAACTTATCGATTCTGTATATACGCTGACCGACTCAAATAACAAGCCTTTGAAAAGAAGTTCCTGTTTTTTTCCATATGACTTTCCGTTCAAAATGTACAGGACCGTAGAGATTTTGAAGAACGAACTTAATATAAACGGCTACTAACAACGGCTCTGTTGCAATTGCTGCAGACGTGGTTTATGTAATTTCAGTGCTTTCTATTACATTAGTCTGGGTTTGAAGTGAGTGCAATTAATGCCGCAACAGCAACAAGCCTTAGCCGTTATAGCCAATTGTAAAACGACATCGCAACCGAATAGACAAATTGAACTTGATAGACAAAATAAAAGAGTTGACAACTAAGCAGGACAAATCACCCGAACTGAAAAAAGGAGAGATAAAACAAATTCTCATTCAGACGACAGGTGAAGTTTTGCCTGACTTTGAATTTTTAGCATATAAAAATAGTTGCTACTCATTTCAGCGACTAAGACAGGTAAACAATTTGACAGTTCACGAAATACTTCACATAATTTTTACTCTTAAAGACAAAAACTTTGCCTGCTCAATTGCTTCAAGACTAAATCCTGAATACATTTCTTCAAATAACTACAACATTGGACTTCTAAATCCTCACCAAGACTTGAAAGTCTTAATACATAATTCAGGTGCTTTAAACATTCAAGACGCTTACTATTTTCATAACGGACAAGTTGAAACCACCACAAGAACTGTCAAGGAAATTTTTGGAGATTACAAAAAATATGGACTACCATTCTTAGACAAACAACTTGAAAATTTGAAATCAAATGCAATTATTAAACGTGGTTTAGACTATATCGACAACTTACAAGCGGATAAAGGAAAACTGAAAAACGAGGTAACAGAAGAACTCAACAAAGGCGGACTTTTACTTTCAAGTATAAAACATCCAATTTATGTTGACCTCAAAGAAAATTTGCAATTAGTAAGCGGACAAACAAAAGAAGACAGACAACTAATACCGAAGACAGCTCACGAATTATTGGAAATATATTGGACGAGATGAAAAGAACAACTGGCTATAACAGGCCTTTGGCTCAATGGCGGGTGAAGTGGTTAATTGAACATTCTACCTCGCATCAACTTTTGTGGTGTATTGACAGTTTTGTGCTCCGAAATCCGCCACTGCGCCAAGCGCCAAACCGTTACCACCAATACTAAAAACTCAATATTATGGCAAAGAAAAATCTTGAAAATAACGGAAAGAAATGGACAAATGAAGAAGTTGAAAAACTTAAAAAGTTAGCAGACGGAAATAAACCGACACCTTTAATGGCTTACGAATTAAAGCGTACCGAAAACTCTATTAGGGCTAAAGCAAGACAAGAAAAGGTTAGCTTACAACCTACTAATAAATCACCGTATGATACTAAGGTTTCTGATGCGAAGAAAGGTAAAAAATAATATCTTCAAACTCTTTTCTTAATTCATTTGACCAAACGTAATCTTCGGGTAGTTGTGACCCCAATTGCATTAACAACTCATATATTCTATCATTCATAAATACAAATTTACTTAACACTTTTAATGAATTATATGATAGCTTACCACCAATACTAAAACCTAAAATGTGGTTAGCTGACTGACTTAAAATAAATGACTTATAAGATATAAAATGGAAAACGAAGAAAACATGACTACCTTTAAAATAGGTGATGTCGTACAATTAAAATCGGGTGGTCAAAAAATGACCGTAAAGAACTGCGTATTCGCAAATGTTAACGTAACTTATTTTGACGAAATAAGTAAAGAATTTAAGTTTCAAACTTTTGAGGACGAACTACTCGTTAAGGTCGAGGAGGGCTAGCAGTTTCTTATAAAGCACTCTTAACTCTGAATCATTAAAGCTGTACTTCTGTGCTATCTTTAATAGCTCTAATCTTATTTCTCTCTCTCTCATAATACAAAGGTACATACTGACTTTGATGTATTTTATTGGGGGTTAGCTAAGTAAATATTATCTTTAGATTTATGAAAAACATAATACTTTTATTTCTTAGTGTTTTCTTACTCTCATGTAAGAAGGACTGTAAAATTTTAAGTTATACTCAAGACGGGGGTGAGAAAAGTTCACTTGTGGACACTAACTCAAACTTACCCAAAAATTATATTTTTGATGAAAAAGGAAGAGTTGTATTCAATAAGGTAGAGTTAGGCTCGGATAGTTACGAATACAAGTATTTTTATAACACCTCTAATAAACTTTCAAAAGTCGTAAAAAACAGATTTACAAATGACTCAAACCAAAAACCAATTTTATTTGTCATTGATACTTATACGTTCAATTATGTAGAAAACAATCCCTCTGTAGTTCAAGTTAAATCAAAAGGGGTTAATAAAGGTATTGGTTTCAGTGATGATTACACATTAACGTACTATATAGAATATGAAGAGGATGAAATAAATTCTCATGACAACAGTTTAATTCAATTGGTAAAGTTTACACAAAAAGATATTGTAGGTAAAGGAGGTTACTTTTTACAAGAGCATTTTGGTGAATTACCTAACAAGTTAATAAAATCTATTGTTAAAACATCACCTAAAGAACCAAGTACTAAAGAAAACTACATATATTTAAAGAATGAGGAAGATAAAATTATAGGTATTAAGAATATTATCAATGGTACAAGTAATAAACCATTAGTAATAAATTCAATACTGTCCTAAACGTTTATGAAAACATCAAAAGTAACGCAATAGCTTAAAATTTATGAGATAAAAATAGATTTCAGAAAAGAACCCCTTGAATAACTTGTTTATCTTTTAGCTCATCGGGTTCTTCAAAAGGCCTATCGAGCCAATTCTGTAGATTTATTTTCACAAATATGTTAAGTCTGATAAATGCGATAAGGTTGGAGAGCTGCCATCCATATTTAGCCATTGCTTTAAGTGCTTTAAGGATGAGGATGGTAATTAGCGCTGTCCATATCTGTATCATCACGGCATTTTCTGTGGTTCCGATAAATGATTTGATATGCAGGTTCTGTTTTATCTCTCTAAAAAAGATTTCAATCTGCCATCTGCTTTTATAAAGCTCACTGATGGTGTTTGCTGTCCAATACATTTGATTGGTAATAATTTCTATAGTTTGTTCATTTTTATCATCCCAAACAGCCACTCTTCTTAAGTTTTTGGGATAGCTGTCCTTTGATTTTGCGGTTTTAAGCTCAATAATCTCGTCAATCAGGATATTCTTATGCCTGTTCTCCGGCAATATATTTTCCTTAACTGTAGTATATTGGAGGTTTTCTTTATGTCTGATCACAAAAAATACGCCGTTGCTGTCCCAAACATTCAGCAGGGCAAAGTCATTATAGAATCGGTCTGCAACAATAACACTTCCTTTGTGTAAAGGCACATCATAAGCTCCTTTGTTATCCGCAGTTTTGCCGTTGGTAATATTGACATATGCTGGTAGATTGCCATCATAATCAAGCAGAGTATGCAGTTTAACCGCTCCTTTAGCTGTTTTGTACCTGGCCCAATCAAATAGAGAAAGACACAGACTGATAGTAGTGGAGTCTAACAGGAAGATTTTGGACTTAATCCTGAACTTTATTTGTTTAAAGCCTGCCTGCTGTCCCAAACTTTCTAACAGTATGAAATAATAGGACTTGAAGATGTTATAGTCCCTGTGCTTGTTCTGATAGCTTACACTAGATTTAGATGGAGCTTTTTGAATACCTAAATGATTGAGGTTGCCAGTAGCTGAACGAAGACCGTTACTAATATCACGTACCGATTGGCTTTTGGCAAACTGGCAGAACAACATCGATACTAGATGTGTCCAGCTTGTATAACCTTTATTATGTTTGTCGCTCTGAGATGTAGATACCAGTTTGTTGAACTTTGAACGCTCAAGTTTTGATATGATTTGGGAGAATAGTGTTACATTTACCATTGAGAAAGGGTTTGTTTTTTTGCACCTCAAAGGTAACGATGAGTTAAAACTTTCCTTTCTCCTTTTTTATTCGTTTAGGACGCTATTGTAATAAATTATAGATTTAATTATGACTGTAATTAGAATTGGTAATATATTTGTAATGGTATGACGAATATATTATTTTTAATTACTAGGTTTGTACTACTAAATTATGTCACATAACAACTCACACATGGATACTAAAGCAAAAGAGAAATCTTACGTAAATCCTTTGATTAAAATGATGGCTGATAAGAAAAGAATCGTTATTGCTATTAGAGAAGGAAAAGCCTTGTCTACATTAAAGGGTATTAAAATTGTCTCTCCGATATAATATTACCAAAAATCCAGACGGTTCATATAATTTCATTACAGACGGTAATATAGAGTACGTTGCCTTTTTTACGTTATGTCAAATTAACGACAAAGAAGGGAACGAACATACTGTATACAGTTTTGGTTTTGAAAAAGCTGGTTCATATAAATCAGACAAATTCAAAACTAAATACGACTTAAAAGTAAAAGAAACTATCATCTTTATAATTAAAGAGTTTTTTAAACTAAATGGGGATGGCACTCTAATCTATTTTTGTTTTTCTGATGATGAATTTGCTAGGCACAGAAGTATTACTTTTAGTAAGTGGTATAGAGAATCGCTATTTGAAACTATTGAACATCATAAAAAGTCTGTTAAACAAAATGATGTTGTTTTTTATTGCGGTGCTTTAATAGCAAGGGAAAACCCACTTCGTGAGCTACTCATAGGTGCTATTAATTCTTATTTTAGTGATTTAGCTTCTTACAAGAACGACTTGTAAAGTTGAATAAAAGTACTGGTGGTAACAAAGGGTTTAAAAAATTGTTCCGAATGTGCCATGTTGTACTCCTACTGCTTTCTATTTTTTGTTTGTGCTGTGCGATAGT
Source organism: Pedobacter aquae (assembly GCF_008195825.1). Lineage (NCBI taxonomy): Bacteria > Pseudomonadati > Bacteroidota > Sphingobacteriia > Sphingobacteriales > Sphingobacteriaceae > Pedobacter > Pedobacter aquae. The sequence continues at coordinate 877,831 of NZ_CP043329.1, forward strand.
TTTGGTGGGTTCTAATATCACAACTTCTTAAACCCTTATAACGTTAGCGGCAACCTTACACGACCGTGTTCTAGCCCCCAATAAATCGGACACTTATTGACAAAGTTGCGAATTAATATTTAAGTTATTTAAATTTGTTTTACCCCCAAAATAAGGCGCTTCTAAGCAAGGGATTGAATTATCATCTTTCCCTTCTTTGAAGAAATTTTTAGCATAATATTCCTCAATAAATTTTTCTGGTGTTTTATAGTTTAGAGAGCCATGCAGTCTTTCCTGATTATAGCATTTCATATATCTATTGCATCTTTCATTTCATTAAAGGTGGTATATTCATTTCTGCTGAGGAATTCTCTTTGCAGAATACTATGAAAAGCTTCAATATGCCCATCATCTTCCGGAGTAGCTACCTGGGTAAACTCTTGATAAACGCCATGGTAGTAGAAGAAAGCTCTTACATCATTAGCTATAAATTGAGACCCATTATCACTTCTTACGGTAATAGATTTAAAGTCAGGTAAATCTGCTTTTAGCTTTTGCCATAAATCAATTACATGTTTCTTGCGGATGCTCCTACTGAACAAATGAGCTACTATTTTTCTGCTATAAACATCGATAACACTCAAGAGATAGGCATTTCTTGCCTCCTGATGGATATAGATATATTTAATGTCCATTTCAAAATAGTTTAAAGGTTTGTTTGCCTGTGGTTTTCTAAACTTGATGAAATTACGTTTTCCCACGCTTTTGATTCTTTGTTGCTTCAACAGATTGTGACTTTTCATCAAGCGGTATATTTTCTTTTTATTGACCACATAGCCTTCCTGATTTAATTGTTTGGTAACCTTGATATAGCCATAATCTAAGAACTCATGGGCCAGAAGCTCCCTTATCCTGGGGAGCATGGATTCATTGCTTACCCAATTACCATCAAACAAAACGCTTGAAGACGGTCTTCGCCCTCTTTTTGATCTAGAAGTCGGATAGTAATAGGTGCTCCGCTCCATAGAGACAGCTTGACATAAATCCATAATACTAATCTTTTGTGATGAATATTGATTTATGACCTGCTCTCTTTCGAGATTCGAAGAGATGTTTTTTTTATAAGCTCTTCTTTGATCTCGATGATCAGAGCCTGTTTAACGATGAGCTTTTTCAGCCTATCATTCTCTTCCCTTAACGATCTTACTTCCGGGTCTATCTTAGCTCCATATTTTAGAGCCTTTTCTCCTCCAGATATAAACTTGTCTTTCCATCGGTAAATTGCCCTGCTGGATATGCCATGCTTATGAGCCGCTTCGTTGAAGCCTATTTGCTCAGCTTCCTTTACAATATTTACGCGTTGTTCTACCGTAAATTGCTTTTTCATTGTACTCATTAGTTCTTAGTTTTAAAGTTAAAACTTTGTCACTATTTTGTCCAGTGATTTAGGGGGCTAGAACAATAACAAGGATTACAATGAACATTGACCATATTTTTATATTCACTGACGACAATGGAAAAGTTGCTGACGAATTAGTGGACTTCGGTTTGACAGAGGGAAGTAACAGAATTCACATTGGACAAGGAACAGCAAACCGAAAATTCTATTTCGAAAACTTTTTCTTGGAAATTTTATGGGTCCATAATATAAACGAGCTTACAAGCGACAAAACAAAGCCTATGGGACTTTGGCAACGAGCAGAATATAAAAACAACAATTTTTCGCCTTTTGGACTTTGCCTAGTAAACGCTGAAAACACTGAAGCAATTTTCAATAATGCTTTCAAATATCAACCTGATTATTTTCCACAAGGAATGGAAATTGATATCATAAAAAATGAAGACCAGACAGATTTACCATGGACATTTAGATTGCCGTTTAAAGGTCAAAAGAAAACCGAAAACGAGCCTTTAAGACATAAAAATGATATTTCTGTTTTAACAAATGCGATTTTTGAGTGCGAATCAATTTCTCAAAATACGTTTTTAGAGCATTTAAAAAATCAAAATCAAATTCAATTTATTGAGTCTTCAAGACATTGGCTGAACTTGATTTTCGACAATGGTAAACAAAGGAAAAAACGAGATTTTGAGAAACTTAAATTGACAATAGAATACTAATAATAAAATAGTAATAATAAAAAACTATGCATAAGAGCTTACATTAGCGTAAGATTAAAAAAAGAAATTGAAGCAAAGACAAATTATCGCTAATGTTCAACGGAAGAAAACTCATCATTGCTACCAAGCATCATAAAGAAAAGATTATTGCGCCTCTTCTGGAGAAAGCATTGGGGCTTACTTGTTTTGTAGATGAAACTTTTGATACCGATACCTTAGGAACATTCACGGGCGAGGTAGAGCGAACTTTAGACCCCATAGCAACAGCTCGGGAGAAATGCTTACAAGCCATGCATAAAAATAATTGCGATTTAGGCTTGGCTAGTGAAGGTTCTTTTGGTCCGCATCCATCGCTATTTTTTGTTCAAGCCGATGATGAATTTCTGATTTTTATAGACCTTAAACATGGTATAGAAATTATTGCTAGGGAGTTAAGCACTGCAACCAATTTTAATGCGAAAAGCATTGCTAATGAGGAAGAACTTCTAGCATTTGCGGCAGAAATTGGCTTTCCCGAGCATGCATTAATCCTGAGGCCATCAAAAGATAATTTTACAGCTATTCATAAAGGCATTAACGATGCTGAAACATTAAAGAAAGTATTCCATCAACTCAACAAGGAATACCAAAGTGTTTATGCCGAGACCGATATGAGGGCCATGCACAATCCCACCCGAATGGGGGTGATAGAAAAAGCTACCTATAAACTGCTAGAAAAAATACAATCGCAATGCCCACAATGCCAAATGCCGGGTTTTGCGGTAACAGCGGTCAAGCCTGGGCTAAAATGTAATTTATGCGGTTTGCCAACCAAATCAACGCTGAGTTATGTTTACAGCTGCCAGCATTGCCATTTCAGCAAAGAAGAAATGTATCCTAACCAAAAGCAAACAGAAGACCCTACTTATTGCGATTATTGTAATCCTTAGGCATGAAGCAAAAGCTTCGTAATCAATAACGTATCAATCTTTTATAAAATTGATGATATCTTTTCTTCGGTATTCGGGTGTTACTTTTAAGTGTTTTAGTTTACCGTTTTCTAAAGTTGCCTCAACGGTGGTTTGCTTGGGTGCGTATAGTTTAAAGCTTACGTCTTTGTTTTTCGGCCAAGCGGGGAAAAGCAATAGCTGATCTTCATGGCATTGTAGCAGCATTTCCTGTAAACCTATCATACCAGAGCCACCCCAATTATGGTCTGGTGTCCAATCAAACCCTGGTCCCCAAAAAGCTGGAAATCTTCTGCCAGAGTCTTTCAATTTTAAAGTGGTTAAGCGGTAAGCTTCATCAGTTAAACCTAAACGGGCGGCAAAAATATTATCCTGTTTCCAACCTACATGACTTCTAAATTTTAGCGCATCGGGGTCGTGTTTGTAAGTATGGATAGCAGTATCTAAGCCTGTTTTTCCGAGTCCAAATATCCCCCAAGGGTAAACCGGGTAGAGCTGAGGTGTTTCGGTATTGTTGATACGTTCCCAAAGTTTGGCTGGGGCAATGGTGGTTTTCCCGTCTAACACACGATAAGAAATAGGAGGGATACGCTTCAACATGGTTTCCCATTGCGTTTTTTGTGTGGCAGATAAATAAGTATCAGGCAAGGCCAGTAAACGTTCTAAAACTGTTTTTAGAGCTGCTATGGTAGAATTAGCATTGTAAGCCATTTTATAGGTCTCGGCAGCAGAACCGGGGTATAAAATTAAATGCCCATGAGCATCCAAAGCTTTGCTGCCTCTTTGTTTAGCTAAATAAGTATAATGCTCGTTAAAAAAAGTTAGGCAGCTTTCTATAAATGGGATATAGTTTTGGATATTTTTACCCGCATAGTTTTCTTGCTCTAGCATCATCATACAAAACTCTAAAACGGTATCCCATTCGTATTCTAGCCAGGCATTATACTCCATGCCTTTATCATAATCGGCAGGCCTTTTCCAACCATATTCTGCCGGGTTGGGCAGCCCAAAATTTTCTAATTGCTCTGTAAAAGATGCTCCTTTATGCTTCCAGTAAAATTGGGTGCGTAGTTCGGCATTTTTTAAAGTATTGAGGTAGAAATTAAATTGTGGCAACATCAAATCAAAATCTCCCGATTTTAACATGGGCCAATACAGCAATCTCTGGTTTTGGGCAGTATGCGTACCACCACCCCAATTCCTAAAATCTGGAGTAAATTTTTGGGTGCTATCTTTTAAAGAAGGGTCGTAAGTAAATAAGCCACCGTTAAATTTAGTAGGCCATTGCCCAAAAGCATTGCAAGCTAGCATATACCTAAAAAGCTGATAATTTCTACCTATTTGCCAATCTTCGGTATTTTCTTGGGCTTTGGTGTAGATATAAGAACGCTGCCAATAGCTGCGCCACCATAGCATGGTGTTGTCTTGCGCTTTCTTGTCTTTAAGAGCTTTCAGCCGAGCGGTTTTCAATTCATTTTTCCAGCTGTTGATGTCTGGCTTTTGCGCTTGGTATAAGGTAATGTTGATTTGCTGGTATTTACTGGCTTTGATGCTACTTAAGCTCCAACCTTTAAAATCAGTATCCAAATATTTTCCTGTATGCGTTCCGCTGGCTTTCATATTGCTTGCGCTGATGATTCCGCCTGAGGTTAAATACGCTAAAGGATTGTGTAAACTATCTTGAATAGCGGCTAAACCTTGCTGTTTAACGGTAGCATCAAAAACAGTTTTCTTACGGTTTTTATGGTAAAAAAGGATGTTATTTTGCTCAAAATTGATGCTATCGGCATAAACTACAACGGGTTCTTGTGGTGCCCATTTCCAAGAATTAGCATTGTTGGCTTTCCCTTTTAATGGCCTATCTTGGTAACGCCAGCTTTCATAAACCAATTGGGTATGTATGTCCTCTTTACTTTTTACCTCTACCCGAATATTCGGATGAAAAACATCTACACTTATTTTTACGCTTGTGCCTTTAGCTCCATCAATGGTAATGAAACCCTCTTTTAAATGAAGCTCTTGCTTAAAAATACCATCAGCAAAAGGGTTGGGGCTCAGTTTTATTCTTACCCTGCCTAGCTTCAAAAGCATATTATGCTCATCAAACGTACCGCTTTTAGATAAGTAAAAGAGGATGTCATTTCCCTCTGTCCAAACGTTTAAACCTATATCTCCACCTCCGCAAGGCATAGACTCTCCAGCGTTTTTACTTTGCGTGAGCCACACCGGGTGGTAAGCAGAAATATCCTGCGCAACAGCAGTTAACCGAAGTGCTAAAAGGAAAATCAGGCTATATAAATTTCGTTTTTTCATTTAAAAATCATCAGTTCTGAAAGATGAAAGCGGCAAGCCTTCGGTAGAGAATAGTTCGCCCACAACAAAATCTTTAAAAGCATATCTTACAGCAACGGGCTCTTTTACCATAGGAGAAGATACAACAACAGTACTGCCTTGTATAATGGCTTTCGCCGGATAATATTGTTTATTGGTCCCGGCAATCTCAAATTGTTGAAGCTCTTTGCTATAGCTGGTTAAGCCATTAGGGGCGGTTTTAAATTTTACAGTGATAACGCTTCCGCTGATTTGGGTGCTTTCAACTGCCGGACTAGCATATCCGAAGCCTTTTAAGCCATAAGTTTGAGCCAATGCTAATAAAGCCAAGCGGGTTCCAACTGGCTCTTTATGCATGGGGTGGATATTGTTTTCTTCACCAATATCTAACAAAACAGCCATGGCCGAGTTGTTTATTTTAGCTTCTACTTTACGCTGGGCATCTCTGATATAGGCCGAATTATATTTGCCACCAATACGATAAGGAGGCAATTGTGCATAATTATAAGGAGCTATTTGTGCATAATAAAAAGGGAAATCGCCTTGTTTCCATTCTTCTCTCCATTGTTTTACCACAGCCGGGAATAAAGACTCGTACTGGTCTGGTCTTTCGTAGTTAGATTCGCCCTGATACCAAATACACCCTTTTATCGCATAAGGAATAATGGGTTTTAACATGGCATTGTATAATAGGGTAGCGGTACGATTAGGGGATTTTATACTATCTTGCCTTTGCGGGATGTTGATGTCTTTGAAGTCCTGGAGGGCTTGTTTGCTCATCCAGGCTTCAGCAACAGAACCGCCATAACTGCAATTGATTAAGCCGATTGGCACTTGCAGCATTTCTTGTAAAAGCCTACCGAAATAATAGCCAGTAGCACTAAAATTAGCGATGCTTTCTGGTTGTGCTACCTTCCAAAAGGAAGTTTTACTGGTATCTTGTGGTAATAATTGAGAACCTCTGGGTACAGTATAAACCCTAATGTTTGGGTTAGATGATTTGAGTACCGCTGCATTGGCTTCCCAAATAGGCTGACTTTTAAAGCCTTTCATGGGCATTTCCATGTTTGATTGTCCGCTGCATAACCAAACCTCACCAATCAGAATATTTTGAAGTTTTACCTCGCCAGAAGCACTTTTAATCCTAATTTCTTGCTCAATAAAGCTGGCTTTTGGTGTTTGTAACTGTACCCACCATTCGCCTTTACTATTGGCTTTTATGGTCTGCTGTTTTTTGTTCCAACTACTATAAACCGATAGTTTTTCATTTGGCTTGGTCCATCCCCAAAGCTTTACATTTGCCTGCTGTTGTAAAACCATATGGTCTGTAAAAACACGAGCCAATTTTACTTGCGCTGTTAAGGAGAGACAAAAGAAAAGCAAACTAAGCACAAAGCCGTAAAAGCGTAAAATCATCGTTAAAAGAAATATTTAAAGTTTATTTAATGAAATTAAGCAAGTTGTGCCTTATACAGAAGTTTTTGCTAAGATGATACAGAACTTGGAGAAAATGGTATAATGGTTAGGGGGGAGTCCGATGTCCGCAGTCCGCTGTCCGAGGTCCGCTGTCGGAAGACCGCAGACCGATGTCCGAAGACCGCCGATCGAGGCTCGAAGTAAAGAGTATTAAGAATAAATCCTTAGCTCTCAACCCAAAACTGACAACTGATAACCGGAAACTGGCAACCGACAACCAACAACCAACAACTGACAACCAACAACTGATAACTGGCAACTGATAACCAACAACTGATAACTGGCAACTGACAACCAACAACTGATAACCGTCAACTGATAACCAACAACTGATAACCGTCAACTGATAACCAACAACTGATAAATAAATATGGGACTTTTTCCATCTCGTCGGTCATGATATAAAAGCTTTGGCTTTTGAAAAACCATAATTCCTTTTAAATTTAAGATATGAACAAGATTGTATTTACAACAAAACGAGGTTTTTATACGGTAGTAACTTTGTTTTTAATGTTAGCATTAAGCAGCCAGGCGCAAGATGATTTTGTAAAGAAAAGCTTTGCTACGGCGGCTCCACTTTACGAAAATCTATTGAAAACTACCGAAGGAAATTTTAAAGATTATCCACACGCTTTATACCCTGATGGTAGGTTGAAATATCTTCAAATAGACGAGTGGACAGGTGGTTTTTGGCCAGGTGCTTTATGGTATATGTACGAGTTTACCAAAGACGATAAATGGCGCAAACATGCTGAAGCATGGACAAATTCTTTAGAAACAAACCAGTACAATACTCAGCATCATGATATTGGTTTTATGATGTATTGCAGCTATGGAAATGCCATCAGGTTTAACCCAAATCCAAAATATCAAGAGATTTTGGTGCAATCTGCTAAGTCTTTATGTAAAAGATATTCGCCCGTGGTAGGCAGCATCCAATCATGGAACAAGCGTAAATCAAAAGGGAATATCAATACTTGGGAATACCCCGTGATTATGGATAACATGATGAATTTAGAATTGCTTTTTTATGCTGCTAAAGTTACAGGTGATACCATTTATAAACATATCGCTATCAAGCATGCCGAGCAAACCATGAAAAACCATATCAGAGCAGATTATAGCTCTTACCATGTGGTAAACTATGATCCTCAAACGGGTAAAGTCTTGCATCAACAAACTTTACAAGGTTTTTCTGATAACTCTACTTGGGCTAGGGGACAAGCCTGGGGAATTCATGGTTTTACCACTACGTATCGTGAAACTAAAGACGAAAGATTTCTAAAAACAGCTATCGGTTTGGCAGATTTCTTCATCAAACATCCTAACCTACCAAAAGATAAAATACCTTATTGGGATTTTAATGTTGGACAGCCAGGCTATAAACCCGATTGGAATTTTAACCCTCAGCAATACCAACCTACACCAAGAGATGCATCGGCGGCAGCTATAACCAGTTCTGCCTTATTAGAGTTGAGTACTTATGTGAAAGGAGCAAAAGCTAAACTGTACAGAAATACAGCTATCCAAATGTTAAAGTCTTTAAGTACTGATGCTTACCTCAATACAGATCAAGCTAATCCTTATTTCTTATTGAAGCATAGCACTGGTAATTTACCAAGCAATAATGAGGTAAATGTGCCGCTTATTTATGCCGATTATTATTTCCTAGAAGCTTTATTGAGGTATCAAAAATTAACAGCTAAATAAGATGAAAAAGCTGTTTTTTATAGCCCTTTTATTATTCAACTTTGCTGATTTAAGGGCTCAAAGTCAGGAAATATTACTTAAAGTGATGTCTTTCAATATTCACCATGCAAACCCGCCAGCAGAAGAACAAAGCGGTAAAATAGATATAGATGCGATTGCCAATGCCATTAAACAAAGTCATGCAGATATCATTGCCCTACAAGAAATTGATGAAAATACTAAAAGAAGTGGTAAAGGCAACCAAGCAAAGCTGATAGCTAAAAAGCTAGGCCTTAAAGTGTATTTCGCTAAAGCGATAGATTTTCAAGGTGGTGCTTATGGTATAGCTATTTTATCTAAATTCCCCATGAGCGAGCATCAAATATACCGCTTAACCAATCAGGCTGATGCCGAGGCAGAACCTAGAGTTTTGCAAACGGTAAAGATCAAACTACCGGGGAAACACTATATCCGCTTTGTCAATACGCATCTTGATTTCTTAGAGACAGGTAACCGCGAGTTGCAAGCACAGCAGATTGTAGACATCACTAAAACTGAAAAATTGCCTTTAATTATAGCGGGCGACTGGAATGCTAGTCCGCAAAGCAAAACCTTAAGCATTATGGATGGCGCTTTTACCAGAACCTGTACAGATTGCCCCTCAACCTATCCGGATGATAAATACAGTACCGCTATAGATTTCATTGCTTTTGATAAAAAAACAGGTTTTAAAGTGAAAAGTCATCAAGTTTTAAATCAGGTACAGGCATCAGACCATTATCCTATAGTAGCAGAATTGGTTTTGAATAAGTAATTCATGAGCAAAAGATCAGCAGCGTTTCCTAAAAGGAGCGCTGCATCTTACCAAACGCCCAAACCACCCAACAAACTAACCAACTAACAACCTAACCACCTAACAACCCAACCACCTAACAACCCAACCACCTAACAACCCAACCAACTAACCACCTAACAACCCAACAAACTAACCAACTAACAAACTAACCACCCAACAAACCAACCAACTAACCAACTAACAAACTAACCAACTACCCCCCCCTAACCCCCATAAAGCCTATGCATCACCAATACATGCGGTAAGGTAATCAGCGAAAGCAAGATGAAAGATTGTCCGATATTAAAATCAAAGAAATAGAGGTAGAGCGCAAATCCTGCTAAGGAAATAAGGCTAAAAGGCAGCATCGCTATAAAGAAATCTCTTTTACGTTTTTGATACCGCTGGGTATAGAATATCACCTGGTGCTGGGTAGATTGTAGCGCATGCCATAAGCAAAAAACCACAATAAAGCCAAATAATAAAGGCGTGAAAAGGTACCATAAGGTTACCAAAACAAGCTGTAAGCAATATTTAAGAAGATGCTGCTTTTGGTAAATATAGATGCTGATGAGGTAAGCAAAACCGAGTAATAATAGGGTTGCTATTTGCCAGTTAGTTAATGTAAGCGGACTGGTATCATAAATGAACTCGTTAAAATTACCCTTGCCAATCATGGCCTTGAAAATAAATAGCGCTTCTTCCAGATGTAAAACCACAGGGAAAGCCAGCAAAACAATACCCCATAAAATAGAAGGGAAGTAGCTGATGTTCTCATTCTCGAAATTAGACTGACCAAAATGATGGAAAGAAACCACAAAAAACACCAAAAGCGCCAATAAAGGGATAAAATACCATAAAAGAGCATAAGCCGCTATAATCCCTAAATAAAGCACTAGAAATTTTGCCATTCCCAACCAGTTTTGCTCTTTACGGTACAAATGGTCGTTAGCACCATGCGGAATACCTATGCTACATAATAGAATACCAGCCAGAAGAACCTGCGTAATTGGACCAAAATGGAAGAAGTAAAAAAGCAGTAGCAATACAAACTGCAAAATCATTTGTATGGTAAATAATTTAGAGTTGATGTATAGCATAGGTTTACTTTGTGAAATAGCGGATTAATGATTTTAAAAACAACAAGATAGGCAATTTAGAAAATATCATAACCTCTTCTTTGATGCTGGTTTCTTCATCCAAAAATTTTAATATTCTTGGAGTAGGTTGTTTCTTAAAAAGTGTTTGAAATATTTCTTTACCTCGTTGTGGCTGCGATACCAAAATTTGTAATAATATAGTGTCGTAAACCCTAAAGCGCCAAGGCCTATAAGTGGTGGGTAAGGCAGCATGGGTAGCCATCGCTTTAGCCAAATCATCAGCATATTTAGCCATCCTTTTAAAGCCGTAGCCCGTGGTGGGTTTTATGGCGCCTGCCAGTGTACCTAAGAAAATAATGTTTTCGTTTTTATGTAAAGTTTTGCGCTTGCTATCAAAATGGGTGGTCATGGGTATAGCGCCCACTTCTGTTTCTGTAATTTCGTAAGGGGTGTTTCTTGCGGCAAGGTAATCTTTCAGTAAAGCCTCGGCTGCTGTGGGGTTTAATTTTTCCTCACCAAAGCGGGTTATTTCTACTAAAGATTCTGTATCTGAAAAAGGCAACTCGTATAAAAATTGTGTTTGACCATTTTGCGGAATATCAAAATCCATTAAAGTCATACGCGAAGAATTAAAAACTGGCTTCAAGGTTTTTACTCGCCAGCCCACAAAAGACTGCCACATTAAAATATGCTGCTTATCGTTATTGTTTAAATAAGTTTTCAGTGGCTGCGAGCTAAAAACATCTTCTCCATCCGCTAAGGCAGATAAAAATAGCTTACTGGTTTTCCAAGATGCTTGTTTGGTTTTTACCATCAAATCCGGAGACTGTGAATAATCCTCAAAAGAAGTATATAACCAGCTAATATTCTCACATTTAGCTAATAGATTTTTCATTTTTAGATAAAAATCATTACTTCTAATATGGTAATAAGAATAGGGAAAAATACTTCCACTTTTAGAGGTAGCCTCTGCGTTAAGCGAATAATGCCAAACCTTATCTGCCAGTTGCTGGGGGCTAAGCTCTTCTTTAGCCCAATAGCACCAAGTTCTATCGTTAAACTTCTGGGTGTCTTGCTCAACAATAACAAGCGTTTTATGCTTTAATAATCCATGTTTATATAAAGCATAAGCCATCCATAAACCAGATGCGCCAGCGCCAATAATGGTATAGTTATAAAAAGTAGGGTTACTTTGCATAAACTGCTGCTAAAAAAGCTTGTAAAAACAAAACTTGTTTAAGGCTCCGTTTTGCTGTTAGTTAGTGTGTGTTAATTAAGCTTTTTTGCTATTGATAGCAATATTGTATACAACTAAACCAAAACCAATTTTGTTGATAGCATCAGCAATGTTATAGAATAAATCTACATTGCTAGACTCCCAACCTAAACCGGTATTTAACCATCCACCTGGCATACACATGTAACCAATTGGATAAATAGCCCAACCTACCAACACAAACCATCCTAAGGTATTGATACCTTTGATAACGGTACTGTCGCCAGTATTTTTAGCTAATTTTGCTACTTCACCATACCAAGCAGAGTACAATACGTACACATAACCAATGGTAGATAAAGTTCCCCATAAAGCTACCTGAGTGCTGTCTCCACCAGAGAAAGCTTCACCAATGTAACCTGTTACTAACATAAATACCGATGCAAGGATCAACTTCCACAATAAAGAAGTTTTAGCACCAGCAGATTTAGTTAATAAATAAAATTCAACACACATTAACGGTACCGTTAAAGTCCAGTCAATGTACCTCAAAGCAGTAGGCGTTTGGCCAGTTGCCAAATAATAGTCTCTCATGTAATAGTAATGTACTGCAGCAATACCAGTAATTAATGCAGAAACTAACATAGAGAGTTTCCATTTTCCGTCTACACTTCCTCTTTCAAAGAAGAAAAAAACAGATGCGGCTAACATAGCCATGTACCCTGTAAAGAAGGTAAAAGCAATCGGGTCATCCACAGGGATAGCAACCACGTTTAAAATTGATGAAATCATAAAATTTTGTTTAAGGTTTTACAATAATTGTTCAACAAAAATAAATATAAAAAGTTTTAAATGTTTGATAGCTAGTGTGTTGTTTTATTAACAAAATTTTATGATTTTATATAAATGTGCCTTTTTGAGTATGTAAAGCCTTATTTTATCGGGGAAAAATGTGTAATTTTTACCTCAAATATTTTCATATTAAGATAAAATTGTCTTTAAAATAGGTGGTTTTGTTCGTGATTTTCAGTTGCCAACTGCCATTAATTCAGTTTCTAGTTGAGAGTTTCCAGTTTCCAGTTCTGGATGGTGAGTTTTATTGATTGATTTTTGATGGATTGAATTATTGATTAAGAGATTTTTGTGTCATCGCGATGAGGAACGAAGAAGCAATCTATTTTTAATTTTTCCTTTTGAATTTTTAATTTTCCTTTTTAATTTTTAATTTTTCCTTTTGAATTTTTAATTTTTCCTTTTTAATTTTTCCTTTTTCCTTTTGAATTTTTAATTTTTCCTTTTTAATTTTTCCTTTTTCCTTTTGAATTTTTCCTTTTTAATTTTTAATTTTTCCTTTTGAATTTTTAATTTTTCCTTTTGAATTTTTCCTTTTGAATTTTTAATTTTTCCTTTTGAATTTTTAATTTTCCTTTTTAATTTTTAATTTTTCCTTTTTAATTTTTTCTTTTTCCTTTTTAATTTTTCCTTTTTCCTTTTGAATTTTTCCTTTTTAATTTTTCTTTTTCCTTTTGAATTTTCCTTTTTAATTTTTAATTTTTCCTTTTGAATTTTTAATTTTCCTTTTTAATTTTTAATTTTTAATTTTTCCTTTTGAATTTTTAATTTTTCCTTTTTAATTTTTAATTAGAAAAGCCCATGCCGTACTACTATCATCCGCCAGTCCGGTGCTTTGCTTAACTCCTCGTCCATTTTCCGCAAAAGCTTCAAATGTCCTGTGGGGTATCGCCCTCGCCCCGGTTTAGGTGGGGTGGGGTTGATACATGTAGGTTGCAATACCTTTCAAAATATAATTGGGTGATATGAAATTTTATACTCAAGTCAAAATAGAAAAGAGCCTAATATATCCACAACATTCAATTAATATTTTTACTGTTTCTTAGGGTGTATTCACTATATTGGACCTGTTAAATTAATTATCATTTTGTGAACTGAGTTAAAGAAATATTCAGTGATAAAAAGACTTCACAAACATGGCTTGTTGATAAAATAGGAAAGATCTATCAAACTAATGTTTACTACTTTCGTAATGTAAGAACCAAGTTTAAGGCATCAATGCCAAATCGAGTAAATCCTTGACGGTGATATCAAAGTATTAATTGTTTCAAACAAGAATAAATATGAACAAACAAAAACTCGCTGCTAAAATTTGGGCATCTGCCAATCAGATGCGTTCAAAAATTGAGGCTAACGAATACAAAGACTATATTTTAGGTTTTATCTTTTACAAATACCTTTCAGAAAAGGAACTTCAATTTACAAAGAAAGAAGACTTCACGGAGGCAGACATAAAAGCATTGAGCGAAGAAGATACCGAAACAGTTGAACACATCAAAAGTAATATCGGCTACTTCATCGCTTATGATAATCTATTTTCAACATGGATAAGCATAGATAAAGATTTTGATGTTGCCAATGTTCGTGATGCTCTTTCTGCATTTAGCCGTTTGATTAGTCCTGCTCACAAAAAATTGTTTGATGGCATTTTTGATACCTTACAAACTGGACTTAGCAAACTAGGCGATAGTGCAGCTTCTCAAACAAAAGCCATTCGTGACTTACTACATTTAATCAAGGATATTCCAATGGATGGCAGGCAAGACTATGATGTGCTTGGTTTTATTTATGAATATCTAATTGAAAAGTTTGCTGCAAATGCCGGTAAAAAAGCAGGTGAATTTTATACCCCCACGAAGTATCGGTTTTGATGTCGGAAATAATCGCCCATCATTTGCGAGACAAAAAAGAAATTCAAATTTATGACCCTACAAGTGGTTCGGGTTCTTTGCTCATCAATATTGGAAACAGCGTTGCAAAACACATAGATGATGAGAACAACATTAAATACTATGCTCAGGAACTCAAAGAAAATACTTACAACCTAACCAGAATGAACTTGGTGATGAGAGGTATTTTACCGAACAATATTGTAACTCGTAACGGCGACACCTTAGAGTATGACTGGCCATACTTTGACGAAAACGACCCTATTCATAGTTACAATCCACTTTATGTAGATGCAGTAGTTTCAAATCCACCGTATTCGCAAAAGTGGGACCCTGTTCACAAAGAAGCCGACCCACGTTATTCACGTTTTGGACTTGCACCAAAATCAAAAGCAGATTACGCTTTCTTACTGCATGACCTTTTTCACATCAAGCCTGATGGTATTATGGCTATTGTATTGCCGCATGGGGTGTTATTCCGTGGGGGTGAAGAAAGTATTATTCGTGAAAAGCTAATCGAATCAAATCATATTGACACAATCATTGGTTTACCACCAGCGATATTTTTCGGAACTGGCATTCCAACTATCGTGATGATTCTTAAACAGAAACGTACCAACACAGATGTTTTGATTATTGATGCATCCAAAGGTTTCGTAAAAGAAGGGAAAAACAACAAGCTAAGAGCGTCAGATATTAAACGAATAGCCGATACCGTTCGTGATCGTGAAACATTGCCCAAATTTTCTAAAGTTGTAACACGAGAAGAAATCCGAGAGAATGAATATAACCTGAATATTCCTCGTTATGTTGATTCTTCTGAAAACCCTGAAAGTTGGGACATATACGCTTCTATGTTTGGCGGTATTCCTGAAAATGAAATTGACGAATTGCAAGTATTTTGGGAAGCTTTTCCTAAACTTCGAGATACATTGTTTGCCAAAAACTCACCTGTTAACTCAAACCTGATTGTTGACGACATCAACACAGCTATAAAGGAACACAAAAGCGTTCACGCTTTTGTAAACGGTTTCAATACGGCATTTGCCGATTTTGGCAGTTACTTAAAAACCGAATTATTGACCAAAATCCTAACTGTAAAAGTCAACAGAGAAAAAACGGTGTTGAGTGATGACATATTTAAGCGACTGGAAAACATCAAACTGATTGATAAATATGAAGCCTACCAACTTTTAGACAATGAATGGGGCGTAATAAATGTTGATTTAGAGATTATACAAACGGAAGGGTTTGAAGCAACCAAAAAAGTGGACCCCAACATGGTTACCAAGAAAAAAGACGGAGTTGAACAAGAAGAGCAAGACGGATGGATGGGTAGAATTATGCCGTTTTTACTAGTGCAGGAAACTTATTTGAAAGACGAGCTAAACAGTTTAAGAACCAAAGAAAATAGAGTGGCTGAAATAGCCAGCGAGTTAGAAGAAATTATTGATTCACTTTCGGAGGAAGAAAGGGAAACAAGTATTTTAAATGACAATTATGATGCTTTTGTAGTAAAGGAGCTCAACGAATACCTGAAAGAAATTTTTGCTGATGTGGAAACGGAAGAAATCAAAGTATTGAAGGTGTATTTAAACTTGCTTGAAAGCAAAGCAAAAAAGCCAGAGAAAGAAAACTTCATAAAATCGCACAAAGAGGTGAATTGGTCGAAAATGGAGGCAAATAATGACGGCACTTTTGGCAAGGCAAATATCAACAAATACCTGTTTGAATTGCAATCAACTTTTACTTTCCCTGATGAATCTTTTGAAAACAAGATGGTGAAAGCATCAACTTTGTTGGTAGACGAAAAAGAGTTAAAAGCTCAAATAAAAGTAGCAGCAGCAGCACTACATTTAAAGACGAAAGAAACGATTGAGAACCTGACTGATGAACAAGTATTTGAATTGCTTGAGTTAAAATGGATTGTTCCAGTTGTTTCTTCATTGAACAATTTGCCCGAAACCATTATCACAACCCTTACCAACAAGGCGCAGACATTGGCAGACAAATACGCCATCACCTACTCTGATGTAGCCAAAGAAATTAAAGCAGCAGAAAGGACTTTGTCAATATTGATTGGCGACCTTGAAGGAAATGAGTTTGACATGAAAGGTTTGAACGAATTAAAATCACTTTTAAAAACCGAAAAGCAAAATGGCTAAAACAAATACAAATCCCGAAGTGCGATTTGCCGGTTTTACAGAAGCATGGGAAGAGCGGGAACTTGGTGACGTTGCAAAATTCAATCCTAAGCATGAGATTCCTGATGTTTTCAATTATGTAGACTTAGAATCAGTAGTTGGCACAGAAATGATTTCTTACAGAAAAGAATATAAAATAACAGCACCTTCAAGAGCACAAAGACTAGCAGAAAAAGGAGACGTTTTTTATCAAACAGTTAGACCATATCAAAAGAATAATTTACTGTTTGATAGGGAAGATAAGGATTTTGTCTTTTCAACTGGATATGCTCAAATGAGACCTGTAATTGAAAGTAGTTTCTTGTTTACGCTAATTCAAAAAGATGAATTTGTAAGAGTTGTTTTGAATAATTGCACTGGCACAAGTTATCCAGCAATTAATTCCACTGTCTTAGCTTCTATTAAACTGTATTTTCCTAAAAGCAAAGACGAACAAACCCAAATAGGCAACTTCTTTGAAAACTTAGACAATCTAATTACAGAAAACCAACAAAAACATACAAAGCTGCAATCGCTTAAACAAGCCATGCTCGATAAAATGTTTCCAAAACAAGGGCAGCTTATTCCAGAGATTCGTTTTAAGGGATTTGAGGGGAATTGGGAGGAAATCAATGTAGGTAGTATTTGCAAAACAACAATAGGTGTGTTTGTTATCAAAACAAGGCAAAACGATTTAAGTCCTTATCCAGTTTATAATGGAGGAGTTTCATATACTGGGTTCTATGATGAATATAATAATGAAGCTAATAAAATCGTCATAAGTGCCAGAGGAGCGAATGCAGGTTTCGTCAACATTGTCAGAACGAAATATTGGGCTGGTAATAGCTGTTATTCTGTTGATGTTTTGGACAAAGGATTATTTGATATTGATTTTCTTTTTTATTACATAAAAAAATATCAAAGGAGATTTCTTGA
Source organism: Pedobacter aquae (assembly GCF_008195825.1). Taxonomy (NCBI): domain Bacteria; kingdom Pseudomonadati; phylum Bacteroidota; class Sphingobacteriia; order Sphingobacteriales; family Sphingobacteriaceae; genus Pedobacter; species Pedobacter aquae. Next base: position 895,385 of record NZ_CP043329.1, read on the forward strand.
AAATCAACAATCGGCAAACATTCCATCAGTTTCAAAAAGTGATGTAGAAAGATTTAAAGTATTTTACCCTTCTAAAACTGAACAATCAGCGATTGCCAAATACCTATTGAGCCTTGACAATCAAATTTCTAATCACGATTTACAAATCATAAAACTACAAAACATTAAAAAAGCATTTTTAGCCAAAATGTTTATTTAAAAATTAGTACAGTATGACATTTACATCAGAAGCCGCATTTGAAGCCGCATTGATACAAGCTCTTTCTAATAAGGGTTGGGAAAAAGAAGTTTTGAAACGTCCTACTGAAAAAGACTTGTTGAAAAACTGGGCTAATATACTTTTTGAGAACAACAGAGCCAAAGACCGTTTAAATGACTTCCCATTGACCGAAGGGGAAATGCAACAAATATTGGAGCAGATAAATGCTTTACGAACTCCATTAAAATTAAACGGCTTTATTAATGGCAAAACAGTTTCGATAAAAAGAGATAACCCTGATGATACATTGCACTTTGGTAAAGAAGTAAGTTTAAAAATTTATGACCGATTAGAAATTGCAGCAGGGCAAAGCCGTTACCAAATTGCCCAACAACCTGTTTTCCCAACCAAGTCAAAAATATTAAACGACAGACGTGGCGACTTAATGCTTTTAATCAATGGAATGCCATTGATTCATATTGAATTAAAAAAGAACGGAGTTTCAGTAAGTCAGGCTTGCCATCAAATTGAAAAGTATTCACGAGGCGGAGTTTTTTCAGGCTTGTTTTCACTCGTTCAGATTTTTGTAGCAATGGAGCCAAAAGAAACGGTTTATTTCGCCAACCCTGGACCAGATGGCAAATTCAATAAAGACTTTTATTTCAATTGGGCAGACTTCAATAATGAGCCTATAAATGATTGGAGTGATATTGCTTCTTCGTTATTGTTTATTCCAATGGCTCACCAGTTAATCGGTTTCTATACCGTAGCAGATAGTAACGATGGCGTTTTGAAAGTCATGCGGAGTTATCAATACTTTGCAGCCAATGCCATATCGGATAAAGTGGCCAAAACAGATTGGAAAAGCAAACACGCTTTAGGCGGTTTCATTTGGCACACCACAGGTTCGGGTAAAACCATGACCAGTTTTAAATCTGCCCAACTCATTGCTAATTCGCAAGATGCAGACAAGGTGATTTTCTTAATGGATAGGATTGAACTCGGCACACAATCCTTGAAAGAATACCGTGGTTTCGCAAACGAAAATGAAGATGTGCAAGCAACGGAAAATACTGGCGTTTTGGTTACGAAACTTAAAAGTGATGACCCTGCAAATACCCTCATTGTTACGTCTATTCAAAAAATGAGCAACATCAAAGATGAAGATGTTGGACTAAATGCTCACGACATTCTACTCATGAACAAAAAGAGAATTGTTTTTATTGTAGATGAATGTCACCGTTCTACTTTCGGTGATATGCTTATCACGATTAAAGATACATTCTCATCTGCTATATTCTTTGGTTTTACAGGTACTCCAATTCAAGATGAAAATCAAAAGAAATTAAACACTACATCCACCGTTTTTGGTGATGAACTGCACAGATATAGCATTGCAGATGGTATTCGAGATAAAAACGTTTTGGGTTTTGATCCATATAAAATCCTTACATATAGAGACCGTGATTTGCGATTAGCTGTTGCTTTGGAAAAAGCAAGAGCCAACAATGAAGTAGAAGCATTGGCAGACCCAAGAAAAGCAAGCGTATTTAATAAATACATGAATAGAGTAAGAATGGCAGGGCATTTTGAAACTTCGGGTCGTTACGTTCGGGGTATTGAAGATTATTTGCCAACTGCGCAATATGACCGTGATGAGCATTTTGAAAAAGTAGTTGAAGATATTTTGAGTAATTGGATTGTGCTAAGCCAAAACGGAAAATTCCACGCCATTTTTGCCACAAGTAGTATTGCTGATGCAATCCATTATTACTGTCTTTTCAAGGTAAAAAATCCGCACTTAAAAATCACCGCATTATTTGATCCACACATTGACAATAATGGGAATGCAGCCTACAAAGAGGACGGTCTTGTAGAAATAATGACCGATTACAATGAACGCTATGAGCAAGATTTTAGGTTAGCCAATCATGCCAAATTCAAAAAAGATATTGCGGCAAGACTGGCACACAAAGAGCCTTATTTAAGAATTGAAACAACTCCCGAAAAGCAAATTGATTTATTGATTGTAGTTGACCAAATGCTTACAGGCTTTGACTCCAAATGGATTAATACACTTTACATGGATAAAGTGCTTCAATATGAAAATATCATTCAAGCATTTTCAAGAACCAATCGCCTTTTTGGACCTGATAAACCGTTTGGAACAATTCGCTACTATCGAATGCCACATACAATGGAACGCAACATCAATGATGCGATTAAACTGTACTCCGGCGACAAGCCAATCGGACTTTTTGTTGAGCATTTAGATGTCAATCTCTATTCGATGAATTACGTTTTCGGCGAAATTCAAAACTTATTCATAACAGCAGGAATTGATAATTTCGAGAGACTTCCTGATAATTTATCAGAAATAGGTCGATTTGCTATACTTTTTAAGACGTTCAATAATTATTTAGAAGCAGCAAAAATTCAAGGCTTCAATTGGAACAAATCAACCTACAGTTTTGGAAAAGGAAAAGATAAGGTAACCATTCAAATGGCTTTGAATGAAAATACCTATTTGATACTAGCGCTTCGTTACAAAGAACTATTTAATACAGGTGGTGGCGGTGGTGGCGGTGATGTGCCTTTTGAAATTGAAGGTTATTTGACCGAGATAGATACCGACAAAATAGATTCAGATTATATGAACTCTCGTTTTGACAAGTTTATCAAAGAACTTAAAAAAGGAGATGTTGACCCAACAGAATTACAAAACACGTTGGACGAATTGTATAAATCATTCGCTACTCTGACACAAGAAGAACAGAAATACGCAAACCTTTTTATTCGAGATGTTCAAACAGGTGTTGCAAATCTTGAAAGCGGAAAAACTTTTAGAGAATATATAACAGAATATGAGTTCAACGCAAAGAATGACCAAATAAAGATAATCTCAACACTATTCGGACTAGATGAATCAAAACTTCGATTACTCATGTCATCTGGCTTAACAGAAGCAAATATCAACGAATACGGACGTTTCGATGAGTTGAAAAACACGGTTGACAAGTACAAAGCAAAATCATATTTTGAAAAAGTAGAAGGGAATACTATTCCTGCTTTTAAAGTAAATATCAGAGTTCACAATCTATTACAAAAGTTTATAATTGAAGGTGGTTTTGATATTGAATAATATATTGTTTAAAGAATTAAATTTAAAATCTAACAAAGACTGTTGCATTGCTAAATAACCTTTATCGAAAACTCAGTCTATAACCTAAAACAGACGACTTAATATGCAAACTAAACAATGAAAAAACGCAAAAGGTTATATTAAAAAGAACAACTATCAAGAGGGTGATGCTTACAAAATACTATTACTTTCTTTTAATCACATTGTTATCATAGGAACAGAGTCTTTTAAAAGCTTAATTTAGTATTTTCTTTTAATAAGAGATTATCTTTTAAATACCAAATAATTGTAAAAAAATAACTTTTCCACAGTCATAAGATGCTGTAAATAAGTTTTTTATATAAAATAACCATTTGCAGATTAAATTTTAAAACCAATCTGTGGAAAACTCAAAACTGTATATTTCATAACGTACCTTAAATTTGAATAAGAGTTAATAATTTTGATAGCATTATCAAAAAAAGCCATCAGGGTTAGCGCCCCGATGACCTCTAAGTAGGCTCCCGAAAATAGGAAACATACCGTTTCGCAGCGGCAATTTTCATGAATCAAATCCATATATCCAAAAGTGGGTGTTCATAAATTTGTTAATATGTGTTAGTCCTCTATCGTTTGTTCTGCTTTTTATTTTGTTAACATTAACACAATCAGGCGAGAGCATGATTTTAAAGGAGGAAAATGATGTTGAAAACTAATTTCGAAAATTTACTTCATATAATTAAAGAATTAGATGAAGATTTAAACAAAAATGAAGTCCAAAAAGAGATTCAAAAGGTTATACTGGAACCCAGATTATCTCTTAAACAATTAGCGGCTTATCCATTGGCAAGTGCTAAAGCTAAGTTAAGTATTTTAACAAAGGCAAAGTATCCAGGAAGCTACATTCCAAGATTTTACGAGGAAGCTAGAAAAATTATTTGCAATACATTCTCTTCTAATTATCCTGATGCAGAAATTTATTTTGAAGAATTTGAGAGATATGCAAATATACTTCTTCAAGAGGCTCAGAGTCTAGATAGGGATAACAAGAAGAATAAGATATGCTCTTCAAATGCACTGAACGAAATGCGACATTTAAGTTCTATCCTTAATCCTATATTAGAAACTTTTATTCTGAATAGTAACCTAAAAAAAACTAGAGAACACCTTTACATACAAGAAGTGAGAATTGGCTGTATGGCAGATATATTAATCTATGAAAACGGAGGAGCTACTTTAACAGGGTTATTAAAATTCAATTTCACTAAAGCACCATTAAAAAAGAGAGAAGCGGAAAATATGTTGTACATAATGAAACTATTTTTTGAAAGAAATTCACAAGTTAGCTTTAAGAATAAGAATTGTATTCTTGTAGATGTCTTTGCTCATAAGCTTTATATATCAGCAAATGATGCTCAAATCAGTGTGGACATTAAAAATTCTTGTAAGGAAATAAGAGATACTTGGAGTCTGATCACAAAAAGTTAATCTTATAAATAAGTTAGACACGGAATCTTAAAATATTTAAAAAAGTCAATTAATATTAGCGAATAATGTTGACCTACAATGAACTTATTGATTTAAGGAGCAAGTTAGCTAATGATGAAATTCCCTTAGAACTTGCTAAGGAACTATATTGGAAGGATTTTAAAGGGGGAAACGTTCGTGGCACACAAAAGATTGGAAGGAAAGACGAGCTAAAATTCTTAAAGAAAAATGCGAAATATGCGATAGTACAAATACTTTAACTATTCAGCATCTTTCTCATCCAAAAAAATATGCAGACTATGAGAGAGAAGTAACAAGAAAATACACACAAATTTTTAAAGAAATTAATTCTGACATTGATAAATCAGAATTTAGGAAATATATCGTAGAAAACTATAATTACATAGCTGTTCCTTTATGCACAAATTGTGGAGACAACCGTCCTAATAAGAGGGTGAGGAAATTACCTCAGTATCGTTGTGCAGTATGCCAACACGAGTTTGATGAGCCAATTTATAAATCGTTAGAAGAACTCATCACAATTTTTTATAATAACGAAGAAGCTCTTGATGTTCGGGATAAGTGTTTTATATCGAAAAAATGGAAAAACAATCACAATTTATCTAGTATAAAATATTGGTTTCAAAGAGAAAAGGCTAAAAATAAAAATGAAGAAATAATCGAGAAAGAAGCATTCTTACTCTATTTAACTGACGAAATAAAATATCTATCATTTGAAGATACAATAACAGCTTGTAGAAGGTGTGCCTTTAACTATGATTTGAAAAATATGGAGTTATGCCCTAACTGCAAAGTACATTACAAAGGTATTCAGTATCAAACTTGTATTCCATGTTTGCCTGAAGATAAAAGAAAACTAGTTTTAGAAAGTATTGAGTTTGCTAAAGAAATGGAAGAAATACATAGAAAGCTTGGTCTATAAATCTCATTAATGATTTATTTCTTTTTGTGTTAATAATCCAAAAACAATTCTTTTCATATTTAAGAAAAATATTTCTATTATTACAATATAATTCTTATTTACGTTATGAAAAATTTCTATACCATACTATTAATTGCTTTATGTGCAGTATCTCTTAATATAAAAGCACAAGAAACACCTAAAGAACAGCCCACTAAAATCTCTATAAAAGAAGCCCCACAATACCTCAATAAACTTGTAACCATTTGCGACTCCGTTTACAGCACCAAAGCCTTAGAAAAATTAACCTTCTTAAACTTTGGCGGTAACTTCCCCAATGCACCAATAACATTGGTGGTTTTTAAAAGTGATGAAGCTAAATTTCCTCAAGAACCAGCCACCCTATACAACCATAAACGTATTTGTGTAACTGGAAAGCTTACGGAGTATAAAGGGAAATTGCAATTGGTTCTTAATGGAGTGGGGCAGGTTAATTAAACATATTATGAATTTATAGGGTGGATATGCGCTATGGGATAACGGATATTTACTAACCTGCAAGACTAAAAAACCAGTAGTGCAATCATTAATAAGACAGACAAAAAAGAAATTATACCAATGAGGATGTCAGAAATATCAAAAGAAGAACTTAAAGAAGCTTACATAAAACTCAAATCACATATTTACTATGATACGACAGAATTATATCAACGAAGAAAATTAGCTGAATTTGAAACAGGTTTACTTGATGATGATTATTTATTTGGTCAAAAGAAAACACCATATGCTAATGGTATTTTTAATCTCAATGTTAAGCTGGAAGATAAATTTGATAAAATTGTTGAATGGATAAACAATCACAAGAAGGAAAGCACATTTGAACAATTTCTTGACGATATCAAACTAATTTACCTCCCAAAGAAATTTAAAAAAACAGATAATGGAGATAATTTTCTTAGCAATCAGAGAGTTCAAGATCATTATGAAGTTGAAAGGGTCACCGTATTTGCTGACATACCAATCGAATTACATCTTGTAACAATTTTATGGTTGACACAGTATGGTTATAAATTAGATGTAAAACTTGACGAAAGTTGTGTTGGCAATAGATTAATACTAAATAAATCGAAAGATAGAATTGTAAAAGGAAGCGGTTTATTTAAGCCCTATTTTAGTCAATATCAAAAATGGAGAGACCAATCTGTTGAGGAAGCCCAAAGAAAGTTACAAAGTGGAAGTAAAGTAGCCTTTATTAATCTTGACCTCAAGGATTATTTCTATTCAGTCCGTATAAATTTTGAAGAAATTGAGAAAGTTATATTTGGTGAGTCTGGTTATAAAGGCGGTTCTAACATTCACGATATTTTTAAAGAGTTTCACTTTCGTTTTACTAAAAAATTAGCCGAAAAGAAATACCCCAACAAGTTTATTGAAAATATTCTTACAAGAGATGTGGTACTTCCAATTGGTATTGCTTCATCCTATGTCCTTGCCAATTATTACTTAAACGATTTTGATATTAGAATCAGAAAGTTAATCCCTCAAGTTTATTATAGTCGTTACGTTGACGATATTCTTATTGTTATTGAAAATCCCGACTTTGATTTTCATAAAAATGAAAAATGCGAAAGTGTAAGATTTAGTTTCAAAAAATACTATGAAAAAGAAAAGAGTAAAGAGAAAGTAACTTTTGCACAAACAGAGGAAGATTATTTCAATAAATACATCGTTTCAAAAACAGAAAGATTTATCTTAGAAACCCTATACCCATTGGTGAAATTGATTGACTTTCCTGATGAATTGAAAACCATAGAAGTCAATGATAAGGTAGAATGTTGTTCAGTAAAAAATGAAAAAAAGATTTTTAAAATCACTTGCTTGGAAGGAGCATATTTTCAAGGGGATAAAACATTATTGTATTACTTCGATAATGAAGAATCAACTGCAGTTATTGATAAATTAAAGCAAGAGTTAGAAGAGCGTACAAGTGAATTTAGAGATTTTCCTGAAGATGGAATGGGTGATGGTTCTTTTGACGAGCAGGCATATCATTTAGTTTTTGATGGAACGGAAGGCAAAATACGAACACTAAAAGATTACAAGGAAAATCGTTACGGATTAAGCGTTTTCTTAGCTAATAGAATATTTGCAGCACTTCGAAGGTCAAAAAAGGTTGACAAAAAGGAAACTGAAAAGCTATTGAAACTTTTTAAAGGGTTAAATAATTTAGAACATTTCAGACTTTGGGAAAAAGTATTTACATTTCTTCTAGTTAATGAAGACCAGGAAGGCTTCGTATTGTTTTATAAACACACTCTTGAGCAGATTCAAAAACTTAATAAAACTACTAAGATTCAAGATTCAGAAATCACTTACAATAATGTAGCAAATTCTTTAATGCAGTATTTTGACATTTCATTAGAAATGCCTTTAGCACTAAATCCTGATTTTATTAAAAAAGGTACTAAGCCATATAAAGACCTTGAAATATTCCATAACACTTACAAGGATGATGTAAGTTTTTGGAATAACATAACTTTGACCAAACCTGGTTCATTTTACATTTACAAATTTCGTATGTGTAATTTAATTAGACATAATTATGTGGCGCATCCATTATTAAACTATACAAAAGCTTCTGGTTGGTCACCATTAAATTTAGTTGACCGAAACTTACCAACTTCACAAAAGTCAATTGATAAATTAGAATTTTCTGACGAAAAAAAGGAGCTTTCACCTCGTCTTGTAAAGTTTTGGGAATGTTGCATTGCAATAACTACAAATAAATTGCTTAAAAATTCAAAAGATTTTATTGTGGGCGATGAAAGATACCAATATACAAGCATATTAAACGACAGTAAGAAAGATGAAGATTTTATTCTAGATGAAGCATTCAAACTATATTCAGAAATTAATGCTTCGCACTTTACTTCAGACTCTCCAGACATAAGTGACTTCTTTACACGTGTACACAAGAATATTACGCAACTTAATGGAGAAAATGAAGTTGAAATAAATGAATTACATATCAATACTAATGAACGGTTTATCGAAAAACCTTCAATTTCAATAGCAAATACTCAAGTCAAAATATCAAATATTGAATCCAGCATTAAGGGTAAACCTAACTTAAGTAATCAACGATATTTGACCTTTGCAAAACTTTTAAAGGATTCAAGAAAAGGAGGAGCAGATATTTTTGTTCTTCCTGAGTTTTCTGTTCCTTATGAATTTGTATCAAGTCTTGCAAAATATAGCGAGAAGAATCAAATGGCCATTATTGCAGGTCTAGAACATTGGAAAGTTGAAGACGTTTGTTATAACTTCATTGTTTCAATAGTTCCTGTAAAAATTAATGGTGTAAATGATGCTATTGTATTATATCGTCTTAAAAACCATTATGCACATGTCGAAGAGTTAATTATTAGAGGTTATGGGTACAGAGTGCCAAAACCAAAACCATATCGTTACGACTTGATAAATTGGCGAAATTTATATTTTACTTCTTATTACTGTTTTGAACTTGCGGATACCTTTCATAGAAGTATTTTTCGTTCAAAGATTGACTTGTTAATTGCATCAGAATGGAATAAAGACACTCCTTACTTTTCAAACATTGTGGAAGCACTTTCAAGAGATTTACATTGCTATATTGCACAAGTTAATACGAGTCAATTCGGCGACTCTCGTTTGACACAACCAGCAGAATCAGCGCTTAAAGACTTAATGAAGTTGAAAGGCGGTAAAAATGATACTATTATACTTGAGGACCTAAACATCAATGCCCTAAGAGAATTTCAACTCAAATATTTTGAAAGAATCAAAGCAGACCAAGACGATTCATTTAAACCTTTACCGCCTGACTGGAATAGAAAAGATGTTAACAATCGCATTGACAATAAAAACATATTTTCGAAGGATAAGCATGATGATGAATAGCAACATTTAGACATTTATAACTTTAGCATGCTGGCGGACAGAAGCCCAGCACATAACAGCACCTACCCAAAAGTGGGCTTCATTAGTTAAATCAAGCTTTGCGCTTGTTTTAACAGTTTTATACATCTCCCCGAAAGTAATAAACAATCAATCTTTAACAATTATAACGATTAATGTCTAAGCCAAAATTTTCAGCAAATCAGTTAGCGGATCCTCGTTTTGAGGATGTTAATTCAGCGGATATTCTTAGATATTTCATACAAAAAATAAGCAAAAATGAATTGAAAAAGTTGAAGATTTTTGAAAAAGAATATTTAATTATTTTAATGAAAAATATTGTTAAGGATGAGATACAAAATGAACTCAACCCTCCTGATTACATTTTAGCAAATAAGTTTAAATATCTAGCATTTAATCCTTATGATTATAAAGAACTAGATGAAGCTACCTTTAATCATTTAGTTCTATTTTATTATGATAATTTAGACTTTCTTATGCCCATTTCATTTACCTATAATGGAATAACAAGGCAATATACGAGAGAAGAGATTGATTTAGATCGTAATAAATTTAATCAACTTCTTTTTTGGTGGAAAGAGCAACTTAGTGTTGGTAATAAATCAAGTCCATTATTAAAAGAAATCAAGGATGAGTATCATAAAAAAGTAGAAATATTGAAAGAATATTTTAATCAGAGATCTTTTGGGTATAATTTATTTAAAAGAAACGTTTTAAAATGGGAGTGTCTAATGTTTTATATATACTTTATTATTAAGAAATATTTACAGTCTAGAGATGTAAAAGAGTTATGCGAAGTGGTAAATAACAAATACATTATTACAAATTACAGTTTTGTTCATATTCTTTCACGACATTATTTTGCTGACTTTAATACGATTTATTTTAACAAGACTGTTATTAGAGATGAAACATTGTTTGATCCATGGAATTTACCGCAAGGTGTAAAAATAATTATTGAACTATTTGAAGAACATCGTCCTAATTGGGATACCGAGAAAGATCACTTATTTTTCCGCTATAATTTAACAACGTACATATTATATTTCAAAGAAAAGTTTGTAGATAAATTAGGACATAAACTAAAGGAAATAAGAACTCTTTACCCAGTTTCTACCGAAAGTGATAATAAAAAGCTTACTATTTTAAAGACACAAAAAAAAATTATCGATTATGTATTTTTTATGATTAAAATTAGATTTTTAAGTTTATAAATTGAATGTATTAGAAAGATATATTTATTCAACTAATGATGAAATCTATCGCTAACTATCTTCTCTAAATTCCATGAAATTCATACATATCATCTACCTCATATTGATAACCATAATTATCATATTAGCCTATAACTCTATCCAAAAAATCAAATCTATGCGTGAAAAATACTATAGACCTAGTGTTACAACATCACTTAAGGCAGCTTAGTCCGCTCTCTAAAATATATCAGCCATCTTTTAACAAACTCCTATTTTTTAATTTTATTTAACTCTTTTCCCTTTAGAAGTTACGCTTTTACTATGACAAGATAGTTAAGAATCTATGAGAAAGCTTCAATTTTAAATGCTAATTCATTTATATTGTTTCAAGCATTAAAGTCTACTAATTCTTTAGCTTCTACACCTAAACCTTTTGCTAACTCAAAAATAGTGGATAATCTAACATCGAACTTTCCGTTCTCTATTTTAGAAATATTACTATCATCTAAATCACAATTTTGAGCAACCTTACGGAGCGTTAAATTCTTCTTTTTTCTCATTTGCTGGATTTTTTCACCAAACTTTCTCTTAATTTCTGTAGTATCTTTTTGAATCATTCAAAGTCTTATTACAAATCCTTTGAAGTTCTTTAGATTAAGAAAAAAAATTGCGGTTAAATATTACCATAAATTAAAATACTTTTTTATATTTGATTTTAACTTAAACAGGTATTAATAAGAGTCTTGCAACACCATTTCTGACGCCGTTGAAGCAAGAGCAACAGATTAGTACCCATATCTATGTGTAGATGTATATATTTGTACGTCGAAATAGATGTGGGACTGTTGTAAATCCATTTCAACGTAAGGCGTCAGAAACTTTAAGGTGTTATGGTATGCGGTCCCACATGTATTTAAGCATTCCATCAAAATAAGACTCGTTAACATCATAATATGAAAACGAGCAACATTTACCCAAGCAAACAGCAAAAAGCAATTAAAGCCAAAAGCTTTGCTGCATCCCTTAAAAATCTATTCAAAAACATCATTAAAAGTCCGGTATAGGGGCAAAGACATCAACCGGTCTGGCCCATTGCATCCCATGAAATAAGTTAAAAAGCTGTTAATAGCCCGGCCGGTTTTTTCTATCTGAGAAGAGTGCTTAATGATAACATTTCGACTCCGCTCCATGTGACAAATCCTTAAACCCAAACACAAAAAAAATGAACGATAAACATCGTATAGGATACCTATGGCCTTTTTTTAGGAGGTACAACCTTATTAAACTGCTTGTATTACTGCTAGTTGTGGTATCATACAGCAAAAAAGCCAAAGCCCAGCAAGCTTTAGCCAAAGCCAGTACTTTACCACAGCAAGAAATAACCTTACTATCAAACCCAGCCAGTAGCATAAGCTTTCCAGAAAAGAAGAAACCCTGTCTACTGGTGTTTTGGAATGCCAGCTGCAAAACTACCCAAAAGCAAATGCAGCTTTTAGATAGCCTGCAAGAGCAGTTTAGCGGGCAGCTACATATCTTAACAGTTACAGCAGAAGAGGGCGAGATAGCAAAGCAATGGCTTCAAAAAAGCCAAATCAAGTTAAACCTTCCTATTGCAGCAGCACATAATAACTTAAAGCAATACTTTCCGCATCAATTACACCCTCATGTAGTATGGCTTAATCAAGAAGGGCAGTTTCAGGCAACAAGTGCTTTAGATTATGTTACAGCAGCACATCTAAAAACTTTTATAACAGGTAAAATGCCCTTAATACCTCAAAAAGAAGACCGTATAGATTTTAAACCCGGTAAAAGTACTTTATTAAGAGAAAAGCTTAAAAGCTACAGCATGGTAGCGCCATACTTGCCAGGTGTAGAGCCAGCCTTTAAAGTCTGGAAGGATAGCAACACCGTATATACACAGGTCATCAATTTCAGCAGCTATACTTTATACCTGATGGCTATCAATAAATTCTTGGGCTATCCAGCCAACCAAATCATTTGGGAGGTAGCAGATAGAAATCATTATCAATTCCCTAAAGAGAAAATCAATCAAGATAGCTGGAAAAGAGCCCATAGCTATTGCTATGAATCGGCCATGCCTTTACACCTGCCCGCAAGTGCCCGGCTAGATAAAATGCGACAAGATTTAAACACCGCATTAAATGTTGATGTAAGGCTAGAACAGCGTAAAACCAAAGTTTGGCGCTTACATGCCTTAGGAGCAATTCAAGCTTCGGCAGGCGGCAAAGCTTATAATAATTTTGAGCAAGACACAGCCCTAAAACAAATGCGAAATGCTGGTTTAGAAGCCTTGCTTTACGAATTAAACCAGCGGGAAGAAAATCTACCTTTTATAGATGAAACCGCTTTTAGTGGCAAATTAGACCTAGACCTTTACCTACCTAAAGGTTTTATAGATAGTCAGGCATTGATAATAGCCTTAAGGAAATACCATATCGGTATGGAACAGGTAGAAAGAGAAATTCCATTTCTGGTATTTACAGAATCCAACTATTTAACAAATCACCTAAACCCATAAACAAAATGAAACATGTATTAACGCTCTTATGCTTGCTTTTCTTTAGTCGCTATACGGCTATGGCCCAAGGAACAGCCATTAGCGGAACCATAAAAAATAAAAATGGCGATCCCCTTGCTGGAGCCATCATCACTGTAGAGCCCTCATCCATAACAACCCAAGCAGATGCCAATGGTAATTTCAGCATCAGAACAACACAAACTGAAGTGAGCGTTAGCATCACCATGCTATCCTTCCAAAAGCAAGAATTTAGGCTCAAAACGCCTTTTCCAGAACGATTGAACATTACCTTATTGGAAGACCCTAAGCAATTGCAAGAAGTAGTCATCTCATCAGGTTACCAGCAGCTCAATAAGGAAAGAGCAACAGGAGCATTTGAGCAATTCAATACCGAGCTGTTGGAAAGAAATGTGAGCAGTGGTATTTTAGAAAGATTAGACGGCCTCAATGCTACTACTTTATTTGATAAACGTTCTTTTAATATTAACGCTCCACAAGGTGATGCTAATATCCTTATCAGGGGGTAAACACCATCAATGCCAACCGTAATCCACTTATCATCTTAGATAACTTCCCTTTTGAGGGTGAGCTAAACAGCATCAATCCTAATGATATTGCTTCGGTAAGTATTCTTAAAGATGCTGCTGCGGCATCTATCTGGGGAGCAAGAGCAGGTAATGGCGTGATTGTCATCACCACTAAAAGAGGAAAGCTCAACCAAAGCATGCAGCTCAGTTTTAATAACAATATCAATATCACTGCAAAGCCGCGGCTCTTTGATGATCCTATCATGAGCAGTAGCGATTATATAGACAATGAGATAGATTTATTTTCAAGAGGCTATTTCACAAGCTTAGAGAATAATGTACGCAGACCAGCATTAAGCCCAGTAGTAGAATTGTTAATCGCCAGAAGAGAAGGACGTATCACAGAAGCAGCACTCAATAGCCAAATCAATAACTTAAAGCAATTAGATGTCAGAAACGATTATCTAGATGCGGTATACAGAAGAGAAGTGAACCAGCAGTATGCCCTAAACTTAAAAGGAGGAAGTGCTAAGCATAGCTATTTCATTTCGGCAGGATATGACAAAGGCTTACAAGCTTTAAGAAGCAATAGCAGCCAGCGTAGCACCTTAAGGATGAACAATAGCTATAAACCCTTAAAAGGCTTAGAACTACAAAGTAACCTGCAATACAGTTTTAACCAACAAGAAGGGCAAAGCCGCTCGGCAGCTATGGGTTATGGTCGCCTGCTGATAGGTAACCGTCAGTTATACCCTTATGCCCGCCTGATAAATGAAGATGGTAGCCCCGCTATCATAGAAAAGGATTTCCGTAGCAGAAGTATTGCTGCCATAGGTAATAACCAATTGCTTGATTGGAATTACCGTCCGCTAGATGAGCTTAACTTTCCGGGAGAAACGCAGCATAACCAAACATTAATAGCAGATTTAGCTGCCCGCTATCAGGTTTTAAGCTGGTTATCAGCAGAACTGAAATATCAATATCAACAAGGTGTAACGGATAGAGAAGACCTCAACACCGCTGCATCCTATTTTAGCAGGAATTTAATCAACCGTTACAGCCAAGTCTCAGGGAATTTGCTCAACAGGCCCATTCCCTTAGGAGGCATCTTAGATGAATTTAGGTCGAACCAGCAAGCCCATTCAGGAAGGGCACAACTAGGTTTTGATAAAGCCTGGACAAATCATGAAATCCATGCTATTGCAGGAGCAGAAATCAGGCAAGCTGCCAGTAGCTTTAGCAGCAATAGAGCTTATGGTTATGATGAGAATGTCTTAACGGCTATTCCAGTAGATTATATAACGCTATTCCCGGGCTTCCAAAACTTATCACCATCGGCAAGAATACCTTATGTTGGTGCATTTGGAGAAACACTCAATAGGTATGTTTCTTATTATGCAAATGCCGCTTATACCTATCAACAACGTTATACCATTTCTACAAGTGTGCGTAAAGATGCATCAAACATTTTTGGAGTACGTACCAATGAGAAAGGCGTACCACTATGGTCGGCAGGTGCTTTATGGAATATAGCCAAAGAAGATTTCTATGCGTTAGACTGGTTACCACAGCTTAAGCTAAGAGGCTCTTATGGCTTTGCAGGTAATATAGATAATAGCTTATCGGCACTCACAACGCTCACTTATTTTAGTGGAGCAAACCCAATTACCAATTTACCCTATGCCAATATCTCAAGTCCGCCCAATGGCGAACTTAGATGGGAGAAAGTAGGAACCTTTAATGCTGGGCTAGACTTTGCCAGTAAGAATAACCGTATCAGCGGTAGTTTTGATATCTATAGCAAAAGAACTACAGATCTTTTAGGGATAGAACCTGCAAACCCATTCACAGGATTTACAACTTTGACGCTCAACGGAGCATCCAGCAAGGGTAGTGGTTGGGAGCTACAGCTCAATAGCCTGAATACAACAGGTAAACTAGCATGGACAAGTAATCTTTCCTTAGCACATAGTCGTTCAGAAATCACCCGATATAAAGCAGATGTTTTTGTATCTGGTCTGGTAGGGAATGGAATATCACTCAATCCGGTAGAAAACTATCCGGTATTTCCACTTTTTAGTTATAGATGGAGAGGTTTAGATGGGCAAAATGGAGACCCGGTAGGTGAACTAGCCGGAGTAAATAGTAAAGATTATGCCGCTATAGTGAACAATACTCCACTAGATGAATTGGTCCTGCATGGTTCAGCAATTCCTTTATACAATGGAGCATTCCGTAATACTTTAACCTATGGAGCTTTTAGCCTATCCATGAATATCACTTTTAGACTGGATTACTATTTCAGGAGCAGAAGTATCAGCTATACGGAACTCTATGCCAATGGAAAAGGTCATGCCGATTATGCCAAACGCTGGCAACAAGCCGGAGATGAAGCTTTTACCCAAGTACCATCAAAGATTTATCCTGCTATAGCCAACAGGGATATATTTTATAACAACT
Organism: Pedobacter aquae; assembly: GCF_008195825.1. NCBI lineage: Bacteria > Pseudomonadati > Bacteroidota > Sphingobacteriia > Sphingobacteriales > Sphingobacteriaceae > Pedobacter > Pedobacter aquae. Next base: position 911,794 of record NZ_CP043329.1, read on the forward strand.
CTGAAATCACGGTCAGTAAAGGCGACCATATTCGCCTGCAAGATATACGTTTTGGATGGCAGCTTTTACCCAAGCCAACTAAGAAATTACCTTTTAGAAGATTGGAGCTTTTTACTTATGCCAATAACCTGGGAATCATTTGGAGAGCAAGTGAAGGGAATATAGACCCCGATTATGGTTTTGATAGCATAGCACCTTCAGCCATTTATGCATTAGGATTAAGAGCAGAATTTTAAATGATAAAAGCAAAAGACATGAAAACAAGTATACACAAACAAAGAAAACATAGCCTAGCAAGTTTAAACATGAAGCTTATCATCAAGGTAAAACTCATCCTATTGATGATAGGTATCAGCCTAAGCAGCTGTCAGGATTTCTTAGAAGCCAAGCCAGATAAAAGTTTGGCAGTACCAACCAGTTTAAGAGATATGAATGCTATATTGGATAACAATACCACCAACTTTTATTCCTTTATAGCAGAAGTAGCGGCAGATAACTTCTATCATACCGAAGCTTTATGGAATGCTGTACCCACAGAAAGAGACCGGAATATTTATATCTGGGAAAATACGGCAGCAGATGGAGATGGCGGAACATTGGCCGGACGGTACAGAACCATTTTTAATGCCAATATTGTTTTAGAAACCCTTCCGGAAATAAGCATTCAAGAATCTGAACGGGAAGAATATAAGCGTATACAAGGCTTTGCCTATTTCGCCAGAGGCTATGCGCTTTTAGAAATGGCGCAACTTTTTACAGAGCCTTATCAGGAAAGTATAGCCGCTACGGCTAAAGGATTACCCTTAAAATTAAGTGCTGATGTAAATGAGCCAAGTCCTAGGGCTAGTTTAGAAGAAACTTATAAACGTATAGAAGGTGATTTGAAACAGGCAGCACAATTATTGCCAGCTCAAAGCAGCTCGCCAACAAGAGCCAATAAAGCGGCAGCTTATGCTGTACTAGCGAGAATGTATCTTTACCAGCGTAAATATCCGCAAGCAGGTTTATATGCCGATTCCTCTTTACAAGTAAATAATCAGCTTTTAGACTATAAAACCATCAATAACAGCGCAACGCCTTTCCCTATTTTCAATCGTGAAAAGTTATTTTATGCCTATGCTAGCTCCAGTAATGTAACAGTAGCTAGAGCCAAGGTAGACACCTTGCTTTATGCTAGTTATGCCAACGGCGACCGTAGGAAGTTACTTTTCTTCAGAAGAAACGCTGATAACAGCTATGCCTTTCAAGGAAGTTATGCGCAGAGCACCATTACTTTTGCAATGGGGCCCACTACCGCAGAAATGTATTTAACAAGGGCCGAGAGTAGGGCAAGGGCAGGTAATAAAGATGAAGCCCTACAAGATTTAAATACCCTGATGCGAAACCGTTGGGACAATACATTTGTGCCTTTTACAGCAGCAAACGCCAATGAGGCATTAAGACTCATCTTAGCTGAAAGAAGAAAAGAATTGATATTTAGAGGGTTAAGATGGGCTGATTTAAGACGTTTAAATTTTGAGCCAGAATTTGCTCAGGTATTACAAAGAAAATTAGGAAACCGAACGTTTACCTTGTTACCCAATGATAAGCGTTATGTTTTTCCGATACCAGAAAGTATCATACAATTATCAGGAATAGCACAAAATGATAGATAGAAAGAACATCCGGGAGGGGATAGGCTTCTCCCGGATGAAATGGGGGTTCTTATTCTACACTACGCAATCTTACATCTTGTTGTTGTGTAGAAGGGTCTTGCAAAGCGGCATTGATTTGACTTTGCAAAGCAGAGGTAATGTCTGGTTGGCCTGGCGCACCTTCCTGCGCTCTAATGGCACAAACTTGTTCAGAACCTTCGCAACCCGGAGGCGTTTCCATACCACTGCTGTAGTTGGAAGGGTCTGTTACAGAGCCACTACCATCATACTGAAACCAAAGTTCTTGAGCTGCAATACTACTGCTATTGGCTTTAAAAGCAGAGAATAAAACAGCGCCTGAGATTGCTGCTACAGCAATCATAGGAATGATGAATTTTTTCTTCATCGTAGATTTGGCTTTGCTACACCTCGAAGCCATAGAGTTTTACATGATGATGCCTACTCTTTTTAAGGGTTTTCGGCATCCCCCTTTCATAGGTAGAAAATGTGAGAACAGCGGTGGTGTTTACTGCCACCACCAGCTGTTAACAGGGGATATCTTGCAGCTATCCCACTGATTAATTAAAATAGGTGATGTTAAAAGTTAAAACTTCAAGATTGCTATAAGCCAGCTCGGGCGTAAAATTGCTATTGCTACTTTCATTTAAGTTGAGCAGTTTTCCGCGGTCTTTACCATCATCTGAAACAGTTGATGCGTTCATTTTATTAAGACCAATTGGTAAACGATGAGCCATAAAATAGCTTCCTCTAGCAGCAGCCTGACTAACAAAGCGTTCATCAAGACTATAGAGGTAAGCTAATTGAGCTTCATCTAAGTCGAAATGTTCTGCAACCCAGAGTTTGAAATTCTGGTGTAAGGCATCAGCTACTAAATTTAATTCTTGGTCGCTCAAAGCATATAGAGTAGTTAATAATTGCTGTAAACCAGCGGGAGTAAAAGGAACTTTTTCCATAGAATATTTTTTAATAATGAATAGATAGGCCGGCCGGCTAAACAAATGTAAAGGGTGTTTTATAGAGAATAAGAAGGTTTTTTACCCCTAAAATGACGAACTACACAAATTAAATGATGAATAACACAGAGATTCTAGAAGAAGCCTAAGTTTTGTTGATGATTATGTTGAATCTTATAGAAATTAAGCTTAGAATCTGCTTTTTTTCTTGCTTTTTTTGTTAACGAGATATTATATTAGGTTTTAGAAGCTTAAATCTATTACCTATGAAACAAAAAAGCCTCATTCCTGAAGCTAAATCCGAGAAATATTTTCCTTTTTATCTTCGTTTGTTAGTTCCATTACTTGTATCACACTATTTAATCGTAGTTCCACAAACAAAATCTTTTTGGCAAATCATGCAACAGACAAATTATTATGTTGCTATGCTTTACAGTACTGGTATTGCTGTTTTTATCATACAAAGTGTTCACCTTATCAGTATTTATTTAGATCATCGTTTACCTTGGGAAGAGAATTGGTATAAAAGATTGTTATATCAATGCTTACTGGGCCTAATATTCATCTTACTCTTAAACTATTTAGCTATAAGGTTATATTTCTGGGTTTTCAATAATGATTTTAAGGCGAGCGGTTATATGCAGATAGAATTCCAGATTGTGTTATGGATGCTATTAAGCTTGAATATTATTTATGTGAGCTGGTATTATATACGTTTACATCAAAAGCAAATTGCATCAAGAGAAAAACCTGATGTTTTTATAGAAGGGAACTTAGGAAATAAGGTGTTTAAAATCAATTCAAAAGACATTGCAGCTATCATAAAAAAAGGAAATGTAGGTATTATATATACCCAAAACCAAAGGTCTTACACAAGTAACGATGCTATTCAGCTTCACATGCAAAAATTAGATAAAGCACATTTTATACAAATCAATAGATCAGAAATTTATTCCCGCTCTGTTATTACGGGTTACGAAAGATTAAGCAATTTTCGTTGTCGCTTACAGTTACAATATATATCAGAAGTACAACAAGAACCCATAGTGGCTCGTCAAAGATTGAAGTATTTTTTAAACTGGTTTGAAGAAGAAGAGCTAACAAATTAGTCAATCTTTCCAACCTTCAAGTTATCACATCATTTAGGCATCTTTCTACTCTGTACTTTTGACTTTCTACTTAAAAATATCCTCCCTCTTTCATTCTCCCTCCAAAGGGAGACACTAGCGGCATAACTTTCAAACGTATGAAATAGAAAGTCTTCTTTCTTTTAAAGATGTAGCTCTAAGCGATTTGCAAGGTATCCTCCTCTTAGAGGAGGTGCAGGAGGAGGCTCTATCCCTTTTTTACTTTCCACTTTCCAAGCTATCACATCATTAGGCAATCTTTCCAAGCTTTCCAACCTTCCAAGCTATCAGGATATTTAGGCATCTTCCTACTCAAAACTATCCTCCCTCTTTCATTCTCCCTCCAGAGGGAGACACTGGCGGCATAATTACAAACGTTTGAAATAGAAAGTCTTCTTTTTTTTAAAGATGCAGATCTAAGCCATTTACAAAGCGTCCTCCTCTTAGAGGAGGTGCAGGAGGAGGCCCTTTCTACTCAATCTTTCCACTTTACAACCAACCAACCTATCTCAGCATTTAGGCATCTTTCTACTCTGTACTTTATACTTTTGACTCTGTACTTCTCCACCTATTTCCTTTTTAATAAATATTTTTATTTTAGATTTATATAGCTTGCAGCAATCCCTTTCCTATTATCCTGCTATTACTGTAGCAATCTACCTGATATAAGTTCACAGCATCAGAAAACAAATCTTTTGCTTAAGACTAACTATCTTAATAACTGAGAACATGACAAAATTTTTTAAACTCATTAACATACTGTTAAATGTAGAAACGTTACTCCAACAAATACTTACTACTTTAAATAAACAACAGGAATTAGAACAAGAAGAAGAATGGATGGATGCTTATGAAGTAAGAGACTTTTTTAAAATTCATCGGAGTACTCTTTACCGTTGGCAGTGTGAAAAAATTATAGAGCCTAGCAGGATGGGCAGAAAAAATATGTACAGAAAATCCCATATCCAAAGAATTTTAGAACAAAGCCACAGAGATACCTGAGCATTATAGACAAAGTCTTCTTTATAATTTTTAATCAAATCATGGGGAGAGAGCCATTAAGGACTCTCCTCTTCATGATTTCATTGCTCATGAAAGTAAGAATTACTGCTGATGTACTTTACACTTTCCAACCAACCTATCACAACATTTAGGTATCTTTTTACTCCATAATTTTGACTTTCTACTCAAAAAAATCCTCCCTCTTTCATTCTCCCTCCAGAGGGAGACACTGGCGGTATACCTTTCAAGCGTATGAAATAGAAAGTCTTCTTTCTTTTAAAGATGCAGCTCTAAGCCATTTGCAAAGTGTCCTCCTCTTAGAGGAGGTGCAGGAGGAGGCACCTTCTACTCCAATCTTTCCACTTTACAACCAACCAACCTATCTCAGCATTTAGGCATCTTTCTACTTTCTACTCTGTACTTTCTACTTTTAAAACTCTCTTTAGGCTCCACCATATCAAGCCCTAGCATTACATCTCCTTTTACGCAGAACTCCGGCATGGCAAGATTTTCGGGTAGCATTATCCCAGCCTCAGCAGAAACATTCAAAGAAAATCTTCGAGCCAGTGTATTTTGGTTCCTTTTGGGCGACAAAAGGAACGAGCCCCGCCGGCGATAGAGGCGGATAACAATTGTTTAAAGATGTTTAAAATAAAATATGATGACATCAATCGATAAAATCGAAAAGCCATAATAAGCACTCGTTGCAAACGAGCGCAAGAAGAATAATCTTTCCACTTTCAAGCAACCTTCCAACCTTCCAAGCTATCACAACATTTAGGCATCTTTTTACACCGTAATTTGACTTTCTACTTTCAAAAACCAGTATGCGTTTCACTACCATAGCCACCCAACTCCCGAGCTATCAGGACTAACCACCAACTAACCAACTAACAAACTAACCACCCAACTAACCAACTAACCACCAAACACATACATCACACAGAGATCACACAGAGCAATCCGAAGGAACACCGAAGGAAGAAAACACCAAAAAATGAATTTTCTAAGATTTTTAGTTCAGAAGCAGCAAAAGCTGAAAGAAGCAATAGGTTCTATTTTGTTCTATAAAGGTTGCATAAGGTTCTATGATGTTCTTTTGAATGTTAGCCTATAGGATATTAATAATCAGCGTTTTAGGTTTGTGATGTCCAAAGCGTTATACCGGTATCAGCACAAAGACAGGTTTATTTTTTCACATTAAATTTTAACAACATGGCAAAGTCAAGAAACAACGTCATCACACATGGTTTATCAGGTTTAATAGGCGATTTACTGGTCTTTAGACAAAGGGCAGGAAAAACAATCGTATCAGACCGACCAAAAGTCAGGGTTGATAATCCAAATCCCGACCAACTAGAAGTAAGGGAACGCTTTATCAAAGCAGCAAGGTATGCAAAAGCAGCCATCAGTGATTTAACTATAAAAGCCTTATATCAGGCCGCTGCAAAGGCAGGTCAAAGCGCCTATAATGTAGCTTTTGCAGATTATAAGAAAGCCCCTGAAATTGAGGCCAATCCTAATTATAATGGATACTCGGGCCAAATAGGTTATCAAGTAGAAGCAACTGTTTATGATAATTTTATGGTTACAGCTGTCAAAGTAGAAATCAGAGACGCCTCTAATGCTTTGATAGAACAAGGAGACGCCATCCAACAAGATGATGTATCGAAATGGATTTATGCAACAACAGTAGCAAATCCTGATTATGCAACATCAAGTATCATCATAAAGGCATATGATATGCCCGAAAATGAAACCATCCAAGTAACCCAACTTTAATCATCTATTTGTCTGACATCGCAAGGTGTCAGACAATTTTAAAAACCAATATCATGGCATTCATAAAATCAGACAGCTTCTATGCAGGTCTTTCAGGGAAAGTAGGTGACCTTATATTCTGTAAGGGTACAAAAGGCACCATCGTAAGAAGAGCTTCACAAAATAAATCTAATCATCATCCAACACCAGGGCAAGAAGAATGTAGAAGCCGTTTTGTAATGGCCAATAAATTTCTACTCACAGCAGCTCATGTCCTTAAAATGGGAGCTATAGAAAATGAAGAAATTGAAGTCCAAAAAAGGAATCGTTCTGCAATTAGAAAAAGTATTGTAGGTGGGGTTTATCCTCATTTATTTATTGATTTTTCTAAACTCATTCTCACTAAAGGAAAGATGAGTTTACCTGATAAACTCAACATAAAACTGAAAGAGCATAAGCTCGAAATCAGTTGGAATAGCAGAAAAGTTAACACGCAAAGTGAACTCATTATTGCTTGCTACAGCGCCATTCAAAACTGCTGGATAACACAGCTTATAAAATTCAGAAAAGATGAACAAAGTCATCATTTTACAATTCCAAATAGCCTCCATGAAGGTTTCGAATGTTACGCCTTTGTAAGAGCTATAAACAGACAAGCGGTATCCAACAGTAAGTACTTCGGAGGTTTCCAATGCATAGTATAAAACTCTAAAGCAATATTTAAAATGAAAAGTATATACATAACTCCAAGATGGGTTTACAGTATTCCCATCCGTATCTATAAAGAACAACTTAGTATTATATTTTTATTAGTTCTTTTTTTGTACAGTTCAACAATTTTAAGACTAATAGATAGCAATGCCGCCCCGCTAGATGCAGGCATCCTAAGTGCTATCCTATTAGCCATTCTAGCTTTCCTGCTATTTAAAGCACTTACCTGGTGGCTGATTGAAAATATCTGGCCAGTATTGGGCAATTTCTCCAAAGAACAATTTTATACACACTTTAACCATCTATCCTCATGGCAAAAAATCATCATCTATTTAAGTTTCTATTTGTTTTTACTCTATGGCTTTATCTTCACACTCATAGCCATTCTGTAAAAGCAGGAACATTATCAGCAAACAGAACAAAGTTAAAACGTATCTACAGCCAAGAAATAGGCATAAGAGAAAAAAGCAACCGTAACGACGGTAGTCAAGTAGAAAGCTATCTCAAATATACTGGCCATAGCAAAGGCGCTCCCTGGTGTGCCGCCTTTGTAAGCTGGTGCTTAGGCCAAGCAGGTATCAGTAATCCACAGACTGCATGGAGTCCGGCATTATTACCCGCAAAGCGTATCATCTGGGAAAATACTTGGCAGAAAGAAAAGATACAGCCACAGGCAGGAGATGTATTTGGTATTTGGTACGCTTCCAAAAAACGTATTGCCCATTGTGGTTTTATAGATGCATGGGGCGAAAGCATCGTGATCACCGTTGAAGGGAATACCAATGAAGCAGGAAGCAGAGAAGGTGATGGGGTTTACCGCAAGCGGAGGCTTAAACGTACTTTATATGCCGTGGCAGATTGGATTACAGAAAGGAGGGTGAGTATATGAGAAAACTTATAATATTATTTCTCATGCTTGTACTAACAGCCTGTTCAAGTCAGAAATCCCGATATCAGCAACTCCTCACAGAACTAGAAAAGACCAAACAGGCTAGCATGATAAAAGATAGCCTGCAAAGTAAAAGCAGTACGATAAGCGCTACACAGCAGCAAGTAAAAGAAGGTATCGTCTTAGAAATGGATGAACTGTTTTACTGGCATCCAGATAGCGGCCTAAAGCAGCGACCGGGCTTTATTAAAGTGAAAGTTTATAAAAGCAGGAGTAAAGACAGTTTAGCGCAAGCTATCCATCAACAGCAAAGCAGTAGTATTAAAGCCCATCAGCAAGAACAAGAGTTGCTAAAGAAAACGACTCATAAAGCATTAGAAAAGGAAGTGGAAAGGAAAGGGAGTTTTATTGGAATCATATTCGGTATGATTTTCTTAGGCTTGGTGGTTTTAGGGCTTTGGTGGAGATTAAAATCTTGAATATTTAAGGTAAGTAGGTAAAAAACGATGTAATCATTCACTCATGTTAAGTACTGTTTGAAGGCAACGCAAGCCAGAGAGACTGCTTCATTCTTCGCTTGACAGAATCATCGAATAGAGTGAGGCAATTTCTACATCCAGCTTCGAGTCCTTTGCGCTCTCCGTGGTTAAAAAAAAAGCGATACCATCGCCACACCAAGTTAAGACCTCATTGCAAACGAGCTCAAGAGGATTCCTCCAAACTCTTTCATAAACCACCCACCACAAAAATTATATAACACTTTCCTAAAACTGTATAACACATTAGCTACTAAAGCCAGTAAATTTGTGTTATGAAAAGGAGGAAAAGATGGCAACAACAATAAAAACGCAAAACTTCCCGGTAATGGGGATGACTTGTGCGGGTTGTGCGATAAGTGTAGAGACTATGCTTGCAGCACAAGAAGGTGTAAAGCAGGCCGAGGTAAATTATGCCAGTCAATCAGTTAAGCTAAGCTTTAACCCAGAGCTGGTAAAGCCGCAAGATTTTCAGAAAGTTTTACAAGGCGTGGGTTATGATATCATTATAGACGAAGAAAATGCACAAGAAAAACAGGAAGAGGTGCAGCAGCAGGCTTACCATAGCTTAAAGCATAATTTTATTTTAGCGGCTATATTAACCACACCAATAGTGGTGATAGGGATGTTTTTGATGGATATGCCTTATGCCAATGAGCTGATGCTGGTTTTAAGCACACCTGTTTTATTCTTTTACGGCCGAAGTTTTTTCATCAATGCTTACAAACAGGCTAAACATGGCAAAGCCAATATGGATTCTTTGGTGGCTTTAAGTACAGGTATAGCTTATATTTTCAGCGTCTTTAATACTTTTAACCCACATTTTTGGCATCAAAGAGGGTTACATCCGCATGTTTATTTTGAGGCTGCGGCAGTGGTTATTGTCTTTATCATGTTGGGTAAGTTGTTAGAAGGCAGGGCAAAATCTAGCACCTCTACAGCCATCAAAAAGCTTATGGGTTTACAACCTAAAACGGTTATACGTTTAGGGGCTAGGGGCGAGGAAGAAGTGCCTATTAGCCAGGTTCAGGTAGGAGATTTAATTTTGATAAGGTCTGGCGAGAAGATACCTGTAGACGGTAGGGTAACAGAAGGCAATTCTTTTGTAGACGAGAGCATGCTTAGCGGAGAGCCTATTGCTGTAGCCAAGCAAGCAGACGATATCGTTTTTGCGGGTACCATAAACCAAAAAGGTAGCTTTAAGTTTACAGCAGAAAAGGTAGGAGAGCATACCTTATTGGCGCAAATCATCAAGCTGGTTCAGGATGCCCAAGGTTCTAAAGCGCCTGTACAAAAATTGGCAGATAAAATTGCCGGAATATTTGTTCCGTTGGTGATGCTGATAGCCCTATTAACCTTTGCCATTTGGATGCTTTTTGGCGGCGAGCATGCTTTTACACAAGGCATAATGGCTATGGTTACAGTATTGGTTATTGCTTGTCCTTGTGCTTTAGGTTTAGCCACACCAACCGCCATTATGGTGGGTATTGGTAAAGGTGCCGAGCAGGGTATACTCATTAAAGATGCCGAGGCGCTAGAAGCCGGTCACCAAGTAAATGCTATCATTTTAGATAAAACAGGAACCATTACAGCAGGACATCCTCAAGTGCAGCAAGTGCTTTGGTCAAAAGCAGCTTTGAATAAGTTGGAAACTTATGAAGCGGTTTTATTGGCGATGGAACAGCAGTCTGAACATCCATTGGCAGAGGCCATCATTAGTCATTTAAAACAAAAATCTTTGCCAACGGTACAGCCGAGACAGTTTAACAGCTTAACGGGTTTGGGTGTAGAAGCGGTTTTTGAGCAAGAAACGTATGTAGCCGCTAGCCATAAAATACTTCAGCAGCAAAATTTAGCTATCGCTGATGATTTGCAGCAGCAATTACTGGCTTTAAAAGAGCAAGCCTATACACTGGTATATTTTGCAAACAGTAAAGAAGTTTTGGCTGTTGTGGCTATCGCCGATGAGGTGAAAGAAGGCTCTAGAGAAGCTATACAGCAATTACAACAACAAGGCATTGCGGTGTATATGCTTACCGGAGATAATGAGCAAACCGCCAAAGCTGTGGCCCTACAAACAGGTATTCAGCATTATCAGGCTGATGTTTTACCTGCGGATAAAGCCGCATTTGTTGATAAATTGCAGCAAGAAGGCAAAGTGGTAGCCATGATAGGCGATGGTATCAATGATAGCCATGCTTTAGCACAGGCCAATGTATCTATTGCTATGGGTAAAGGTTCTGATATTGCCATAGATGTAGCTAAAATCACCTTGGTATCTTCAGATTTAAGGTTGGTGCCTAAAGCTTTACAGCTATCCTCACATACCGTAAAAACCATTAGGCAGAATTTGTTTTGGGCCTTTATTTATAACCTTATCGGGATACCCCTTGCGGCAGGAATTTTATATCCTTTTAACGGATTTTTATTGAACCCGATGCTGGCTGGTGCAGCAATGGCTTTAAGCTCCGTATCGGTAGTAACAAACAGTTTACGCTTAAAATATTTAACATCATAATTTACAAGAACATGGAAACTATAAAATTTAAAACCAATATTAAATGTGGTGGATGCATTGCCACCGTAACGCCAGCTTTAAATAGCCTTAAGGGACTTAACAAATGGGAAGTTGATACCGTTAATGCGGATAAAATACTAACCGTAGAAGCAGAAGGAATTAGCGCCCAGGAAATTGCCGATACGGTAAAGAAGGCGGGTTTTACCGCAGAGCAAGTTTAGACTTAAGTCGATAAATAAACATTAATGCAATTTTGTTGCATTAATGTTTTCCTCATGTTATATTTGCTTCAAAAGAAAGCAAATATGAATAAGAAATTACCTGTTACAGTTTTAAGTGGTTTTCTTGGAAGCGGGAAAACCACTTTGCTTAACCATATTTTACATCATAAAGAGAACTTAAAAGTTGCGGTGATAGTAAATGATATGAGTGAAGTAAATATTGACGCCCGTCTGGTTAAAAACGAGGCTACTTTATCTAGAACAGAAGAGAAATTGGTGGAAATGAGTAATGGCTGTATTTGTTGCACCTTACGGGAAGATTTGATGATTGAGGTAGAAAAACTGGCTAATGAGGGTAAATTTGATTACCTACTGATAGAAAGTACGGGTATTTCTGAGCCTATACCTGTAGCGCAAACCTTTACTTTTAAGGATGAGGAGAAGGGGATAGACCTCTCACGCTTTAGTTATATAGATCAAATGATTACCGTGGTTGATGCCTATAATTTCTTTAAAGATTTTGGAACATCAGAACTATTGAAAGATAGGCAGCTTACCGAAATGGAGGATGACAACCGTACCATCGTAAACTTATTGACCGACCAAATTGAGTTTGCTAATACCATCATTTTAAATAAGGTAGATTTGGTTAAACCTGCTGATGTAGCATTGCTAAAAGCTTTAATCAATAAACTTAATCCCGATGCCGGTGTGATAGAAACCGTATTTTCTAAAGTCAACATTCATGATATTTTGTATACGCATCAATTTGATTTTGAGAAGGCATCCTCATCTGCCGGATGGCAAAAAGAATTAGAACAAGAGCACATCCCGGAAACGGAAGAATATGGTATCAGTTCTTTTGTTTTTAGAAATAAAAGGCCTTTTCATCCAGAAAGATGGATGCTTTACCTGCAACAAGAGTTTCCGCATAACATCATCAGGTCTAAGGGTTTGTTTTGGATGGCCGATAAACCTCATGAAGCTTATAATTTTTCACAGGCTGGTGGCTCTTCTCGTTTAGAGGGCGCTGGTGTATGGTGGACAAGTATGCCTTTCGCAGAGCGTATCAAATATCCCGATTATTTGGAGAACAAAGATTATATAGAAAATAAATGGGATAAAAGGTTTGGAGACCGCTTAAATGAGTTGGTTTTTATTGGTCAAGATATGGATAAGGAACAGATTTTAAAAGATCTGGAAACTTGCCTCACTACAGACCAAGAATTATTTGCTTTTCAGCTTTAAGCTGATATACTTAAAATAAAAACGCCGGCAAGAGTATTTCTTGCCGACGTTTTACAACCAAACCTAAAAAAATTAATTTACCAAAGATCCCAACAACCACTCTTTCTTAAGTTTGTTTTTGAGCATCTTATTTTGTGTTTCTATCAGTTTTTCTTGTGCCTCTATCAATTTACTCTCTCGGGCATTGATAAGAAACAAAGAGCTATCTCCAAATTTAAAGCGCATTTCTTCGCCCTCCAAGAGTTTCTGGTTAGCTACCAAAGCTTCTTTAAGGGTGCGTAATTGATTTTGCAGGGCTCCAAATTCTGCTAAATTCTGACTTAGTTTTACGCTTAAATCATTACGTACTAAATCTTGCTCCAATTCTGTATTTCTGATTTTTATTTTCGCTTCTGCCAATTCTCCTCTTGCAGCAGCAAAAGTAAGGGGCATAGCTATCTGAAAGCTTACTTTATTGTTTTGCTCCCAAAATCTTCTGTTTACATTTCTCAGAAATTGTGTATCGTTATTTAATAAACCTACTTGTAAATCTATCGTTGGTCTTAAACTTTCAGCTTTTAAGCGCCTTTCTATTTGTAAATCACGCAGCTTAAAATCGTAACTTAAAAGTTTAGGGTTATTGGCAATATTTAATTCTGCACTTTCTGGTAAAGTAATATTAGCTTCTTGAGGCAAAGCGTTTAATTTCTCAATATCTACCGGGGTATTGTCTTCTAACCATAAAAAAGAGGCTAAAAGGTATTTGGCTACCTGTAAATCTAAATTAGCTTGTTGGTATTGTACTTCGCGTTGTTGTACCTGTGTTAATGCCTCCACAGTATCAATGGCTGGCCTGTCTCCACCTCTAAAACCTTCTTTCACCGCCTCAAACCTGACGGTGCTAAGTGCTAATGCCTGACGATAGACTTCGGCAATTTTATATTGGTTTTGCCAGCCTAAATAAGCCTCACCAGCGTTCAAAATTAAATCGTTAATGATTAATATTTGTTCATTTTCACTGGCTTCGGTAAAAATACGAGCCTGTTTTAAAGCAGCTCTTCTTTTATCCATCAATAAACCTTTACCTAAAGAAAAATTAACACCTACATTGCTTAAACCTTCTTTGGGTAATTTACTTTCTGGGTTAAGGAAAGCACCTTCGGCAGTAGCATAATTTCCTTTCAGTTCTATACCATACCATAAGGGTATTTTAACCTCGGGCGTTAAAAACTGAAAGTATTCTGTACCATCAAAAGCTTTTCTATCGTAATCTACAGACAGCTTTGGGTCAAAACCGCCCCAAGCTTGTTGCATGCGGGCTTTGGCTAGTCTGCCAACCAAATTAGCTTGCTGTGCTACCGGATGATAAGATCTGATAATCTCTTTAAAAGATTCCCATTTAAGGGTATCTGTAGGCTGTTGTTGTGCAAAAGCCGGCAGCAAAAACGCTATCAGAATAATAGAAACTAATAACCTTTTCATTTCTTATCGCTTTTTGCTTGATCTTTACCACCTGTCTTATTACCTGTACTTGTAGCTACATAATACTCAGGAGGGAAGCCATTTAGCTGACGCCATAGTTCGTAAATAACGGGCACATCTTTCAATAAGGCTATACCTTTAGCTCCGGTACCGTAGCTTAATTGTGGTGGCCATGGTTTCTCATTTTTATCTGGACGCACCCAAGCTCTAAATTTTCCGTTTAAACTGATGGATGGATCTACCGCAGCGATAACACCGCCAAAAGTACCGTAAGAAGTGTTGGGCCAGCCAGAGAATACAATAGCCGGGAAACCATCAAATTGTAAACGCACTTTCTGACCTTTATTAATCAAAGGTAAATCTAAAGGGTCTACAAAAATTTCTACAGCAACTTCAAAATTAATAGGTACAATCTCTAGCAGAGGGTCGCCTTCTTTAACTGTTTCGCCAATACCTGCTTTGGTAGTTCTTATCACCTGGCCAGATTGTGGCGCAGTAATCACATAAAAACCCCTTCTAATTTCGTAGTTAGACATTTGGTTTTTAAGCTTGGCAACTTCACTTTGGGTGGTAGCCATATCTGATAGGGTAGAGAGCCTATCGCCATTAGCTTTTAGTACTTTTTCTTGATATTCTTGCTCTACAGCATTTTGCTCTAGGCGGATGATTAATAACTCGTTACGACTGTTGTAAAACTTGTTTTCTGCCCCCATCTTTTTAGATAGCGCATCCTGATAAGCTTGTTGTCTTTGTTCATACTCGGTTAAAGATTTTAAGCCAGCATCGTATAATTGTTTTTGTCGTTTCAACTGCTCATCAGCAATTCTGAGCTGGTTTTCTGCTGCTACATAGCTGATGCTATCAGACTGTACAATTAAAGTGTATTGTTTAAGCTTATTCCTTAGCTGACTTAATTTTAAGGCTCTAGAGTTTTCTATAGCTATGGCTTGGTCGCCAGTCAATCTAGCCTTATTCTCATAAAAATCTATAGATGCTGATTTGGCTTTAATTTGCTCATCTACACGTATCAATTGAGATGGGTCTAAATATTCTTCCTTAATCTCCGTTATTTTTAATAAGGTATCGCCTTTTTTAACAATATCACCGTCTTTTACGTACCATTGCTCTATACGACCAGCAATAATACTGTTAATTTCTTGTGGTCTTTGTTGTGGGTTAAGCGTAGAAACCACACCATCAGGCTGTATATTTTGTGTCCACGGCAAACATAAAACTATTACTAAACCTATAAGAGTAAAGGTAAACCATTTTCTTCTTCTCGAGGTTCCATCACGCTCATGCATGATTCTGCCGAAAGACTTATATTTTGTAAAATGGTCTGAAGGTATCTTACTTTCTAAAAACATAATTAAAACGTTAATTTTCTACTAACTGGCCATTTTCTAAATAAATAATTCTCTCACACTGGTTTTTAAAGGTTTCATCATTACTGATGGCTACCAGTGTAAACTCATGATCTGGGTTGGTTAGGTAATTGATAACCTGTTGCCTAATCTGAGGCTCTATACCATTCCAATTATCTTCTACTAAAATAAGGGCTGGTTTGGTTACCAGACAACGAGCTAGTAATATTTTTTGGATGATATTGAAAGGTAATTTTTTTCCTTGTGGGTCTACATAAGTATCATAACCTTGTTGTTGTTTACTGATATAATCATCTAAACCAACAATTTTACATACTAAATCTAAATCAGCAAAACTTATTTCAGGATTACCTAAAGTAATATTATCGAAAATAGAACCGCTAAATACGTCTTCATCACCTAATAATGAGGATACATTTCTGTTTAAGGTTCTGGTATCTATCATTTTTAAAGGAGTATTGTTATATAAGATATTGCCTTTAAAGTCTTGATAAATTCCAGAAAGAATTCTTAGTAAGGTTGATTTACCCGATCCTTCCGATCCTATAATACAAACTTTTTCTCCTGATTTTATCTCAAGATTGATGTTTTTTAAGGTTAATGATTCATGAGGATAAGCAAAATCTAAAGATGTCATTTTAAGATTTAAGCCATTAGAGGTAGCAAAGGCTAAACTTTTTTCGTCGCTTACCTCATCATCTTGTGGTTTTGCCAATACTTTATTGAGTTTTTCTAGAGCAGTAAGAACATCATAAACAACTTCTAAGCTCAAAATCATTTTCTCTATAGAGCTTAAAATGGTAATGATTACAATTTCTGCTGCAATAAACTGTCCTAAGTTAATTTGCTGTTCTATAAATAGGTAAGAACCCAAAATTAACATTGCTGCGGTGGTAACCACTTTAAAAGCAGTAAGAATACGGTATTGAAACAACAAAACCGAAAAATGCTGGTCTCTGGAAGTTAAATAACCATTAACCAGTTTGTCGGTTCTCTTGAGGTGTAACTCATGATGCCTGTTTAGCTTGAAGGGTTTGACCGCTCTAGATATTTCTTCTAGCCAATGTGCTACATCGTATTTATAATCAGATTCTTTCATACTGGTAACAAAACCTTTGTCAGATGAAAAATAAAAGATTATAATAACCAATGTAAATATGGTAATCGCAAAAATGATAAATACCGGATGGTAAAAGCATAATAATGTTAAACCAAAAATAATTTGAATGCTGGCTGCCGGGAAGTCTAATAAAAGCTTTGAAAAACCTTTTTGAAGATTTGCAGTATCAAAAAATCTATTTACCAATTCTGGTAGGTAATAAGAATCAACACTTAACAAATTAAGCTTTGGGATGCGATAAGCATAAGCAAAAGTTAAGCGAGTAAATATTTTTTGTTGTAAGCGCTCTGTGATACGCATTTGCGCTATTTGCAAAATACCTGTAAATAATACACCGGCTATCACAACACCAATTAAAACAATTAATGAAGTACTTATGGTGCCTCCGAAGAGTAAATTTACAATAGCTTGAATTCCTAAGGGTAGAGAGAGCAGTATAAAACCATTAATAATGGCATAAAAATAAACGTTACTAATTTCTCTTTTCTCTAAATTAACCAGTTGGTTAAACCTTTTAATTGCTTTTCTTATAGAATAGTTTTCAGCATTCGCCATATAATTTTTTTCGCTTCTTTAATTTTCTTAAGACATACAGTTTTGTCTTCACTGCCTTAACAACGTTTATTTTAATATGAAGTTTAAACTAATGTTACTTTTTGTGCGCAACCTAGTATTTTTTCTTTAGCTAAGCTAATTTGATTATAAATTTTAATGCTTTTCTAATCTTTTTGTCTTTTTTCTTCTCAAATCGAGTGATTTATCCTTTTAATAACTGTTATTTTAATATTAAGGCAGGCAGCCTTGCGCTGCGCTGCCATAACAACATTTATTTGGGGATGAAGTTTAAACTAATGTTGCTTTTTTTGTACAACCTAGCGTTTTTTTGTCTAATTAAGTTGATTCTTTGGTAAATTTTAATGCTTTTATAGTCTTTTTGTGTAATTGTTCTTTTTTTGAATAATTTTTTGTCTTTAATAGCAGTTTTTGAAATATTAAGGCAGGCAGCCTTGCGCTGCGCTGCCATAACAACATTTATTTGGGGATGAAGTTTAAGCTAATACTGCTCTTAATGTGCAGCTTAGTATTTCTTTCTTTAGCTAAGCTAATTTCTTCTCTTATATTTTTTAATGCTTCCTCTAATTCCGCTATTCTTTTCAACTCATCAGCAGGAATAGATTTTTGTCCTTCATGGTTAATTAAAGATTGTCTATTATGATATTCTAATTTTGCATTATACAGTGTAGAAATTAAATGTGCGGCATCTTCTGCGCTAAAAGACCAGTCTATAAACGAAAATTGTTTTCCTTCCATGTTGTTTGCTTATTTAAACATCACAAACATATAAGGTCTTTTTCATATATTATTATTTATATTTGATATGAAATACATAACTAATTTTTATGAATTATACGCTACATCAATTACAGGTTTTTCTTAAAATAGTAGAAACAAAAAGTATTACAAAAGCTGCACATGAACTTTTTTTAACTCAACCTGCGGTATCTATTCAGTTCAAAAATTTCCAAGATCAATTTGACATTTCTTTAACAGAAGTTGTTGGTAAACAAGTATATATAACTGATTTTGGTTTTGAAATTGCCCGTATGGCGCAAAAAATTTTAGATGAGGTAAATGCCATCAATTATAAAACACAAGCTTATAAAGGCATCTTATCTGGTAGGTTAAAAATTGCGGTGGTATCTACCGGAAAATATATTATGCCTTACTTTTTAACAGACTTTTTAAAAGAACACCCCGGTATAGATTTAACGATGGACGTTACCAACAAGTCTAAAGTGCTTGAAAGTTTAGAAAATAATGAGGTAGATTTTGCTTTAGTATCTGTACTACCTCAAAGATTAGCCGTAAATGAGGAAGTGCTTTTAGAAGATAATTTATACTTATTGGGTAATAAAGAACATCAGTTTAACCAAGGGCCTTACAAGAAGAGTATTTTTAATGAGATACAGTTAATATATAGAGAAGTAGGTTCTGGTACCCGATTTATCATGGAAAGCTTTTTTGAACAGAGTAAGGTAAATGTTAGAAAAAAGTTAGAGCTTACCTCTAATGAAGCTGTTAAGCAAGCGGTTATTGCTGGTTTAGGTTTTTCTGTTATGCCTTTAATAGGGGTACATAATGAGGTAATGCTTAAAGATTTAAATATTATACCTGTGGCTGGTTTGCCTATTAAAACCAAATGGAGGATGATTTGGTTGAAAACCAAAAAGCTATCGCCTGTGGCCGAAACTTTCTTAGACTATACCAGAGAGCATAAAAAAGACATACAAGACAAAAGTTTTAGTTGGGTTAAAGAATTGAGTTTAGAATAAGCCACTAGATAAAAATTCTTATTTTCGGCTTTTAATCATTTGCGCATGAGATTTACATATTTTATAAGTTTATTTTTATTTGCAGGAGTTTTAACTCATCAAGCGGTAGCACAAACAGAGGTAGACGAGCGTTCTATGCAGTTTAAAGGTCTTAAGTTTGCATCTAAAGATTCTTTATTCTTTATAAATTTTAGATTTAGGATGCAAAATAGAATGGGTTTCGTGACCGAGGATGCAGATGATTTAGGTATCAGAGAATGGGATGCCCGTGTAAGAAGATTAAGACTTAGAGGTGATGGCTACATATTAGGAGAGAAGTTGGCTTATAGCGTACAGCTATCTTTTTCACGTGGCGATCAAGACACAGATAACACCGGTGTAGCTAATATTGTACGTGATGCGGTTATTTTCTATCATTTCACAGATAATTTTTATGTAGCCTTTGGGCAAAATAAACTTCCAGGAAACAGACAACGTGTAAATTCATCGGGGCAGTTGCAATTTGCAGACCGCTCTATTGTAAATGGTGCTTTAACGATAGATAGAGATTTTGGTTTAAAAGCCTATTATACCAATACCCTAGGAAATGCAGTTTATCAATTAAAAGGAGCTATTTCTACAGGGGAAGGTCGCTCTGTAAACACCACAGATAAAGGCTTGGCTTATACCGGAAGGGTAGAGTTTTTACCCTTTGGTAGTTTTACCAATGATGGAGATTACTCTGAAGGAGATTTAGAGCGAGAACAAAAACCAAAATTAAGTCTTGCTGGTGGCTATTCTTATAATAAGGCTACTACAAATACCGGAGGACAATTAGGTGAAGATTTATTTGCACCCGTAGATATGAAAACCTTCATGTTTGATGCTATTTTTAAATATAACGGTTGGGCTTATGCTGCCGAGTTTATTAAAAGAGATGTAAATAACCCTCTAACATATGATAGTGATGGTACTTTAAGCTATGCTTATGAAGGTTATGGTTTAAATAATCAGTTCTCTTATATTTTTAAAAATAATGTAGAAACAGCTTTTAGGTATTCTTATTTAACGCCTTCAAAAAGATTAGCCAATTTAGAAGATACCCGAGAGGTGTACGAATTAGGCTTAACCAAATATTTAAAAGGGCATAAAGTAAAAGCACAACTTAATATGAGTTATAATGTAGGCAACCAGAATTATAGCCTAAATCATGATAAAAATTATTGGGGCGCTATGTTCCAGATAGAATTAGGGATATAGAATTATTAGTCTTTCACCTTTTAAAAGTATTTAAATAACATTTAAACCCGCCCATAAAGCGGGTTTTATCATGATATAAGTCTGCTATATTGTTTAAAGCATATTTAAATGCGGTTTAAGAGCTATTAAGTGATTTTGGACACAAATATTATATTTTAAATCACTTTTTTTAATCCTTAAGGTCATTCTTTAGCTATGTAGGTCAGCATACCTTTGAACTATAAATCAAATAGTTCAACAGATATGAAACTTAACATCAACAAACTCACCAAAACAGCTTACATGGCATGTGTAATGTTGTTCACGTTTATTTACCTTCCTACAACATCAGCTCAAAATACTTATAAGATTGGCACCGGTTCGCAAATTAAAGTTATCGGAACATCTAACATACACGATTGGGATATGACCGCAGTAAACTTTGCTTTTGATGCAAACTTTACAGTGAAAGGAACAGATGTTCAGGATGTTTCTGCTTTAAGTTTTGTGCTTCCTGTAAAGAACTTAAAAGGTAAAGAAGATTTGTTAAACAGCAGAGCGCACAAAGCGCTTAAAGAGGAGCAGTTTGATAAAATATCTTTTAAACTAACAGATGCTGTAGTTGTGCCACAACAAAATATCATTAAAGCAACCGGAAACTTAACCATTTCTGGGGTAACTAAAAAAGTGCTTATCCAAACTACTTATACGGTAGGTGCAGACGAGAGCATCACTTGTAAAGGCTCTAAAGCTATTAAAATGAGCGAGTACAACATTAAAGCACCATCATTTATGATGGGGGCACTAAAAGTTGCAGATGAGGTTACCATCGATATACTCTTAAAACTTAAAAAATAAACATAAAATAATCAATTGTTCTATAATCACTCAATAATAACAATCATGAAAACTAGATTACTTTCAAACCTAAAATTTGGTGCAGCAGCGTTACTAGCTGTGGCAGCAAGCAATACTTTTGCTCAAGAAACAGAAGTTGCAAATCTTCGTCCTTACGATAAATCAGGTATTAACGTATTTGAAGCTCCAAAAGAAAACGATGCGGTTTTTAATAAACTAAAAGTAAGATTTGGTGCAGGTTTTACACAATCTTTCCAAGGCTTAAAACACGAAAATAAAGCTGGTGGATTGTATAAAGTTTCTCCAGGATTTAACACCGCTAATGCTAATCTTTTTATGGATGTTCAATTAGCAGATGGTATCAGGTTAAACTTAACTAGCTATTTGTCTTCAAGACACCATAACGAGACTTGGGTTAAAGGCGGTTACATCCAATTTGATAAATTACCGTTTAAAGGACAGTTCTGGTCTGATTTGATGAAAAACACAACCATTAAAGTTGGACACATGGAAATCAACTACGGAGATCAACACTTCCGTAGATCAGACGGTGGACATACTTTATACAATCCGTTTGCAGAAAACTATATCGTTGATGCCTTCACAACAGAAATTGGTGGTGAGATTTTATACAGAAAAGGTGATTTCTTCGGGCAGATTGCAGTTACCAACGGTATGATTAAAGGTAACGTAGATAGCTTAATTGCTACTCCGCAAGATAAAAACATTCACAAATCTCCTGCTATTCACTTGAAAGCTGGTTTCGACAAACAATTAACAGATGATTTAAGATTACGTTTAGCAGCTTCTTATTATACTAATAAAAGCTCTGGTGGCCAAACCTTATACGCAGGAGACCGTACAGGATCTAACTACTTTATGGTGATGGAAAAATTAGGAAGCACAGCAGCTGCACAATTTTCATCTGGTCGTTTAAACCCTGGTTTCAGCAAAAAAGTAGATGCTTTCCAATTAAACGGATTTGTTAAAGCTAAAGGTTTAGAATTATTTGGAACATATGAAGCAGCACAAGGTCGTTCTAAAACAGAAGTTGATGAAAGAAAATTATCTCAATACGCTTTAGATGTGGTTTACAGATTTGGAAGCAAAGAGAATTTATTTGTAGGTGCAAGATACAATGTGGTAACTGCAAAATTAGCTAATGTAGCAGCAGTAGGTGCAACTCCAGCAATTGTTTACAATGATGATATTGAAGTTAACAGAATAGCATTTGGTGCAGGTTGGTTCATAACAGATAACGTGTTGTTAAAAGGAGAGTACGTTAAACAACAATACAAAAAATTCCCTACAGCAGATTACCGTAACGGTGGCGAGTTTAGCGGATACGTAATACAGGCAGTAGTTGGTTTCTAGGCCTGAGTATAATAGGTGAGGAAAGGGTGTTCGGTTTTAATTTGAAAAATTAAAAAATCCGGATGCCCTTTTTTAGATTTAGAAAAATGAGACTTTTAAAGCTTTTTATATTTTTAGTTTGGATGCTGGTAACAGCTTTCAATGATAAAGCACCTGCAAGTAAATGGGTGATTTATAAAGCTTGTTCTTTAAAAGTTAATGGCAGTACCAATGTAAATAAGTTCGACTGTGTGATTAATAACTATTACAAGCCAGATACATTGTCTTTTGTTCAGTATAACCAACAAGATGCTGTGAAGATGATAGGTGCTATGAAATTAGATATCAATAGTTTTGATTGTCATAACCCCATGATGACTGCCGATTTAAGGAAGACATTAAAAGCCAAGCAATTTCCAAAACTCGTTATCAAATTCATCACACTAAGTAAATACCCGCAATTAAAAGGGCAACAGGTAACAGGATGGGTACAGATAGATTTAGCTGGTGTAAGTAAAAAGTTTCAGGTAGATTACCAACTTATTCCATCAGGAGCAAATGCCTTACAGCTTAAAGGCTTAAAACAAATTAAGTTTTCTGATTTTAATATAGAGCCACCAAGAAAAATAGGTGGGATGATCAAAACAGACGACGAATTAGATATAGAATTTAATCTTCACATTAAAATTATAAAAGACCTATAAAGAAAAATTTCACTAACCAAATTGTTATGAAAAAAGTTTTGTTATCTGGCCTTGGAGCCGGATTGATTTTATTCTTGATGAGCTATTGCGGGCTCCTGGCAGGAGTAACCTATTTCCCGGAGTTATTTGTAGAATACAATAACCCCTTGTTTAATTCTGATGGTAGTAGAGATTTGCTATTTTTTATGCACCCTTTTATCATGAGCTTTGCTTTATCATGGTTTTGGGCTCGATTTAAAAAACTATTTCATGGCACCATCTTTCTAAGAGGATTAGAATTTGGTTTTGTTTATGCCATAGTAGCCCTCTTACCTGTCATGTGGATTACCTTTAGCTCTTTAGATATTACACTTTTGATGATATCCAGCTGGTTCTTGTATGGTTTTTTCCAGGCGGTAATAGCTGGATTATTATTTGCTAAAATAAACCCTTAAGCAATGAAGTGAAGTATTTCACTTAAAGGTTGGTCTATTTCTATTTTAATGCCATTTACACCCGCAGCATCAGCAGCTTCAACATCTGTTACCTTATCACCAATAAAGTAGCATAAAGAAGGATCTAGGTTATACTCTTGTATGCCTTTTAGTAGCATCCCTGGTTTAGGTTTGCGGCAATCGCAATCGCCTGTAAAATTAGGATGATGTGGGCAATAATATACTGCCGTGATTTTTATACCGTATTTGAGGTATTCGTTTTTTAAATGCTCATGCATTTGATCAAGAATATCAACAGTATACCATCCTTTAGCCAAGCCGCCTTGGTTGGTAGCTATCATTAATAAGTAACCTCTGTCTTGTAATTCTTTTAAAGGCTTAAAATTATGTTCATGCACATGAAAGTCTTCAAACTTACATACATAGTCTCCTAGTTCACGGTTTAAAACACCATCACGATCAAGAAATACAGCCTTATTTTTTTGCATGATTTTTTATTAATTTTTGCGAAGGTATAAATTTATCAATAGCTTAAAAAGTCTATTTTATGGTCTAAGTTTTAGTACCCAAAAAGGAGTTGAAAATCAGAGTTTTTACAGCTTTTTATCAAAAATATGCCTTTTAAGATGATTTAAGCTATGTTTAAGGATTTGTAAAGTTTGTAAAATAGAAGCTCTAAATTAAAGGATTTGTAATTTACGGGGTATTACATTGTTAATAAATTAAGAAAATGAGTTTCAATTCGCTTTTTTATTATGAAAATTATAAAAATATTAGCAATGTTCTATTTGGGTGAAAAAATTTGTATTTTCGGTTTCAAACCGAAACTATAATTTATATTAATGAATCAATCTGATCAATCTCAGCAGGGCTTATACGATCCGAAATTTGAACATGATGCATGTGGGACAGGATTTATTACCAATATCAACGGTAAAAAATCGCACCAAATTATTCAGAATGCTTTAACTATTCTGGAAAATATGGAACATAGGGGAGCTTGTGGCTGTGATCCTGATTCTGGAGATGGTGCTGGAATTTTAATGCAGATTCCACATGAATTTTTTCTAGAGGAATGTAATGAATTAGAAATTGACTTGAAAGAACCAGGTCAATATGGTGTGGGTATGATGTTCTTGCCAAAAGACTCATTAGCAAAGAAGGCAATCCGTAAGATTATTACTGATTGTGCGGCACAGCTAAATATTCCTATTCTAGGGTTTAGAAAAGTGCCTGTAAATTCTTCTGTTATTGGTGAAACTGCAAGAACAGTAGAGCCACAAGTGAAACAGCTTTTTGTGGCTAAGCCAGAGCATGTACAAGATAATGATGAATTTGAACGTAAATTATACGTTTTAAGAAGATTAATAACCAGAACAGTTTCAGAAGAAGTTAAAACTAATGCAGATCAGTTTTACTTTACTTCTTTATCGTCAAGAGTTATTGTTTATAAAGGACAATTAACTACTTATCAAGTTCGCCAATACTACGCAGATTTACAAGACGAGCGTTTCATATCAGCTTTTGGTATGGTTCACTCTCGTTTCTCAACCAATACTTTCCCTTCTTGGAAATTAGCTCAGCCGTTTAGATTTATATCTCACAACGGAGAGATTAATACCTTAACCGGAAATTTAAACTGGTTCTATTCTGGCGTAAGATCTTTAGTATCGCCTTATTTTACACAGGAAGAGATGGAAATTCTTTTACCTGTCATTGATAATAACCAATCTGACTCGGCTTGTTTAGATAATATCGTTGAGGTATTAACGCATTCTGGCAGATCATTGCCACATGTGATGATGATGTTGGTGCCAGAAGCTTGGGATGGTAATGAAGCTATGGATCCATTAAAGAAAGCGTTTTATGAGTATCACGCTACGCTGATGGAGCCTTGGGATGGCCCGGCTGCATTAACCTTTACTGATGGTAAAAAATTAATCGGTTCTATTTTAGATAGAAACGGTTTACGTCCTTTACGTTATGTAATCACTTCTGATGGTACTGCAATTGTTGCTTCTGAGGCTGGTGTATTAACTATAGACGAAAGTACAGTACTTAGAAAAGGTAGGTTACAACCAGGTAAAATGTTCTTGATTGATATTGAGGACGGAAAAATTATAACCGACGAAGAGATAAAAGCACAAATTGCTGGTAGACAGCCTTACGGCAGATGGTTAGAGAACTACAAAATCAGGATGGAAGAACTTCCTGAGCCTCGTGTTTCTTTTACTAACCTTACAAAAGAATCTGTTTACCGTTACCAAAAAGTGTTTGGTTACAGTCGTGAAGATGTAGAAACCATTATTAAGCCTATGGCTTTAGATGGTAAAGAGCCTGTAGGTTCTATGGGTACTGATGTTCCTTTGGCTATCCTTTCAGACAGACCACAACATTTATCAAGCTATTTCAAACAGTTCTTTGCACAGGTTACCAACCCACCAATAGATCCTATCCGTGAGCGTTTGGTTATGAGTTTGGCAACTTTCATTGGTAACAATGGGAATATTTTGGATGAAGATAAAATGCACTGTCACTGTGTTACTTTAAAACATCCAATTTTAAGTGATAAAGAATTAGAGAAACTTAGAAGTATTGATACTGGTTTATTTAACGCTAAAACTTTACAAACTTACTTCAAAGCAGATAATGCTCCTGGAGCTTTAGAAAGAGGTTTAGAGCGTTTATGCCGTTATGCAGAAGATGCTGTTAATGATGGTTTTGAAGTTCTAATATTATCTGATAGGGCTATAGATTCTGAACATGCTGCTATTCCTTCTTTATTAGCAGTATCTGCAGTACACCACCATTTAATTAAAAAAGGCTTACGTGGCGCTGTAGGTTTAGTTGTTGAGGCTGGCGATGTTTGGGAAGTTCACCATTTTGCTTGTTTATTAGCATTTGGTGCAACCGCTATTAATCCTTATTTAGCTTTAGCATCTATCCATACTTTAAGAGAAGATGGTAAATTAGAAACTACTTTAGACGATAAAAAACTAGTTTATAATTATATTAAAGCCGTTTGTGATGGTTTATTGAAGATATTCTCTAAAATGGGTATCTCTACCTTACAATCTTATCACGGTTCTCAAATTTTCGAGATTCTAGGTATTAACAATGAGGTTGTAGAGAAATACTTTACAGGTGGTATTACTAGAATTGAAGGTTTAGGCTTAGATGAAATTGCTAAAGAAGCATTAAGTAAACACATTAGTGGCTTCAAAGGCGAAGATTCTGATAGCCATTTATTGTCTGAAGGTGGTATTTACCAGTGGAAGAGAAGAGGTGAAGCTCACTTATTTAACCCAGAAACTGTACACTTACTACAACACGCAACACGTTCAAACGATTACGAAGTTTATAAGAAATACGCAAAAGCTGTTAACAACCAAGCAGAGCGTATGTATACGCTACGTGGTTTAATGGATTTTTCTCATCACAGAGAGCCAATTTCTATTGAAGAAGTAGAGCCAGCAGAAAATATCATGACTAGGTTTGCTACAGGTGCCATGTCTTTTGGTTCTATCTCTCATGAAGCGCATAGTACTTTAGCTATTGCGATGAACAGAATTGGTGCAAAAAGTAATACTGGTGAGGGTGGTGAAGATGAGATGAGATATAAGCCACTTGCAAACGGAGATTCTATGCGTTCTGCTATTAAGCAAATTGCATCAGGAAGATTTGGTGTAACCATCAACTACTTAACCAATGCAGATGAGTTGCAAATTAAAATGGCTCAAGGTGCTAAACCAGGTGAAGGTGGGCAATTACCAGGTCATAAAGTTGATGACTGGATTGCAAAAACGCGTCACTCTACACCAGGTGTAGGTTTAATTTCTCCTCCTCCACACCACGATATTTATTCTATCGAAGATTTAGCGCAGCTGATATTCGACTTGAAAAATGCAAACAGAGCAGCTAGAGTAAACGTGAAATTGGTTTCTAAAGCAGGTGTAGGCACTATTTCTGCAGGTGTTGCCAAAGCACATGCTGACGTTATCTTAATTGCAGGTTATGACGGTGGTACCGGAGCTTCTCCTATAAGTTCTGTAAAACATGCTGGTTTACCTTGGGAACTTGGTTTAGCAGAAGCACACCAAACATTGGTAAGAAATAAGCTAAGAAGCAGGGTAGTTTTACAAGCAGATGGGCAGTTAAAAACCGGTAGAGACTTGGTGATAGCAGCTTTATTAGGTGCAGAGGAGTGGGGTGTTGCAACAGCAGCTTTGGTAGCTGGTGGTTGTATCATGATGAGAAAATGCCACTTAAATACTTGCCCAGTGGGTGTTGCAACGCAAGATCCAGAGTTAAGGAAATTATTTAGCGGTAAGCCCGAGCATGTTGTAAATCTTTTCAGATTTATGGCAGAAGAGATGAGAGAGATTATGGCTGAGCTTGGTTTCAGAACCATTAATGAAATGGTTGGCCGTGTGCAGTTCTTAAAATCAAGAGATAATATTACCCATTGGAAAGCTAAGAAAGTAGATCTTTCTGCAATCTTACATCCAGTATCATTCCCTAAAGGAATGACTTTATATAACAGCGAGTCTCAAGACCATGGTATGGATCAAATTTTAGACTGGCAGTTAATCAAAGAAGCTGAACAAGCTATCAAAGATAAAACTCCGGTATTTGGTACTTTCAATGTTAAAAACACCGACCGTACCATTGGTACCATGTTGTCTAATGAGATTGCTAAAGTTTACGGTTCTGCTGGTTTACCAGATAATACCATCAATTACAAGTTTAAAGGTTCTGCCGGACAAAGTTTTGGTGCTTTTGCAGCAAAAGGTATCTCTTTCGAGTTAGAAGGTGAAGCGAATGATTATGTAGGAAAAGGTTTATCAGGTGCTCAATTGGCTATTTACCCTGCTAAAGAAAGCAAGTTTAAGCCAGAAGAGAACATGATTGTAGGTAACGTAGTATTATACGGTGCTACATCCGGAGAGCTATTTATTAGAGGTATGGCTGGCGAGCGTTTCGCAGTACGTAACTCTGGCGCAACAGCAGTTGTTGAAGGTGTTGGAGACCACGGTTGCGAGTACATGACTGGTGGTAAAACATTAATTATTGGTAAAACAGGAAGAAACTTTGCTGCTGGTATGAGTGGTGGTATCGCTTGGATTTATGATATTGATGGCGACTTTGTAGATAATTGTAATCGTGAAATGGTTGATTTGGATCCTTTATCTCCATCAGATGAAGAGGAAATCATTAACTTATTACGTAAACATCATCAATTGACACAAAGTACAGTTGCTCAATTTTTAATTGAAAACTGGGGAAAAGAGTCAGTTAAATTTATCAAAGTATTCCCTCAGGAATACAAAAGAGTATTATCGCAAAAGCAAAAATTGGAGTCGATTAGCTAAGAGTCATGGGAAAAGTTACAGGATTTAAAGAATATCAAAGAGAACTTCCAGAGAAAGTTCCTGCCCAAGATAGGGTGAAAAATTATAAAGAGTTTGTTGGTTTATATAGTGATGAAAAACTTAACCAACAGTCTGCAAGATGTATGAATTGTGGTATTCCATTTTGCCATTCAGGTTGTCCGCTAGGGAATGTTATTCCTGAGTTTAACGATGCTGTTTATAAGGCAAACTGGGAAGAAGCTTATCAAATACTAAGCTCAACCAATAATTTCCCTGAGTTTACAGGAAGAATTTGCCCTGCACCATGCGAATCTGCATGTGTGTTAGGTATCAATAAACCTGCTGTAGCTATTGAGGAAATAGAGAAGCATATCATTGAAATAGCTTACGCTAAAGGATATGTTAAACCTCATGCTCCATTAATTCGCACTGGTAAAAAAGTAGCTGTGGTAGGTTCTGGTCCGGCTGGTTTAGCAGCTGCCGCACAGTTAAACAAAGCTGGTCATGAAGTAACTGTTTTTGAAAGAGACAGTGAACCAGGTGGTTTATTAAGATACGGTATTCCTGATTTTAAATTAGAGAAAACTGTTGTTGAGCGTAGGGTAGATGTAATGAAAGAAAGCGGTATTATTTTTAAATGTAATACTGAAGTAGGTAAAGACATCAACGCAAAAGAATTAACCAAAGAGTTTGATGCTGTTTTACTAGCAGGAGGGTCTACTATACCAAGAGATTTGCCTATAAAAGGTAGAGAACTTAAAGGCGTTTACTACGCTATGCAGTTCTTAAAGCAGCAAAACAAACGCGTAGGTAATGAGGCTGTAACTGAAGAAGAAATTCTAGCTACTGGCAAAGATGTAGTGGTTATTGGTGGTGGTGATACTGGTTCTGACTGTGTTGGAACTTCTAATCGCCAAGGGGCTAAATCTATCTTACAATTTGAATTGATGTTTAAGCCATCAAAAGAGCGTACAGACAATATGCCTTGGCCTACTTACCCTATGTTACTTAAAACAACAACTTCACATGAAGAAGGTTGCGAGCGTTACTGGGGTA
Source organism: Pedobacter aquae (assembly GCF_008195825.1). Classification (NCBI taxonomy): domain Bacteria; kingdom Pseudomonadati; phylum Bacteroidota; class Sphingobacteriia; order Sphingobacteriales; family Sphingobacteriaceae; genus Pedobacter; species Pedobacter aquae. Next base: position 941,709 of record NZ_CP043329.1, read on the forward strand.
TCAATACTAAAGAGTTTATTGGTGATGAAAATGGCGAATTAAAAGAACTTCGTATTGTAGACGTACAGTGGGAAGTTGATGCTATGGGCAGACCAGTGAAATTTACCGAAGTTGAAGGTACAGAAAGAGTTATTCCTTGTCAAAGAGTATTTTTAGCTATGGGATTTGTGAACCCGCAGTACGATGGAATGTTAGAACAGTTAGGTGTTGAACTTGACGGACGTAAAAATGTACAAGCTACAGAAGGTGTTTACAGAACCAATGTAGACAGGGTATTTACTGCAGGAGATATGAGAAGAGGACAATCATTAGTGGTTTGGGCAATATCAGAAGGTAGAGAAGCTGCCAGAAAGATTGACCAATATTTAATGGGACACTCTAACTTGGAAAGTAAAGAAGCAGTAAATATGTTTGAAGAAGTAATGTAATATCAAACATATAGTAATAAGAAAGCCGACTTTTAGTCGGCTTTTTTTGTTTTAATTATTTACCAATACCGTAAAGGTGGGGGTTGTATTCCCAGATATAAACAAGGTATAATTCTTATTTGCCAGAAAATTAAAATTGGTAGTTAATATAGGTGTAGTACCGCCAGAAGCAAATATTCTTAAAACAGAAGCTGGTTCTACCTCAATATAGCTTGATGCTGTTTTAAAACCTAAGTTGCTAATTAAAGCTGCATCACTGGCGTTTCTAACCGTAATACCTGTATTTTGGTTAGCATAACTAAAATGTATGAACCTTACCCTGGCATTGTTTAATGCAGATGGTATACGGCTATCTTCTACTTGTAAAGCTGTATTTTGATTTCCTCCGCTAAAGAAATAGGTGTAAAACCTATCTGCTGTAGCTCTTAATGAAGAAGAGGAGTTTACAAAAGCAGTTCCTGTATTTTTAAACTCTATTTTACGGTTACCAGCGGGCAAAGCGCTATAACCTGTACTTTCTAAATAGCCAAGAGGTGTAATGGTAGATTTTGCATCATCAAAATAAATATCTTGCTTTGCAGAACCTTCTAAAACGTTGATGATATTTACTTGAGCTGTACCGCTGGTGATAGCGCTATCATCAGCACTACAAGAAGTAAATAAAATGGCTGCCAGTAAAAGCTTAAAAATATGATTCATAATGCGTTGATTATTTATGGAGTTTACTAAAAAAATCCCAAAGTACAATACCCGTACTGATAACGATATTGAAAGAATGTTTAGTACCAAATTGAGGGATTTCTAAGCAAGTATCCACATCTTTCATGACCTCATCGCTTACGCCATTTACCTCATTACCAAAAAATAAAGCAAACTTTTGATTACTGTCTGGTTGGTAATCTAACAAAGAAACGCTGTTTTCTGCTTGTTCAATAGCTACAATTTGGTAAGATTGTGCTTTTAGTTCTTTAACAGCATCTGCTACATGTTCAAAATACTTCCATTGGATAGATTGCGTTGCACCCAAAGCAGTTTTTTCTATTTCGCGGTGTGGAGGTTGTGCTGTAATGCCGCAAAGGTATAAAGCTTCAACTGCAAAACCATCAGCGGTTCTAAAAGCCGAGCCTACATTGTGTAAACTTCTTACATTATCTAAAACTACAATAATGGGTAGTTTTTCTTGTTGTTTAAATTCCTCAATTGATGGTCTGTTAAGTTCATCAAGCTTAAGTTTTCTCATGCCCTAAAGATACTATGCTTTTTCTTTATCAAATTGCTGTAAACAGATAAATTTAAAAGATATTTGCTGCTTAATTACAAGTTATGCTAAAAGAACTCCTTCAAAAATTACAAATCACAACATTAAATGAAATGCAAAATGCCGCTTTAGAGGCTATTGCACAAAAAAATGATGTTATGGTGCTGTCTCCAACAGGTTCTGGGAAGACATTAGCATTTTTATTGCCCATTGTAGAAAAGTTAAACCATCAAATAAAAGGAGTACAGGCTATTGTTGTGGTACCTTCAAGAGAATTGGCTATGCAAATAGACCAAGTTTTTAGGCAATTGCAATCGGGCTATAAAATAACTTGTTGTTATGGTGGGCATTCAACCAAAGTAGAAAGAAGCTCATTGTCAGATGCTCCAGCAATTATAGTAGCTACTCCTGGTAGATTAGCCTACCATATCAGAGCAGGTAATTTTGATGTTTCATCTGTTAAAACTTTGGTGTTAGATGAATTTGATAAATCTTTAGAGTTAGGTTTTGAGGAAGATATGGCAGAAATTGTTTCTTCTTTATTTAAGTTAGAGCAGAAAGTACTTACTTCCGCAACGCAGTTAGAAGATTTTCCAACATTTTTAGAGCTTAAACAATTAAAAACGCTCAATTTTTTAAATGATGCAGAGGCTATTCCGGATCTTAAAACGGTTATCCTGCAATCAAAATCTAAAGAGAAGTTTAATATTTTAATGGATGTTCTTTACAGAAGTAAAGATGGCCAAAGCTTGGTTTTCTGTAATCATAGAGATGCTGTAGAACGTATTACCTTAATGTTGGCTGATAAAGGAATTGAAAATGGCGTTTATCACGGCGGTTTGGTACAGCAAGACAGAGAAAAGGCACTTTTTAAGTTTAGAAATGGTACCTACAATATATTAGTTACTACAGATTTAGCTTCCAGAGGATTAGATATTCCTGAAATAGAAACGGTTATCCATTACCAAATTCCGCATACGCTTGATGCTTTTGTACATAGGAATGGTAGAACAGCAAGAATGAAAGCTAGTGGTAAGGCCTTCTTGTTATTATCAGAAGAAGAAACTGTTCCCACTTACTTGAATGAATATGAGTTTACTGATGCAGTGGTAGAAGAGCAGGAAGTAATTCTAAATCCTACAACATGGGTAACTTTTTATATTGCTGGCGGTAAAAAAGATAAGTTGAGTAAGATGGATATAGCAGGCTTGTTGTATAAAAAAGGCGATTTATCTAAAGATGAAGTGGGCTTAATAGCTATTTACGACCAAATGTCTTATGTGGCGGTAAAAAGAAAAAAGGCAAGAGAGGTGTTAAAGAAAGTTGCCCAAGAAAAGATTAAAGGAAAGCGCTACAAGATTGGTGTAGACGAGTAAATAAATATGAATATATTTGAAAACGCATATTTTTTTACAAATGATGTGTGTTCGCCACTGCATTTAGCTCTATTATTTTAATGACACAAGAAGAGTACATCAAGCTTTATGAAAAATATCAGGAGGGAAAGCTTACTGAGCATGAAGAACGTAGCCTGTTAAATTATCATGATGATTTTGAATTAGCAGAATACCAGTGGGATGATGAGAAAATGGGTGTTAAAGCCGATGTTCAGGCTGAAATTTACCAGCAAATTTCAAAAAATATTCATAAGACTTCTGCTAAGAGAAACTTTACCTGGTTGGCGGCAGCTTCTATATTATTAGCTGTATTTTCTTTGTTTTATTATTTCCAATCTCAGGATAAAAATTTAAATGAGAACCAAATCGCGAAAAAATCTACCATCCAAGAAGAGATAAATCCCGGTAAAGATGGCGCTATTTTAAAGCTATCTGACGGTTCTGAAGTTGTTTTAAATGAAACTAAAGATGGTTTTGTGAAATACGATGGAAATGCAAAAATCAATAAAGAGGATAATTTAATAAGTTACAGAGGTAGCGATAGAACTGATAAAACTGCTTTTAATATTATTTATACGCCAAGAGGTGGACAATATAAGGTTGAATTAGAAGACGGTACTAAAGTTTGGTTAAATGCTGCTTCATCTTTACGTTTTCCTACTGTTTTTAATGATGACCAAAGAGTTGTAGAACTTAGTGGTGAAGCCTATTTTGAGGTAGCTAAAAATAAAAATAAGCCTTTTAAAGTCTTGGTTAAAGATGCTTCTAACAATCAAAAAATGAATGTAGAGGTACTAGGCACTCACTTTAACATACAAGCCTATAACAACGAAGATTTTAAAACAACTTTAATTGAAGGTGCTGTAAAAGTTAATCAGACCCAAGAGAAGGGTTTTATTTTATCTCCAGGAGAACAAGCTACTTTGTCTTCATCAGATTTAACAGTGCAAAAAGCTAATGTTAAAGAAGCTTTAGCATGGAAAAACGGTTTATTTATTTTTAACAAAGAGCATATTAAAACCATCATGAATAAAATAGCAAGATGGTACGATGTAGAGATTGTTTATGAAGGTAATATGGATCAGAAAACCTTTGTTGGCACAATTTCTAGAGAAGAAAACCTTTCTGAAGTATTAAAGACCCTTGAACTTACCGGAACCATAAAATTTAAGGTAGAAGGTAGGAAAGTTATTGTAAAATAGCGTATCTTGCTGTAATACAATTGCTATTAACCAATTAAAATAAAAGGTCTTATTTCGTGAATTACTTAAGAGATGGCGACCGCTTTAGTAAACTTTTTGGCTCGTTTAAATTTTTTATAAGTTCTGCATTTGTGCGGATGATGATTGCGGTATTATTCTTTTTGTTAGCAACAACAAAGACTTATGCCCAGAAAATCTCTTTGTCTGAAAAAAAAGCTTCCTTAGAAAGTATTTTCCAGCTTATAGAGCAGCAAACTCCTTACCGCTTCGTTTTTAATACCATTATTCTTGAAAAAGGTAAGCCTGTAGCTATCAAAATTAAAAATGCCGAGATTGGCGAAGTCTTGGATTTGGTTTTTAGAAATCAGCCTCTTAGCTATACCATTGTTAAGCAAAATATCATTCTAAAAGAAAAAGAAATAAGCGAGCAAGAACTAACAGTTATTAATGGTTTGGTTACAGATGAAAAAGGTATTGGATATCCTGGTGCCAGAATCAGCATCAAAAGTAAAAATATCAATACCTTAACAGACCAAGAAGGAAAATATAAACTTGTTTTAACTGATGTAAGAGACCAAATATTAAGTATTGAAGCGCTAGGCTACCAAAAGCAAGAACTCGTTATTCAAGATGATTTTAATATAGATGTACAATTAAAGCCAGACCTTAAAATACTCGAGGAAATTATCATTGTAGGTTATGGCGAGGTTAATAAAAGAGATTTAACAGGCTCGGTTGGGGAGGTTAATATGAAAGACCTTGCCAAGGCTCCAGTGAAATCTTTTGATGATGCCTTTGCCGGACGTATTGCTGGCGTACAAGTTACCTCTCCAGATGGTCAACCTGGTGCAGTCCCCACCATTATCGTAAGAGGTGGGAACTCGGTAACACAAGATAATTCTCCACTTTACGTGATTGATGGATTTCCTATTGAAGATTATAACATCAATGCTATCCATCCGGATGATATTTCTTCCATAGAAGTTTTAAAAGATGCTTCCTCAACAGCCATTTATGGAGCCAGAGGGGCTAATGGAGTTGTAATTGTAAGTACTAAGAAAGGGATAAAAGGTAAATCGGTCTTTTCTTTTAATAATTATTACGGCTTACAAGGGAATACCTCACAAATAGAACTCATGCAGCCATTTGAGTTTGTTAAATATCAATTAGAACTAGATTCGGCCAGAGCTGCAAGTATCTATCTACAAGATGGTAAAACTTTAGAAAGTTATAGAGATGAAAAAGGTATCAATTGGCAGGATGAACTTTTTAGAGAAGCACCTATGTTAAGTTCTTATTTTGCTGTTAGAGGCGGCAATAAGGATAATAATTATGCTTTTTCAAGCTCGGTATTTGATCAAAAAGGTACGGTAATAGCATCTGGTTTTAAACGCTACCAAGCCAGATTGGTTATAGAACAGGCCTTAACCAAGCGCTTTAAAGTTGGTGTTAATGCTAATATGAGTGGTTTAAAAAGCTACGGAACAATTTTTACAGGAAGTAGAAATACTTTCTTTAATATCTTAATCAATACTTGGCAGTATAGACCTATTGCGGGTAACTTTTCTTTAGATGAGCTTTTAAGTAATGCGCAAGACCCCGCAGTAGCATCTGCAACAAATTACCAATGGAACCCGGTGCTTACTGCTACAAACGAACTTAGAGACCGTGTTAATAGCTTGTTAACTTCAAATGTTTATGGTATTTATGATATTAGTAAGTCTTTAAAATTGAGAATTACAGCAGGTTTAAACTTAAGTAAGCTAAGGAATGATGAATTTAACAATTCTAAAACCAGACAAGGAAATACGTCTAGCTCACTTGGGCAGCGTGGTGTAAATGGTTCTATTACCTTTACAGAGTTGAGTAATTTGATAAACGAGAACACTTTAACTTATCAAAAATCAATCGATAAAAAGCACTTTTTTACGGTACTTTCTGGTTTTACTATTCAGGAGAATAAGTTTGCCTATTATGGTTCTGGCGCTATTCGGATACCCAATGAAGCTTTAGGACTTGGAGGTTTAGCGCAGGGTGTACCCGTGGTTATTCAGCCTCAAAACTCAGAAAACAGGTTACTTTCTTTTTTAAGCAGGTTGAATTATAATTATAAATCTAAATACTTATTTACGGCTACTTTAAGAGCAGATGGTTCATCAAAATTTACAGGTAATAACCAATGGGGCTATTTTCCATCAGGTTCTTTTGCTTGGAATGTAGCACAGGAAAAGTTTATGCAAGGTGCCCATTTTCTATCAGAAACCAAATTAAGGCTAAGCTACGGCCTAACGGGGAATAATAGAATTAGCGAATATGCTTATTATGGCGCTATCAACCAAGGGGGAAATAATTCTTATATGCCAGGCGGAACATTTATAAGTGGTGCATTTGTTTCTAATTTAAGTAACCCCGATTTGAAGTGGGAAAGTACCGCAGAATTAGATTTTGGATTAGATATAGGCTTTCTTAATCAGCGTTTTACTTTAACCGCAGATATCTACAAGAAGAAAACAAACGATTTATTATTAAATGCACAGCTACCAACATCAAGTGGCTTTAGTAATGTTTTTCAAAACATAGGTGCGGTAGAAAATAAGGGTTTAGAGCTCACCTTGCAATCTTTTAATATCAGGAATGATAAAGTGAAGTGGAGTACATCTTTCAACATATCTTTCAATAGAACAAAATTGGTTGGCTTGGCTCAAAATCAAAAGGAGTTGTTAAGTACTGTAAGGTGGAACTCTGGAAATGATTATGCGCAAAACCCGGCTTATATAGCCAGTATTGGTAGGCCAGTAGCTATGTTTTATGGTTTTATTTGGGATGGTGTTTATCAGTTTGAGGATTTTGATAGAACAGCTACCGGTACTTATGTGCTAAAAGCAGATATCCCCAATAATGGTAATCCTAGACAAAATATACAGCCAGGCGATATCAAGTATAAAGATATTAATGACGATAAGGTTGTAGATATGCAAGACAGAACAGAAATTGGTAATCCAAACCCTAAGTTTTACGGAGGTTTAGCCAATAACCTCAGCTTTAGAAATTTTGATGTACATGTTTTCTTGCAGTTTGTTTATGGTAATGAGGTCATGAATGTAAATAGATATTTGATGGAAGGTGGTACAACTACATTGGGAGCTAATCAATTTGCAAGCTACCAGAACCGCTGGACACCAGAAAATCCATCAAACCAGTATTTTAGAACAAGAGGATGGGGTCCATCAGTATATTCATCAAGAGTTATAGAAGATGGTTCTTTTATTAGATTAAAAACCATAAATTTAGGTTATAAAGTAGAAAATAAATTATTGCAGCGCTTAGCAATAGCCAATTTAAGAGTTTATGTAGCTGCTCAAAACCTAATTACATTGACAAAATATTCGGGTAACGACCCAGAAGTTTCAGTATTTGATTCTGCCTTAACTCCTGGCTTAGATTATTCTGCATATCCACGGGCAAAGGTGGTAACATTAGGTTTAGATATTTCTTTTTGATATGAAAAGTCTAACATCCATAGCGTTTTTGTTTTTAGTGCTACATAGTTCTTGCGAGAATTATCTAGAAACAAAGCCTATTAACTTTGCCACACCAGAGACTTTTTATAATAACGAACAAGAATTAACAGCAGCTTTAATGGCTGTTTACTCTGAGTTGGGAAGCACAAATGAAGGTACTTATTCAAGGTTTTTATCATTAGAAGCACCATCTTCTAATGATGAGATACTAAGAAGAGGCGCTAATACAGAAGCTGCGGCTGATTCTTATAATGCCAGTGCTTCTTATGATAGGTTTTTCAATTGCTGGACAACGCTTTATTCTGGCATACAAAGGGCCAATTTGTTATTAGAAAACATCAATAAAGCCCAAGCATCTCAGGAAATTAAAAACAAGATAAAAGGAGAGGCTCTGTTTTTAAGAGCTTATTATCATTTTATTTTGGTGTCTTACTGGGGTGATGTGCCTTTGAAATTATCTTCAACAAATTCTTTAAATCAAATTTATATAGCCAGAACACCAGCAAAACAAGTTTACGAAGCCGTTATTCTAGATATGACCAATTCTTATGATTTGGTTGATGAGATTACGAGTTTCAACCATCCCGGGCGAGTGTCTAAAACTGCTGTAGCGGGTATTTTAGCAAGAGTTTGTTTACATGCGGCTGGGCGTTTGCAAGATGCTTCTTATTATCAGACAGCAAGAGCCTGGGCTTTAAAAGTAATGGAGTCTGGTATTCATAGCCTAAATCCTGATTATAAACAGATTTTTATCAACCACAGTGCTGATGTTTATGATATTAAAGAATCTATTTGGGAAGTAGAATTTGAGCAAGATAACGGTTCACAAAGAAATGAAGGTGAACGCTTTGGATCTACCATTGGTATCAGAAATAATGATGATAAAACCGGGTTTATGCAAGGTAATTATACAGCTACTGGTGTTTTATATAATTTATATGCGGCCGGAGATTTAAGAAGAGATTGGAATATAGCACCATTTTATTATCCTAATTTTGATAGAAATAATGCGGCAGTACTTTACTCATCTACCTATAGATGGGGCCGTTATGTAGCTAAATGGCGAAGAGAATATCAGACCAAAGACTTTAATAAAAACTTTGGAGGTACCAATTGGCCTTTATTAAGATATGCCGATGTTTTATTGATGTTTGCAGAAGCTGAAAATGAAATTAATGGCCCAACTCCAGCAGCTTACCAAGCTGTTAATTTAGTTAGAAGACGAGCTTACAGGTTATTTACCGAGCAAAATAATGTAGCAGATTTACCTATAGGTTTAAATAAGGCGTCTTTCTTTAATTGGATAAAGGATGAAAGAGCTAGAGAATTGGCTTTTGAAGGTCATCGGAAATTAGATTTAATACGGTGGAATTTACTCATCAGTACCATGCAGCAAATGGTTACAACCATCTCCACAGCGGCACCATCAGGTTCAAATACGGCTTTGGGTTATTCTGGTAGGGTATCTACTTTAAGATCTTATCAAAATTTCAGTAATCGTGATTTATTTTTCCCCATCCCTACACAAGAAATATCATTAAATAGCTTGATGATACAAAATACAGGCTGGTAAACTATTTCTAAAAATACCTATACTTTATGTGTGTTTAAGAGCTAAATACACTCTATCATTTTATAGCTTATTTAACCAATTGTAAATCTGTTTCAATAAAGTGAAGATGTTTCTTCCTCGCTATGATAAACAAGATTTAGGCTTATAATTATTAATCTAAATAAACGCTCTCATGGGTTTAATACCCGTTTTATTGCGATTAATTAACCAATTATAACCTAAAAATTAGAAAAATGATTCAAAAACATCAACCAAGAAACATGGTTTCTTTGTCTTTGCTTTTAATAGCAGGACTATTCACTGCATGTGAAAATGATTTACAACCGCTTATTGGCGAACAAAATGAAGCCACACAGGCAAGAGCTATTTACAGTACCAGAACCGTAAATTGGAACAACCTAAGCGATGGAACCTATACAAATACCGAAGCAGTTGCAGATTTTGGTAACGTAACAGGTTGGAATGAAGCTAGAGCCTATATTTCTTCTGGTACAGCCCGTGTAAAATTAGAACCTAATGCGCTTTCCGGTGCAGGAGGTATGATATCAAATATTGATATTTCTGATGGTAGCGAATATGAACTACAGTATGATGTAAAATTCCATAGTCAGTTTGATTGGAGTCGTGGCGGAAAAGTAGGCTTTGGTTTTAAAATTGGAGAAGGTAATACCGGATGCGATAAAGCTGATGATGGCAACGGCGGAAGTGCCAGAATGATGTGGTATACAGATAATAATGGGGTAACAAGATTAAAACCTTATATCTATTACAAAGATATGCCGGGTACTTGTGGCTATGATTTTGGTAAAGCCTATCCAGCATCAGGAAGTATACAAAAAGGAACTTGGTACACCATTAAAATTTATGTTAAAAGTAATACCGGAACCAGTACAAATGGTAGGATAAGAGTTACTGTTGAAGGAGAAACTATTTTAGATAATGCTATTAGATGGACAACCAATGATGCTAAACGTTTAATCAATACCATGGCTTTTACTTCATTTAGAGGAGGAAGTGATTCTTATTGGGAATCTAGCACCGTAGGCTATATCTATTACGATAATTTATCGTGGACTAAAATAAACTAATTTCACAATCACTTTAAAAGGTTAATTAATCAAAGCCAGATTCTGATATTTTAGAATCTGGCTATTTTAAAAATGAAAGCACTTAAACTACTTCTTTTATTAATTTTCTTTAAGAGCGGTTTGCATGCACAAAACCGTATAGAAGTAGATTTTTCTTCGGCTTACCAAACAGATAATTTTAAATGGTCTATTGCTGGTAATAGTCAAGGTCAAAACCCTAACATTTTATCAGAAGTAAGTTGGCGAAATCTAAAAGGCCCTGCCTTTAACTTAGATATTCACCTGCCTATCAGTTCTAAGTTTGCACTAAAAGCTAATTTAGGTCAGTTCTTTATTCTTAATGGGCGAGTAAATGATACAGATTATTTAGAAGATAACCGTACAAGCCCGTCATTCTCGGCAGATTTAGAGAGTAACAAAGGTTACAGTAGAAATTTTCTATTGGGCTTGAGTTATCAATTACATCTCCATAAACTTAGGCTACAACCTATGCTGGCTTATGGATTAACACAGCAACTACTTTATTTACAAGATGATAATAACCTAAATAGTACCTATAAAACTAATTGGTATGGTATAATGGCTGGTTTAAATCTTAAATATTCTTTATTTAAAAGCTTAGAACTTAACCATACTCTTCATTATCATCAACTAAAATATAGGGCAGTTGCTAATTGGAATTTAATAGAAAATTTTGCTCATCCTGATAGCTTTAAGCACTATGCTAATGGTTATGCAGTATCTGGAGATACTAAAGCTGTATTTCTTTTCCATCCTAAGATTAATCCATTTGCTTATTTCAGACTCCAACTTTGGAATACAGGAAAAGGTATAGATGAGGTTTTTTATGCTAACGGTACGCAATCATACACCCAATTACAAGATGTTGCCAGAAAAAGTGCTGCATTAGGTATTGGTATCCAATATAAACTCTAAAAATAACCTAAAAATGTTTAAAAAAATTACGCTTATCTCATTCATCCAAATCGCTTTAGGAAGTACTTATGCCCAAGAAGTATCGCCCTTATGGACAGATTTTTTAAATGCTAAAAAGACAGGTAAAGAAGCCGTTTTACCTGATTTTTCTTTTGCAGGATACCATTTTTCTGAGAAAAATATTCCTGATGTGAGCAAGCATAAATACTTTAATGTGAAAGATTTTGGTGCTTTACCTAACGATGATAAATTTGATGATGAAGCTATCCAGAAAACTATAAAAGCGGCTGAGGCTTATAACAAACCTGCTGTCGTGTTTTTTCCTGCTGGTAAATACCTTATTGCTCCTGATGAAGATTCTACCAAGCATATCAGAATAAGTAAAAGTCATATCATATTAAAAGGAGCAGGAAGTGGGGTTAATGGCACAGAAATATATCAGGCAAATAAAAGAATCAACGGCCGTCAGTTTGTTTTTAAGCCCGAGGATAGTAAGCCTGCCAGAATCACAGAAATTACAAATGAGGCTAAAAGAGCAAGTTTTGAAGTTGTAGTTGCTGATGCTTCGAAATTAAAAGTTGGGCAAGATGTGGTGATTAACCATAGGAGCGAGGCTTATACCAAGCAATATTTTGCGCCTTTAAATTTAAAACCACAGTGGACAAGGTTATTTGGGGATAATGGTGGAATGCAGATTTTTGAAATCCATACCATTACTAAAATTGAAGGAAACAAATTAACCTTTAAAAACCCTATCCATTTAGATATTAAAATGATTGAAGGTAAAAGCTGGAATTTATTAAGTTATCCATCTATAGAAGAATGTGGTATTGAGGATATTTTGTTCAGCAGTAATTGGAAAAGCTATCCAGAAGAATTTGTTCATCATAAAGATTTAATTCATGATTACGCTTATGAAGCCGTAGGGATGGAGTTTGTGAAAAATAGCTGGGTAAGAAACTGTGTTTTTCAAGATTGGAATGAAGGGATAAACATTCGCTCTGGTTATCAGGTAAGTGTGCTGAATACCCACTTTAGAGGTAAAAAAGGACATGCTTCTGTTCATGCTAGAACGGGTTATGGTATTTTAATTAAAAATTGTTCTTTTAATGGCGCACAACATCATGGTGCGGGTAATGGTTATAGTGCGGTAAATACGGTTATTACACAATGCACTTTAGGTAAAGATCAAAATTTTGATATCCACTCGGGCCAACCCATTGCAACTTTGTTTGATGCCATTGATGGTGGTGTGTTTTATAATTTAGGAGGTCCGGAGCCTGGCTATCCACATCATGGTAAGGATTTAGTGCTTTGGAATTTTAACCACTCGGCAGAGAAAAATCAGCATTATAATTTTTGGGATGAAACCAGAAGAAGAAATAATACCATAGCGCAACCCATTTTGGTAGGTTTTACCTCTAATACCACGGTAACTTTTGAAAAAATAGGTGTAAATGAATCTCAAGGGAAGAATGTGTTTCCAAAATCATTGTTTGAAGCACAACTAGAGCTAAGATTACGCAAATAATCTTCTAATAATTATCCATTATTCTGAGTAAAACCAGGATAATGGATAGATCTTTTAAAGCATTTCTTAAATGTTTTAAAGCGTGGGTAAGCTGGTTTTCTACCGTACGTTTAGAAATATTTAGCTTTTGGGCAATTTCATCATTAGAGAGATTTTCTTTTCTACTCATGATAAATATTTCCCTACATCTTTTAGGTAAGGCGGTTAAATAGCTATCTATTCGGTTCTCAAGGTCTAAATACTTTATTTTATCGTCTATGGGGTTGGCGTTATCAGCTTTATCATCAAGCAGGTCGTAATTTTCTACCAACTCTAACGGAGATGTTTTTATAGCCTTTAATTTTTTATAAACATGATATCTTGCAGAACTTGTTAAATAAGCTTGTAAAGATTCTATTTCTAGCTGTTCTCTCTTGTTCCAGATGTTCAGAAATAAATCATTCACAATTTCTGTACAAGCATCTTTATCCTTTAAATACCTGAAAGCTGTAGTAAAAACTTTAGACCAATACATGTCAAACAAAGCTCTAAAAGCCTTTTGATCATGCTGTTTTATAAGTTTCCATAATTCGTTATCCGTCAGTTTATCGTATCCTAGCATTGCTTTTAGCTTGTAAGCTCTTAATCATCTAATATTTAAAATCAATGATGTTACTATAAGACATTTTAAAGTCTTACAGGTATTTATCTCTGCTAAAGTTTTAATTGGCATCCAAATAAAGTAAAATATAAAGTCTTAAAAAAATTTAAAATTTTTATGTGTGTGCAAAGCTCTTTAAGTCTCTATAAGTTTAGTAAGAAGCCCAACTCAAGGCTTAAACTGTAAAACCAATTAAACTAAAGATAATACTTCTGTTTGATGAAATAGTAGAATGATGATAATTTACTTAAAGGTAAATTTTGTTTCACTATTGTCTTTGTTGATTTTATAATTTTTTAACTGATTTAATTAAGTTGATGATGAGACCACAATTATTAAAAGTTACTTCAGGACCGGTGCATTCTTTTACCGTAAGGCAGGATTTGTTACCCAATATTGATAAGTTGCATTATCATGCAGAGATTGAACTTATTCAAATTGTTAAAGGTAAGGGCACACAACTTATTGGCGATAGCATCAAAAGATTTGATGCCGGTGATATATTTTTAATTGGCTCTGGTTTACCTCATAATTTAAAATATGATGAACCTTATGTGCAAGAGTCAGGGAAATCATTAACAGAATCAAGGGTTATACAATTCCATGAGAATTTCTGGGGAGCATCTTTCTTGAACTTGCCAGAGAACAAAATCATCCGAGATTTATTAGAGCAATCTAAACGTGGTATACAAATTCAAGGGTTAACAAAAATTAAAGTAGCAGGTTATTTAGATAAATTGGTTGATGCTGAAGGGCCAGAAAGAATATTATTACTCATTTCTATCTTGCAAATTATAGCAAAAGCAGCTGAGGATGTTTGTTTACTATCTTCTATAGGTTTTAATAATGAAGTTAAAGATTTCGAAAACCATAGAATGACCTTAATTTACGAGTATACCTTAGCCAATTTTAAAAAGAAAATCCAATTGGATGAAATAGCTAAAATAGCACATATAAGTCCTCATTCTTTTTGCCGATATTTCAAATCAAGAACCAAGAAAACCTATTCTCAGTTTTTACTAGAAGTAAAAGTTGGGCAAGCTTGTAAACTATTAATGGATAATGATTTAAGTATAAAAGAATTGTGCTATGAAAGTGGCTTTAATAATTTTGCCAGTTTCCATAAATATTTCAAAATCATTACAGGTTTAAGCCCTTTGAGTTATAAAAAAGAATTTAACCAAAGACAACCCGCGGCCTAATTCAGACTAACCAATTTATATCTTATAATGATTAAAAAGTATCAAAAACGAGGCAATTTGAGTATTAAACAGCTAAGAACTATTTTTACCATTTGTTTAGTTTTTATTTGCCAGCTTGCTTGGTCTCAAGAAAAGCCCAATGTGTTATTTTTAATTATTGATGATTTAAACGATTGGGTTTCCATCTCCAAGAAATTCCCAGGAGTTAAAACACCCAATATAGATAGACTAGCCCAATCAGGAACTTATTTTGAGAAAGCTTACAGTCAGGCGCCACTTTGCGGCCCTTCAAGGGCTTCTTTTTTATCAGGTCTATTACCATCTAAAACAGGTGTTTACCTTCAAATAAAAGATACCGATCTTAAGCAATACCTCAATGATAAATTTCAGGTTGATTTTTTACCTAATTATTTCTCTAAAAACGGATATAAAACTTTAGGAGTAGGAAAGATTTTTCATAACGGAGAAGGTATTCAAGCTTTTGATGAGTATGGTGGTAAGTTTGAAGTTTATGGGCCCTTGCCAGAAAAACGTGTCAATTACGACCCTGCTTGGTTCGGACAAAAAGGAACACAAACAGATTGGGCTGCTTTTCCAGAGAAAGATGAGCAAATGCCCGATTATAAATATGCCAACTGGGTGGCTAGCCAATTTGCTAAAAAGCATGAAAAGCCATTTTTTATGGCCGTAGGTTTTATAAGACCACATGTGCCTTGGTATGTACCTCAAAAATGGTTCGATTTGGTGAAGAACTCGCCAACGCAAATGCCTCCATATCTTAAAAACGATATGGATGACATTCCACAAATAGGAAAATCTATTACTGAAGTTCTAGAAATGCCAACTACAGAATGGGCCATCAATAAAAATAATTGGAAAGATATGGTACAAGCTTACCTAGCTTGTATTGCTTTTGTAGATGCTCAAGTTGGTAAAGTGCTTAATGCTTTAGAAAAATCGGCTTATAAGGATAATACCTACATCGTATTAATTTCTGATCACGGTTACCATTTAGGCGAGAAAAACAGATTTGCTAAACATTCTTTATGGGAACGTTCTGCTCATGTTCCGCTCATTATTAGTGGGCCAGGTTTACAGCAAAATAAGGTAAATGCTAACCCGGTAGGCTTAATTGATATTTATCCAACTTTGGTTGATTTAAGCGGCTTACCTAAAAACAAACAAAATGAGGGTAGAAGTTTGGCTCCGCTTTTAAGAAACCAGGTCAAGCATTGGGATTATCCGGTTTATTCCTTTTATGGAGCTAACAATGTATCTGTGTACAAAAATAAATATCATTACATCAAATATGAAGACCTTTCAGAAGAGTTTTATGATTTAGAGAAAGACCCACAAGAATGGAAAAATAAAGCATCAGACTTAAAAGAATCTGTTTTATTAAATACTTTCAGGAAGTTGGCACCTGCTAAAACAGCGCCTTATGCGCCTAACTCTGTCATGGAGGGTAATGCTTATTTTAAATCTAAAAAACCTTAAATTATAATCTATTGAAGTATTGGATATTATATCTCTTAATTATTTTAAATACTGCTTTTGCGCAAGATTTGGCTCAAGCAGAGTTTAAAAATGTTAATGATTTGCAAGGCTGGAAGTTATCTTTTCAGGATGATGGAACAAAAGCATGGCAAAAAAACTGGTTCTTAGATGGCCTAAGGGCAAAAATTGAAAACTCTGAGCGTGGTTTATTATTTAGCGCTGGAGATGTGGATGGTGATGATGCCTGTCATGCCGTTTTATGGACAAAAAAATCATTCTCAGGCGATATCAAGATGACTTACCATTATACCCGTACAGATACAAGGCAAAACTGGGTCAACATTGTTTACATTCATGCTACCGGTATTGGAGAAAAACCTTACCACAAAGATATTTCTACATGGAGCAATTTAAGGATGATACCTTACATGTCTTCCTATTTCAAATACATGAATGCTTTACACATCAGCTATGCAGCTTATGATGATGATTTACCCAAAGGACAAGATTATATCCGTTTAAGGAAATATCCGGTAGCCCCAAAAGCAAACTTCTCTAAAACTACAGAAATAGGGCCTTCTTATTTTGATACCGGCTTGTTTGTGCCTGGCAAAGAATATCAAATTACCATCATCAAGAAGGCTAAACAGTTTTATTTTCATGTAAAAGGAGATGGTCAAGAGAAATTATACAGCTGGGATATATCATCTGCAGCAAACATTACAGAGGGAAGAGTTGGGCTAAGGCATATGTATACCAGATCTTCTTTGTACAAAAATTTTAAAATCTATACCCATAATTAATATGAAGAAATTAGTATTTAGTTTGTTATTGAGTGTTTTTATGATCGGGTTGTGCCAACGTTTGCATAGTCAAAATTATTATCAAAATCCTATCCTCAAAGGCTTTTATCCAGATCCGTCTATTTGTCGTGTTGGAAGCGATTATTATATGGTAACCTCAACATTTGAGTACTTTCCGGGTGTGCCTATTTTTCATAGTAAAGACTTAGTGAATTGGAACCAGATTGGACATGTTTTAAGCAGACCATCACAACTTAATTTAGATAGCGTAAGGATATCAGGAGGTATTTACGCACCTACTATTAGGTATCATAATGGAACTTTTTATATGATTACTACTTTGATAGGGACTAAGCAAGGCGGTAATTTTTTCGTAACAGCAAAATCTCCGGCAGGGCCATGGTCAGACCCACAATGGTTGCCTAAAGAAGCCATAGGTATAGATCCATCTTTGTTTTTTGATGACGATGGAAAAGTATATTATACCGGAAATAAAAAACCTATTAATCAAGCTCAGGAAACGCGTTACAGACAAATCTGGTTACAAGAGGTTGATTTAAAAACGAGAACATTTGTTGGCGAGCGTAGTATCATCTTGGAAGAAGGTGCTTTACATGGTGCGCATAATGCTGAAGCTCCGCATATCTATAAAAAAGATGGTTACTATTATTTGGTAATAGCCGAGGGCGGCACAGCCGATAACCATGCCGTTACCATTTTTAGAAGTAAAAACATTAGTGGTCCTTACGAAGGGAATAAGAAGAACCCAATTCTTACACATCGCCATTTAGGCGTAAATTATCCTATAACCGCAACCGGTCATGCTGATTTTGTTGATACCCAAAATGGCGAATGGTGGATGGTTTTACTTGGGATAAGAAAATACGGTGGCTTGCACTATAATTTAGGCAGAGAAACCTTTTTAGCTAAAATAGAGTGGCAAGATGGTTGGCCTATTGTTAACCCTGGAGAAGGTAAAGTTTTAGCTCAGCAATTGAAGCCTAACTTACCAGAATTTAACATCACGCAAGAGAATTTAAGAGATGATTTTTCATCCGATACCCTTTTTCATTACTGGAATTTTTTAAGAACACCCAGAACAGATTTTTGGTCGCTATCTAAAAGAAAAGGTTTTTTAAGACTGCAATTAGGAAAAGCACAAGTTTCTGAGTTAGCAGCACCATCTTTTGTTGGAAGAAGACAACAAGATAGCTCTTTTACAGCCGAAACATCTTTGCAGTTTAATCCCAAAAAAGAAAATGAGCTTGCCGGAATGGTTTTGATGATGAATGGCAATTTTCAATATCGTTTAGAGAAGATATTACAAAAAGGAAAACCTCATGTACAACTAATTAAAAGGTTTAAAGGTGTGGATGAGGTAGTAAATACCATAGCTATAGAGAAAGGCGATTTAGTGATGGGGATA
Organism: Pedobacter aquae; assembly: GCF_008195825.1. Lineage (NCBI taxonomy): Bacteria > Pseudomonadati > Bacteroidota > Sphingobacteriia > Sphingobacteriales > Sphingobacteriaceae > Pedobacter > Pedobacter aquae. The sequence goes on from NZ_CP043329.1 coordinate 960,211, forward strand.
AATGCTAAAGGACAAGATTTAGACTTCTACATCAAACAAAACGGAAAGAAACAAAACTTAGCTATAAAAGCAGATGGTAGGATACTAAGCGTAGTAAATGCAGGTGGTTTCACTGGAGTTTATATTGGTTTATATGCCAGTTCTAAAGGTATAGCATCAAGCAATTATGCTGATTTTGATTGGTTTGAATATAAAGGGTTATAATTTTTATTTCTGTAATCATGCTTAATAAAAATATAAGATACATTTTGATGCTAAGTATCGGTTTTACTTTGCTATCAAACCAATTTCTTAAAGCACAGGAAAAAGTAAAGCGTCCTAATATTTTATGGATTACCTGTGAGGATATGAGTGCTAATTTACCCATGTATGGAGATTCTACTATCCAAACACCGCATTTAAGCAAGTTTGCTCAACAAGCTGTAAAATATACTCGTATGTATTCGGTAGCTGGTGTTTGCGCTCCAAGTCGGTCTGGTATTATTACAGGTATGTACCCTCCAGCTATTGGCACCCAGCACATGAGAACAGGTACTGGTGGCGAAAAAGACCCAACTATACCAAGTTACCAAGCTGTAACACCGCCAGAGGTAAAAGCTTTTCCAGAGTATTTAAGAGCCGCAGGTTATTACTGTACCAATAATCAAAAAACAGATTATCAAATAGGGGAGCCTTTTACCGTTTGGGATGATTGTAGTAAAGATGCGCATTGGCGTAACAGACCAAAAGACAAGCCTTTTTTTGCTGTTTTTAACATCAATGAAACGCATGAATCTATGATATGGAAAAATGCGAACAGACCTTTACGAGTAAATCCTAAAGACATAAAATTACCACCTTATTATCCTGAGAGTGATATTATTAGAAATGATATAGCTCGTTATTACGATAATATTATGCTGATGGATAGCATTGCAGGTAGCATTTTAAAACAGTTAGAAGATGATGGCTTGGCAGAAAATACCATTGTTTTCTTCTTTAGCGACCATGGTGCTGCTTTACCTTGGTACAAAAGAGAAATTTATGAAAGAGGTTTACATGTGCCTTTTATGGTGAGATTTCCTGATGGTCAGCTGGCCAAAACAACCAATAACCAGTTGCTAAGTTTTATGGATTTAGCACCAACCGTTCTTTCCTTAGCCAATATTCCGCTGCCTAAGCATTTTAACGGACAAGCATTTCTAGGAAATCAAAAAGCTGAAAGTCCAAGGCAATACATATTTGCAGCTAGAGATAGATTGGATGAACATTATGATTTAGTTAGAACTGTAAGGGATAGCAAATTTCAATATATCCGTAACTACCAACCAGAAAAATTGAACTATATGGATGTTGGTTTTCGTAAGCAAATGCCTTTAATGGCAGAAATACTAAAATTAAAAGACCAGCAAAAACTAGATAGCATCCAAAGCAGATGGTTTAAAAGTAAGCCTGTAGAAGAACTTTATGACGTAGAAAAAGACCCTTTCGAATTGAATAATCTAGCTCAAAACCCTGCATACGCTGCAAAATTGCAAGAGCTAAGAGCAATACAAAATAATTGGTCTTTACAAATTAAGGATAAGGGCTTCATGTCTGAAAAAGATATGGTGCGTTTGATGTGGTCGGGCGGTATACAACCTATCACAGCTAAACCAGTTGCACAAATCATACAGCAAAATAAAGAAACTCAAATTGCTTTAAGTAGCCCTACAAACGGAGCTTCTATAGGCTATAAAATAGGAGATTCTGGTTCATGGGAATTATATCATCAGCCTATAACAGTAAAGAAAGGTGTTAAAGTGTATGCTAAAGCCATTCGCTATGGTTACAAAGAGAGTGAAGAAATAATGATTACCACAAATAAATAATATATGAAGCGTTTTATAGCATTTTTATATAGTGCCGTTTTGGTATTGATGATGAACAATAGTTTGGTACATGCTCAAGCTAAATCTACTTTTCAAAATCCTATTTTAAAAGGTTTTTATCCGGACCCATCAATTTGTAGGGTGGGAGACGACTATTATATGGTTACCTCAAGTTTTGAGTATTTTCCAGGAGTGCCCATTTTTCACAGTAAAGATTTAGTGAATTGGCAGCAAATTGGTCATGTTTTAGATAGGCCATCTCAATTAAATTTAGATAAAATTCATCCCTCTGGGGGGATTTTTGCACCTACCATACGTTATCATAAAGGAACTTTCTACATGATAACCACCTTAATTACCAATAAAAACAATACAGGGACAAATTTTTATGTAACAGCAAAATCTCCTGCTGGTCCTTGGTCTGAGCCTAATTGGTTAAAAGATGCACCAGGTATAGATCCATCTTTGTTTTTTGATGATGATGGAAAAGTATATTATACAGGAAACAGAACTCCTGATGATAAACCAACTGGTTCTAAGTACAGACAAATTTGGATTCAAGAATTAGATACCGCAAAGAAACAATTGGTGGGTAAAGTTACCGTTGCTGTAGAAGAAGGTGCTTTACATCAAGCAGTAGTGGCAGAGTCTCCGCACATGTATAAAAAGGACGGTTATTATTATATCATGATTGCCGAGGGAGGCACTGGAATAGACCATGCGGTAACCATTTTTAGAAGTAAAATCCACTTGGGCCTTATGAAGGAAATAAGAAAAATCCTATCATTACACATCGTCATTTAGGTAAGCAATATCCTGTAGCTTGTATAGGGCATGCAGATTTGGTAGAAACACAGCAGGGCGAGTGGTGGATGGTGTTACTAGGCGTTAGAACCTACGGCGGTTTTCATTATAATTTGGGCAGAGAAACATTTCTTACGCCCATTAACTGGCAAGAAGATTGGCCTGTTGTGAATATAGGAGTTGGTAAAGTCTTACTTGAAGAAAGAAAACCTAATTTACCAGCCTTCACAGCTAAAAAAGAAAATACTTTTGATGATTTTAATAGTGATAGCTTACATTACTATTGGAATTTTTTACGTACGCCTAGAGCTAAATTTTGGTCTTTAACAGACAAGAAAGGCTATTTAGCTTTACAGTTAAGGCCGCAATCTTTAGTTGATATCGCTCAACCTTCTTTTATTGGAAGAAGACAGCAAGACACCTCTTTCTTTGCAGAAACAAAAATGCTTTTTGAGCCTAAAGCAGCACACGAAAGTGCTGGTTTGGTAGTCATGATGAACAATAATTTCCATTTCAGGATAGAAAAGATATTAGAAAACAGCAAGCTTTATCTAAAACTCATCAGAAGACATGCTGGAAAAGAGGAACTTTTGGCTAAGCAAGAAGTTTTAAAAGGAGAGCTTGTTATAGGTGTTAAAGCTATCGGTCAGGATTACTTTTTTTATGTAAAGCAAAACGATAAAACCGTTTTTCTAAAAGAAAATGTTGATGGCAGAACGTTAAGTAGGGTAAATACCGGAGGATTTACCGGAACATATATAGGTTTATATGCCTCATCAAATGGTTTATCATCAAAAAATAAAGCATTTTATGATTGGTTAAACTATCAGCAAATAAAATAATCCAACATCATATGAAACCTAAATTTTTAGCTTTTTTAAGCTTAAGTTTCTTGTTTTTAACAACTGTTATTGCACAAGAACAAAAGAAACCAAATGTTTTATTCATTGCGGTAGATGATTTAAAACCTTATTTAAACTTTTATGGCTATGCGGCTGTAAAATCTCCAAACTTAGATAAGCTTGCGGAAAGAAGTACCGTTTTTATGAGTAATTATTGCCAACAGGCAGTATGTGCCCCAACAAGAGCAAGCTTATTAACGGGGCTACGCCCAGATAGAACTCAGGTTTGGGATCTAAAGACACTCATCAGAGATAAAGTACCTCAAGTAGTTACTTTGCCACAACTTTTTAAAGAAAATGGCTATACCACAGCTGCATTAGGCAAAATATTTGACCAAAGAAGTGTTGATAAAAAGCATGATGAAATCTCTTGGTCTGAGCCTTATAAAAACAAGTTTAAGTTTCCTGATGCTTATGGTGCACCAGTAGCTGGTCATTATCAAAATCCAGAGCTTAAAAAGAAATATGGCGATATATTAGAAGAAACACCTAATAATCCTAATGTGAAAGAGAATATTAAAGTTTCCACAGAGGCTTTAGATATTCCAGATGAAGCTTACGCTGATGGTGCTATGGTAACAGAAGCTATAAAAGATTTAAAAAAATACGGCAGCGCTGGCAAACCTTTCTTCTTAGCAGTAGGGATTCGTAAACCACACTTGCCTTTTGTGGCTCCAAAAAATATTGGGATTTGTATGATAGAAGCAAAATAGAACTTGCAAAATGGCAAAAGCCATCTATCGATGGACCTGCTATAGCTTATCATAATTCTGGCGAATTAAGAGGATATAATGATATTGTACCTTTAAACGCTGATGCAGAACAGCTAAGTTTAAGCGAAGATAAGCAGCGAGAACTTATACATGGTTATTACGCAAGTATCAGCTATATAGATGCACAAATAGGAAGGTTGCTTAATGAGTTAAAAGCATCTGGACTAGATAAAAATACCATTGTTATTCTTTGGGGAGACCACGGTTGGCATTTTGGCGACCATAGCCTTTGGAATAAGCATTCTACTTTTGAGCAAGCTACAAGAACCCCTTTAGTGATTGCCTTACCTGGCCAGAAAGAAAAATTGATGTACCAACATCCTACAGAGTTTGTAGATGTTTATCCAACTTTGGCAGAGCTAGCTCAAATTAAAACCCCTCAAGGTCTTGATGGTAAAAGTTTAGTTCCTGCTTTAAAAGGAGTACAAACGCCAATCAAAGATTTTGCGATTAGCCAATATCCACGTAAAGATAATCATATGGGTTATGCCCTAAGAACCAAAAAATACCGTTATGTAGAGTGGGTTAAGGATTTTAGAACAACAGGCAATTTTAATGCGGCCAATGTAAATGCTATAGAGCTGTATGATTATGAAAAGGACCCTCTAGAATCAAAAAATGTTGCTAACGACCCTACTTATAAAAAAATAAAAGAAGAGTTAAGCAATAAGATGCATACCTTTTATGCAGAACAAGCAGCAAAAGTTAAAAAATAAGCTAACCATCAATATATCTCAAGAATGAAAAATTTAAAATTATTAGTAAGTGTTGTATCGCTAGGGTTTTTAAGTGAAGTTTCTTATGCTCAGGATGTTAAGAATGCTTTTGCCCATGCCGAGCTACAAGCAACAGAAATGCTAAAGCAAGTGAAGCTGGCAAAAGAAAAAACTCCTGTTAACAGTAAAAATGAAGCTTTAGTTTCACCGCGTACTTTAGAAGATGGCGAACTTAAACTAGTTCCATCAAGAGACTGGACAAGCGGATTTTTCCCAGGTGAGTTATGGTATTTATACGATTATACTAAAAATCCTAAATGGTTAAACGCGGCAAAAGCTTTTACTGCTGATATTGAAAGAGAGAAACTAAACGCAACCACCCACGATATGGGTTTTAAAGTGTTTTGCAGTTTCGGAAATGCCTACAGATTAACAAATGATAGTTACTATAAAGATGTTATCATACAATCTGCTAAGACATTAGCCACAAGATTTAATCCTAAAGTTGGCGCTATCCGCTCTTGGGATCATAATACAGATAAATGGGATTTTCCTGTAATTATAGATAACATGTTAAATCTTGAGCTTTTATTTGAAGCTACCAAGCTAACAGGCGATTCTTCTTTCCATAAGATTGCTGTTACACATGCTAATACAACCTTAAAAAATCATTTCAGACCAGATTATAGTACTTATCATGTTATTGCCTATAACCCACAAACAGGTGCTGTAGAAAAGAAAAACACACATCAAGGTTATTCACATGAATCTGCATGGTCTAGAGGGCAAGCTTGGGGATTATATGGTTATACTTTATGTTATCGATATACAAAAGATAAAGCTTACTTAAAACAAGCAGAAAATATCGCTAAATATATCTTTACACATAAAAACCTACCGGCAGATTTAATTCCTTATTGGGATTTTGATGCCCCTAAGATTCCAAATGAGCCTAGAGATGTTTCTGCTGCAACAGTAATAGCCTCAAGTCTTTACGAGCTTAGTAAATACAGCAATAAGAGTAAGTTTTATGTAGATAAAGCCAACACCATGCTAAAAATTTAAGCACAAAATACATCGCTCCAAAAGGTACTCATAAAGGTTTTGTATTGTTAAACAGCACCGGGTCTAAGCCACACAATGGCGAAATAGATGTACCTATTATTTATGCAGAATACTATTATTTAGAAGCTTTATTAAGATTTAAAAATTTATAAGATGAGAAATTATAAGAGAAGATATTTAGGTTTTGCTACCCTATTGGTTGCTTTTACTTTTATAGCAGCAAGTTTTCAAACACCTAAAAATGTTTTAATTATTGGCGATTCTATTTCTATAGGATATACACCATTTATTCAGAAAGCTTTAACAGATGTTAATGTTGAGCATAATCCCGGTAACGGAGGCCCTACTACAAGAGGCGTACAAAACATAGAAAAATGGCTGGGAGATAGAGAGTGGGATGTGATAACCTTTAATTTTGGTTTACATGACATGGTTCATAGAGATTCCTCAAACAAATATGATGTTGTAAAAGGTAAAATCAGTGTTCCTTTAGAGGATTATAGAAAAAACTTACAAGCCATAGTAGATAAGTTAAAAGAGACTACAGCAACTATAATTTTCATCAATACTACAACAGTTCCAGAAAATGCAGCTGGCAGAAAAGTAGAATCTCCTGCACAGTATAATAAAATTGCTTTAGAGGTCATGAAAAAGAATAAAATAGAGGTTTTAGATCTTTATAAAACATCATTAACAGTACATCCGGCAAACTCTAAACCAGGTAATGTACATTATACAGAGCAAGGTTACGAGCTATTAGCTCAACCTATTACCGATAAAATTAAATCACTTTTAAAGAAATAACCCATGCTCAGCAACATAAAAATCGTCAAAGCTATGCGTCCAATCCATAAAATTGGTGTTGTATTATTAAGTTTAATGGTACTCTCTTTTACGTATTACAAAGAGTCAAAATTTTATAGCGTTAATAAAGACGGAAGTCTAACCTTTAAGCCCGATGAGAAAGGAAATATCATTCCTGATTTTAGCAGGGTAGGGTACCACATGGGAGATAAAGAAATTCCTGATGTTAAAGTAGTTAGAACCATTTCGCCTGCTGGCGATGGAAGTAGCCAAGAAATTATTCAAAAAGCTATCAATGAAGTTGCGGCTATGAAGCCTGATAAGGATGGGTTTAGAGGTGCTATTTTACTTAAAAAAGGAGTTTATAAAATCTCAGGAGCCATCACTATAAAAAACAGTGGAATTGTTTTAAGAGGCGAGGGTAATGATGCCAACGGAACAAAATTAATTGCTACCGGTAAAGATAGAAGAGTACTTATACAAGTTTCTGGCGAAGGTGCGCCTAGAGAGGTAAAAGGTTCAAGAACTGCTGTAACAGAAGATTATGTGCCTGTAGGTAGGTTTTATGTGGAGGTAGAAAAGCCAGAAAATTTTAAAGTTGGTGATGAAATTATCATTTATAGACCAGGTACTGATGCTTGGATTAAAGACTTGCAAATGGATAAAATTATAGAAAGACCTGGTACTGTACAATGGGAGGCAAAAGGCTATAATTTAACTTTTGAGCGAGCCATTACCGCTATAAAAGGTAATAAAATTTATATCAACCAACCTATTGTAATGCCTTTAGAGAAAAAGTATGGTGGTGCAGAAGTTTATAAATTTACTTTCGCAGGAAGAATACAAGAAGTAGGTGTAGAAAATATATTATTCGAATCTGAATATGCTTCAGATACAGATGAGGAGCACTCTTGGAAAGCCATAGAATTTGATAAAATCGATAATGGATGGGTAAGAAATGTTATATCTAGATACTTTGCAACTTCTTGTGTAAATGTGGATAGATATGCTAGATATGTTACCGTAACAGATTCTAAATGTTTAGATCCAAAATCGGTTATTACCGGAGGTAGAAGATATAGTTTTAATGTTGATGGTGCTTTTAATTTGGTTAAAAACTGCGAAACTACAGAAGGAAGACATGATTATGTTAGTGGCGCTAGAACCATGGGGCCAAATGTGTTTTACAATTGCAAAGCATCTAATACCCATGCAGATATTGGCCCGCACCACAGATGGTCTGCCGGTGCTTTGTACGATAATATTGTAACAGATGGCGAAATCAATGTACATGACCGTGGTAATTGGGGTTCTGGACATGGTTGGGTAGGTACTACCCAAGTTTTATGGAATTGTACTGTAAAAAGAGCTGCCGTACAAACACCATGGATTTCTGGTAAAAATTACTGTATTGGTTTAGTTGGACAAAAATATGCTGGTCGTTTAGAGGGTAAGCCCGATGGAGAATGGGAAAGTTTAGGTCAACATGTTAATCCGCAATCATTATACATAGCTCAACTAAAAGCTAGAAAAGGCAATAGATAATTTCAATACTGTTATATTTATAAAATAAACTTTATCCAAAAAGGGTAAAGTTTATTTTTTGTATGATGAAAAAGCTATTTACCCTATTACTGCTGACATTAATCAGTCAGAAATTTTACGCACAACAATTACCAGCGCCAGAAAAGCAAAGAAGCTATATGGTGAAGGCAATGTTGCAAATTGCCGACCCGGTTTTGCAAGCGCTTAGTAAAAACGAGCTAAAACAAACCATGCCTGTTGAGGCTAAGTCTCCAAACAATGCAAAATGGACTCATTTAGAAGCTTTTGGTAGAACCTTAGCTGGTATTGCACCTTGGTTTGCCTTAGGCGCTGATGATTCTTCGGAAGGAAAATTAAGAGCGAAATATATTCAATTAGCACAGTTGTCGCTTAAAAATGCTACTGATGAAAATGCTAAAGACTATCTCAATTTTACTGATGGTGGCCAACCTTTGGTAGACGCAGCTTTTCTTGCACAAGCTTTATTAAGAGCGCCAGACCAATTATGGAAACCTTTAGATAAGCAAACACAAGCTAATATTATTAAAGCTCTAAAGACTACTCGTAAAATTAAACCTTATTACAACAATTGGCTTTTATTTAGCGCAACAGTAGAAGCTGCCTTACTTAAATTTGAAGGTAGTTGCGATTTAATGCGTGTGGATTATGCCATAAAAGAACATTTAAACTGGTATAAAGGCGATGGTGTTTATGGCGATGGACCAGATTTTCATTGGGATTATTATAACAGTTTCGTTATCCACCCGATGTTTTTAGATGTGTTACAAACGCTTATAGGCGCAGGCATTAAAGAGCAAGAAACTTATGCTAAAGAACTTAAAAGAGCAGTACGTTATGCCGAAGTTCAGGAACGTTTAATAGCTCCAGATGGTACTTATCCTGTTATAGGACGCTCTATGGCTTACCGTTTCGGAGCTTTTCAGCTATTATCACAAATAGCTTTGATGAAGGCCTTACCTAAAAATGTATTGCCTCAGCAAGTGAGATGTGCTTTATATACCATGGTTAAAAATCAAATAGAGGCACCAAATACTTTTGATAAAAATGGTTGGTTAACCATTGGTGTTTATGGGCATCAGCCAGAACTTGGCGAAACTTATATTTCTACCGGTAGCTTATACCTATGCTCTGAAGTGTTTTTGGTTTTAGGTTTGCCTAATACTGATGATTTTTGGGCAGCACCCAATGCCAATTGGACATCTAGAAAAGTGTGGTTTGGTGAATCTATTGCTATAGATAAAGCTTTGAAGGATTAGGAGGCTAGGAGATAAATATTTTATATATTCCTGAAATTTCTTTTGAATAATAGTAACTTATAAGTTACCTTTGTTGAAATGAAAGTAAGAGAAGTTGTAGCTTTTAAAGATTATTTTGAAAATTTCTTACGTGAACAACCAATTAAAGTTCAGGATAAGATTTTTAAAATTATTGAAGCTATTGAAACTCTGGAAAGAGTTCCCTCTAATTATTTGAAATTCTTAGTTGGAACAAATGGCCTTTATGAAGCAAGAATTCAACTGGGTTCAAATATTTGGCGTGTGTTCTGCTTTTTTGATGATGATAAGCTTGTAATTCTTCCTAATGGCTTTCAGAAGAAAACTCAGAAAACACCAAAGAACGAAATTCAAAAGGCTCTTCATTTAATGGATGAATATTTTAACTCAAAAGTGTAAGAACATGGAAACAAAAAGTTGGAAAGAGATTAAAGATACGGTTTACGGTATTAAGGGTACAGAAAGAAGAGATGAGTTAGAAAGAGATGTTGAAGGTTTTAAAATAGGTTTATTACTTCGTAAAGCTAGAGAGGATAAACATTTAACTCAATCTGAATTAGCAGACTTAGTAGACAGGAAAAGAGAATATATATCCAGAATAGAAAATAACGGTAGTAACTTAACTTTAAAAACCCTTTTTGATATTGTAGAAAAAGGGCTAGGAGGTAAGGTTAAGATATCTATTGAGCTTTGAAAATAAGCGAAATAGTGCTATCAAAGATAGCATTAATTAAGTCCTGAACATTGCTAGCTTATTAAGCATTCAATAATTTATTCCACATTTGTTCATCAACGGGAATACCTCTTTCGGTGTTTTCTTTTCTGATGTGCAGGGTTCTTTCTCCGGGATAGTAAATTTCTTGTCCTTCAATAGTTTCTGCGGATTTGGTATAAGCCACAATTTCATCAATGATATTTTGGCTGTTTGGGAATAGCTTGGTATTTATACACATATAAACTTGTGAAATACCCGTTTCTTTATCGCTTTGGGTAATTTTAGCGGTAGAAGAGCCTCCGCTTAAAATGCTAACCAGCAAATCTAGCATAATACTTAATCCAGAGCCTTTCCACATACCAACAGGTAAAGTTCTTCTGGTTTTATATATAGCTGATGGATTTTTAGTCAACTCGCCATTAGCATCATAACCACCAAAATAGGGTAGCTCTTGCTCTTTAAGTTTGTATTCCTGAAGTTTCCCATAAGAAAACTGCGACATTGCCATGTCTAAAACAATATGTCCGTTTGGATGCGGTACTGCAATAATAAGTGGATTGTTACCAATAGTTGGTTTTTTTGCGCCCCAAGGAGGCATTATAGCAATGGTATTGGTAAAACTGATACTGATACAGCCAGCATCTGCTGCTTGCCAGCCATAAGTGCCGCCACGCATCCAATGGTTAGTATTTTTTAAGGCTATACAAGCTATGCCGTTTTCTTTAGCAACATCAATAGCTCTTTGCATACAAAAACTAGCGTTAAGCATACCTGGTCCAAAATTACCATCCCATTGTTCTAGTAAACCGTATTTGGCAATTTGTGTTGGCTCAGCATCAACATTTACCAAACCTTGTTTTACATAGTCTGCAAATACTTCAAACCTGTTTAAACCATGAGAATAAACGCCATCTAAACTGTTATTCGTGAAAATTTGGGCACATGCTTGGGCTTTATCATCCTTAAACCTAGTTTTTTTAATACCCTTACAATTTCCTGATAAAGTTCTTGATAGCTTACTCTTTTCATGTTTTAAAATTAATATTTTAATCTCCTTTAAAAAACAAAAACCCGATTGTTATTTCTAGCAATCGGGTTTATGAATATCAAAATTGAAGCTTATTTATAAAGTGCTTCTTTTTGTTCTTTTATGGTTTCATTAGTGATGTATTCATCGTAACTCATCAATTTATCAAGACCACCTTTTGGCGTAAGCTCAACAATTCTGGTGGCTACAGTTTGCGTTAACTCATGATCTCGTGAAGTAAATAGAACTACCCCCTTAAAATCAACCATTCCGTTGTTTAATGCCGTGATAGATTCTAAGTCTAAGTGGTTAGTTGGCTCATCCATCATCAAGACATTGGCACCTTCTAACATCATCTTAGAGAACATGCAACGCATTTTTTCTCCTCCAGATAAAACACTACATTTCTTTAAAACTTCTTCACCAGAGAATAACATCCTACCTAAAAAACCTCTAATAAAAGTTTCGTCTTTATCTGCCAAAGAATATTCTCTTAACCAATCGATAAGATTTTCTGTTTTACCATCAAAAAAGCCGTGGTTATCATTAGGTAAATAAGCAGGAACTACGGTAACACCCCATTTAAACTCGCCTTTAAAATCTTTATCATTACCAGAGATGATATCGTAAAAAGCATTGGTAGCCAAAGAGTTTTGAGAAAGAATAGCAATCTTGTCTCCTTTGTTTACAGAAAAGCTTACATCTTTAAATAAACCTCCCCATTTACAATTTTAGTAAGATTTTCTACTTGTAAAACCTGGTCGCCAAGCTCTCTTTGCATCTGGTTAAACATAATGCCAGGATACTTTCTGCTTGATGGTTTAATTTCATCAATATTGATTTTTTCTAAAGCTTTTTTACGACTGGTAGCTTGCTTAGATTTAGAAGCATTGGCAGAGAAACGTCTGATAAATTCTTGTAACTCTTTAACCTTATCTTCCATTTTCTTGTTCTGGTCTGAACGTTGTTTTAAAGCCAACTGAGAAGACTCGTACCAGAAAGAATAGTTACCCGTAAAGATATTCATCTTACTAAAGTCTATATCTACAATATGGGTACAAACGGTATCTAAGAAGTGTCTATCGTGAGAAACCACTAAGACAATGTTTTGGTAGCCTGCAAGAAAATCTTCTAACCAAGCAATGGTATCAATATCCAAATCGTTGGTAGGCTCATCCAGAATCAAAATATCAGGGTTGCCAAATAAAGCCTGAGCAAGTAAAACCCTTACTTTCTCATTACCATCTAATTCTTTTAATAATTTATAGTGTTTATCTTCCGTGATGCCTAAATTGCTCAATAGGGTAGCAGCATCGTTTTCTGCATTCCAACCATTCATTTCTGCAAAAAGATTTTCTAGCTCTCCAGCTCTTACACCATCGGCATCAGAAAAATCTTCTTTCATGTAAATGGCATCTTTCTCTTTCATGATTTCGTACAGCTCTTTATGCCCTTGCAATACGGTTTCTATCACGGTAAAATCATCAAATGCATAATGATTTTGGTTTAAAACAGCCATACGTTCGCCCGGAGTGAAACTTACAGAACCGCTGGTTGGGTCTACTTCGCCAGCAAGTATTTTCATAAAGGTCGACTTTCCAGCTCCGTTAGCGCCAATTACACCATAGCAATTGCCATGCGTAAACTTGAGGTTAACATCTTCAAAAAGTGTGCGTTTTCCAAAACGTAATGATAAATTAGAAACAGTAATCATGTAAAATCCTTATTTTGCGCAAAGGTAAGGTTTATCTGTGATAAATAAGGCTGGCTTTTATATTAATTGATGGATAAAGAACAATACTGTCCTAAACGTTTATGAAAACATCAAAAGTAACGCAATAGCTTAAAATTTATGAGATAAAAATAGATTTCAGAAAAGAACCCCTTGAATAACTTGTTTATCTTTTAGCTCATCGGGTTCTTCAAAAGGCCTATCGAGCCAATTCTGTAGATTTATTTTCACAAATATGTTAAGTCTGATAAATGCGATAAGGTTGGAGAGCTGCCATCCATATTTAGCCATTGCTTTAAGTGCTTTAAGGATGAGGATGGTAATTAGCGCTGTCCATATCTGTATCATCACGGCATTTTCTGTGGTTCCGATAAATGATTTGATATGCAGGTTCTGTTTGATCTCTCTAAAAAAGATTTCAATCTGCCATCTGCTTTTATAAAGCTCACTGATGGTGTTTGCTGTCCAATACATTTGATTGGTAATAATTTCTATAGTTTGTTCATTTTTATCATCCCAAACAGCCACTCTTCTTAAGTTTTTGGGATAGCTGTCCTTTGATTTTGCGGTTTTAAGCTCAATAATCTCGTCAATCAGGATATTCTTATGCCTGTTCTCCGGCAATATATTTTCCTTAACTGTAGTATATTGGAGGTTTTCTTTATGTCTGATCACAAAAATACGCCGTTGCTGTCCCAAACATTCAGCAGGGCAAAGTCATTATAGAATCGGTCTGCAACAATAACACTTCCTTTGTGTAAAGGCACATCATAAGCTCCTTTGTTATCCGCAGTTTTGCCGTTGGTAATATTGACATATGCTGGTAGATTGCCATCATAATCAAGCAGAGTATGCAGTTTAACCGCTCCTTTAGCTGTTTTGTACCTGGCCCAATCAAATAGAGAAAGACACAGACTGATAGTAGTGGAGTCTAACAGGAAGATTTTGGACTTAATCCTGAACTTTATTTGTTTAAAGCCTGCCTGCTGTCCCAAACTTTCTAACAGTATGAAATAATAGGACTTGAAGATGTTATAGTCCCTGTGCTTGTTCTGATAGCTTACACTAGATTTAGATGGAGCTTTTTGAATACCTAAATGATTGAGGTTGCCAGTAGCTGAACGAAGACCGTTACTAATATCACGTACCGATTGGCTTTTGGCAAACTGGCAGAACAACATCGATACTAGATGTGTCCAGCTTGTATAACCTTTATTATGTTTGTCGCTCTGAGATGTAGATACCAGTTTGTTGAACTTTGAACGCTCAAGTTTTGATATGATTTGGGAGAATAGTGTTACATTTACCATTGAGAAAGGGTTTGTTTTTTTGCACCTCAAAGGTAACGATGAGTTAAAACTTTCCTTTCTCCTTTTTTATTCGTTTAGGACGCTATTGGATAAAGAACAATTAACCAACTTTTTAAAGCATCATTACCAGAAGCAAAAAACTATTGATTTAGCTAAACAGGTAGAAAGTGGCTCCATCAGTATAAATGATGTTTTGCAGCTTTGCTTTCATCAAAATCAACAAATTGCTTTTAGAGCGGCTTGGCTTTTAGAATATGCAGAAATTGCAGCCCCTGATGTTTTTAAAGAACTAGTTCGACATTTTCTCGAACTTTATAAAACTACGGATAACGCTAGTGTACAAAGACACTTTTCTAAAATAGGCATGCGATTGGTGCATCGCAATTGGAAAGATTTTTATCAATTAACAGCTGAAGATTTAAGCGCCTTATTAGAGCCATCTTTTGATTGGTTGATAAACCCTAAAGTGCCAGTTGCTGTAAAATGTAATTGCTTAGATATCATTTATGCACTTTCTGATGAGCAAGATTGGGCTTTAGAAGAACTTAAAGTTGTTTTGCAAGATTTTTTAACTTCCTCTTCTCCGGCTTTAATCTCCAGAGCAAAACGGGTTTTGTATAAAATAAAGAGGAAAGGGCAAAGGGGTTAAAAATAATACGCTCTGCACTTTCCTTTTCTTAAAATATTTAAGCGGTTAATACCTGCTTTTTAGTCAAAAGTTCATGGTAAACACCATCCCAAAGTTGTATTCGTTTTTGTAATGATGCTATGGTTGCCGTTTTAGCTTCTTCCCAATATTGCTCATCATCTCCACATAAATTGGCGGTCATTTGTAAAGCTAAATGACTGTGATGATCTCCATCAACTTCTATGTGTCTTTCTAAGTAATATTTGAAAATAGAGATATTATCCGGGAATTCTTTATTGATATCGTTAATGATAGACATAAACATTCCCGGAATTAAATCTTCTCGTCCAAACGTAAAAATTGCCGACTGTAAATGACTTTTTTGGCTGGCAATGGTTTCAAAAGTGAAGTTTACAAAAGCTTTGGCAGCTTCCGGAGTATGTGCAATATCAAAAGCTTGATTTAAATCTTTGCCGCTTTTTAATGCATCAATAAAAGTATTGATTTCGCTTACATCGGCACCGCATTGTTGCATGGCATCTAAGTAAATTTCAAAATGACTTTTACGTACACCATGCATATCCACATCCGATTCTTCGCCAACCACAATTTCATTAATAAGAAAACGCGTATCAGCATCACCAACCGGAAACCAAGGTGTATTTACACAAGTAAGGTTGTTTTGTAGGGTTTTTAAGAGCGACATAAAATCCCATACAGCATAAACATGGTATTGCATAAAGAGCTTTAAATCATCTAAATCTTTAATAAGATGATAAACTTTATGGTTGATAATTTCTTGTCTTAGGGGCTCTATTTCTTCCTGAATTTTTTGAATGTGATGTTGCATGTTCCAATGTTTAAGATTCTTTAATCATCAGTTTAAAAACGAGAGTATGAGGGTATTGGTTTTAAAATTATCTAGATTTACCACTTAGAAAACCATTTACTATCGGCATAAAAAGTTCCGAAGGGTACTAATGAAACCAGAAAAGCTAAAGTCATTTGCCAGAATTTCCATTTTAAAACATAGCTCACTCTCAGCAAAAGCAATACGTAAAGCACAAAAAGAAGTCCGTGTGCCATGCCCACTACATAATTGGGTTGTGGCATAGCAAACTGATATTTCAAAATCATGGTGAAACCTAGTAAGATATAAGACCATCCTTCTAAAATGGCTATAGATCTAAATTGTTGGAGTGGCGTTTTAAATTGCATGTTATAATTGTTCTGAAACTCTTTTAAAAATGAAGGCGCTTAATCTTTTATTAATTTCTGATGCGTTTTGTAAATAAAAATCTAACTCTTGGGATGTTAAAAATCCGGCTATTACGCCAAATAACAATGTTTTTAGTTGGATGTTTGATTTTAATGCTTGTTGTAAGAGTTTAACCTTATCTAAGCTTTGCTGCTGAGAGAAATTCTTGTAGTTTTTCTGTAAGAAATCTGTACAAATACGTAATAAAACATCATTCTGAACCTTTAAAACGGCTCTTAAGGTAAAGTTTTGGAACTTGCTTAAATCTTCCCTTATGCTTTCAGGGTTTTCAATAACAATTTCAGGTCTGTTATGTAACAGAAATTCGTCTCGGTTCATCTTAAATTAATTTTTTAGAAAGCTTTTGAAAACGTAAAAAAAGGAGAATACTGGCTACCAATAAGCCCAAAGTAAGACCTATCCAAATACCACTTACACCAAAATTTAGTGTTATACCTAAATAATAGCCAACCGGTAAGCCAAATACCCAATAAGCCATAAAAGTAATAAGAGTAGGTAAGTTTACATCGCCCATACCTCTTAAAATGCCTAAGCCAACTACTTGTGCGCCATCAAATAATTGGAAAATAGCAGCTATCAGTAATAAACCTGCCGCAATTTCTATAACAGCGGTATCTTTAGAATAAAAAGCAGGTAAAATATTGTTTAGTCCCATAAATAGGGCTGCTGTTATACTCATGAAAATCAAAACAATGTGGTAACTGCTAATGGCAGATAAGCGTAGGTATTGGAAGTCGCTTTTGCCAAAATTATTTCCGGTTTTAATGGTGGCTGCCGCCGATATTCCGCTGGCCATCATATAAGTTGTTGCCGCTAAATTGATAGCAACTTGGTGCGCAGCTTGCTCCACAGCGCCAATGGTTCCAATTAAAATAGCGGCCCCACTAAAAGCACTCACTTCAAAAGTGTATTGCATGGCTGTTGGTGCACCTTGCTTAAATATTCTTTTTAACCTGATTTTATCAATAAAATTCCAAACAAAGTTTTTAAGATATTTTCTGAAGTGAACCGACTTGAATACATAAATCACCATCACAATAGCCATAATACTTCTATCAATAAGCGTACTGTAGCCAACACCTTTAACACCCATGGGACTGATACCAAATAAACCTTTTACAAAGATTATCCCTAAAATAATATTGATAACATTACCCCAAATAGAAATCATCATGGCTTGTTTGGTAAAGCCTAATCCTTCTGCAAACTGCTTAAAAGTAAGAAATACCATTAATGGGATAACAGATAAGCCTAATAAATTGAGGTATGGTTTTGCATGGTAAACAACTTCCGGAGATTGGTCTAAATGGTCTATAAACAATACCGAACCAAAGTAAATGAAGCAAAACAAAGCAATACCGGTAAAGATATTGATGATTAAACTATTGCTTAAGAGCTTACCACATTCTTCAAAATTGTTTTTACCGTTTTCCTGAGCTACCAAAGGGGTTAAGCCATACGAAATGCCAATACCCAATACCATGATAATCATGAAAATACTGTTGACTAAAGAAACAGCAGCAAGGGGAATAGTGCCAGCAAACTGACCAACGATAATACTATCTGCCGTGTGTACTAAAGTATGCCCTAATTGAGAAATCACTACCGGAATAGCCAGCGTTAAATTCTCTTTATAGTGAGGTTTATATTTATTGTAAATTCTTTTCATGTTGTAAACCTCTTTAAGAGGCTGTATAAAATTCTTCTTTTTCTGTTGTATGTACCCTTATTACGCCCGATAAAATAAGATTAACCATAATTCTTGATGCTCTTCTTCTAGAGATATTAAGTATTTGCGCATATTCTTTAAGCGTGATACGCTCGTTTTCCTCCAAATATTCTAAAAGGGCTTTTTCTTTAGAAGAGTAAGCAATCATAACACCTTCCTCATCTTGTTGTTTGCGCAAAACATCTACAACAATTTTGCTAGCCAACACACTTTTATCTTTTACCCTAATGTAAACCCACCATTTTTGGTCTTCGCCAAGTGCATAATGTGGCTTGGTATCGCTAGAGGCTATAGAAACTACTAGCACCAATTTATCATCAATATAAACTTCCTCAAAAATGGGCTCTAGCATAGGTTTTGCATAAAAAGTACATGCTTTTTCAATCATGTACTTTTCTTCATCTTCTGCTTTTACACCTTTAATTGTTCCATCATCGGCCACGCCAATTAATAATTTACCACCCTTGTTGTTAGCAAAAGAAACCATGGTTTTAGCAATTTTCTCGCAAGAGGTGATGGTTCTTTTAAAATCCAATGCTACACCTTCGCCTTCAAAAATTAGCTGCTTAATATGGTAGGGTCTCAGCATGTTAATGGGTTTGATAGGGTGTTAAAATCTCTAAAAATCTATCTGCTGACTTTAAAGGTTCAAAACCGAATTGCTTGTATAAACTATGTGCATCTAAAGTAGCTAATAGCCATCTTTTTATTCCTTTTAAATCATCATTATTGATGATGCTTTGCACCAACCACTTAGATAAACCTTGTTTTCTATAATCGGGTAAAATAAATACATCGGCTACATAGGCAAAGGTACTTTCATCAGTAATTAAACGAGCAAAACCTATTTGCTTTTGCTGATGATAAAGTCCGTAACAGATAGAATGCTGAATAGCTTTTTCTAAACGTTCTTTGCTGATACCTTTAGCCCAATAAGATTCTTGACTCAAGAAATTGAATATCATCTCAAAATCTAGCAAAGATTTATCTGTAGAAATGCTGAAGCCTTTTTTTAGGAAGGTATCATCATTCATAAAAGTTTTTATGATTCCCATCTAATAAGCAATTGTGTGGTGTTCTCCCTGATATAAATTTCTAACGTAAACCTCATTACTTACCACTGCACAAACTTCTCCTTTTTTGTTGGTCATAGATATGGGTAATGCTTTTACAAATTTACCTACTGTTTTAAGCTGATGTTCTGCTTCTGCAATATCTTCATCAGAAATAGAAATTTTAAAATATAAATCTGTATTGCCAGGTTTTAAATATTGTATATGAGCGCTTTTGAGCCAAACTCTAGTTTTATAGCCTTTTTTTCTGAAAATCTGATCAAAAAGTAAAGCATAAAAAGGGTCTGATGCGCTAAATATAGTACCTCCAAAAATGGTTTTATTGTAATTGGTATTAAAGATGCTTTTGAAGATTTTTACCTCTACCGATTTAAAATCGCTTCCAAATTTTTGCACCCAAATCCTTTGAAAGAATAAGGGAGGGTAAAACCTGAGCGCCCACTTTAAAGTTTTTGGAGATACTTTCATGAAGCATAAATATCTATAATATAAACAGCACCATAAAATTTAGCCCGCTTTATGAGCTAAATTTTACAAAGCCTTATTGGATGTCTTGCATGCTAAAGTAGTTGCGCTGAGTTTTTACTTCTGTAATTAGAGCATCAAATTCTTGCTGATAATCAAATTGTAAATCTTCATCTAGCTTAGGAATAAGCTTGTAAATTCTTTTTAATTGTCTGTATAATAAACCAATAAGCGGTTTGTGGCTGGTATGGCTTATTCCGGTATTTAAAAACAGTTGGCAAAAGTGTATGCCTAAGTCTAGCTCAAAAACTTTATTCCCCATAAACTTAATATGCTTATTCATAATTCTGATGGTTTTGCGTAGCACCTTGGTGCAGGTATAATCAGAATAGGGGAGTTTCTTAAAATCTTCGTCTAACAACTTTTTTACATCTTCAACATAATCATCTGCTCGCTCGTTAAAAAAGAGTAGAAAGTTTAGTAATTCTTTATTCTCCGTCTTGTATTTGGCTAATCTTAAACAATATTCTGCCAAAACCTCTTTGGGTAATTCTTGTAGCTCTTTTCGTATCAGATTTAATTTCGGGGCTTCCATCAGGATATGCTTTTGTGCTGTAAGCCAAAATAGTTACTTTTGTTGAATTCCCAACAAGCAATGCATGAAATTTAAAGCAAGTACTTTATTTACGCTCATCACTATTTTTGTAGCGGCACTTCTCACCTTATTAAATCATTATCAAATAGCAGCTATAGACAGCCAGGTTCTTATTGGCTTTAGATGGTTAGCCATTGTAGGTTTGTTTTTATATGGTTTGAGAAAAAAATCTTTAACATCATGGATATTAATATCTATGGTAGTTGGGGCCGAGATTGGAAATGACTTTCCTAACATCGGGATGGAATTACAGGTTTTAAGTAAGGTGTTCCTTAAAATGATTAAAACTATTGTAGCGCCTTTATTATTTGCCACTTTGGTTTTCGGTATTGCCGGACACTCAGATTTAAAACAAGTAGGTAGAATGGGATGGAAATCTCTGGTTTATTTTGAAGTTGTTACCACCATCGCACTTTTCTTAGGTTTAGCTGCCATAAATATTTCTAAAGCAGGTGTGGGCATTGGTAATCCACCGGGTGTTGCCGAGGAACTTCCTAAAGTAGAGGCACAAACCACTTCGGATATTATTTTACATATTTTTCCAGAAAACGTTGCCAAATCTGTAGCAGAAGGTCAGGTATTGCAAATTGTAGTTTTTAGTATCTTATTTGGTATCGCTTTAGCGATGGTAAGAGAAGATAAACGTCAGCCTATGTTGAAGTTTACAGAAAGCTTATCAGAGGTAATGTTCAAATTCACCAATTTGGTAATGTATTTTGCTCCTATTGGGGTTGGTGCAGCCATAGCTTATACCGTAGGACATATGGGCTTAGGTATTTTGGTGAATTTATTTCAACTATTAGCCACCTTATATGTTGCTTTAATAGTGTTTCTAATGGGCGTTTTATTCCCAATAGCACTTATTGTAGGTGTTCCTATTAAGAAGTTTTTAAAGGCTATTGCCGAGCCTGTGTCTATCGCATTTGCCACTACAAGTTCAGAAGCGGCTTTACCAAGAGCTATGGAAGCTATGGAGCGCATTGGTGTACCACGTAAAATTGTTGCTTTTGTGATGCCTACCGGTTATAGTTTTAATCTGGATGGTACCACGCTTTATTTATCTTTAGCAGCTATATTTGTGGCGCAAGCCGCCGGAATGGAGTTTAGTTTTGGGCAGCAATTGGTTATTGTGTTTACTTTAATGTTAACCAGTAAAGGTGTTGCAGGCGTACCTAGAGCTTCATTGGTAATATTATTAGGCACAGCGGCTTCTTTTGGGATGCCTGTATGGCCAATATTTATCATTTTAGGTATAGATGAACTGATGGATATGGCCCGTACATCTGTAAACGTAATAGGAAACTGTTTAGCCACCGTAGTGATAGCTAAATGGGAGGGCGAGTTTGATGAAAATGCAAATAATGAAGAGATAACCACGATATGAGTAACAAATCAAAAAAAATATTCTTAGCATTAAGTATTGTAGTGCCTTTTCTTTTATACTGTGTTTTTTACTACAGTAAAATGATTAGTAATGCACCTTATAAGTATTCCGAGTTTACTTCTATCACCTTAAAAGCGGGTTTAGGAAAAAACTATGAGAAGACTTTTAACTCTAAAACTCAAGATTTTCAATATGTGAATGTTAACGATTCGCTAGTGAAAACAAAAGTGAGATTAAATAAAGACGATTTGCTTTTCTTGCACAGAAAAGCTGCTGAACTTGGCTTTTGGGATTGGCCAGAGCAAATGATAGGTGATGAAACAGGTAAATCTCCGCGTTATTATTTAGAATATGAATACGAGCGCAAGAAAAAGTTTATAGAGATAGACGCTGATTATAACGAGAATACCAAATTAAGAGACGCTGCTTTACAATTGGTAAAAACGGTAGACCAAGCAATTTTGGATGCTCAAGACAGAGAAATTAAAGTAAAATAAAGGGGAAAATTAATTGATTAATAGCTTGTATTAAACAATTATATCCGTATATTTGCACCTCATTTTTAAAACAAAATAAATTATTTAACCATGTACGCAATAGTAAATATAGCAGGACAGCAATTCAAAGTTGCTAAAGACCAGCATCTTTTTGTACACAGATTACAAGGTGATGAAGGCGCTAGTATTGAATTTGACAATGTGTTATTAGTTGAAAACGAAGGTAAATTTACTGTAGGTACACCTGCTGTAAAAGGAGCAAAAGTTTCTGCTAAAATCGTGTCTCATTTAAAAGGTGATAAAGTAATCGTTTTCCACAAGAAAAGAAGAAAAGGATACAAAAAGAAAAACGGACACCGTCAGTTCTTCACTAAAATCCAGATTGATAGCATTACTATATAATTAATTAGGTAACAAAACGTTAAACATCGTTTAGCAAAAAAGATATAAAACCATGGCACATAAGAAAGGAGCCGGTAGCTCTAACAACGGTAGAGAATCCCAAAGTAAGCGTTTAGGTATTAAAATTTTTGGCGGACAAGCTGCTATCGCAGGAAATATCATCGTTCGTCAACGTGGTACTAAACACCATCCTGAGAAAAACGTAGGAATGGGTAAAGACCATACTTTGTTTGCTTTAATTGATGGTAAAGTAGTTTTCAGAAAGAAAGCAGACAACAAATCTTATGTTTCTGTAGTTCCTTTTGAAGTTGCAGCACCAGTTGTAGAAGATAAACCAGCTAAGAAAGCTGCTGCACCTAAAGCAAAAGCAGAAGTAGCTGTTGAAGCTGCTGCTGAAGAGCCTAAAGCAGAGAAAAAAGTAGCTGCTAAAAAAGTAGCTGCTAAAAAAGCACCTGCAAAGAAAGCTGATAAAGCAGAAGACGCAGAATAATCACATTCTCAAAAAATATAAAAAGCCTGTTAGAAATTCTAGCAGGCTTTTTTTGTGTCATTAGGTGTGGGGTTATTCAGTTATCAGTTGCCAGTTATCAGTTGTCTGTTATCAGTTATCAGTTGTCAGTTGTCTGTTGCCAGTTACTAGTTTTTTGTATTGAGTTACGTGTTACTATGCTCCACAAATGTTAATTTAATGAAGTGTTAGCTAGAACTCCCATCAATAATCTAAATAATCTTGATAAACACTTTGCATCATTGCTTTTGCTTTTAATAATAATGCTTCCTGCTTTTCTGGGCTCGTGGTTTTAGGTTTTTGATAAATGATAGTCTGACTGATAGGGTCATAAGAGATAGCTTGCTTGTCTTCAACTATCCCAAATCCATTATCCCAGTTGTAAAAAGAAAAACCTTTTGTAGCTGTATTCAGTAGGTTATTACTGTATTTATAGGCTTGTGCTTGTAAGCTTAATTGCCCCAATAAGGTTGCTGCAATATCTGTTTGATTACCAATTTTATCAACCACTTTACCTTTATAAGGCGCTTTTAGCGCACCACCAAAAACCAATAAAGGGATATGGTATCGCTCGGTCATAAAGCTTTCATAAATATTTTTTGGTAAACGATGCCCGTGGTCTGCAACCACAACAAATAAGGTGTTAGCGTACCAAGCTTCTTTTTTAGCTTCTTCTACAAAATTTAATAAGCATTCTGCTGTATAATGACTCGTACTTCTGAATTTATCTTCTATCGTCTGCTTGCCAAAAGCGCCTTCTCTAGGAAGTTCAAAAGGTTCATGATTACTCAAAGTTAAAAGGGTAGAAAAGAATGGCTCGCTTTCATGGTTTAAAAATTGAACTTGCTTTTTAAAGGTAACCTCATCATAAGCGCCCCATTTAGATGTTAAATCTTCGCTATTATAATCAGAAGCATCTTCTAATTTATGAACCTGACTACTTATTAGATAGGATTTGAAATTAGAAAATTCGGTATCGCCACCATAAAAAAATGATGTTTTATAACCCGCTTGTCCGAAAGATTTAATCAAAGATGGCAGCTTTTCTTGTTTATCGTTCTCTTTAATGATGCTCCTGATGGCTTGCGAAGGGAAACCACTTAAAATAGCTATCAAACCTTTATCAGTTCTATCGCCTGAGGAGTAAATATGACTAAATAATAAGCCTTCTTTAGTTAAAGTACTAAATGCTGGAGTAATACCTTGTTCTCCACCTAATTCGTGTACCACATCAGCTGTAAAGCTTTCCAGAATAATTAAAACGATGTTTGGCTTCTTTACATTTAATATCTTGATTGTGTTAGTAGTATCTGTTTCTGGATAAAGCTCTTTTAAAATAGCGTCTTGTTGTGTCTTATCTAAATATTGATATGGATTTTTCTTGTCTGCTTTTTTGAGGTAATTAGAAAGTAAAAGCCAATCGGTATTAATGGCTGCATGGTTTAAGATGGGTTTTTCGCTAAAATAAACTTTGCTTGGGTTCATAGGTGCTATTCCCCAACCGCCTCTGATAGCTAAAAAAGTTAAACCTAAAATCAATAAAGCCATAGGGAACTTTACTAAAAAATAAGATTTATCTAAATCTGGATCTTGCTTAAATATGATTTTATTGCTAAGGTAAAACCCAAACATACTTAAAGCAAAAACAATAAATAAGCTACTAAAAAGGGGAGAAGAAGCTGCCGAAGCCATGGCTTCAGATGGAGATTCGAATAAGAAATCTACAGCTCTAGCATTAATTTTTGTGCCCCACTCGGTATAAATATTAAAATCTACAGCTGTGATTACGGCTGTTAAAAAGGTGAAAACAAATGTATAGTTAAGAATGATTTTACCTTGTAAAGGTATTTTAGGAATTAACCAACTGATGATAAATAGGATAAACGGTATGACTGATAAATAACCAGCCATAGAAGCATCCATATGCATACCGTACAAGAAAGACAGGAAGATTTCATCGTTAGAAACATCGTCTAATCGTTCTATATTCCATCCAAAGAATACCATACGATTAACCAGAAAAAAAGCAATCCAGAAAAGGAAGTACCTGATAAAAAATGAGAGGCTTTTAAGCATGCTGCAAGTTAAATAACTTACATTTAGCTTAAAAGCCTTTTATGAAATTTTAAGGAAAATTATCTTCCAGACATGCTCATCAATTCTTCCATGGTCATTTGAGTATAACCTTCTGGAATTGTAAGATTTAAGCCTGTTACCGTTTCTGCTTTTAATTCTTTGAAGCTTAACTTAACTTTCATGCCGTTCATGTTGGTAACAAAAACTAAAGGTGTACCTTCTATTTTGTCTTTAAAAGCTTGGGTAAAGCTATTGCTAGGTATTTCTAAATCTTTGGTTGTCCAAATCTCTATTTGGTTACCTGTTTGTTTGTCTTTAGCATTGTACTTGATAGTGTTGTATCCTGATATTACTTTGCTTTCTGTTGTTTTAGCAAACTCGTAATCTGGCATCATTTCTTTTTGTTTTTCATAATCTGCCTCTGTAAATTTTACCGCAATTTTTTGTTTAGCCATTGGAATATCCATTAACATTAAGCCCGTATTGGTTTTACTGTCTGAGGTCATTTGGTTGGTCATCATACCTAAATCCATTACAAATTTGCTTAAATTTTCTTTGTAATAGATTTTATATTCTTTTGGAAGCATAGCAGCAGCCATTTGTTGGTCTGGTGGCAAATCATATTCTGCCGCATAGCTGATATAGCCTTCAGTAACTTTTTTTTGAGCTTGTGTAGCTAAGGATCCTAGGCAGATGAATGCGATAAGACCGAATGTTATCTTTTTTATCATAAATTTATTTTTATACTATGAAAGTAATGATTTTATTTCATCACCCATACACTTAGCTTTAAAATAAGTGTATTTAGACTAAAAAAATTATAGGTTTATTTCTAATGCTGGTTTTCTTTTTAAAACATGGGTATAAATTCCATTTTTTCGGGCTTGTTCTAACATGTTTTCTATTTTATAATCTTTGTTTTTACCATCTATAATAAAGCTTTTTGTTTCATAAAGTTTTGCTAAGTGTGGCAAATCAAAAATTTTATCTCCACTTAAAAGCAGCCAATCATGCTTGGTTTGGTCATGATCTAAATGTCGCATAATTTTTAAGCTTTTATTTTTGATTTTGATGATGCTATTAGGCGCTTGATTATGGGTATTGATGATAGCCAGTTTGGTAATTCTGCAACTATCTAAATATGGTTTAATAGAAAATTTGTAAGTATAATCATCAGGATTTAAATCGGTAAATAAAGTAGCTGTTCTTCCTTTTAGCATCGCAACAGCGGTATTTTTACGCAAGGTAAAGAATACTATTTTTTCTTGTTGTACATGCTGTAAAGTATGGTAACTGTGGATACTGATTAAAACGACAGCTAAAACACTTATGATTTTTAGCTTTAGGCTATCAGATGCAAATTTCATCAAAAGCAATAATAAAATGATATACATCAAAATGGTTTCTGCATGATGAAGCCATATTTGGTTGATGGTAGCATGAGGTATTTGTTCTATCAAAATCAAAAACTTATTGGTAAAATAAATGATTTGATTGAGGCATTCGCCTAGAATATTTGCTAATGTTTCTGAAAATGAAGCAATCACTAAAAATCCTAAACCCGCATACATAATCACCAAGGCCGGTAAGGCCATATATAAATTGCTGATGATAAAATACAAAGGGAATTGATGAAAATAATATAAACTGATTGGCGTAGTGGCTATTTGTGCTGCTATGGATACACTGGCGCATTGCCACATCCAATCTAAAATTCTGTTTTGCGGTTGAAACCATTGGTAAATAATAGGTTGCAAGTAAACCAAAGCCATTACTGCCAGAAAGGAGAGCTGAAAACCAATGTCCATCAAATTAAACGGATTGATGATTAATATGACGAATGCAGCAATACCTATCACATTAAAAATGTTTGTTTTTATGGTTTGATATTTAGCAATCAATATCAGCGAAAGCATTAAAGCAGCTCTTAAAATAGAAGGAGCTAAGCCTGTTATAAGCGCATAAAACCATATCAAACTCAGCATCAGCGTAAGCTTTATAGTTTTGCCATAAGGTAATTTTTCTAAAGGTTTAAAGAGAAGGTTTAAGAGTAATACTACAATAGCTACATGCATTCCCGAAACAGAAAGAATATGTAAAGTTCCGGTGTTAGCATAAGCTTGAAGAATTTGAGGATCCAAATCTGCCCGGTAACCTAAAATTAAGGTAGAGGCAACTGCTTTAGCATCTTCATAAGCCAGATATTTTTTAAACTTTTCTACTTGTTCTTCTCTAAATTTTAAAGCAAAGCTGATGATAGGATTCCCTTTTTCTGAGGCTAGTTTAACTGTTTCTTTAAGATGAATAAAGCTTTGATGATAGATTTGTTTATGCGCTAAAAACTTTTTATAGTTAAATTCGGCAGGGTTATAAGCAGGTTCTGTTTCTTTAATTTTTGATTTGATGAGTAATAAATCGCCATACCGATAAGGGAATTTTTTGGTAGTATCATAACGCATGGCTAATAATAAATTGCCTGATGCTTCTTGAAGCTTTTGATGAAACACATGCTGTTTGACCCTAACTGTAAACCTTGCAATATCTCCTTTAAGTTTAGGTTGCTCTGTAACAATAACTATATGATGATTGGCCTGATGCTTAGAAAAATGATGACTGTGATAAATCTCTTTAGAGGAATTGCAGAGAATAATGCCTGTTAAAAGAAATTGAAGCGCAATTAAAAATGTAGGCAAATAATGGTATTGATAAAGTTTTAAGCGCTTTGTAATAAATAAGTAGGCGGTTAAGATGAGGAGATTAATCGCCCATAAGCTATAAAAAAAGCCATGAGGTATTAAATCTAGACCAATAGCTAATGAAATACCAATCATGAAAAACCATAAATACCTGAAAAACGGAATTTCTCCTTTAAAATATGCTATCATAGGGTAGAAAAAAATGAATTGATTCTTTGTAGATGAAAAATCAATTCCTGTAAACGTTTTTATTAAAATTGATACCTAATTTGAGCTTTAACCTCTGATCTTAAATTGCCATTTATTTGGTCTAAACCAGAGCCAATAGTTTCTAAATCTGTAAAATGTGTGAAGCTGTATTTTAACCAAAAATCAACACCTCTTTTTAAAGTATATCTGCCATTAAGGTAAAATCTTAAGCCTTTATTTTGTAAGCCTGGGATAGAGAAACCGTAAAGAACATCATTTTCAAAAGCGTATATCCTGGTATCAAAACCTTCGGTATTGAAATACGCTATCCTAGCATTTCCAGATAATTTAGAGCTAAGTGGATTGTAAAGCACATCCTGATAAAGCAATAAACCATAAGTATTTTGGGTACTTTCTCTTTTAAACTGTGTAACTTCTGCTCGGTTTCTGAAACTGAAACTTTTATTTAGCGCATATTGTACCTCAAAACGATAATTTTGCCTTCTAACAGTTTCTAAAGTGTTTATAGGTGTAATTGCTCCGGAAACATTTTGTTGCTTTTCTTCTATGCGATACCTCAGGATAAATTTTGTTGTTCTTTTTGGCGAGTAGGTAAACTGACTAAAAATCTCGTGTCCTACAGAAGGAGCGTCAACCCTAAACCTTAGCCAAGGGAACTTAAACAAATCTGTATAAACGTTAAACTCATATTTTCTTCCAGATTTATATTGCAAACCACCAAAAAAACCTCGCTCATTAAAAGCTAAGCTACCCTCGCTAATTCCTTGGTTAAAATAAGAGTAATAATCTTTCTGATAATTTCTGTGAAATACCAAAGCAGAAATTTGAGGTGTTAAACTAGCAATAGCGCCGTTAATAAAAGCAATGCCCGAGTTTACACTATGGGCTAATTCTCCAAATAGGTAGATATTATTTACGGTATAACTATAATGAGCGCCTAAATTGGTGAGTTTTCTTCCGGTAAACTCAAATTGGTTATAAACAGCATTTCCAGGTGCAAAATTCTCGCTATAGTTAGATTGGTAGGCTGTTAAACCCAGCGATAGCTTGCGATAGTTATATTGTAAATTACCTCCTAAGACCAATTGAGCAATACGGTTTTTGTTGGCCAATTCATTAGGGGTGCGGTGTAAACCACTTATCTGTAAAGATGTTATTTCTGATAAATTGGTGGCAGCATTTAAGCTACTTCCTGCATCTAACCTTCTGAAAGAGATGAAAGGTGTAAAATCAAACCTGCCAAAATTAATTTGTGTAGCAAAACCTCTAAAGAAAGAAAACTCATTGATAGAGGTATAAGGTCTTAAACCTAAATCTTGTTTAGCGATAGAAAATAAATCGGCACCTTTACCAAAGCTTAAGCCGCTCCATAAGGTTAAACCTTGCCCAAATTGTAAGGAAAAATCGCCTAAAACTATTTTTTTAAATCTCGATACATCTTTAACATATAAACTGGCAGAAACGAAATCTGGCCCCAGCGTACGATTTTGGGTAGTCCAAAACTGCTCGCCAGCATCTTTATCAATATTTAAAGAAAACTGTAGGTTATTAAGGTAATTAAATCTGTAGCGAGTAAAAACTCGGTCTGGTGTGCCTAAATAACGCGAACGACCAGATTCTTCTGGAATGTTGAAGCCTGCTTGTTCTTCTAAAATACGTCCGTATCTTACTATCAAATCACTCCGGCCTTCTTTCTTTAAATTAGCCCAACTGAAGTTTTCAAAACCGGTGGGCGAGTTTATACTGCTGAAATTCAATAAAGTTTTAATGGTTTGTAAGTCAAAACCATCGATACTTTGAAGTTCTAAAATATCAATAAGTTTACCGTTAACAGCAATGTGGTCTTGTAGGTTGCTTATTTGTAAAGGATTTAAAAATACCAATTCCTGTAACTCATCTCTACTGGCTTTATTAAGGTTTAGCGGGTTTCTACGATAAAAATTTAAACGCTCTACAAGCTCGGTATAATCAAAATCTTCTGATTGATTCTCGGCAATTACCTCCAAGATATATTCAATGATAGGGTCGTTAGATTGCTGTGCTTGAAGTCCTAGACTAAAGAAAAGCAATCCCGAAAGGAGTAAAATTTTAATTCTAGAAAGCATATCCAAGAGCAATTTGAGGTGAATAGCCTAGTATGGGGTGCGAGCTGATAGCAAAATCAAGATTTATTTTTTGATGGATGATACCAAAACCACCAAACTGCTGGAAAGTATTTACAGATGTACCGCCTCTTAAAGCTAAAAATGGCGCAATCTTATATTCTAAGCCGGTTTTAAAATCCAATTTTCCATCTACAACTTGCTCAATTTCTGAGGTAACCAAAAGTTTATCTGTAAAAGTATAACTCGCACCAATTTGATATAAAGCGGGTAGGGTATTACTTTCTGTTTCTGTATATTGGCTTTTGTTAGGGTTGGCTGCATGTGCTGCTATCCAGAAATTTTTAAATACTTGATACTGGAAGCCAACTTGAAAGCTAAAAGTGTTGGTATTACCGTAATTTTGAATGCTGAGTTGATGATAGTTAAGTGTTAAGGCGGTAGAGAAGTTTTCGCCGAAGGCTTTTGCAAAACTAAGGCCCGATTTTAGCTCTTGATACACTGGCGAGCCATAAGATTGAAATGATGCTCCTAAGCTGTATCTTTTTAAAGGAATTACTATCGCAGCAGATTTAGTGCTCAATTCCTTTACAGAAAACCTGTTTTCGTAAGCAATAGCAAAAGCAGTATTTTCAAGTGAAGTAATACCAGCAGCATTGTTTTTAAGCGTCCAGATGTCTTGCATTGCAACGCCAGCATTTGCCATAGCCTGAATACGTGGACCGTTTAGATTTTGGGCAAAAACAGTGTAAGAAAATAGTGTTAAAATGAGTGTAGCGTAAAATTTTATCATCCATATTAAGTTGACGGATTGAAAATAGTAAAATGCTAGGTAAAAAGTGAAAAAATTAATAGGAACGGTAATATTTTTCTAATGTTTAATAATAATTTAACATTTGAGGTGCTTTTAATAGGAGATTCTGGGAATATTAGCAGAAATAAACCTGATGCTGCCTTAGAATTACTTAAAAATCATTTGCCGCAGCATGAAAACTCTGTTGTAATTTTTTTAGGCGATAATATTTACCCCAATGGATTACCAGCACCAGGTACTATTTTAAGAGAAGATGCAGAAACAGTACTCAAAAAACATCATGAAGCTTTAAAAGATTATAAAGGTAAGGTTGTTTTTATATCTGGTAACCACGATTGGAATAAAGGAAAAGCCAACGGTTTAGCCTTTGTTTTAAGGCAAGAAGAATACCTACAGCAATTGTTTGATGATAAATTCTCTTATTTACCACCTCAAGGTTGTCCGGGGCCATCAGAAGTTATTTTAAATGATGATTTGGTGCTGATTGCCATTAATACGCAATGGTGGGTGCAAAAAGGAGTAAGGCCCATTGGCAAACAATATGGTTGCGATGTAGAGAACGAAGCGCAATTTTTTACCAAGCTAGAGCAACTTTTAAGCAAACATCAATCAAAGAAAATTTTAGTCATAGGGCATTATCCTATTTACAGTTATTCTTTACATGGTGGGAAATATAAGCTCAAGCATCACTTATTCCCTTTTACTTTATATAAAAAGAAAGCCTATTTGCCACTGCCTTTTGTAGGTTCTTTATTGCCGCTTTACCGTAAATATGTTGGAGCTAGGGAAGATTTAGCTCATCCACGATTTAAAATTTTAAGAAAGCGTTTAAAAGAGATATTTAGAAAATATCCGGGTTTAATTTATGCAGCCGGACACGAGCATAATTTGCAATACATAGAGAAATACCACAACCATTATATTGTAAGTGGTGCAGCATCAAAAGCTACTTATGTTTTAGATGGTAAATATTCTAGGTTTGGGATATCTGGAAAAGGATTTTTTAAACTTAAGCTTTATAAAAACCTGAAAATTAAAACAGAGGTTTTAATTACAGATAAAGATAACCCTATGGGCGAGCTAGTCTATCAAGGTTGGATAGTTTAAGTTGGCAGGGATAATCACTTGTAAAGCAGCAGGTAAACAAATTAAGTTAATTTCTTTTGTTCTGCCTATTACTTCGCCATCAATTTGTAAAAGTGTTCTTCTCTTACTTCTTATGATAGCTTTTTTACAGCTAATGGTTTCAAAATAAGCCGAATAATTTAATCGGTTTCTAAACATTTTTATAGCAATAGAAAACAAGTGGATTTTAGCAAAAGGTTTAATAATGCAAATCTCAAACAAGCCATCGTTTAGTTTTCCTTCCGGATTAATGACTGCACCCGTACCATAGCGGGTAGCATTAGCAAAAGTTAAAGAAACAGCTTTTACTTTTCTGGTTTTCTCTTCTGTTTCTATCAAAAAATTTCTGGATTTGATGAAGAAAATCTCATTAAATAAATGCTTAGCATAGGTTATCAATCCGCGTTTACGGTCTAACTGAAACCTTTTTACAATTCTGGCATTTAGGCCAACATCAGCTAAATGGGCTGATACATTTTGGTTGATGCTTAATAAATCAATGGTGACTGTTTTTCCGGTTTGTAGTAGTTTGATGCATTCATCCGCAGCAGCGGGCATATTAAATTCTTTAGCCATACCATTGGCAGAGCCATTAGGGATAATCAATAATTTAATAGGCGTATTTTTGATGATACTGGCAACCAGATTAACGGTTCCATCACCTCCGGCGGCAGCCACAATAGCCGGTTCATATTGCTGAATAGCGCTTTTAATACCTTGTTCAGGATTATCTCCTAAATAATAGATGTGAAATTTGTAGTTTAATTGCTTACTTAAATCAACAATAATGTCTTTAAGATTGGTTGGTTTATCATCACCTGCTTTATGGTTTATAATAAACAAGATATTCTGCATCGTGGGCTTTTTTACTGAGAATGATAAACAAGAATCATACCCGCTTTATAGCTCTTCGTTAAGGTTAAGCATAAAAGCTTTTAATTTTTCTAAAGAGTCTATAATCTTTTGGTTTTCAGCAACTTCATTTCTGTTACCTTTCATGTAGTCTTTAGCTCCCTGTAAGGTAAAACCTTTATCTTTTATGAGGTGGAATATGATTTTTAAGTTCTCAATATCTTCTGGCCTAAATAAACGATTGCCCTTAGCGTTTTTCTTAGGTTGCAGTATCTCAAATTCCTTTTCGTAGAATCTAATCATCGATGTGTTTACCTGAAACATATCTGCAACTTCACCTATTGGGTAATACAGCTTGTTTATTTCTTTCTCTTTATAAGGCATTTTAATGGTATTGATGAAATAAAAATCAAAATTAATCAAAAGATTGGTTTTCTCTTGATGCTACTTCTAACATAGCCATATATTCTGATGGTGTTAAATCGTTAAAGAAGAAATTAATAGGGTTAATAGGTTTGCCACCTTTATAAACTTCATAATGCAGGTGTGGCCCGGTAGAAGCGCCAGTATTTCCTACATAACCAATAATATCGCCACGCTTAACTCTTTGTCCTTTCTTAGCTTTAAACCTGCTCATGTGCGCATATTTGGTAGAGTAGCCGTAACCATGGCTAATAATTACCCGATTACCATAACCTCTTTCATTACCAACGGCTGCTATGTAACCATCGCCAGTAGCATAGATGGGAGTGCCAATTGGAGCGGTAAAATCCATGCCTTCATGCATTTTTCTAATTTTATAGATAGGATGTATCCGATACCCGAAACCAGAAATAGCACCTCTTAACTTCCTGCTATCCACAGGTTGTACAGCAGGGATAGAAGCCATCATTTTTTCTTTAGAATTTACAGCTTTTGCCAGCTCATCATAAGATTTTGATTGTACGTAAAGCTGTTTAGAAAGAATATCAACTTTTTTAGTAGCCTCAATCATCAGGTTGGCATAGTCGTAATTTTCTAGGTTTTTATATCTGTTTATCCCACCAAAACCAGCATTTCTAACTTCTTTAGGTATCGGCTCTGCCTCAAAAATGACGCGGTAAATATTGTCATCTCGCTCTTGCAAATCATCCACAACAGCATTCAATTGCTTTAAACGATCTTGTAAAATCTCGTATTGTAAGCTCAATTGGTTAATTTCTCTTTTCAATTGCTTTTCCTTTGGCGAATCAAAAAAAGTATAAGCAAAGGCAATAATAATGAAAGAGAACACCAATGCGGTAGAAATAAAACCTAGTGCTTTTAAAACTTTAATCCCAAGACTAAGCCTTACCTTTTCATATTTAAGGGTTTGGGTATTAAAATAGTATTTCGTTTTTGCCATTTCTGATTTATTGTAGCAAGCATGAGCATGCGCTATCTTTCAAATTTAATTAAAATATTGAAAACGTATCAATTTGTGAAAAGGTATAAGGCTAAGATTTATGCGCTAAATTCGCTAACATTTAATATTTGATTATTTTTGCCCCATGAATTTTTTACCAGCAGCCATAAGTCAAGCTTTCAAAGCTTTATTTGATATTGAAATTGCAACAGCACAAATTAGTTTAGAACAAACTAAGAAAGAATTTGAAGGTCATTTTACTTTGGTTGTTTTCCCTTTTGTAAGACAAACAAAAAAATCTCCGGAGCAAACCGCAGCCGTTATAGGCGAATATTTAAAAAACAATTACCCTGAAGTTGCAGATTTTAATGTGATAAAAGGCTTTTTAAATATTGTTTTAGCCGATGCTTTTTGGTTAAATGTTTTGCAAAATGATATCGCCAAAGCAGCTTTTGGAAGTGTTTCTCCAAATGGTAAAAAGGTAATGGTAGAATATTCATCGCCAAACACCAATAAGCCATTACATTTAGGACACGTAAGAAATAATCTTTTAGGTTATGCTGTTGCCGAGGTTTTAAAAGCCAATGGTTATGAGGTTACCAAAGCCAATTTGGTTAACGATAGGGGAATCCATATCTGTAAATCTATGTTGGCATGGCAAAAATTTGGTGCTGGTGAAACGCCACAATCATCTGGTTTAAAAGGCGACCATTTGGTGGGAAAATACTATGTTATTTTTGATCAGGAATATAAAAAGGAGATAGAGGCTTTAAAAGAAGCTGGTAAAACAGAAGACGAAGCTAAAAAAGAAGCTCCTTTAATGAAAGAAGCCCAAGCAATGTTGCTGAAATGGGAAGAAGGAGATGAAGCCATCATCTCTTTATGGAAAACCATGAATGGCTGGGTTTACGATGGTTTTGATAGCACTTACCGCAAGCTTGGGGTAGATTTTGATAAGTTTTATTACGAGTCTAATACCTACTTATTAGGTAAAGATATAGTAGAAGAAGGTTTAGCTAAAGGTGTTTTCTTTCAAAAAGAAGATGGCTCTGTATGGATAGATTTAACCAGTGATGGTTTAGATGAAAAATTGGTTCGTAGGTCTGATGGTACTTCGGTTTACATTACCCAAGATTTAGGAACAGCACAGTTAAAATACGATGAGTTTGGTGTAGATAAATCTATTTATGTAGTTGGAAATGAGCAAGATTACCATTTTAAAGTGCTATTCTTAATCTTAAATA
Organism: Pedobacter aquae; assembly: GCF_008195825.1. NCBI lineage: Bacteria > Pseudomonadati > Bacteroidota > Sphingobacteriia > Sphingobacteriales > Sphingobacteriaceae > Pedobacter > Pedobacter aquae. The sequence goes on from NZ_CP043329.1 coordinate 995,872, forward strand.
AATTGGGTAAAACCTGGGCCGATGGTTTATACCACCTTTCTTATGGCATGGTAGATTTACCAAGTGGTAAAATGAAATCTAGAGAAGGTACTGTAGTTGATGCTGATGACTTGATACGTGAGATGGAAGATACCGCCAGAGAAAAAACAGAAGCTTTAGGCAAAGTAGACCATTTTAGCGATGAAGAAAAAGCTAAATTGTTCTACATGATAGGTATGGGTGCTTTAAAATACTTCTTACTAAAAGTAGAACCTAAGAAACGTCTTTTATTTGACCCTAACGAGTCTATAGATTTCCAGGGAAATACAGGGCCTTTTATACAGTATACACATGCCAGAATACGTTCTGTAGTAAATAAAGCTAATTTTAAGGAAGCTACAACAGGTTTCCAAAACATCAACAGTTTAAAAGAAACCGAATCTGAATTGATACAGATTTTAAGTCGTTACCCACAAGTTTTAGCCGTAGCTGCCAGAGATTATAACCCGGCAGCCATAGCCAATTATGCTTACGAGCTTGCAAAAAGCTATAATAAATTCTACCAAACAGAAAGCATCTTAAAAGTAGAAGAGGAAGATATTAAGAACTTTAGGCTGTTACTTTCTTATCATACTGCCTTAACTATTAAAAAAGCAATGGGTTTATTAGGTATTGATGTTCCGGAAAGGATGTAGAGGGGGATTCAGTTGTTGGTTGTCTGTTGCCGGTTTCCAGTTCTGGGAGGATTGATTGATTTTGAATCAGTTGTTGGTTTTCTGTTGCCTGTTTCCAGTTCTGGGTGGTGAGTTGATAGTTTTTGAATTTTTCCTTTTGAATTTTGAATCAGTTATCAGTTGATAGTTTTGAGTTTCCAGTTCTGGGTGGTGAGTTGATAGTTTTTGAATTTTTCCTTTTGAATTTTGAATCAGTTATCAGTTGATAGTTTTGAGTTTCCAGTTCTGGGTGGTGAGTTGATAGTTTTTGAATTTTTCCTTTTGAATTAGTTTTCATTTCTGGATGTGAGTTGATAGTTTTTTAATTTTGAATTTTTCCTTTTGAATTTTGAATCAGTTATCAGTTGATAGTTTTGAGTTTCCAGTTCTGGGTGGTGAGTTGATAGTTTTTGAATTTTTCCTTTTGAATTAGTTTTCATTTCTGGATGTGAGTTGATAGTTTTTTAATTTTGAATTTTTCCTTTTGAATCAGTTATCAGTTGATAGTTTTGAGTTTCTAGCTCTGGGTGGATAGTTGGCAGTTTTTGAATTTTTCCTTTTGAATTTTGAATCAGTTATCAGTTGATAGTTTTGAGTTTCCAGTTCTGGGTGGTGAGTTGATAGTTTTTGAATTTTTCCTTTTGAATTAGTTTTCATTTCTGGATGTGAGTTGATAGTTTTTTAATTTTGAATTTTTCCTTTTGAATTTTGAATCAGTTATCAGTTGATAGTTTTGAGTTTCTAGCTCTGGGTGGATAGTTGGCAGTTTTTGAATTTTTCCTTTTGAATTAGTTTTCATTTCTGGATGTGAGTTGATAGTTTTTTAATTTTGAATTTTCACTTTTGAATTTTTCCTTTTGAATTTTGAATCAGTTATCAGTTGGTAGTTTCGAGTTTCCAGTTCTGGGTGGTGAGTTGGCAGTTTTTGAATTTTGAATTTTTACTTTTAAATTTTCCCATGTCATTACGATGAGGAACGAAGAAGTAATCTTTATACACAAAGCTGGGCGGAGAACTTCATGATTGATTAGCTACGTAATTAAACGCCAAGCTAGGTTTACGACTTTTAGGAAACTCCGAGAACTCTGTGCCTCCGTGGTTAAAAATACTGTTCTACAGATTGGTAAGCTTCCGTTTTATTAGGCGTTGGGTGTCTATAATTTTGACTTTCAATAAATATTTACTTATTTAGAATTAAATCTACTTCATGAAAAATACCTATGAGATTTGATAACAAATTATATTTAATAGAATTAGATAATAATATTCCAAGGTGTACATATATCACTGCTATATGTTGTATTTGTGCAACTTTATGGGATATATATACTAGTTACCACCAATATTAACAAACGACACCAAAAAACATGAGACAGTGAAAAAAGCTATTTTTATTCTATTGACAGCATTTACATTTAACTTGAATGCTCAAAATTTATTTCCAGTAAAACTTGACAACTGTAAAACTTCAAAATTTTGTCTTGACTGCGGAGACATAAAAGCAGGATACGTTGAAAAGGACTTTAAGAAATTAGAAGATAGACTAAATAAGTCTTTAAATCTTAGTGGCATTAGCGGTTCGGTTAAACTTCAAGTGCTCGTTGACTCAAAAGGAAAAGGATGTGTTCTAAGCCATACCGACCAATCAAACAGCCCGATTTCTTTGAAAATTATTGAAGAGCTGAACAAGTTTAGCAAGTGGACACCTGCGATAAAAGATGATGTTAAGGAAGAAAAATCTTCAATTAATTTGGTTCTTATAATCAAGGACAACCGCATATCAGGACAAATAGAACGTGTTGATATGAATGCTTTCAAAAAGGCTTTTGACAGACCTAAAAGTCCAGAAATATTTAACAAAGACTATGTTTACAAAAATGAAAACTTAAAGAATTACAAAATTACTGTTTGGAATTCAGGAAATTCAAACCTCCCAAACAATATGAATGACCACATTTCAATTGATAATAACGGATTAATTTGGCTTACAACAGACGAAGGACTTGTTACTTTCAATGGCAAGGAATTTCAAAATGCTGAACAGAACATTACCGATAAAGGAAAATATTTTAGATATTTTGGACTTGCTACTGACAATAGCAACACTAAATGGTTTTTCGCAACAGGAAACATTTATAGCTTTAATGACGGTAAGTGGACTAAATATGAAGAAAACGAAATAGGGATAAAAAGCGGATACAAAATCATAAACAACCCAAATACTAACGAAGTGTTTTTCACCTCTGACAAAGGTCTTACAATTTTAAAAAATGGTAAATGGAGTTTAATAAATCAAGAGAATACTCCTGGACTACCTTCAAATAGAGTTTCTTTTGCGAAACGAGATTCAAAAAACAGGATTTGGATTGGAACTTACAGCGGTAGCGTGATGATTGACGAAAACAGTCAGGTGACAAATTTTGAGAACACAGAAACAGTGCTGAAAGGAAAGTGCATTACTTCTATGGACGAAGATGAAAACGGAAACATTTATTTTACACTTTACGAATTTGACCGAAAAGACAAACAGAAGGTAAATAATGACGAAGGAATAGCTATTAGATATGCTGACGGAACTTTCAAGCAGTTTACAACAGAGAATTCAGGAATGCCATTTAATCATACAAATTGTGTTCTATATGACAAGAAAGAAAAAGCCCTTTGGATTTCCACAGACAGAGCAGGTTTAGTAAGGTTTGACCTAAAAGACGGTTGGGAAAACTATCATAACGAAAATTCTGATATTCCGACTTCCTACATTTCGACAATGACATTCGATAAGGAAGGCAATTTGTATTTGGCAACAAGACAAGGACTAGTAAAAATTGAAAGAAAATAGAAATACTGGTGGTAACAGGCGTTTGGCTCAATGGCGGGTGACGTGGTTAATTGAACATTCTACCTCGCGTCAACTTTTGTGGTGTATTGACAGTTTTTTGCTCCGAAATCCGCCACTGCGCCAAGCGCCAAAACGTTACCAGTAAGTGTAAATGACGACAACGACACCAAATATCAGTAAGGAACTTTTTGTAGAAATTCTGCAAGACAAAGACCTAGTGCAACCTGACGACCTTCTCATTTTTCAAACTTTATATTCACTCGACAAACAAGAAGCATCAGCGACAGACCTTGCAAGAATTATCGGTTGGTCAGACAAAAACGGTGTTGTAGGGAAAATTGTTGGACTTGGAAAACGAATCCTTAAAAAACACGACATTAAACAAACAGAGCGTGAAGATGGAACAAGAAAACTTTGGGACTTCTTTTTTACAGGATACTACAAAGGGACATTTTTCATTTATCAACTCAAACCAGAATTAAAAGAAGCATTAGAAGAATGTGGTTTGACAGAGAACATAAAACCGATTTCAATTCAAAATTCTTATCTCTTTGTTTGGAACCCTAACAAATGGAGCCAATGGACAGACCCAAACAATGAACCATACATTGAGAAAAACATTGAAGAACTTAAAAACACAGGTAAGGTAACTTTAATGTGGAGTTGCCGAAGTCATAAAAGTATTCGACCAGGCGACAGAGCGTTTTTAGCAAGAGTTGGTTCGACACCAAGAGGAATTTTCGCATCAGGAAAAGTTGTTTCAGAACCTTTTCTTTCACAACATTGGAGCGGTGAAGACAAAGACGTTCCGAGAGTATTAATTGAGTTCGACACTTTATTAAATCCCGAAAAAGAACCAATTCTAACAGTTGACAATCTCGACAAAGGAAATTTATCAAAGCAAACTTGGACACCACAATCTTCAGGAATTTCAATCAGACCTGAAGTTGCTGACGAACTTGAAGAAGAATGGTTTGAGTTTTTAAGAACACAGAATATTCGTTACAGCCCATTTTCAGAAACAACCGACACGACAATAACATATATTGAAGGTTCTGCAACACAGGTTACACAGACACGATACGAACGAAATATTTATGCAAGAAGGGAATGCTTAAAACATTACGGTTACTCTTGTTCTGTTTGCGACTTCAGCTTTGAAAAGTTTTATGGTAGTTTAGGCTACAAATTTATTAACGTTCATCATTTGACACAGGTAGCGACAATCAAACAAGAATATAAAGTAAATCCAATTCAGGACTTACGACCTGTTTGCCCAAACTGCCATTCAATGTTGCATAAGCAAAATCCACCATTGACAATAGACGAACTTAAAGACATAATAAAAAATGGTTGACAGCAGACACGACCGAAGAACACCTACTGGTAACAGCAGTTTGGCAAAATGGCGGGTTCATTGCTAAATTCAAGTTCAGTTCTTCGATTGAACTTTTGTGCTAAACTGAACATTTGTGCTTCGATTTCCGCCACTTCGCCAAGCTGCAAAACGTTAGTGGCAAGGCTAAGACACCACAACCCGACAGACAAAAGCGGGTTCTTTTTAACATTTTGTATTTAAGTAATTGCTTAAATAAACAAATTGACTATCTTTGTGCTATGGACAACAATTCTTGCATACGACAACAGGCGGACATTAAACAAATAAACCGCTGTAAAGACAGAGTTTCAGAACTCAACTGCTCGTTTGACTATTTATCGAACGGACTTGAATTGGCGGGAAACAACGTAAGGCTGAAAATTCTCTTTCTACTATATGAAGAAAAACGACTTTGTGTTTGTGATATAAGCGACATTCTCGGTATGACAATTTCAGCAGTTTCTCAACACTTGCGAAAACTCAAAGACCGAAAACTAATTGAAACCGAACGAGAAGCTCAAACCATTTTTTACTCATTGACAAAAGAGTATGAAAAAATGCTGAAACCGTTTTTCAAAATACTTGACGAAAACAAAATATTAGAAACATTATGACAACAGACAAAAAACTAATCGGAGCAGGACTTTTAACAGCAATTGCAGCTTCATTGTGTTGCATTACACCTGTCTTGGCTTTAATCGCAGGGACAAGCGGACTTGCTTCAACTTTTTCTTGGCTTGAACCTTTTCGACCTTATTTTATCGGTTTGACAATTTTAGTTCTTGGTTTTGCTTGGTATCAAAAGTTAAAACCTAAAAAGCAAATTGACTGCAATTGTGAAACAGAAGAAAAACCAAAATTCATTCAGTCAAAAATGTTTTTAGGAATAGTAACAGCATTTGCAATCGTAATGCTTGCATTTCCAAATTACTCAAGCATTTTCTACCCAAAGACAGAAAAGCAAATCATAGTAGTGGACAAATCCAATATTCAAAAAGTAGAATTTACGATTAGCGGAATGACTTGTGCAAGTTGTGGCGAACACGTAAATCACGAAGTAAATAAATTGACAGGAATAATAAGTTCAAACGCTTCTTATGAAAATGGAAATGCAATCGTAGAATTTGACAACTCAAAAACAAATATTTCTGAAATCGAAAGAGCAATAAACTCAACAGGATATTCCGTAACCGACAAAAAAGAAAATTAAAATGGAAATCAAATTACAATCAACAATCACTTGTCCCAACTGCGGACACAAGAAAGAAGAAACAATGCCGACAGACGCTTGTCAATATTTTTACGAATGTGAAAAATGCAAACAAGTTTTAAAACCAAAACAAGGCGACTGCTGTGTTTATTGTAGTTACGGAAGTGTTGCTTGTCCACCAATTCAGCAGGACAAAAAATGTTGCTGACAGACGAAAAACAAAGAAGCCCAGCCACTAACAGCGGTTTGGCAAAAGTGGCGGTTCAGTGCTTCGTATGACAATTTTTCGTAAATTTGAAGTGTGTGCTTCGTATGAACATTTGTGGTTAAATCGCCACCTTCGCCAAGCCGCCAACCGTTGTGCCTCATTGTAAAAAAGCCGACCGCACAAACAGCACATTTGGTTTTTACCGACACAAAAGCCAACGCTCAAAAACCAAAAGAGCTGTTTTTTGCCAACGCTTGACCGAATAAAATTTGTAAATTTGCGTTTTGAAACAGTATGACAAAATTTATTTACATAGCATTAATCACCCTGATTGGTTTCTTACTGACACCAACAGACATCTATGCTTGTGGGTCAAAATCTGAAAACATAGAAAATACTTGCACCAAACAATCTAATACGGAGACAGAAAAAAAGATTGTTGCGATAATAAAGAGAAAGGACAATGTGGTAAACACGGAAAAGATTGTGACGGAAACTGTGGTAATCCCGCTTGTCATTGTCCTACTAATTGCACAAACTTTACAATACCTTTTTTTGACGGATTTTTAGGAATTAAATCAATCGTTAGTATGCCTAACTTTTATTATCAAGACACCTATTATTCATCAGGTTTTCTTTCTATTTGGCAACCGCCAAAAATAGGCTAATTTCTTGCCTTGACAGCCATAGGTCTGTCTAATTGAAAGCATTTTTCTTGCTTTCAAATTCTATTATTCGTTAAACATTTAATTTTAAAAAGATGAAATCAATAAAAATATTGATGGCAATTACACTATTGCTATCATTCACAGCGTGTAACGCTCAAATAAAAAACGCTAAGACCGAAAGCGTAAAAATTTACGGTAATTGTGGAATGTGCGAAAGCACTATTGAAACAGCAGGAAATATTAAGAAAGTAGCACAGGTAGATTGGAATAAAGATACCAAAATGGCTACTCTTACTTACGACCCAAGTAAGACCAATCAAGATGAAATCTTGAAACGCATTGCATTGGCGGGTTACGATAGTGACCAATTTCTTGCACCTGATGATGTGTATGCCCAACTTCCAGAATGTTGTCAATATGAACGTGTGAAAAAATCGGAAACTGCAAAATCAGTGACGATTGCTGACCATTCAATGCACAACCATAATACAATGACTGATAAAACAACTGAAACAAAACAAGAAGTAAATCAACTTAAAGCAGTTTTTGACAACTACTTCGCTCTAAAAGATGCCTTAGTAGCCTCTGACGGCAACTTGGCTTCTGCCAAAGCAAAAGAATTGCTCAATGCTCTTAATGCTGTGCAGATGAATAAACTTTCAAATGAAGAGCATACTGTTTGGATGAAAGTAATTAAAGACTTGAAATTTGATACCGAACACATCGAAGAAACCAAAGATGTGGGGCATCAAAGAGACCATTTCAATACTTTGTCTGACAATATGTATCAGCTCTTGAAAGTTTCCAAACAAGAAACGCCTACGTATTACCAACATTGCCCAATGGCAAACAATGGCAAAGGTGCAAATTGGTTGAGCAAGGAAAATGCAGTTAAAAACCCTTACTACGGTTCTCAAATGCTTACTTGTGGTAAAACAGTTGAAACCATAGAATAAATGAAACTATATATCAAAAATATGGTGTGTAGTCGCTGCAAAATGGTAGTGAAGTCCGAGTTAGAAAAACTCGGACTTCAACTACTTGCAGTTGATTTGGGAGAAGTAGAAACCATAGAACCAATTACGGCACAAAAGAAAAACGAGATTGCAGAACATTTGAAATGTTTTGGTTTTGAACTGATTGATGACAAAAAAAGCCGTGTGATTGACAAGATTAAAACCTTGATTATTGAATTGGTGCATCAACAAAACGCTCAAATCAATTCCAATCTTTCCGATTATTTGTCTAATCATTTGGCACAAGATTATTCATCTTTAAGCAATTTGTTTTCGGAAGTAGAAGATACGACCATTGAAAAATACTTTATAAACCAAAAAATTGAAAAGGTTAAAGAGTTGCTTCTGTATGATGAATTGACTTTGAGCGAAATTGCTTTTCAAATGAATTACAGTAGTGTGGCGTATTTGAGCAATCAGTTCAAAAAGGTAACGGGCTTTTCGCCTTCGCATTATAAGCAATTGAAAGACAAAAAACGAAGGCAAATTGAAGACTTATAAATGTTACAACTCAAACCCAAAATACCGCAATAGTAATGAGTTGAAAGCTTCGGAACTTTGTGCCACAGTTTTTAACCTTTAAAATTCAAAATTATGGTACATACCTATCAAGTAACAGGAATGACCTGTTCAAGTTGCGAAGCGAAAGTAAAATCATCATTGTTAATGGTGGAAAATGTAGTTAGTGTTGAAGTTTCAAAAGATGAAAATTCAGCCACTATCACAATGGATAAGCACATTTCATTAGATAAGTTGCAAAAAGTCCTGCCTGAAAAATATCAGATTTCTGCATTGCAACACAACGAATTGGCAGAACAAACCAAAGGTTGGTTAGCAACCTACAAGCCCATTTTACTGATATTTTTTTATATCTCATTGGTAACGCTATTGGTGCAGTTTACCAATGAAAGTTTTGATGCAATGCAATGGATGCGACATTTTATGGCAGGTTTCTTTTTGGTGTTTTCGTTTTTCAAAATGCTCAATCTGAAAGGCTTTTCAGAAAGTTATGTAATGTATGATGTGGTGGCAAAGCGATTACCCGTCTGGGCTTATATCTATGCTTTCACAGAATTGGCTTTGGGCATTGCTTTTTTAGTCAATTTTAATCCGCTTATTACTAATAGTGTAACATTTGTAGTAATAAGTATCAGCATCATTGGGGTATTGCAATCGGTGTTGAACAAAAGGAAAATTCAGTGTGCCTGTTTGGGGGCTGTGTTCAATTTGCCAATGAGTACCGTTACCATTATTGAAGACACTCTGATGATTGCAATGAGTGGTCTAATGTTATTTTATCATTTCTAAACAATTTAAAATATGAAAAATCTATTTTTTATTCTCTTTCTATTCGTATCTGTGCCAAGTTTTGCCCAACACGAACACCACAATACAAAAACAGACAGCACAACCAAACCGAAAAGCCCAAGAACTTCGGCTATGGCAATGGTGGACGACAATCACGTACATATAGATTATGGCTCGCCAAGTGTAAGGGGGCGAAATATTTGGAACGGCTTAGTGGCTTATGGACAAGTGTGGGCAACAGGTGCACACAAAGCTACTTGGATTGAATTTTCGGAAGATGTAAAAATCAATTCGCAAATAGTTCCGAAAGGAAAATATGGTTTTTTTACCATTCCCGATAAAAAAGAATGGACAATTATCCTGAGCAAAGATTGGGATATGCACTTAGCCGATGACTACAAGGCTGAAAATGATGTAATCAGGCTAAAAGTAAAGCCGAAGAAAACCAAAGTTATTACAGAAGCACTTACTTATAAAGTGAAATCTTTGGACAATAAGAAAGGACAAATAAGTATGTCTTGGGAATATCTGACTGTTTCATTGAATTTTGAAAACCAATAAGCAAACAGAATGATAAAAAATATAAAGTATTTAAAATTCGCAATGTCCTTAGCATTAGCACTATTGGCAACTACAAACATTTTCGCCCAAAAAGTAGTGCGATATGACCTTTATGTAAAAGACACTATCGTTAATTTTACAAGTAAAGAAAAGCGAGCCATTGCAGTAAATGGTCAAATTCCTATGCCTACACTAATGTTTACCGAAGGCGACACAGCGGAAATTCACGTTCATAATAGGCTCAAAGAAAGTACGTCTTTACATTGGCACGGTTTGTATTTGCCAAATAAAGAAGATGGTGTTCCGTACCTTACCCAAATGCCAATTGAACCAAATACCACACATATTTACCGTTTCCCCATTATTCAGAACGGTACGCATTGGTATCATAGCCATAGCGGATTGCAAGAGCAAATTGGAATGTATGGCTCAATGGTGCTACTCAAAAGAGCAGACGACCCCACTTTCAGAAAAGGGATTGATGATTTGCCCTACGTCCCAATTGTTTTAAGCGAATGGACAGACTATAATCCTGATAATGTTCACAGAATGTTGCACAATGCCAATGATTGGTTTGCTATTAAGAAAAACACCGTTCAGAGTTACGGAGAAGCCATAAAAGCAGGTCATTTTAAAACCAAATTGACCAACGAATGGAAACGAATGTTGGCAATGGACGTGAGTGATGTCTATTATGACAAATTCCTAATTAATGGAGCTTCTGAAAGCCAACTTTCTCAATTTAAAGCAGGTGATAAGGTGCGATTGCGAATTTCAAACGGTGGTGCATCATCTTATTTTTGGCTTACTTATGCAGGTGGTAAAATGACCGTAGTTGCCAATGACGGCAATGATGTTGAGCCTGTTGTGGTAGATAGACTGATAATCGGGGTTTCAGAAACGTATGATGCTATCGTTACCATTCCAGCAGAAAATACTTCTTACGAATTTTTGGCTACACCAGAAGACCGAACCAAATCAGCATCAATTTATATTGGTTCAGGCATCAAACAGTTGGTAAGTCCTTTGCCCAAGCTGAAATACTTTGAAGGAATGAAGATGATGAACGATATGATGAAAATGGACGGCACAATGAACGATATGGGTATGGATATGTCATTACAGCAAATGGATATGAATACGGTGATGTATCCTGAAATTACGGGAGATAATAAGCCAAAAAAATCTAAACATTCCGACCATACTAATCATACAATGCCAAGCAATGACATTGTTACCTTAAACTATGCTATGCTAAAATCGCCCACCAAAACCACTTTGCCAAAAGATGCACCTATTAGGGAATTAAGGTTTGAATTAACAGGCAATATGAACCGCTATGTGTGGAGTATGGACAACCGAGTGCTTGCAGAAACAGATAAAATTCTGATAAAAAAAGGTGAAATAGTAAGGATTACGCTCTATAATAATTCTATGATGCGACACCCAATGCACTTGCACGGACACGATTTTAGGGTAATCAACGGTCAAGGCGATTATGCACCGCTTAAAAATGTGTTGGACATAATGCCAATGGAAACCAATGTCATAGAATTTGAAGCCAATTTAGAAGGCGATTGGTTTTTTCATTGTCATATTCTCTACCATATGATGGCAGGAATGAATCGTGTTTTTAGCACAGAAAACCAAGAACCTAACCCATTATTGCCTGACAAAAAATGGGCATACAAAAAATTACAACGAGAAAGCAACGAACTACATTTTATGTTCCAAAACGACTTTGCGACCAATGGTAATGACGGAATGACTATGTTACAGAATACACGTTGGAGTTTTGGCACAGAATGGCGTTTGGGCTATAACGACAAACACGGTTACGAAACAGAAACCCACATAGGACGGTACATAGGCAGAAACCAATGGCTAATGCCTTTTATTGGTTTTGATTGGCGTTACAGAAAACACGAAGAACCTGAAAGAAATCTTTTCGGACAAACAAACACCAAAGATAATCGGACACAGTTTAGTTTAGGGGTAGCTTATACTTTGCCGCTATTGCTCATTTTACAAACAGAAGTTTATCACGATGGAAATGTAAGAGTACAATTAAGACGTGAAGACATTCCACTTTCAAAAAGGTTTAGAGCCTCATTTATGGTAAATACAGACAAAGAATATATGTTTGGTCTGAATTATATAGCAAGTAAAAACTTAGGGTTCAGGACACATTATGACAGTGATATGGGTTTTGGAGTTGGACTGACATTAAACCATTAAAGGCAACACGCAAGCCATACACATTGCCAAGTCGCATCTGCCGACACGCAAACCAAAACTTGCCAAAGAGTATGGCTTCTCCAACGCTGACAGATTTACCCGACAACAGAGCGGATGAAAAAGAACAACGAAGGCACAACATCGGTTTGGCGTAATGGCGGGTTCAGTGCTTCGTATGACAGTTTTGTGGTAGGTTCAAGTGCAGTTCTTCGATTGAACTTTTGTGCTAAAAATCCGCCACTACGCCAAGCCGAGAACCGTTAGGTGCAAGCCTAAAGAACGACACCACCGAGACAAACCGACAACCAAATTCAAAATTTCTACAAAATTGAAATGGTAACTTTGACAAATGAAAATACTGATTATAGAAGACGAAAACGAACTTGCCGACAGCATCTCCGAATATCTTTCGGAAGAAAACTATTTGTGTGAGTTTGCCCGAACTTATAATCAGGCATTGGAGAAAATCGAATCATTTCATTACGACTGCATCTTATTAGACATAATGTTGCCTGACGGCAACGGAATGAATATTTTAGAAGAACTCAAAAGACAAGACAAACAAGACGGTGTAATTATTATTTCTGCAAAAAACGCATTAGACGACAAAATAAAAGGACTTCAAATTGGTGCAGATGACTACCTGACAAAACCTTTTCATCTTTCGGAACTAGCAGCAAGAATATATTCCATTATCCGCAGAAAACAGTTTAGAAATACTAATATAATTCAGCAGAATGAGCTGCAAATTGACTTACTTGGCAAAACTGTTAAATTCAAAAATCACCCTATTGAGCTTACAAAAAAAGAGTTTAACTTACTCTTATATTTTATTGGTAACAATAACAGGATAATTTCAAAAAGTACCTTAGCAGAACATCTTTCAGGCGACTTTGCCGATATGTTAGACAATCACGATTTTGTATATGCTCATATCAAAAATCTGAAAAAGAAATTGAATGAAGTAGGTTGTAAGAATTATTTGAAAACTGTTTACGGAACAGGTTATAAATGGGAAGGATGAATAAATTATTAAACAAATCACTAAAATCATTTACCATTTATGCTCTAATTGTATTAGCGACAAGTGTTCCAGCGTATTATTTTTTGGTGGACAGTATTTGGCTAAGAGAATTAGATGAACACAATGAAATTGTTGCTGACAGAACTGAAAAGGAATTAAATAATTTAAACTTGGCTGAAACTGAATTAAATCAAAGTATAACACTTTGGAACAAAATTCAGCCCGGTACTAATTTAGAAAAAACAACTTTAGATAAAAACAGAAAAGATAGCACATATACGGTTTTAAGAAAAAATCCTTATGTAGCACACGATGATATTGACCGTTTCAGGGGACTTTCAAGAGTAATTAAAATATACAGAGAAAACTACTTGTTAACCGTTGAAACCAATGTTGAAGAAACCGAAGAAACGGCAATTGCAATAGCCATACTTACGTTTTTGTTTTTCTTGATTTTGGTTGTCGGTTTTCTAATTCTTAACAGACGATTATCCGTAAAATTATGGCAACCATTTAGAAACACCTTAACGGAGTTAAAAACATTTAATCTTAATTCACAAAGTAATATTTCGTTTGAAAAATCAAACATCCTTGAGTTTGAAGAATTAAATGTGGCTTTGAATAAATTAATAGAACATACTGTTTCGGTTTACAAATCCCAAAAAGAGTTTACCGAAAATGCTTCACACGAATTGCAAACTCCTTTGGCAATCATCAAAAACAAATTGGACATACTTTTGCAAAAAGAAGCTTTAACAGACAGGCAATACCAAATTATTGAAGACATAAATAAAGCATTGACAAGGGTTTCACGTATCAACAAAAATCTATTATTGCTTGCCAAAATAGAAAACCATCAGTTTGATGATAGCGAAACAATAAACGTGAGCGAATTGACCGAAGAATGCTTGGAGCAATTGCAGGAACATTTTTCAAATAAAGAATTAAGTGTTCATACTTCGATAGAAAAAGATTGTGTCGTTACAGGAAATAGAGTTTTGATTGAAGTGCTCATCAATAATTTATTACTCAATTCGATTAGACATAACTCACAAAAAGGAATAGTCGAAGTTAAATTGAACCAAACAGGCTTGTTTATCAGCAATTCAGGAATAATAACATTGGAGAAGGAACATCTATTTAAGCGGTTTAAAAAAACTTCAGAAGAAAGCTCAGGAAGTGGGCTTGGCTTGGCTATTGTTGAGCAAATCTGCAAAAGACATCAATGGACAATAGACTATAAATTTCAACAAGAAAAACACACTTTTAAAATCAGCTTTTAGGGCAATTCAAAATTTCTTCTAAATCGCTTCGGAGTTTTGCAGGGTAACTTAAAAATTTATCAAATTTATGAAGCGTATTATAGCAACTCTGTTTATTCTGTTTTCAATCACAATCGTAAAGGCTCAAGAAATAGACAGTCTTTCATTCATCAAATCGAAACGAATGTCGGATGATGACCTTGCGAAAAAGCGAGAAGGAACATTTTTTACGGGAATACCCGATTTTTCTTCCGACCCAGTTACAGGCTTTGGCTTTGGTTTAAGAACAAATACCTATTGGAATGGAAATCGTGATAATCCTTTATTTCCTTACACACCTTACTTGGCAAAGCTGAAAGCGAATGCAGCTTATTACACTTCAAATGCAAGAGAATTAGCTCTTTCGCTTGATGTTCCCTATTACAAAGGAACACGTTGGAGATTTAAAATTGATTTTAAGGCACAACAAAACCCCGCCAATCTATATTTTGGATTAACAGAATCAACACTTGGAAAACTTCGCCTACCATCTGACGAAAACACAATTTTTTCAACCTACAAAGAATTTGACCGAGCAAGAAAAACATTAAGACCAGGCAGTATTGGCGAAGCTGATTTTGTAACAGATGCTTTATCAAACCGATTTAGGGAAACCGAATTTATGCTCAATCTAAAAGCCGATTATGCACTTGGAAATGGCAAATGGCGTATAATGGGTGGTTATGAAATTCAGCATTTGAGTTATGCAACTTTTGAAGGAATGGAAGCGGAAGCAATTGACCCGATTACAGGACAAAACACAACTGTACCAAACGGCATTTCACTTTTAAGACGAGATTTTGAAGACGGTTTAATATCAGGTGTTGATGGTGGTTGGGTTTCAATAATTCAAACAGCATTGATTTTTGACACAAGAGATTTTGAACCCGACCCAACGAAAGGATATTATTTTGAAGTTGCGAATGAATATTCGAGTAAATACATTGGTTCACAATTCGATTTTGTCAAATTATTCATTCAAGGAAGAGTATACCAAAAATTACCAGTTGGTAAACGTACGGTTTTGGCAGGACGATTTGGAGCAGGCAACATTTTTGGAAACAACGCACCATTTTTTGAATTTCAAGACCAATGGAGTCCAGAAGGAAGTATAAACGCTTTAGGTGGCAGACAGTCACTGCGTGGCTACAGAGCGAACCGATTTTTAGCTCGTTCAATGTGGTTTACAAATGTAGAATTGAGAGTACGACTAGTAGAAACAAAATTAGGAAAGCAAAGATTTGCATTTGGCGTAGCACCCTTCTTTGACGCAGGAACAGTAAGAGACCGTTGGCAAGACTTAAACTTTAAAAACATTAAAACTTCCTATGGCGGTGGACTTAGAATTGCTTGGAATCAATCCACAATTCTATCCTTTGACTACGGACATTCAAAAGAAGATAGGCTATTTTACTTTGGCATTGGACAAGCATTTTAGACTTCAAAACGACTGACTTAAGCATAAAAAAAGTATCTTAGTCGGACGAAAAACAAGAAGGCCAGCACCTAACAGCACCTACCCAAAAGTGGCGGTTCAGTGGTTAAATCAAGCTTTGTGCTTCTATCAAAGTTTGTGCTTGGTTGACAGTGAAGTGCTCCGAAATCCGCCACTGCGCCAAGCGCCAAAACGTTGGGTGCAAGCCTAAAAGACGACACATCCGACATCAAACGACCAGAAAAATGCCAACGCTTCGTAAAATTAAAAGAGCTGCAAACCGACACACAAGCCAACGCATTTGCAGCACATTTAATTTTACCCAACCGCACCCAAGCCCACCCACCACCCTGACACTTTTTTGAAAAACTTAGCGGACTTTTGAAAATCTTTATTAACTTTGCGAATTATAGGTCAAGTCAAAAATATGCAGATATAGAAATGGCAAGTTTCGGACATTTTATAAGGGAGGAAAGAGAAAAACACGGTTGGACACAAACCGAGTTTGGTGCTAAAATTGGCATCAACGCTTTTGCTATAAGTAAAATCGAAAACGGCTCTCAAAAATTCAGTAAAACAAAGCTGAAAGAACTTGCTGAGCTTTTAGAAATGGAATTTCAGAAAATAAACGACCTATTCTACGCAGACAAATTTGCTGTTGAAGCATACAAAAATCAATGTTCTGAAAATGTTTTCGTAGTTGCAGACGACAATGTGAAATATTTAAAAAGTACGAATGCCAAACAAGCCAAAATACGTTTTGACCAATGAGTGAGGAATTATTACAAAGAGATTTGATTAACAATTGCCAAAAGCTTGGCAAGTGGGATTTCTATAACATTGGTGCAACATCGGTTAAGGCATTAAAAGAACACGGAATTATTCGTAACGTAAACTACGGAGCTGAAGAGAAGAAAAAAGTTGACGGCTTAATTGTTCAGAAGAAAAATGTAATTGCTGTTATTGAATATAAAAAGCCATCTGAATTTAAAACCGCAGCACAGAAAACCAAGGCAATAAAACAAGAATTAGAAGTTGCCCGTAAACTTGCCGCTCATATAATTATTGCAACCGATACTAAGGAAACTGTTTGGGTAAATGTCTTGACAGGCAATAAAATTAAAGACGAGAGCGGTAAAGAAATAAAAACAAACTTTGACTTAAATGACGAGAAGTTACCAGAATTTATTGAAAAAATTATTTTTTCAATAAATGAATTAAATGACCAAATCAAGCCGAAACAATTGGTAAATCCAACTGACTTGGCTAAACAGATTTGGCAGGACATTTGGTCGGTAAGTGGAGCAACACCAGAAAATTGTCTTTATACATTTGTTGAGCTTTTCATTTTTAAATATTTAAGTGATTTAGGGGTCTTGCAAGGAATGTATAACTTCAATACTCTTTATGATAGTTTTAGCGGAAACACAGAGGACGAAGTTTTAGAGACGTATGCAAGTATTGTACGTCCTAAAATCAAAACTTTGTTTCCTGAAAATCCAGCAGACAAAACAACCATTATCAACGGAACAATTTTTGTCAGTAAAGACCAAAAGGCTGTAAAAGGATATAGCACAGTTTTCAAAAAAGTATTGACCAAGTTTAAAGACTACGGAAAACTTGAACATATTGATTACGATTTCAAAAGTCAACTTTTTGAAAGTTTCCTAAAAGAAAGTATCAGCAAGAAAAATTGGGGTCAGTTTTTTACACCTTTAAAGGTAGTTAGAGCCGTTGTAGAAATGGCAAAAGACGATATTAAAGTTGGGGCTAAAATTTGCGACCCAGCTTGTGGTGTTGGAAAGTTCTTATTAGAGCCTGTAATTACAAAACTTGACCAGTTCTACGAAATCAAAAAAGGTAAGTTAATTCCTAAAATAACTATACACGGCTACGACAAAGGTTTTGACAAAGACGAACAAAAAACAATCATATTGGCAAAAGCGAATATGTTGATTTACTTTTCTGATATTATCAAAGAAAACCCAGGGATTACAACTGAATTTGCTCAACTCTTTAATGACAGTTTTTTACTCAAAACAAATTCGATTTTAGGTTCACTTTCAGAACCAGTAGAAAATGAGTATGACCTTATTGTAACAAATCCGCCTTATGTAACAAGCGGAAGTAGTAACTTAAAGGAAGAGATTAAGAAAGATGGAACACTTGTAAATTACTACAAAATCAATGCTATTGGTGTTGAAGGTTTGTTTATGGAGTGGATTGTCAGAGCATTAAAACCAAACGGTAAGGCTTTTATAATTGTTCCTGATGGAATTTTCAATCGTCAAAACGATAAAAATTTAAGACAGTTCATAATAGATGAATGTTATATTGATGGTATAGTATCATTACCATTGAACACTTTTTTTACCACAAATAAAAAGACATACATTCTTTGTTTAACTAAAAAAGCAAACAAAAAAGATATTCAAACCGACCCTGTGTTCACGTATTTGGTAAGTGAAATGGGAGAAACAAGAGATGTTTACAGATTTGACATTGACCAAGATGATTTAAGTGAAGCTGTTACATTGTATTCTTTTTTCAAAGGTAATAAAGCAAGTTTTGCTAAAATTAATACTGATAAAAGGTGTAAAATATTTCCATTTACAGACTTCACAAGTTCATTAGAAAACTCTTGGATAGTAGATAAATGGTGGAGTGAAGAAGAAAAAATCGAACTTGGAATAAGTGAGAAAAAAGACAAGTTAGGATTGCTTGACTTTTCTTCATTGGTAGAGGATATGTCAATTTCTTTAAAGACTTTTCAAGAAGGCATAAAAGAATTGTCTGAAAAAAAAAAGTCTGAACTAAATAAGAAAACCTATAAGCTCAAAGACCTTTTTGATATTGAAAAAGGCAAATCTCTATACACTAAAAATTACGGTAACTTAAATAAAGGAGATAATCCTGTTTATTCTGCATCTAACAATGCCCCTTTAACCTATATCAACACAAATGATTATGATGGGCAATATCTAACTTGGGCAACAAATGGGTTTGCAGGTTATATGATGTTGATTGAAGGAAAGTTTTCAATTAATGGAGATAGAGGTTTATTAAAGCCTAAAATGCCAAACATTAACTTGCTTTATGTGAAAAATATAGTTGAGCCAAAATTAAGAGAATTAGCAAAAGGAAGAAAAGGAGAAAACGGTTCAGATGAATTTACAAAAGTTTACCCAAAAATGGTGGAAGAGGTTGAAATCGTTATGCCTGTTGATGAGGATGGAAACTTTGATTTAGAAACGCAAAAAGATGTTGTAGATAAAATCTTATATGTAGAAGATATCAAAAAAGCGATTGAAGAATATAAATATCAAATTAAAAACATATTAATAGAAATAGAAACCGAAAATTCAAGTAAAGAATTTCTTTTAAGTGATGTTTTTGACTTCCCTTCTATAAAAGGATTAACTGCAAGTTTCATTCAAAAAAATCAAGGTAATGTGCCTGTATATGGTGGTCGTAAAGACGAAACACCTATTGGATATATAAAGGATAATCTTTCCAGTGTGAAATATTTTGACAATTGCCTTGCTTGGAATAGAGAAGGTTCTGTAGGTTTTGTTTTTTGGCATAAACACAGATTTACAACGAATGACCATCATCGCCCCTTAATTGTTAAAACACAATTTGAAAAACTTATAGACTTGGATTATATGAGATATACCTTAGAAAAGGTTTTATTAAGCCAAGGATTTGAATGGAGCAAAACAGCCAGTAAAGAAAAAGTTGAAAAATTCAAGGTAACAATACCAATTCTAAAAAGTGGCACTATCGATTTGAATACTCAACAAGAAATTGCAGCAAAGTATCTTAAAATTGACGCTATAAAAAGGGGGATATTAGAAGAACTTGATAGGATTTCAAAAATAGAAATTGACTTTGAATAGCCAACTCATTTGGTGGCACATTTGCAGTTTTTCCAATCGCACAAAGCAAAGCAAAAAACAGCAAAAGAGCCACCAAGCCAACGCACCAAGACAGACACGAAATGACAACGAACAACCACGACAGAAAAGAAGGGCGAAGTGCTAACACGGGTTTGGCAAAAGTGGCGGTTCAGTGCTCCGCAGACACATTTGTGGTTAATCAAAGTTTGGTTCTCCGCATCAGCATTTGTGGTGAAAATCGCCACCTTCGCCAAGCCCGAAAACGTTATGCCTCATTCTAAAAAGACGACAGTGCAACAAACGAACGACAGAAATATGACGGAAAGAAAAGCCAACGCTTCGGCAAAATCAAAAGAGGTGCAACCCAACGCACAAGCCGACCCACAGTTGCACCACATTTGCTTTTGCCCCAACCGCACCACGACAACATTCACCGTATGACACAACTTCAAGCTGGCTAACTAAGCTAAATGCTATCCAACAAATAGCCTAGTTCTTTAGGTAGATTGATTTGACCTCATTATTTTTAACCACTAACCTAAAAATCATATTTATGATACTATCAAATGATATTGGAGAAAAGTGTTTGCTGTATTTCGCAGACAAAATATCCAGAATTATATGGAGAAGAAACTACTGTGCATAACAGCACCTTGCCAAAAGCGGGGGGGCGTGGTGGCAGAAACTTTTCGGCTCCGAATAAACATTAATCGTAGCTTGATAGATGATGCTCCGAAAGCCCCGCCTTCGAAACGTTAGCGGCATGCAGTGAGCGACACTTCAACATATAAAAATCTGCATGTGACAAGACCGTTTTCATAATCAATTTTTTACCTTTGACGAAATGGATATTGAACAATTAAAATATACCGACTTAATCAACCAAATTGGCGGACTTCTTCAAAAAGGGAGAGAGCAAGTTGCTAAGTCGGTAAACACAATTTTGGTTCAGACCTATTGGTTAATCGGCAGACACATCGTTGAATTTGAGCAAGGCGGTAAAGAAAAAGCAGCGTATGGAACTTTTCTATTTGAACAACTTTCCGAAGATTTAACTCAACTTTACGGAAAGGGATTTAGTAGAGATAACTTGTTGTATATGAGAAAGCTTTATTTAAACTTTCCATAAAGTGAGACACTGTCTAACGTATTGAGTTGGAGCCACTATTTTGAGATTCTACGTTCCGAAAACAAACTTGAAATCAGCTTCTACACTAAACAAGCCTCAATGGCGCAAGAATGAAGACCTAGGCAAGCGGGCAAAGGCTTCTTGTGCCGCCATATAGCGTAGATACTTTAATATTTTGCATAGATTACCCATCATTATTTTGACCACTAACCTAAATGATACTATCTCTTTTCTCAACCCAAGCACCAAACCTACGTACATAAACCGGGGCGAGGGCGGTACCCCGCAGGACATTTGAAGCTTTTGCGGAAAATGGACGAGGAGTAAAGCAAAGCACCGGACTAGCCCTTTAATAGCTGCAATAGCCCTGCTTTTCTAAATAAAAAACAGCTTTTATGGTTTATTGATGTTGTTTTGGTGTAAGAAACGCTATAAGAACTACCTAAACTTCTCGGCCACTACTAAATCTTTAGTGCCATGTTGGTAATTATAAAAACCTTCGCCAGATTTAACGCCTTTTTTACCTGAAGTTACCATGTTTACCAAAAGCGGACATGGTGCATATTTAGGATTTCCAAAGCCTTCGTGTAATACTTTAAGGATGGCCAAACAAACATCTAAACCTATAAAATCTGCCAGTTGGAGCGGTCCCATAGGATGAGCCATACCCAATTTCATAACAGTATCAATTTCTGTAACGCCTGCAACGCCTTCATACAAAGTATAAATAGCTTCATTAATCATAGGCATTAAAATCCTGTTGGCAACAAAACCGGGATAATCATTCACCTCGACAGGTATTTTATCTAGCTGCTGGGCAAGCGCCATAATTTTTGCAGTGGTATCGGCAGAGGTTGCATAGCCATTAATGACTTCTACCAATTTCATTACCGGTACGGGATTCATGAAATGCATTCCAATAACTTTATCTTGCCTTTGCGTAACGGCTGCAATTTGGGTGATAGCTATGGAAGAAGTATTGCTGGCTAAAATGGCTTCTGGCTTGGCATATTTATCAAGCTCTTGAAATATTTTCTCTTTTAAAACAGCATTTTCTGTGGCCGCTTCTACTATCAAATCTACATCTTTTACAGCCTCGGCTAGGTTGGTATAGGTAGTAATATTGGCTAAAGTTTGCTGTTTATCTGCTTCTGTAATGAGGTTTTTAGCTATCTGCCTGTCTAAATTTTTAGCTATAGTAGCGAGGGCTTTTGTTAAAGCATCGGCTTGTACATCTACCAAAGCAACTTTAAACTGATGTTGTGCAAAGCTATGTGCTATGCCATTTCCCATGGTACCAGAACCAATAACTGCAATACTTTTCATGTGCAAAAAAGGTTTATAATGTGAGGTGTTTCCCTGCTTCTTTAACGCTGTTTTTATCTAAATTGTTTAGCACCGGGATAGTTCCTAAATGTTTAAGCTTGGTATATTGGGTAATATAAGCTTCAGAATCTGGATTATGGCCATTAAAAAGAATACCTTTTACAGGGATGTTTCTGCTTTTTAACAATTCGTAACTTAAGAGTGTATGGTTAATGCTGCCTAAATAATGTTGAGATACTAAAATTACTTCTGCTTTTAGCTGAGCTATTAAGTCTACTATCAAAAACTGCTGATTTAGCGGAACCATTAAGCCACCAGCGCCCTCAATAACTAAGGTGTTTTGCGTTTCTGGTACTTTAATAGTGTTGATGTCTATTTCAATACCATCTAAACGGGCTGATAAATGTGGCGAAAGAGGCTGTGTAAGTTTGTAAACTTCTGGATGAAAATAAGTTTTATCGTTACTTACCAATTGTTTAACGGTGATGGTATCAGAGTTTTCTAAATCTCCTGATTGTATGGGTTTCCAATAATCGGCTTTTAAATGCTCTGTTACAATGGCTGATGTTACGGTTTTTCCTACGCCTGTGCCTATGCCTGTGATAAAAATGGGTTTCAACATATTATATTTTAGTTAAAGCTTCACTTAATTTTTCTATTTCTTCGTCTGTATTAAAGGTATGTAAACAAATTCTTAACCTTTCTTTGCCTTCTGGAACGGTTGGACTTAAAATGGGTCTGATATCAAAGCCGCTTTCATTTAAAGTAGCAGCTGCTTGTCGGCAAGCTGTATTTCCCTGAATGATTATTCCTTGGATAGCGCTATTGCTTGGCATTAATGCAATACCTAATTTGCTGGTTAATTGTTTGAAATAAGCTATTTTTTTCTGAATAAGAGTGCTGTAATCGCTACTTTTTAATTGCTCATAAGCTGCTTTTATGGTGTATAAGCTGTGTGGAGGTAGGGCAGTGGTATAAATAAAAGAACGGGCGAAATTGATGAGATAGCTTCTAAGTTCATCGCTACCTAATACAATAGCTCCGTGGCAGCCCAAAGCTTTACCGAAAGTAACTACGCGGGCAAATACTTGGTTTTCTAAACCCAACTCGCACACCAACCCTCTACCATGTTTACCAAATACGCCACTGGCATGTGCTTCATCTACAATGAGATGAGCGCCATATTGTGCTGCAAGTGCGGTTATTTCTTTTAAAGGTGCATGGTCTCCGTCCATAGAAAAAATACTTTCTGTAACGATGAAAATATTCCCTTGGCTATTTTTAATTTTTGATTCGAGATGCGCTAGATCATTATGTTTAAAGGTATAGCGTTGGGCATAGCTTAGTCTAGCACCATCAATAAGACTAGCGTGGATAAGTTCATCACAAATAATGGTATCGCCTTTTTGGGGCAGGCTAGAAAGTAAACCTACATTGGCATCATAACCAGAGTTAAAGATTAAGCCTGATGATGCCTGATGAAAACGAGCGATTTCTTTTTCTAAGGTTTCTGTAAAACTTGAATTTCCGGTGATTAACCTTGATCCGCCAGCACCATTTCTTGATTTTTCTGAATAGGCAATTTCATCAACCCATTCTTTTACAGATAAAGATTTAGCAAAACCCAGATAATCATTAGAAGAAAAATCAATAAGATTATTCTCGCTTTTTAAGGTTCTTAAAGCGTTAGCGGCAATTCTTTCCTGTAGTTTTTGATGGATGAAATTCAAGTTTTTTTATTCAAAAATAAAGAAAGATTTTGAAATGATTATTTTGTGTTTAGGCTGAGGTCTAATATCTACCTGCCGCAGGCAAGTATTTAATATAAATGATGATGAAATGACGTGTTTAGGTAATTCGATAGTCGAGCCTAAGCACAAACAACCGTTTACGCCCAATTCCGCCTTGGCGGTTGCGGCATCTACAGGACTAGCCCTAGCAGAACCTTTAGAAGCAAGCGGCGCAGCGGAGAGTTTATTCAATTAGCTTATTGTTTTTTTAAAGGCTTTCATGTGTTCGCTTAGCTCGGGTTTGGGTACTTTTTGCGGAAACATGCGAAGCATTCATGAAGGCCAAAACATAAAACTAATACTTTAAATAAAAGGACCTTGACATGGCCGGTCAAGAGGCCGGAAAGCCCTGTGTGAATGCCTGATTTTTAAATATTTATATAATAGCTTCAATGATAGCGGAGTCGAAGCCCTTTAATCCTTCGACTCCGCTCAGGATGACAAACTATCCTCTAAGAATGATAATTCTGTTCTCACTTTAAATTCCTATTTAATAAAGTAGTTATTCCAATGTAATGATGATTTTTAAAACATTATTCTATCTATTAATTTATCAGTTCGTTTTGTTTTTTTGCATTTCTACTAAAGATTTTTGCATTTGGGCCATCATGCTGGTTAGAGTCTCCATGGTAGGCTCTGGCATTGGCTGTGGTAATTCTGTAGAAATAAATGCTTTTGCTTTCCAGATTTCTAAAATATCTTCTGCTTCTATGGTATAAGGTTCGTAAACGGGGTTGTCTGATGATAATTTCAAACCCTTATCTGGTCTGAACTTGCTGCTTAACCTTTTATAAACTACACCTTCGTTTTTACTAATCACAATAGCAGTTTCGCCAGCTTTGATATCGTTATTCCAGTTTTCTACATACTCTGCAATAATGATTGAGCCTGAAGGCAGTGGTAGCATAGAATCTCCTTTAATTTCAAAAGCCCTATAAGTGCCTTGTTTAAAGATAGGTAAAGAAAAACGAGGTAGGGTGCTTACATACTCAGGGTCGCTATAACCATTAAGATAACCTGCACTAGCTTTAACCTGTACCAATTCTATGTTTTCTTTATCATCTTGGTCTACCGTAATACTCAGTACACGAAGGTTAGAAGGGTCTCCTTTTGGTTTAGGTGTCCATTTATCGTTTATCTTTTCATTGATGAAATCATCAATACTTAACTCAAAAAAGTCTGCGAATTTTTTTAGCAAATCATATTTTGGTTCTGCCCGGTCTTCTTCGTAGGCACCAATTAAAGATCTTTTAATTTCCATAACATCAGCAAATTGCTGTTGTGTAAGGCCTTTTTTCTTTCTGAGGTATTTTAAATTATCAGATATTTTTCCCATTTCTAAAAATATTTGCAAATACTAAAATTATTAGTATTTTTATGCTCATAAAATTAGCAATAAAAAATTAATAGCCAAATAATAATGTTAAAGAATTTAAATGCAGATCAAATGAAGAATATCGTTTTTATAGTTACAGACAGAAATAGAAATAATTTACATGTTGGTTTAAGTGCTGATTTAATAAAAACCATGAACTTCTACCGTAAAATGCCGAACCTATTTTTTGATGCTGGGCAACAGTTAACTCGCTTGGTTTATTTTGAAGAGTTAAGTTCTGAGACTATGGCAGCAGAGCGTTTTAAAATGATTAACCAATTTACCAGGTTACAAAAAGAGAAGATGATAAGAAACGTTAATCCGGATTGGATTGATTTAACTACCGGATTAGACTATGAGAAGATGTTAAAAACAGGCTTCCAAGTGAAACCTGTTTTTAGCTTTATGTCTTAATTATTGTTTGATGAATTTAAGTGCTGCCGAGTTGATGCAGTATCTTAAACCTGTAGGAGCGGGGCCATCATCAAAAACATGGCCTAGGTGTAAACCTGTTTTAGCTTCTATAACTTCATCTCTTACCATGCCATGGCTGTTGTCTTTTACCCAAATAACAGCTTTATCATTAATGGGTTTGGTAAAACTTGGCCATCCTGTACCAGAGTCAAACTTGTCTTCAGAACTAAAAAGTGGTTCGCCTGTAGCGGCACTTACATAAATTCCTTTTTCATGGTTATTGTAAAACTCATTTTTAAAAGGAGGCTCTGTTCCTTTGTTCACCATAATTTCATAAGCAACAGGAGATAATATTTTCTTCCACTCGCTTTCTGCTTTTTGAACAGGGAATACTAAAGCTTTTTGCTCATCTTTTTTAGAAGATGTATGATTATTTTGTCCGCAAGCAGCAAAAGTCATGACTGCTAAACTAAACACGATTGATATAAACTTTTTCATACTATTATATACGTTTGTAAGGCTATATCAGTTTTTTAAAATTACCATCCTGGTGCAAAAGCTAAACCAAATACAGGTTTCTGAATATCCACGCGGTTAAACGGAATTGCCAGATATGGTTCTAATACAAAATATCCAAATACGTTAACCCTGGCAGATATACCCGCACTTAAGGCTGGTACTCTTACATTTTCCTCGTAAAGAGCTGTATTTGTTGCTGCATCGGTTCCTATTCTTCTAGGGGCTTTTCTATCCCAGGCAATTCTATCGCCTTCATTCCAAGAAACTCCGGCATCAAAGAATAAGTTTAAATCAGAAAATAAGAATTTAGACGGGAATGCAGCTAATTTCTCTGGCCCGGTAAATGGTAGCCTTACCTCAAAGTTAGAAATTAACATTCTGTTACCTATCAATTGGTTGATGTTAAAGCCATTTTCTTCTCCTGTTAAGTTTCTGCCATTATAAAAGCTATTGGCTTCATAACCTCTAATTAAGAAAGGCATCCCTATAAAGAGTGGGAATAATTGGTTGTTTACATTTCCTATACGACCGAAACCATAAATTCTACCTGCAAAAGTTACTGGTTTTACCCTTACATATTTTCTTAAATCAATAATTGGAGCGGTAAACTGGAAAGTACCAAAATTTTGTTCTATGCCAATTCTGTATCTGTAACCACCCAATGGAGCAGCAACACCAGAATATGAATTATCGCCAACTAAAGCTGTGTTTAATTGGAAAACAGTAAAAGAACTTAAATTGAAACCTTGGTCTTCTAAAAACTCTTCTCTTGATAACTTTCTTCTATCTTGAAAAATAGGAAATCTGGTATTAGGATCGTAATAAGTACTAAACCTGTCTACACGGTAAGAGTAATAAGAAGCACCAGCGCCAAGCTCAAAACGGGTAGTTTTAGAGAAAGGATAAGAGGTAAAACCTTGTACAGATTCTTCAAAAGTTCTGATGATGTCTACATATTCTTCTATAACAGGCCTATCGGGTCCATTTTCTTGAGGCAAACCTGTAGCTTTTATACCAAACAAACCAGACTGAAAAGGTAGGTGAGATACAGAAGCTCCCCAGTTCCATCTGCTTTCTTGGTTGATATAGGCAAACTGAGCTCCAAAATCATAAATTTCTCCGTTAACAGCAGCGGCTGCGAAAATTTGGTTTCTACTTAAAATATCACTAAAAATAGCTTGTACGCCAGATTGCATACCTGTACCAAATCTGCTGGTAGCTACACCAACACCATTACTGGCTATATAATCTAATTGAAACTGAGATTTAAAAGGGATAGCTTTAACAGAATCTACAGGTGTATCATCATAAGCAAGGAAATTGTCTAAGTTTTTATTGATGATATTAACACCAACAGAACTTGGTGGTGGTAAGGTTGCTGCTGTAAAATCTACCGCATTGCTATTTACCAAAGTGCCTCTAAATTCAGTTACATGAGCATTGTAAAGGGTATAGCGTTGAGAGCGATAATAAGAATAAACAATATCGTTATTCTTTGAAATACTTAAAGCTGGCGAACTTTCTGTAATACCACTAATACCCGTGAAATAATCTGTTAATTGCTCTACATAATCTCTAGAAATGTTGTAACGATACATGTTTCTAAAACCATCTCTGTTTGATAAGAAATAGATATTTCTATCATTAGCATCAAAAACAGGGTTTAAATTATTGGCTTTAGGGAATACATTGATATTGGTTACTTTCTTGCTGGCTACATCTAGTATAGCTAAGCTCATGCTGATGAAAGCACTTAAATCTTTACCTAAATTTTGTCTATCTGTAGAAAAAACAATCTTTTTGCCATCTGAAGAGAAGCTAGGCTGATAATCTGTAAACCTATCATTGGTTAATTGTGTTACTTCTTTGGTTTCTAAGTTGTAAGAGAAAAGATCGCTTTGCCCATCTTTAAGACCAGAAAAAGCAATTTCTTTCCCTGTTGGAGACCAGTTTAAATTACCAAACTGTTCTACTTTACCCATAGATTTTTGTAAAACTGTTTTGCCATTATCAATATCTACAATAATGAGTTTATTTCTACCTTCAGAAAAGGCGCTAAAGGCAAACTGTTTACTATCGGGCGACCATGAGCCGGCAGATTCTATGTAATTAAACTCATCAATATGACTGTTTTTAATTTTGGAGGTTAACTTGCGGATGATTTTTCCTGTTTTAGCATCGGCTAGAAATAAATCTATAGAAAAGAGCTCTTTTTCTGAAAGGAAGACTACATATTTTCCATCAGGACTGATAGCAGGAGAGAGGTTCATATCTCCACCATTTTCATTATCTATCAGTTTGGTACCTATGGGTTTTTGTGTAGTATCTTTTAAATAAGGCGTATAAGCATTTTCTAAAGAACTTTTCCATAAGCTAGATAGCGTTTTTTCATCATAACCAAAAGTTCTTCTAATAGCCATTTCATAACCAAATTTAGCTGTTGATCTAAAGAAGGGCATGATAATCGTATCGCCGTAAGTAGAGCCTATAAAAGCCCAAAAAGCTTGTCCGTAACGGTAAGGAAAATATTTACTATTGGTTGTTAAATCATTTAAAGTTGGGATGTCTTTATTCAGCACAGCGTCACGCATCCACATAGCTGTATTGGCATCTACCTTACCTAAGGAAAGGTATTCTGCCATCCCTTCAACCATCCATAAGGGTAAATTTCCGATGTTTTCAAGCTGTGTAGAATCTCCTTCTATTAAAGAGTGGTACTGGAAAGCGTGAACCAACTCATGCCCAAGAACGTGTCTGGTTTGGAAATTACTTTCTTGAATAGGCATGAAAACCCTGTTTTTTAAACCTTCGGTAACACCGCCTGTTCCTACACTAATTTCTGAATTGATGATGGTAGTTTGTTGAAATTCTGGCGAGTTTCCGTAAAGGATAATAGGGTTGGGGCGCTTAAAAGTATCTCTAAAAATTTGCTGATGTAAAGCATACCAAGCTTCACTTTCTTTTGCGAAATTTTTGATTAAGCTATCATTCTCAGTATAGTAATATAGATGAAAATGTGGCGTCTCATAAACCTTAAACTTAAGATTTTTATACCTCACTTTATTTTGTCCGAAATATTGCGCTTGCGCATTTCCAGCAAACAATAAGAACAGGGAGCTAAAAAATAAAGTAGTGTATATTTTAGCTTTATTAAATGTAAAATTCTTTGTCATGTTATGGAGCTATAATTCTTAATCATTTTTATGGATGATTTACTCTTGTTCTTCTTTTCTTTTTTCTCGCTGCAATTTTCTTTCATCCTTTTTACTTAAAGGCGCTTCTGTTTCTTGCTTTTGAGTAACACCCTGTTTAACATCAGGAGTTTTATTCTGGTTTTTATTTTCAGTTTTTATTTCTGTTTCAGGATTTACTTCCTGGTTTTGCTGCGCCTCAGGATTTTCTATTTCCATCAGCATCAAAGAATCTACAGCCAAGCTATCTGTGCTGTTGGTATCTACAACAATTCTCGGACTAGGGCATATATAAGTACGAGTAATTTCAATATCTGGTTTAGGAAAAGGACCTGGCGTTATGCCTGTTTGTGGGTCGCGATATACTTTTTCCATAAACTTACCAAAAATAGGTAAAGCCGTTCTAGAGCCTTCACCTGTTTGTGCATCCTTAAAGTGTATACTTCTATCGTCTGCACCAACCCAAACGCCTGTCACTAAATCTTTGGTGATACCCATATACCAACCATCAACATAATCTGATGATGTACCTGTTTTACCACCAATTTGGTTATTTTTCTTCCACAAATCCCATTCCCATAAGGCTTGCGATGTGCCGCCGGGTTCTTCCATACCACCTCTAAACATATATAGCATTAACCATGCTATTTCTTCGCTTAAAACTTGTGTATGTTTTGCTTTAAATTCTTCGATGATATTGCCATCTAAATCGGTTATTTTCTCTACCAAAATAGGGTCTACTCTTTTTCCTTTATTTAGAAAAGTGCCATAAGCCCTTACCATTTCATAAACGCTAACATCATTAGAACCTAAACTTACAGAAGGTACGGATTGTAATTTACTTTCGATACCACATTCATGCGCTAATTCTACAACTTTATCCCAACCTACTTGCTCTGTAATTTGTGCGGTGATAGAATTTACAGATTTTCCCATGGCCCAGCGTAAGGACATTTCGCGGTAAGAGAAGTTCCAATCGGCATTTTTAGGTTCCCAAACTTCGGTCTTAGAGCCTATTTTATAGGCTATTTTAACAGGTTTATCGGTAAACTTATCACAAGGGTTTAAACCACTTTCTAAAGCCGCTAAATAAGCAAAAGGTTTAAAGGTAGAACCCGCCTGACGTTTAGATTGCTTTACATGGTCATATTTGAAGTAGTTATAATTATCACCACCAACCCAAACTTTTATTTTGCCAGAAAAAGGGTCTAAAGTCATCATACCTGTATTTAGCATTTTGGCATAATAAGTTAAAGAGTCTATGGTAGAAAACTCCACTTCTTTATCACCATCCCAGGTAAAGACAGTCATCTTTTTAGGCTTATTTAAATAATAATCTATAGAGTCGCGGTTATTTTTAAGACGCTTTTTAAAATCGACATACCAAGGCAATTTTTGTAAGTTGTTTTCTATAAAATTCGGAATAACATTTCCTTCAGAATCTCGCCAAGGCTCTTCATCTCCCCAAACATTATTAAACCTTCTTTGCAAGATTTTCATGTGGTTTTGTACCGCTTCTTCGGCATATTTTTGCAACCTAGAATCAATGGTGGTATAAATTTTTAAGCCATCCTCATATAAATCAAAGCCATTTTCATCACACCATTCTTGTAGCCATTTAGCAACCGCTGTTCTTAAATAAGAATCGCCATCATTCTTGCCGGTATCTTTACCTAAATTAAGTTTTAAAGGTTTTTTTACTGTTTTTTGATAAGTAGCATCGTTTATATATTCGTATTTAAGCATTTGTGCCAAAACAATGTTTCGTCTGTCTAATGCTTTTTCGGGGTTTTTAATAGGGTTGTAGGTTGATGTTGCTTTAAGCATTCCTACCAATAGGGCTGATTCTTCTAACTTAACTTTATCTACAGCTTTATTGAAATAATGCTTTGCTGCGGTGTTGATACCGTAAGAATTATTACCAAAAGGTACGGTATTGAGGTACATGGTGATAATATCTTCCTTAGAATAATTGGCTTCTAATTTATAGGCAGTTAGCCATTCTTTAAATTTAGAAACCAAGGTTCTTACTACCGGGATATGTTTAATAAAACCTTGAGATTTATTGTTTCTGGTACGATATAGATTTTTTGCTAGCTGCTGTGTGATTGTACTTCCGCCACGTTTATCTCCGGTAAGGGTAGAAATAACGCCAGAACCTATGGAAAGGAAATCAACCCCAGAGTGCTTATAAAACCTAGCATCTTCTGTAGCGATTAAGGCGTTTACAATGGTGCTATCAATCTGATTGAAATTAACAGGCGTACGGTTTTCTTTATAGTATTTGCCAATGAGTTTGCCATCTGAATAATAAACTTCTGAGGAAAGACTTAATGATGGGAATTTAATATCTTTTTTTACGGGAGAATAACCAAAAAGCCATAAAAAATTAAGCTCTACTGCACAAATGAAAATAATAAATAGGTAAATAACAATACTGAAGTATCTGAGAGGCTTATTAGGTATTTCTTTAAACATATATAAAGATGAAAAAAAGATGCTTTGATTTATAAATAGCTACAAAAATAATTAGCCAGCAGACTAAAACGCTAAATTATGGCTAAAATTTCAGTTTGCTAAATTTTAAATGTTAAATCAAGTTAAAATCATCAGCATCTTTCAAGAAAGGCATTTCTGTTCTTACCCTTTCTACTTCAGCTTTATTAATGGTAAAGGTATAAAGGTCTTCTTCGTCTCTTTTATAGTAGATAACATCTCCAGCAGGACTTAAACAAGTAGTATCTCCACTATAATAAATTTGTTTACCATCATAACCAACACGGTTTAAAGCGATGATAAATGATTGATTTTCAACTGCTCTGGCAGGGATCAGCATACGCCAGTGATGCGCTCTTTTCTCGGGCCAATTGGCAACCACCAAAAGTAAATCATATTGTTGTTGATGGTTTCTTAGCCATACCGGGAAACGTAAATCATAACAAATGGCCAATCTTATTTTCCAGCCTTTAAGCTCTACAATAACCTGTTTATCACCAGCTGTATAAGTTTTATCTTCCTCTCCTAAACCAAATAAGTGTTTTTTATCATAGGTTTCATAGCTCGCATCTGGGCGCATCCAAACCATACGGTTATAGAAATTGCCATTTTCTTCTATAATAAGGCTTCCGGTAACTACGGCATTGAATTTTCTCGCGGTATCTCGCATCCAGTTAACGGTTTTACCATCCATTTTTTCTGCATTTTCAACAGCATTCATGGTAAAACCTGTATTAAACATTTCTGGCAACACAATTAAATCTGTACGCTCTCTAATATCAGATAGCTTCAAACTTATATTTTGGAGATTCTTGGCAGCATTTTCCCAAAATAAATA
This sequence comes from Pedobacter aquae, assembly GCF_008195825.1. Classification (NCBI taxonomy): domain Bacteria; kingdom Pseudomonadati; phylum Bacteroidota; class Sphingobacteriia; order Sphingobacteriales; family Sphingobacteriaceae; genus Pedobacter; species Pedobacter aquae. The sequence continues at coordinate 1,028,727 of NZ_CP043329.1, forward strand.
GGCTTGTAAGAGCGTCACTTTTAATTGTTCCATTATTTAAATTTTAACTAGATTATTAACGGCTTTTTCTAATGTTTCTTGCTTTTTCGCAAAACACAGCCTTAAGGTTTTGTAATCTGTAGTTTTAGAATAAAATGGAGAGGCAGGTATACTGGCTACTCTATATTCTTTTAATAGTTTCATAGCCATGTCAGTATCTTTGTCAAAAGATATCTTCTCATAGCTAACCATTTGAAAATAAGAGCCTTCGCAAGGTAATAAAGTTAATTTAGTTTCTTGCAATAATTTTCTAAAAAAATCTCTCTTTTCTTGATAAAAGCTAGCCAATCCTAGATAAACATCGGGTTTTTGCATATAGGTATTTATAGCGTATTGCATAGGTGTATTCACAGAAAATATCTGGAATTGATGCACTTTTCTAAATTCTTTCATCAAAGCTTCTGGGGCACTGCAATAACCAATTTTCCATCCTGTGGTATGGAAAAGTTTACCAAAACTAGCCGTTACAAAAGTTCTTTCTTTCAGCTCGGGATAAGCCGCTAAGCTTAAATGTTTTCTGCCATCGTAGGTTAAATGTTCATAAACTTCATCACTCACAATAATAATATCTGTATTTCTGGTGATGTTGATGAGTTCTTTAATATCGGTCTCATTCAATGTTCTACCTGTAGGGTTATGAGGCGAGTTAACGATAATCATTTTAGTATTAGCAGAAACTAGCTTTTTTACCGTACTCCAATCAATTTCATATTCGGGAGGTGCCATTTCATAAGCCTTAACTAAGCCACCTAAAAGCCTTACCATGGGTGCATAAGCATCATAAGCAGGTTCAAAAATAATGACTTCATCATTTGGTCTTAAAATAGCGGTGATGGCTGTTGAAATGGCTTGCGTACCGCCAGCTGTAATGGTTATTTCTGTTTCCGGATGGTAATAAGACTGATGTAAATTTTCTATTTTAGCACTTAAAGTTTCTCTTAAAGCTAATAAACCAGGCATAGGCGCATACTGGTTATGGCCTTTTTTCATTTCTTTAAAAACCAGTTCTTTGAGTTTTTCATCACAATCAAAATCTGGGAAACCTTGAGATAAATTAATGGCATCATATTCTTGAGCCAAAGCACTCATCACAGAAAAAATAGTGGTAGTAACGTTGGGTAACTTTGAAATAATATTAATCACGAGCTTTAAATTAGAACATCCCAAATTAATATTATTTTTAAACTAACAGAAACCTAATCTTTTTGTTATAGAAGAATTATTTAAACTAAACCATGGACAATACCATTAGTTATCAATCTAAAGCCAATAAGTTATACATCATTTTAGGCGGTTTTTTTATTGCCAATGCTATACTTGCCGAATTTATAGGGGTAAAAATATTCTCCGTAGAAGAGTCTATAGGCTTAAAAAAGTTTGATATCGACCTTTTTGGGGTAGAGGGATTATCTTTTAACATGTCGGCAGGGGTACTAAACTGGCCTTTTGTATTTATCATGACGGATATTATAAATGAATATTATGGTGTTAAAGGCGTAAAATTCTTATCCTATTTAGGTGCTGCTTTAATAGCTTTTGCTTTTTTAATGGTAGGTTTTGCCATGTCTTTAAGTCCTGCAGATTTCTGGTTACTGCAAAATATTAACGGTGAAGCTTTAAATATGAATAATGCCTTCTCGGCAATTTTTGGCCAAGGTATGTGGATTATTATAGGCTCTATCACTGCATTTTTAATAGGGCAGGTGGCAGATGTTAGCATCTTTCATAAAATAAAGAAACTAACGGGCGAGCGTAATTTATGGCTAAGAGCCACAGGTTCTACTTTGGTTTCTCAACTGATAGATAGCTTTGTGGTGATTTTTATAGCTTTTTACCTTAACCCACAATACAGCTGGAGCTGGCAAATGGTTGCCGCAATAGGTTTGGTGAATTATACCTATAAGTTTATTGTCGCACTGCTTTTAACCCCCATCTTATATGTTTTACATAGTGCTATTGATAGGTATTTAGGAAAAGATTTGGCGCAGCAATTGATAGCCAAAGCTGCTCAATAATTATTCTTCATTTAGGCTATGATGATTAAAAACACTTATCAAAAGCTGGTTAAAACTTTGCTTTTGCTTTTTTCAGAAGCGGCAATTCTTTTTTTATTGTTGTTTACCGCACTTATCGTTTTTCTATTTACGGCAAAAATGGTGTTTATTGATGAACGCCTGGAGTTTGATTTATATGTTTTTAAGCTCTTACTTGAGCATGTAAACCCAACTTCTACTGCCATCATGCTGTTTTTTACGCAATTGGGTAGTTCGGTAGTTATCACCACAGGAAATCTTTTATTGATAGCCTATTTCTTGTTTTTAAAAAAACGACGATGGTTTGCCTTAAAAGTACCCGCAGTATCTTTAAGTAGTTTAGCTTTAATGCTAAGCTTGAAAAGCCTTTTTAACCGACCAAGACCGCTATCGCCTTTGCTTTACCAAGAGCTAGGCTTAAGTTTCCCAAGCGGACATGCCTTAAGCGCCGTAACTTTTTATGGTTTAATCATCTATTTAATCTCCATCAGCAGTTTAACCAAACAAACCAAGTTCTTTATTAACAGTCTTTTAGTTTTCATCATCTTTATGGTGGGTTTAAGCAGAATATACCTAAGGGTGCATTATACCAGCGATGTAATTGCCGGTTTTTGTGCTGGTATTTTATGGCTTTGGTTGGCGGTAAAAATATTAAACGGTATTGAGAAATTTAGTAGGAGGGAGTTGGGGGGGTAGTTTGTTAGGTGGTTAGTTGGTTAGGTTGTTAGTTGGTTAGGTGGTTGGATGGTTAGGTTGTTAGTTTGTTGGATGGTTAGTTTGTTGGGTGGTTAGGTGGTTAGGTGGTTAGGTGGTTAGTTTGTTGGGTTTTATTGATTGATTTTTGATGGATTGAATGAGTGATTAAGCTTTCCTAGATTTTTTAATTTTTAATTTTTCCTTTTGAATTTTGAATCAGTTGTCGGTTGCCAGTTTTGAGTTTTTAGTTCTGGGTGTGAATGTTATTGATTGATTTTTGATGGATTGAGTTTTGATTGAATGATTAAGAGATTTTTGTGTTATTGCGATGAGGAACGAAGAAGCAATCTTGATTTTATTGATTGATTTTTGAATGAGAGATTGATTGATTGATTTTTGAATTTTTAATTTTTCCTTTTGAATTTTGAATCAGTTGTCGGTTGCCAGTTTTGAGTTTCTTGTTTCCAGTTTTTAATTTTTAATTTTCACTTTTTAATTTTTCCTAATGAATTTTCCAAAAAAAATGTAAAATTTTAGTTTTCCACACTTGTAAGTTATTGTTTATCAGTATTATATTTTGTATTTTATTGTTTTAGCCGTATTAAAGGAAATTGCATGTGCAAAACTAAACATAATTACTATTTAACTGCTATTTAAATTTGTATTGATTGATGTAATCAGATACAAATAGCTATGAGAAAAATGCCGATATCTTCCGTTTCTATAAGCCAGCGTGGTGTTGCGGGTATACCTAAATCTAACTGTGAACTTGTTTTTAGGGGAAGATTAATTTTAAAGAATATTTATTTAACCTATCATTTTTCTACCGAGAAAGAATTAAAAACGGGTATGCAAATGCCCGAGGATTATTTCTTAGCTATTATTCCTTTTTTAGAGGAAGAGGGTTTAGATGCTGCTCATGAATATTTAAGCTTTAGTGCTGCTGGAATTGCTATTAAAGGGTTTGAAGGTGGTTACAGTCATTACAGCAGGGAAAAGTTAGCGCTTCTGTACATCATCATCAATTACGAGTTGGGGAGAAAGTTGCAAATTAACGCTTTAATTAAAGATGAGCTTATTGGTATTAAGAGCATGGCAGATTTGGTAGACTGGGTAAGCAACTATCAAAACGAAAAGGATATGCAGCGTATTTTAGAAAAAGATAATTTAAGTACAGCTACTGCTAGGCCGCATAAATCTAATCCTATAAGCCCAGATGATTTACTTACCCGAAAGGAGCTGGCTAGTAAATTAAATATCTCTACCAGAACCATTAGCAGGCATCCCGATAAGTTTGTTCCTATTTTAATAGGTAAGCGTTACCATTACAGTTTGCAAGATAGTTTAAGGTATAAAAATGTAAAACTTTAGGCTTTATATACTCAAAAATAGCTATCTCTTATTCCTTCATTCTTAGCTGCCCGGCTAGATAAATCATGCTAAACAAGGCTTAATTTCATCCTGGCTAAGCCTAAAAAAATCCCTCATCATTAAGCTTTTAGTTTTTGTCAACTTTTTTGATAAAAAAAGGTCTTAAATCTGTTATTTTCTTCAAGCTAGGTTCACCCTAGGATCACCCTACTATCACCCTAGGATGAACCTAGCTTAATTGAGCTTTTAAATGATGACACAAGTAGGAAAATAATGGACAAAAGATGACAAATTGATACAATTGAGACAGTTTTTAGTCAATAGTGTACATGTTTAGACATAGTATGCCAAAATTCTGGAAGCCTAAAATTAGCCTCTACTTTTGGGATATGAAGCAATGGAGCTTCTGTAAAATTTATTAAATATGGCTATAAGTCAGAACAACGTTATTACCCACGGTTTAACGGGTAAAATTGGAGATTTGCTTGTTTTTAAAAGGCAATTTGGTAAAACAGTGGTTACCAAGATACCTGCAAAAACCACTATTGCACCTACCAGCAACCAAACCGAGGTTAAAGATAGGTTTACCTTAGCTAGTAAGTTTGCTAAACAAGTATTACAAAACCCGGTATTAAGCTTACAATATGCCACTATGGCTAAAAAAGGGCAAAGGGTTTACAATGCAGCTTTTGCCGATTATTTTGTAGCCCCAAGTTTAAGCGACCCTAGAGGTGTTTATGATGGGGGAGTTGGTACCCAATTGGTGATTAAAGCCATTGATAACTACGAGGTAAAAGAAGTGCAGTTGGCTATTTATGATAGCACTGGCGATTTGGTAGAAGAAGGTAATGCTACCTTACTTATAAGTGGGGTAGACTGGCAGTTTACATGCGCTACTGCTTTTGCCAACCCCACTGGCTGCAAACTTTTATGGAGCGCTACAGATTGGGCTGGCAATACCACAGAACTAGAAATTACCGTGTAATTTAAAACTTATGCTAAAATTGTGAACGGCTACCAAAGATGATTTGGTAGCCGTATTGTTTTGGGGTATTTTTTTTAACTACAAATTAGAATTTAGATAATATTATTATATTCGTTTGCTTGAAAAACTTAAACATCTACGATATTTTTATAAGTGTCTTGATTTTATTGAATGATGGTTTAAATAAATTAAATGGTTAATAAGAAAACGCTTTCTGAACATGATATTTGCACAAATTTTACAAGAAAATGCAGCCTCCTGATTTAATCTTAAACATACAATCTATTAACTAGGGTAAAACAAGAGAGTAGATTTTTTAAGCTTTTATAAATACAAACTAAATTAGCAGAACTGCAAGCACTAGAATTTAAATATTTTTAACAGCATAATGGCAAAACAGAAGAAAGAAACCGACAACGAAGGTTTGCAAGCATCTTTGAAAACAAAAACAAAGCGTGAGCAAATAAAAGAAAAAACAATAGAAGTTACCCTTTGGGAAGCAGCAAATAAATTGAGAGGAAGCGTGGAGCCTGCAGAATACAAACACGTGGTGTTAGGGCTGATTTTCTTAAAATTTGCCAGCGACAAGTTTGAAGAACACCGAGCAAAACTGATTGCCGAAGGTAAAGAGAAATACATTGAAATGCCTGAGTTCTACAATATGAACAATGTGTTCTTTTTGGAAGAAACAAGCCGTTGGAGTTACCTGATTAAAAGAGCCAAGCAAAACGACATTGCCCTGCTCATAGATACTGCCTTGCACACCATTGAAAAAAATAACAAAGCATTAAAAGGTGCCTTGCCAGATAATTACTTTTCCCGTTTGGGTTTAGATGTTACCAAACTGGCATCCTTGCTCGATACTATTAACGACATTGACACCAACAAAGACCCTAAACAAGATGTAGTTGGCAAAGTGTATGAATACTTCCTTTCCAAATTTGCCTTGGCAGAAGGAAAAGGTAAAGGAGAATTTTATACGCCTAAAAGTATTGTAAACCTCATTGCCGAAATGATTGAACCTTACAAGGGAATCATTTATGACCCAGCTTGCGGTTCTGGTGGTATGTTTGTGCAGAGTGTTAAGTTTATAGAAGCACACCACGGCAACAAAAAAGAAATTTCTATTTACGGACAAGAATACACCAATACCACCTACAAACTGGCAAAAATGAACCTTGCCATACGGGGCATTAGTGGAAACTTAGGCGAAAAAGCAGCCGATACCTTTCTGGACGACCAACACAAAGACCTGAAAGCCGATTTTATTATGGCAAACCCGCCTTTTAACCAAAAGGACTGGCGGGCAGAAAATGAATTAACAGACGACCCACGTTGGAGAGGTTATGATGTACCACCCAAAAGCAATGCCAACTATGGTTGGATTTTGAATATGGTGAGCAAACTTTCTGAAAACGGTGTGGCAGGTTTTATCTTGGCTAATGGTGCATTAAGTGGCGGTGGCGAAGAATACAAAATACGCAGAAAGCTGATTGAAAATAATTTGGTGGAAGCGATTGTAATTATTCCAAGAGATACCTTTTACACTACTGACATCAGCGTTACGCTTTGGATTTTGAACAAAAACAAAAAAGCAAGAATGGTTGAAATAAACAGTAAACAGAAACACTACCGTGACCGTGAAAAAGAAATCCTGTTTATGGATTTAAGGCGTTGGGGGCAGGAATTTGAAAAACAGTTTATTGAATTAACTGACGAAGAAATTGGGCAGGTGGCGGAGAACTATCACAACTGGCAACAAGCCGACTACAAGAAAACCTACAAAAATGTGCCAGAGTATTGCTACTCTGCCAGTTTTGAAGAAATACAGGCAAACGATTTTTCATTGGTGCCAAGCAAGTACATTCAATTCATTGACCGAGACAGCGAAATAGATTTTGACACCGAAATGAAACGCATACAAAAGGATTTCAAAACTCTTTTGCAAGAAGAAAAGCAATCACAGGAACAGTTGATTAACGCATTTAAAACTTTGGGCTATGAGTTATAAGCGTATTGGCGATTATATTCATTTGGTGGACAACCGAAATAAAGATTTAGCGGTTACAACCCTATTGGGTATAAATATTACCAAGAATTTTATGCCTTCGGTTGCCAATACTTCTGAAACAGATTTATCAAAATATAAAATCATTAATAAGGGACAATTTGCATATAGTGCAATGCAGGTAGGCAGAGACGAAACCATCCGTTTAGCTTTATATACAGATGATAAACCTGCCATTATTTCCCCGGCTTATTTAGTAATTGAAGTAAATGACAAAAATGAATTGTTGCCCGAGTATATGATGATGTGGTTTCAACGACCAGAATCAGACAGATACGGTTGGTTTATTAGTGATAGTAGTGTAAGAGCAAGTTTAGAATGGGAACGCTTCTGCGAAATACAAATCCCAATTCCTGATATTAATGAACAACGAAAATTTGTAGCTCTTTACAAGGGATTACTCACCAACCAAAAAACCTACGAAAACAGTTTGGCTGACTTGCAATTGATTTGCGATAGCTACATTGAAAACCTGATTAAGACGGAAGAACCCGAATTGCTCGGAGAATACATAGAGCAATCGGATGAAAGGAATAACGATTTGCAGGTAACTTTTTTGCAAGGCGTATCAACCAATAAAGTTTTGATTGAAACTAAAGCCAATACAAATGGACTTAGTTTTCACAACTACAAAGTTGTAAGAACAGGCGAATTTGTTTATGTAGCTGATACTTCAAGGCGTGGCGATAAAATTGCTTTGGCTATGAATTCGGTTGAACCTTGTATTGTTTCCGCCATATACACAGTTTTTCGAGTTGTAAAAACTACGGAATTGCTTCCTGAATATTTGTATTTGTGGTTTGCTCGACCTGAATTTGACCGTTACGCAAGATTTCATTCTTGGGGCAGTGCAAGAGAAACATTTGACTGGGCTGATATGTGCAATGTGAAATTGCCAATTCCCGATATCAAAGTTCAAGAAGCCATTGTAACCATTTACCACACGTTGGAAACTCGTAAACGAATTAATGAGCAATTGAAAAATACCATTAAACCGCTTTGTCCAGTGTTGATGAAAGGTGTGGTGGAGAGTATGAAATTAGAAACAGTAGAAAATTAAACTATGCTTTTATTATTACCACAGAAACCTGCAAATTCAATCCAAGTCCACTATTGGTTTGCTGACGAGTCACACACAATGGATGCACTAGTACAAAACAGATGTGAATATGAGTTTCTAGCTTTAGTTAAAGAGATTGCTAATATTTATGATTTAGACATTGTAATTGAAACAGAGCCTTTAGCAAATGGAGGTTTAAAAAGATGGTATAAAGCGGTATTAAAAAAGGAAAGTAAAAGTGGGGTAATTAAAATTGCCCTTGTTACTTCATTGGCTACAGCTGTATTAGTAACACCCATTAATACGATTGTAGGTGAGTTGACTAAACACTTAATTGAAAAATTATTAGAAAATAAGAGTTTAGAAGAAGCAAAAAAGAAAAACATAGATCTTCAAAATGAGAAGCTGCAATTAGAAATTCAGAATTTAAAAGAGTCTAAGAAAGATGAGCAAATTTTTAACAATAACATAATTAAAAAGAGACGGTCTAATTTTTATGAAGCTATAGATAGACATTCAAAAATTACTAAAATATCATTTGTGTCTCAGAATGATTTAAAAGAGGATATTACAGAGGAATATACTATTAATAAATCTGACTTTAAAAAATTTATTCTAACAAGTGATGAAATTGAATCTGAAATTGTGCCGGAAGCCATTATAGAAATTATTGCGCCAGTCTTAAAAAAAGGTTCTTACAAATGGATTGGAATTTATAAAGGTGAAACTTACCATTTTAATATGAATTCAATTGAGTTTAAAACCTTGGTGCAAATTGGTGATGTGGAGTTTAAAAATGGTTCTTCAATTAATTGTGAATTAGAGATAAAGAAAAAATTAAACAGTGATGGGACTGAAAAAATTACTGGATATAATATAATAAGGGTAAATAGTTATTTCCAAAATAGTGAGCCAATAGAAACAAAAGAAGGTAAGCGCTACAGGCAATCACAAGAAGCAATTAAACAACAAACTAAATTAGATATTTAATTATTGTTCCAAAGCCACTGATTTTTGCTTCAAAAACTGAGTGAATTATTATTTAATGATAGGTGCTTGGTTCATTTTAACTAAGCTCAAATATTTTAAATTCGAATTTATTGTCCAAAAAATCGATAAAGAAAACTAAATTAGCTTAATGATTACCAAGATAGAAATAGAAGGTTACAAAAGTATAAAGCATTTAAGTATCAACTTATTGCCAATTAACATACTTTTAGGGGGGAATGGGGTTGGGAAAAGTAATTTCATTTCCTTGTTTACTTTAATTCGTAATATTTATAATCGAAATCTTGAAAATTATGTATTAACAAAAGGAGGCGCAGATAGTCTACTGCATTTTGGCAAAAAGAACACTAAGGAAATAAATATTGATATTTATTTTGGTACAGCGCTAAGAGCTGAAAATAGATTTATCTTGGGTTTGCAATCTGGTAACAATGACAACTTGTTTATAAAATACACTAAAACAGCGTTTAACTCATATGATCGTTGGCATATTCAAGACTTTGAAACAAATGTAAAAGAATCTCAATTTGCAACATTTAACCATAGACAAGCCTATTATGTAAATTATAGACTAATGCAGTTTGATGTTTATCATTTCCATGACACTAGCGATACATCACCGCTAAAAGGTATGTGTGATCTGCATGATAACATTAGATTAAGAAGGAATGGTTCAAATTTGGCCTCTTTCCTTTATTATTTGAAAGAAAAAGAACCTAAGCATTTTAAACGCATAGAGCTCACTGTAAAGTCAATAGCACCATTTTTCGATCGATTTGTTTTACAACCTAATAGGTTAAATGAGCGGAAAATACAATTGGAATGGCAAGAAAAGGGTTTTCCAGATAGCTATTTTAATGCCTCTCATTTATCTGATGGTACTTTAAGGTTTATCTGTTTAGCTACCCTTTTGATGCAACCTAAACCACCTGCTACCATTATAATTGATGAGCCTGAGCTTGGATTGCATCCTGTTGCAATAAATAAACTGGCAGCCTTAATCAGAAAAGCTTCTGAAAATACACAGATAATCATATCTACCCAATCTATTAATTTAATTGACAATTTTAGTCCAGAAGATATTATTGTAACAGATAGATCGAAAGATGGATCCGTATTTAAAAGACTTAATTCGGAAGATTTACAAGATTGGTTAACCGAATATTCCCTAGGAGATTTGTGGGGTAAAAATCAACTTGGAGCACAACCTTATAGTATATAATGAGTAGGCTGGTCTTTATCGTAGAAGGTGATACCGAGATTATTTTGGTTCAAAATCTAATAGTACCTTATTTTATAAATAAAGGATTTAACAATCCCATACATGCGCAAACTATAATAAGTAATCGCAAACAACACAAAAAAGGTGGAGTGGTTGGATATGATAAGTTTAAAAACGAAGTAAAAAGAACTTTGGCACAAGGAAATGTTATTGTGACTACATTTATAGATTTTTTTCGGATACCTACAGATTTTCCTTCCTATACCACTGACTCCAGCTTAGTAGATAAAATTGAAAATGCAATACACACAGATTTCAATAATCATCCAAATTTTATTCCTTACATACAATTACACGAGCTAGAAGCACTTATGTTTTCTAATATAGCTGGTTTTGATTTAGTAATCGATGATCAAAAAAGTCTGGATAAGATTAAAAAAATAATCGATGATTATCCAAACCCAGAAGATATTAATAATTCACCCGCCACTGCGCCCTCTAAACGATTAGAAAAGATTTACAATTATGATAAAACAGGAGATGGTGAGATGATATTCGAAATGATAGGCATTGATGCCATTATTGAGAAATGCCCTCGGTTTGCAAATTGGCTTAAAGTATTAGAGGAAAGACTAAGCTGAGAATGAAATTCACCGAAGAAAAATTAGAAAAGGCATTTACTGAGTTGTTGGGGCAGGAAGGCTTTCCCCACCACTTAGGCATTACGATAAGTCGAAAGCCCGAAGAAGTATTGATGAAAATTTGAAATGAACAGCGAAATCATCATATATCAAAACCCTGATGGCAACATTAAGATAGATGTTCGCTTAGAGGAAGAAACCGTTTGGCTAACCCAAGACCAAATGGCAACCTTATTTGGCAAAGCAAAATCCACCATCAACGAGCATATCAAAAATGTATTTGCAGAAGGTGAGCTTAACGAGGAAGTGGTCGTTCGGAAATTCCGAATAACCACTCAACACGGTGCTATAGCTGGGAAAACTCAAGAAGTAGAAGTGTTTGGCTACAATTTGGACGTTATCATTTCGGTAGGTTACAGGGTAAAATCGCCTCAAGGCACACAATTCCGAATTTGGGCAACTCAACGGCTTAAAGAATACATTATAAAAGGCTTTACCCTGAATGACGACCGTTTCAAGAGCGGCAGTTCTATGAATTATTTCAATGAATTGCAAGAACGGATTCGGGAAATACGAATTTCTGAACGCTTCTTTTATCAGAAAATCAAAGACATATACACCACAAGTATTGATTACGACCCGAAAGATGAAAAAACGATTGAGTTTTTTAAGGTAGTTCAGAACAAACTGTTGTGGGCAATCAGCGAACAAACAGCAGCCGAGTTGGTATATCGCAGGGTGGATGCTGCTTTACCTTTATTGGGTATGCAATCGTATGATAAGAAAAATGCTGTTTCCATCAAAAAATCTGACGTAAGCATTGCGAAAAATTATCTGAATGAAGATGAAATTAAGTTGCTTGGTTTGTTGGTTGAGCAATATTTAGCTTTTGCCGAAACAATGGCACAACAACGCACCCCAATGTATATGAAAGACTGGATAGAGCGTTTGGATACTATTCTGCAACTTAATGGCAGAGAGCTTTTGACACACGCAGGAAAAATTAGTCACGAAAAAGCACTTCAAAAATCAGAATCTGAATTTGAAAAATATAAAATTGCACAAAAAGCCATAGAGAAAGAACAAAGTTTGAAAGAGATAGAGGAAGATATCAAAAAGTTGAAGAAACCCAAGAAATGAAGTTCACGGAAGAAAAATTAGAAAAGGCGTTTACTGAGTTGTTGGGGCAAGAAGGATTTCCCCACCACTTAGGCATTACGATAACTCGTAAGCCCGAAGAAGTATTGATAGAAGAAGATTTGCAAAACTTTTTGTTAACTCAATACGCAGGGCAAGGCATTACCGTAAACGAAGTTAAATCTATCATTCTTCAACTCAAATCACTTTCATCTTCTGACCTTTACGAGAGCAACAAGACATTTTTAAGGATGCTTTCGGACGGTTTCATTCTAAAACGTGAAGACCGCAATCAAAAAGACATTTACATTCAGTTAATCAATTACACAGGCTTAAATAAACACCGCCAACCAAAAGAAGATGAAGTAATAACAATAGTGGCTGAAGCTGAAGAACAGTATTCTCCGGACAATAACATTTACAAGTTTGTTAACCAATTAGAGATTCTTGGTTCAGAAAAACGCATCCCAGACGGTATTGTGTATATCAATGGTTTACCTTTGGTGGTATTTGAATTTAAATCTGCCATAAGAGAAGAAGCTACTATTTATGATGCTTACACACAGTTAACGGTTCGCTACCATAGAGATATCCCAGAATTATTTAAATACAATGCTTTTTGTGTTATTAGTGATGGGGTTAATAATAGAGCAGGTTCCTTTTTTGCTCCATATGAGTTTTTTTATGCTTGGAGACGTACAGAAGGGCTAGCAAAAGAGGTAGATGGCATAGATAGTATGTTTACGCTAATTCACGGAATGTTTCATAAAAACCGTTTGCGTGACATTATTCGCAACTTCATTTATATTCCTGACAGCTCAAAGAAGAACGAAAAAATTGTTTGTCGATATCCACAATATTATGCTGCAAGGGCCCTGTATGACAATATCAAATTAGCCCAAAAGCCCGAAGGGAATGGAAAAGGCGGAACTTATTTTGGTGCTACTGGTTGCGGAAAGAGCTTTACAATGCTTTACCTCACAAGGTTGTTGATGAAAAGCGAATACTTTGAAAGCCCAACCATTGTATTGATAACCGATAGAACAGATTTAGACGACCAGCTTTCAGGTCAGTTTACCAATGCCAAAAATTTCATTGGAGACAATACCGTGGTAAGTATTGAAAGCAGAGCACATTTAAGAGAATTACTACAAGGCAGACAAAGTGGGGGTGTTTTTTTAACTACCATTCATAAATTTACAGAAGATACCGAACTGCTTACGGACAGAACCAATGTCATTTGTATTTCGGACGAAGCACACAGAAGCCAAGTAAACCTTGACCAAAAAGTAAAAGTGACAGAAAAAGGTGTTACCAAAACCTATGGTTTCGCTAAATATTTACACGATTCCTTACCCAATGCAACATTTGTAGGTTTCACAGGAACGCCCATAGATGCAACGCTAGATGTTTTTGGAAAAGTGGTTGATGCCTACACCATGACTGAATCAGTGAAGGATGAAATCACCGTGAGAATTGTATATGAAGGTAGAGCCGCTAAGGTGTTGTTGAATAATACAAAACTGAAAGAGATTGAAGCATACTATGCCAAGTGTGCAGAAATTGGAAGCAACGAAAATCAGATTGAGCAAAGCAAAAAAGAAATGGCACAGATGTATGCCATTATTGGAGACCCTCAACGATTAAAAGATGTAGCACAAGATTTTGTTAATCATTATGAGAATAGAATTTCGGAAGGGGCAACTGTAAAAGGCAAAGCAATGTTTGTGTGTAGCACCCGTGAAATAGCCTTTGAGTTGTATAAAAATATTTTGGAATTACGCCCTGAATGGAACGAAATACGAGCAGCCGAAGAGGGTGCAATCCTTACAGATAAAGACAAAAGAGAACTAAAACCGATTGAACGAATCAAAATCATTGCTACTAGAGGACAGGACGACCCTAAAAAAATGTTTGATTTGTTAGGGACGAAAGAACAACGTAAAGAACTGGACCGCCAATTCAAAAATGAAAAATCGAATTTCAAAATTGCCATTGTGGTGGATATGTGGCTCACCGGTTTTGATGTTCCTTTCTTAGATAGTATTTACATTGATAAACCCATTCAACAACACAATTTGATACAGACCATTTCAAGGGTAAACCGCAAGTTTGAAGGTAAGAACAAGGGTTTGGTTGTAGATTATATTGGCATTAAAAATCAAATGAATTTGGCGTTGAAGCAATACAGCGAGGGCGACAAAGACAATTTTGAAGACATTGCAGAATCTATTATCATTGTAAGAAATCATTTAGACCTTTTAGCTAAACTGTTTCATACCTTTGATGGTTCCAATTATTTCAAAGGCACAACCATTCAGCAATTAAATACTTTGAATTTAGCTGCGGAATATGTGCAGCAAACCAAAGAATTTGAGACCCGATTTATGGGCTTGGTAAAGCGACTGAAAGCTGCTTATGATATTTGTGCTGGAAGCGAACAATTAACGCAGTTAGAAAGAGATTATACTCATTTTTATTTGGCAATTCGTTCCATTGTTTTCAAACTCACCAAAGGTAATGCGCCTGACACAGCACAGATGAATGCAAAGGTTCGGGAAATGATAAAAGAAGCATTGCAGAGTGACGGTGTAGAAGAAATCTTCAAACTTGGAGACGAAGCAGAAACAGAACAAGATATTTTTGATGAAGATTATTTGGCTAAAATTGAGAAAATCAAATTGCCAAACACGAAAATCAAATTGCTTCAACAGCTATTGGCTAAAGTAATTGGAGAAATTAGAAAAGTAAATAAGGTAAAAGGCATTGACTTTTCTAAGAAAATGCAAGCTTTGGTAGAACGATACAACAACAGAGATGTAAACGACATTTTAAGAAGTGAAGTATATGAAGAAATGGCAAATGCCTTAACTGACTTGATTTGGGAAGCTCACAAAGAATTTACGGCAGGTGATGAGTTGGGCATTGGCTTTGAAGAAAAAGCCTTTTATGATATTTTGAAAGAGTTATGTGTGAAGTATGACTTCAGATATCCTGATGACAAAATGATTGAACTAGCAAAAGCCGTTAAATACCTAGTAGATGGGCAAGCTAAATTCCCTGACTGGAACAAACGTGACGATATCAAATCTGCTTTAAAAGTTGGACTTATTCTCTTGCTTGACGAGTTTGGTTATCCGCCTGTGGAGAGAGACGAAGTTTATGTTGAGATTTTTGAACAAGCAGAAAATTTTAAGAAAAATCAGTTATAATTTTAAAATCTATATTTTGGATGAATTCTTAAGATGACTAAAAAACGAGTATATGTATAGAATTAATTAAAGCATTCTTATCTTATGAAGCTATAACATAGACTAAGGCTAGATTTTACTATTCAATGTTAAGTTAAAAAAACGATACAATCGCCACCCCAATTAAGCACTCGTTACAAACGAGCGCAAGATGGTAAGATAAAGTTCAAGATGAAAAACACAAAAAAAGCCAAGAGCTTTACACCCTTGGCTTTTTAAGAAATTACAATTTTCTTATCTGTTACTGACCAATTTTAATCAGTTCAATTTCAAAAATTAAAGTGCTATAAGGAGGAATATCTTGTCCGGCACCATTTTCTCCGTATCCTAGTTTATAAGGAATATAGAATTTGTATTTAGAACCTACAGACATCAGTTGTACACCTTCTGTCCAACCCGGGATAACCCTATTTAATTGTAGGTTGATAGGCTCGCCACGGTCGTAAGAGCTGTCAAACTGTTTACCATCTAACAAAGTACCTTTATAATGTACGGTTACAAAATCTTCTGCTTTGGGTTTTGCACCAGTACCTTCGGTAATTACTTCATATTGCAAGCCGCTTGCAGTTTCTTTAACACCAGCTTTTGCTTTGTTTTCTGTCAAGAATTTTTCGTTGGTAGCAATAGCTTCGCTAAATTTTGCTTTGGTAGCCGCTTGTAAGAAACTGCCAATAGCGTTAGAAGCCTGCTCATCTGTTAAAAGGGTAGAGTCGCCTTTAAAAACATCTTCCATAGCTTTAGAAAGCATGGCATAGTTTAAAGAAGTTACACCATCTGCTTTTAAGCCTTGAGCTATTTTAAAACCAAAAGAATAGCTGGCAGAGTCTACCGCTGTTAATGCAGGCGCTACAACTGCTACTGGCGCTTTTGTAGCTGCTTTCTTTTTAGATTTAGTTTGTGCGTTAATACTTGTAAAGCTTCCTACTAAAAGTAAAGCTGTTAAGGTTAAATATGTTCTTTTCATTTAATTAAAATATGGCTAAATATATAAATAACAAACGAATCTAAAATTTTACAGGAATAGTTTTTTTGTTTGTGATGATTTGCTAAATAAATTAGTATTTTAGCTGTATGGATAGGTTGTATGCAATTGTGGATATAGAAACTACTGGAAGTCATGCTAGTGCCAATGGTATTACAGAGATTGCTATAGTGATATTTGATGGCACAAAGGTGATAGGAAAATTTGAATCTTTAGTAAATCCGCAACAAACCATACCGCCCTTTATACAATCCCTAACCGGTATTGATGATGAGATGACAGCCCAAGCACCTTTGTTTGAAGATTTGGCTCCGCAGATTTTCAATTTATTAGAAGGGAAGGTGTTTGTAGCACACAATGTAAATTTTGATTTTTCTTTTGTTCATTATCATTTAAAAAAGGCGGGTTATCAGCTCAATAGTAAAAAGTTGTGTACGGTACGCCTAGCCAGAAAAATATTACCGGGTCTCCCGTCTTATAGTTTAGGCAAACTTTGCAGGCAATTAGAAATCGGTATAGAAAATAGACACAGAGCCATGGGTGATGCCTTTGCTACAGCTTCTTTATTTAAAATCCTGATTAATAGAGATCATTCTGATGTAATTGCTTTGGCACTAAAAGCAAATTCTAAAGAGCAGATTTTGCCACCACTTTTAGATAAAGAACAGCTTCAAAAGCTACCGCATGCGCCAGGTGTTTACTATTTTAAGAATAAGCAAAAGAAAATTGTTTATGTAGGCAAGGCTGTAAATATTTATAAACGTGTTTGTAGTCATTTCGCCAATAATAATCCCGATGAAAAGAAACAAGCTTTCTTGAAGCATGTCAAATATGTAGATTTTGAAGTTTGTGGTTCAGAATTACAAGCTTTAATTTTTGAGGCTATAGAAATTAAAAGATTATGGCCCAAAGAAAATAGGGCTTTAAAAATCCGGAGTTGAGGTTTGCTTTGTATGTTTATGAAAATCAGGCAGGTTATCTTAGCCTTGGAGTTGGTAAAAAGATAAAGTATTTGAAGCCTTACCATAGCTTTAACAGCAAAGCAGAAGCTGTTTTGTTCCTCAGAAAATTGATAGAAAACTACGAGCTATGTCCTAAGTTTTGTGGCTTTAAAAGTGTTTTAACTAAAGAAACTTCTAGTACCATGTGTTGTAATACTTGCTTAAAACAAGAAGATGCGCTTACGTATAACCTAAGGGTTGCTGCTGCTTTAAATACCATTGCTGATGAATTTAAGAGCTATTTGATTATAGATGAGGGAAGAGACGGACATGAAAAATGCTGTATCTTGATAGAAAAAGGAGATTTTTATGGGATGGGCTACATGCCTAGTCAGGAAATTGTGAGTCAGCTAGATGATATCAAAACCAAAGTAACACCTTATCCTTCTTACAGTTTTATACAGAAAACTGTTTTTGATTTTGCCTTTAAAAACCCTGATAAACTAATCTTGTTACAATAAGTTTTAAAATAAGATGTTTATCTTCATCAATATGAAAAGAATATTTTTAACTGCTGCCATTATGGGCGTTTCCTCAATTATTTTTGCTCAGGATCAAACGCCTGTAAAATATGCACAAAGCATAACTGTTGCAGATGCTACCAAAAAATTAAGTGTTTTAGCTGCCGATGATTTTGCTGGTAGAGAAACTGGTGATTTAGGTGCGCAAAAAGCTGCTGATTATATCAAAAATCACTTTAAAAGTTTAGGACTTAAAGCTCCGGTAAACGGAGATTATTTTCAGAAACTAGATTTAAGAGAGCAATATCTTTCTAAAACCAATGTGATTGCTAATGGCGAGGCTCTAGAGTTTTTTAAAGATTTCTATATGAGTGGGGTATCGCAAGCTAAGCTCCAGAAGACATTTAAAAATTTTGTTTTTGTTGGTTATGGCATCGCATCAGAGAAATATGATGATTTAAGCAATCTAAATTTAGAAGGTAAAGTTGCTATTATATTGCCCGGAGAGCCTTCAAAAGATGGGAAATCTTTGATTACGGCTAATGGTAATTATTCTGATTGGACAAGCAACCGAACCAAGAAAATAGATGCATTAAAGGCCAAAAAGCCTCAGGCTATTATTATTGTGAGCGATCAGGTAAACCGTATGTCGCAGAACGGAACTAATAAAAATCGTCCGGCTTTGATATTAGGTGATGCTAAATCTAATACACCTATTATTTACTTAACCAAAGCGGCTTTAAGCAAGTTGATGAGTGGTACTAAGAAAGATCTTGCTACAGAAACGAATCAGATTCTTAACGGCCTTAAACCAGCATCTTTTACCTTTAATGGCAATTTAGATGTTGATGTAGAACTTACCATCAAGCCTTTAGAAGCTCATAATGTATTAGGATTTTTAGAAGGTACAGATGAAAAGCTGAAAAAAGAAGTTGTGGTTATTACGGCACATTACGACCATATAGGTGTTGCCGATGATGGCGATGTTTATAACGGTGCCGATGATGATGCCTCTGGTACAACAGGTGTTATGGAGCTAGCAGAAGCTTTTGTGCAAGCTAAAAAAGAGGGTAAAGGACCTAAAAGAAGTATTTTATTTATGACCGTAGTGGGCGAGGAGAAAGGTTTGTTAGGTTCTGAATGGTACTCTAGAAATCCTGTATTTCCTTTAGCTAATACCATCACTAACTTAAATATTGATATGATAGGTAGGGTAGGTGATATTTATAAAAGCAATCCAGATTCTGCCAATTATATATTCGTAATTGGTTCTGATAAGTTAAGTACTACTTTAAAGGAGATTAGTGAGAAGGCAAATAAAACCTACGCGAAAATGGTTTTAGATTATCGTTATGATGATCCAGCAGATCCAAATCGTTTTTATTACCGCTCAGATCATTACAATTTCGCTAAGCATAACATCCCGGTTATTTTCTATTTCAATGGTACACATGAAGATTATCATAAAAAGACCGATGAAATAGGGAAAATAAATTTTCCTTTATTGGTAAAAAGAGCGCAGTTGGTGTTTTATACCGCCTGGGATTTGGTAAACAGAGCAGAACGCCCGGCTGTAGATAGGCAAAATGATATGCCAAGTAATAGATAGTTTTTAGGACAGTTATAAAATGCTGCTGTAGCTTTTGATGATTTTGTAAGCTTTACAGCTGATTTCTTTATTTGGTACAATTTTTAATAGCATAAGAATAGTTTTATGAATAGCTAAACTTATCAATATGAAAAGATTAATTTACTTCGCATTAACAGTATTCATGTTTATGGGTTCTGTAAATGCTTTTGCATCGGGTGCAGAAAAACGTAACCCAGAATTAACAGAGCGTCAGAAAGTAAGGTTACAAGAAATTTCTCAGCGAGTTGAGGAAATCAAATCTTTAGATCGTTCTAAACTAAGTAGAGAAGAGCGTAAAGAAATTAAAAATGAGTTGTTAGAGATGAAAAAAGAATCTAAGGCATTGTCTGGAGGTGTTTATTTATCTGCTACAGCTATTATCATCATCTTATTAGTATTGATTTTAGTTTTCTAGAATTTATATCTCTTTAGGTAAAAAAAGAGGCTGTCTCAAATTACCATTTTGTGTCAGGCTGAGCGGAGTCGAAGCCTTTTCTAAGCATATCAGAGAACATTTCGACTCCGCTCAATGTGACAGATACTATTTTTGAGACAGCCTCCTTTTATCAATAATGACTTGCTTTATTTAACCTAAATAATGCTCTAAACTTAAATCTCTTAACTTTTTAGCAGCTTGCTCTGGCGTAATATCTCGTTGTGGATTAGCTAACATTTCATAGCCCACCATAAACTTTTTTACCGTAGCAGAACGTAATAAGGGCGGATAAAAGTGCATATGCCAATGCCACTCCGGATGGTCACCGTCGTTTACGGGTGCTTGGTGCATACCAGCAGAATATGGAAATGAGGTCTCAAATAAATTATCGTATTTGATGGTTAATTGCTTTAAAATTTCTGCTAAAGCAGTTTTCTCAACCTCGGTAAATTCAAGAATATTTTGAACTTGTCTTTTACTGATGATCATGGTCTCGTAAGGCCAAACTGCCCAAAAAGGTACTAAAGCAACAAAATGCTCATTTTCCAAAATCATACGTTCTTGGCTTTCTAGTTCTACCTCCAAATAAGCGCTTAATAAGCTTTTTTTATTTTCCTGATAATATTTTAGAAACTGTACACCTTCTTTTGCAGGCTCTACCGGTACCGAGCTTTGCGCCCAAATTTGTCCATGAGGGTGGGGGTTACTGCATCCCATTACATCGCCTTTATTTTCAAATATTTGGATGTGTTTTATCCAGCTATGAGAGGTAGACAAGTCTTTAAACTCTGTTTGCCATAAAGTAATAACAGCTTCTATAGCTTTTACTTCCATCTGCGGAAGCGTAAGATCATGTCGTGGCGAGAAACAGATAACCCTGCAAATGCCACGTTCGCTAGTGGCTTGTAATAAATTGTTTTTATTTACATTTCCTTCCGGAGTATCTTGTAATAAAGAAGAAAAATCGTTGGTAAATGCATAGGGGCCTGTATATGGGGGATTTACAGAACCATCAGAACGGGTATTACCCGGACATAAATAGCAGCTAGCATCATATTGCGGTCTTGGGGTATTGTTAACCGTTTCTACTTTACCTTGCCATGGTCTTTTGGTACGGTGTGGAGATACCATTACCCATTCGCCAGTTAATATATTTAAACGCTTATGCGGATGCTCATCAAAATTAAATTCCATTATGCTAAAATTCTTGTACCGTCTTCTATTTGCGATATGTAAACATTCATCCCTTTATTCAGCTTATTAAAATAAGCTTCTTTCACTCTTTTGATAACTTCGTCTAAATGCTCTTCTTTCACTAAAGAAATCACACAACCACCAAAGCCACCGCCCATCATCCTAGCACCTAAAATAGCTTCTTCTTTTTTGGTGCAGCTTACAATAAAATCAAGCTCTGGACAGCTTACTTCATACAATTCGCTTAAACCAGTATGGGTTTGGTACATTTTTTGGCCAAAAGCTTCTATGTTTCCGGCTTCTAAATCAGCGCAAGCGGCCAACAACCTGTTATTTTCTTCTACTACATATTTGCAGCGGTTATAAATATCCGGACTAGCATCATGCAAGCATTCTTCAACCATTTCTATGGTAGCGTCTCTTAAGAATTTAACTTCAGGGTATTTTTGTTGGATAATAGAAACGCCTTCTTGACACTGACTGCTTCTTACATTATATTCAGAAGAAGCTAAAGAGTGCTTCACCATAGAATCAAATAGTACTATTTTAATTCCTTTCAATTCGAAAGGAACATATTCATATTCCAAAGAGCGGCAATCTAACTTAATTACATGGCCTTTTTTACCAAAAACACTGGCAAATTGGTCCATAATACCACATTTAACACCTACAAACTCGTTCTCGCCTTTTTGTGCAATTTTAGCGATATCCATTTTAGATAATTCTAAGTTATAAAGCTCATTTAAAGCAAAAGCAACCGCACATTCTAAAGCTGCTGATGATGACATACCGGCACCTAAAGGAACATCGCCAGAAATAACGGCATTAAAACCTTTAATTTGCTTATTGGCTTTTAAAAGCTGGTCAACAATACATATAACGTAGTTAGGCCATCCTTTTTCAGAGAAGCTATAATTGCTTAATGAGGTTTCAATCTCATCATCCATATCTGCGGCTACCAATACAATTTTATCGTCGTCTCTTTTAGAAATAGCAATATAAGCAGCCTTGTTTACCGCAGCAGGTAGCACAAAACCCATGTTATAGTCGGTATGCTCACCTATAAGATTTACTCTTCCTGGCGAGCAAACAACCAAAGGTTGCTTATTAAACTTTTCTTTAAATGTTTCTAAAACAAGTTCATGTGAATTCTTCATATATATGGTGTTAACCTTTACAAAATTGGTTTTCATAATTTAGGGCCTTATGGAATATGCAAATAAGATACCCAAAAACTATGAGTTTTGAAAGTGTGAAATTAGAGTAAAGAAATAGTAACATAATGGATTATATGATGAAGTTATTGTATTATTTTATGTAGTTTTGGGTTTGAAAATTTAAAATTGAAGAAGAAAAAACAAGGCTTTGAAGGCGAGAGGATTCTTGAAATAACCGCTGTTAGACGTCATTTAATTGATAATCCTCAATTTTTGAGTTTTTCTGGGATGGGCTTTTTTCCAAAAGCTAAATACCATGCAGATGAGCAGCTGAAAGGTTATCACTACTATACCTTAATATATTGTATACAAGGTTTAGGTAAAGCACAAATCTTAAATGAGGATTTAGCTATTAAAGCCGGAGATTTTTTCTTCATCCCTAAAAACACTTCTTTTAAGTATATGGCAGATCATCAAACGCCATGGACAGTTTTTTGGTTTAATTTTGATGGCACTTTAGCCGATGATGTTCTTCAGTTATTTTATCAGCATAATCAATCTTATAAAGGTTTTTTAGCTTATGAGGAAGAACGTATTTTACTATTTGATACCATATATAAGAATTTAAAAAGAGGTTATAGCAAAGAGGTGATGACGCTATTAAATATGGGATTATTACATTTTTTAACTTCTTTTATCATCCATATTAGGCCTAAGCAAAAGGATAAAAACCAAGATTTGGTAAATCAGGTGATAGATTATTTTAAAAAGAATCTAGACAAGAATATCACTTTAACGGAGATGGCTCAATATATAAATATTTCTGTTCCTCATTTTTCTTCGGTTTTTAAAAAGAAGGTAGGCGTATCTCCGGTAGATTACTTTTTGCAATTGAAAATGCAACGAGCCTGCCAATATTTAGAATATACCGATGCTTTAGTTAAAGAAGTAGCTTTTAAAGTTGGCATAGAAGATGCACAGTACTTCTCTCGCTTATTTTCTAAAGTAGTAGGAATGTCTCCCAATACCTACAGAAAGACGCTTGGTCGCCAATAACATAAATTCATTTTTGTAATTCTTTGACTAAAGGATAAAGTATTCATTATCTATAAGATAGCGCTTAAATATAGGGAAACGCTCTATTTGGTCTGCTCTTTGTTTATGCGATGCATATCAAACAAATAAAAATGAAAAAAACAATGATTAAAATGTTTATTGTAGCAGCTACAATAACATCATACTTCTCTTTCAATCATGCACAAGCACAAACCACAAATCCTGATGGCTCAAGAACCCGCTTAGGTCTTGGCTTAGGTTTGGGTGTGCCAACAAAAAGCAATGTGGCAGATGTAGTGATTGCACCTGATTTAAGGTTACAACATGATTTAGGCGCTCGTACTTCTTTAACTTTAACCACAGGATATTATGGTTTTGTGGGTAAGCCAGAAGTACTGGGAGAAAGAATTGGTTCGGATTTAATTCCACTTAAAGCAGGGGCTAAGTTCTTTTTTGGAGATACCTTTTATTTGCAACCAGAAGCGGGTGTTGCTTTTTCTACAAAAGAAGGTTACGGAACACCTTTTGTTTGGGCACCAAGTTTGGGTTATGCCAATCAGAAATGGGATATAGCTCTTCGTTACGAAGGTTTTGAATATGAAAACGGAAGCAACGGAATGGTTGCTTTAAGAGCCGCATATTCTTTTAATTTATCCAAATAAGAATTTTTTTAAAATTTTGTAAAAAAGTCGACGAAAGTCGGCTTTTTTTGTTTTCAGGCAAACAAATTTTGAAATATATGCTTATACTTGAGGCATTGTAAGAAATACCTATTTAAAAATTACAAAAAGAAGATATTTCTAATAGAATATTAATACAATTATAATTTTTTAATTAATT
Source organism: Pedobacter aquae (assembly GCF_008195825.1). Taxonomy (NCBI): domain Bacteria; kingdom Pseudomonadati; phylum Bacteroidota; class Sphingobacteriia; order Sphingobacteriales; family Sphingobacteriaceae; genus Pedobacter; species Pedobacter aquae. The sequence goes on from NZ_CP043329.1 coordinate 1,052,995, forward strand.
GATTTAATTAAATTTGTTGCGTAACACCAATTTTATGTCAGAAACAGCAGAACTTAAATTAGATGGTAAGTCTATTCAGTTACCAGTTTTAGAAGGAACCGAAAACGAGAAAGCAATTGATATTTCAAAACTTAGAGATCAGACAGGTTATGTAACCCTAGATAGCGGTTTTAAAAATACCGGAGCCACCAAAAGTGCTATCACCTTTTTAGATGGTGAAAAAGGTATCTTAAAATATAGAGGCTACGGAATAGAAGAACTTGCAGAGAAATCTACTTTTTTAGAAGTTGCTTACCTTTTAATATACGGTAACTTACCAACTAAAACAGAGATCGAGGATTTCCAGCGTAAAATTAGCAGACATACATTGGTGCATGAGGATATGAAGAAGTTTTTTGATGGTTTCCCGTCAAAATCTCATCCAATGGGGCAGTTGTCTTCACTAGTTTGTTCTTTATCTTCTTTCTACCCTGAGTCTTTAGACCCTCACCAAACCAAAGAGGAGTTTGAGTTAACCATTATCAAATTGTTAGCTAAAATGCCAACCATTGTTTCTTGGATTTACAAAAAATCTTTAGGACATCCGGTATTATATCCTCAAAACAAATATGATTATGTTAGTAATTTCCTTTACATGACTTTTGGTCAGCGTACAGAGGAAATCACCATAGATCCTGTGGTTATTGATGCGATGAACAAATTATTAATTCTACACGCAGACCACGAGCAAAACTGTTCTACTTCTACAGTAAGAATTGTAGGTTCATCAGATTGTAACTTATATGCATCTATTTCTGCAGGTGTTTCTGCACTTTGGGGCCCATTACATGGTGGTGCTAACCAAGCGGTAATAGAAATGTTAGAGAAAATTAAAAACGATGGTGGCGATGTAGATAAGTGGGTTAACAAAGCTAAAGACAAAAACGACTCTTTCCGTTTAATGGGCTTTGGTCACCGTGTTTATAAAAACTTCGATCCGAGAGCGAAAATCATTAAAAAAGCTTGTGACGATATCTTAGCTAAATTAGGTATCAATGATCCTGTATTAGATATAGCTAAGAAATTAGAGGAAGTAGCTTTAAATGATCCTTATTTTGTAGATCGTAAATTATATCCAAACGTAGATTTCTATTCTGGTATCATTTACAGAGCTTTAGGTTTCCCTACAGAAATGTTTACCGTATTATTTGCTTTAGGCCGTTTACCGGGATGGATTGCTCAATGGAAAGAAATGAGAGAAAACAAAGAGCCTATAGGAAGACCTCGTCAGATTTACATTGGCGAAAAAGATAGAACTTTCGTTGATATTGCTTCAAGATAATTTCTTTAAGATATAGAGTAACAAAGCCTGATGAATTTCATCGGGCTTTGTTGTTTTATGTAGATAGGGTAGAAAGTACAGAGTATAAAGTAGAAAGTACAGAGTAGAAAGTATAAAGTACAGAGTACAAAGTAAAAAGATGTCTAAAAAGCGATATTTAGGGACTTCCAATAATATTAAATAAAACTTTTCCTAAGAACGAAGGACGGCCTATGAAGATTTGGAAGCGAAGTCAAATAAATCTTTTGCAGAATCATTAATAAAACACTATCAGAAAACAATCCGACGGGTGATGTATAAACTTTCACAAAGAAAAACCATTCACACCACTCAGGATTGTGGATTAAGATTTATTTAGACGAAACGACAAATATTCATCAGCCTTGAATTTTTGGGCACTTTTTTTTCAAGAAAAAAGTGCCTAGGGCTGGCCGCCTATGAGGCCGGAGAGACTTGAGCGAAAACGCCATTTCCAAAAGCTTCACTTAGTTTAGTAATCTCTAGTGATATCATTTATCCGCCTCAAGAGCCGGCGGGGCCCATTACTTTTTAGAGGAAAAAAGTAATCAAAATCCTTGAGCAATCCCGCTGGAGCTTTTGCCGCACAAGGCTCTCCCACACTCAAAATAATGAGCGCTTATTTTTGCTAGCAAGCGGTTTATGAACATTAGTGTAAACTCGAACGCAAAACCGCATGCGCTATAGGCTTTATTTAAGTAAAAAGTCAAAAGTATAAAGTAAAAAGATGCCTAAATATTGGATATTTCGGCCTAACATCCTAATCAACTATTAACGAATAAACTAATTGTTGCTCATGCACTTCGGTTTAGCCTGTTTTTTATCAAAGTTTGCTCCTATCTAGAAGTAAAAAGTACAGAGTAGAAAGTATAAAGTACAGAGTACAAAGTAAAAAGATGTCTAAAAAGCGATATTTAGGGACTTCCAATAATATTAAATAAAACTTTTCCTAAGAACGAAGGACGGCCTATGAAGATTTGGAAGTGAAGACAAATAAATCTTTTGTATAAACTTTCATTAAGCAGTATTGGGAAACAATCCGACGGGTGATGTAGAAACATTCAGAAAGCACAATCCTTCACACCACTCAGGATTGTGGATTAAGATTTATTTAGACGAAACGACAAATATTCATCAGCCTTGCCTGCCTGCCGGTAGGCAGGATTTATTCATTTTTTGTTTATGGTTTTTCTTTGGTATTCATGAATTCGTTCCTCGTTTTTTGTTTAATTTTTATCAAGAAAAAAGTAAACAGGGTTGGCCGCCTATGAGGCCGGAGAGACTTGTGCGCAACAGCCCGTCATAATATCTTTAAATAGTAATTATTTGCCTCTATCGCCGGCTTGAAGATGAATGCCTGATTTGAAAATCACTTTTCAAAAAAATCCAAAACCACTTAACCCAAAAGATTATTCGTAAACCTCATTTTTATACCTGCTTGAAAGTTTTCTATCGTCTTGAAAATTTCTTTTAAAGTAACCTGCTCAATACGAGTAAGGTTTTTAAGCTCTATATAATTATTAGGTTTTATTTTCTCGTGAATTACTTGCGAAGCTTGATTTTTTAGCCTTAAACTCATCAAATAATAATAAGACTGCATCAACTCATGAAACTGAGTTTCGGAAAAAACACCTTTTTCTTGTAAGGCTTTTAATCTTTCTCCGGTATTAAGCTTGAAAATTCTGTTTTGCAAAGCATAAACACGTACCAAATCTACTACAGGTGTCATGGCGTTTTTTATATCAAAAACCTCTGATTTCCCTAAAGTTTGTGTCCTGATATTATTAAAGAAAGTTAAAGGAGGATTATACTGAAGTGCATTTTTAGCAATAAAGACAAAGAATTTTTCCATCGGGTTTTTTAATTCTTCATCTAAAAAGTCTTGCAACTCGTTCATAATTTGTTCATCGCCATAAAGGTATCGGCAATCAAAAAAGTAGAGAATTTAATGGCACTTTCTGGTAAAGATTCCTCCATCCAACTCTTATAATTGCGTTTCCAGTGCGATAAAGAATGTGTCCATTTAGGGTTGCTAGCCATATAACCGCCCTCGCAATACACAAAACCTATATCATTTAATTTATCAGAAACACGTTTGGCAAATTCTAAGAAATAAGAGCGTACCAATTCTCGCTGCTCATTAGCCTTATCTTCATAAATGATGGCGTTATCTTGGTCGGTTTTAAGGGTTTGTTCTTTTCTACCTTCACTACCCAAAACCATGTAAACAAATTTCGCTGGTGGTTTGCCTAGTTCGCTAATCACTTCTTCAATTACTTTCTGGGCAATGGTATCGGCAATGGTGGTAATCACTTGATTGACAATTTCCGCATGAACCCCTCTGCCCAGCAGTTGTGTGATAATGAGCGGAACTTTCTCCCATTTTTGCTTTAATTCTTGAGCATTTAAAGCCAGTTTAACAGATTGTATAAACACTAAAGGAGATTGTGCTTGCTCGCTTAATAAGCGGTTTCTGCTTAAAAAACCTAAGTATTCGCCGTTTTTCTCTACCACCAAGTAGCGGGCTTTGGTTCTAAACATCAATAAGATGGCCTCGTATACATAAGCATCGGTAGCAATGGTTACAATTGGGTTATCCATAATGGTGTGGATAGCCTGTTTAGCATCTATACATTGGGCTATAACACGGTCTCTTAAAGTAATATCGGTAACAAAGCCTATAATTTTTTGTGCATCATCTTTTATAAATAAGCAGCTTACTTTTTTGTCTGCCATGAGTTTTGCAGCATCACAAATAGGGTAATCTGGTTTGCAACTGATTAAATCCCGGTAGGCAACAGCCTCAATTTTTCTAGAATATAATTGTTCTGATGCGATATAGCTTTCTTCAAAGGAAGGTGGTTTTTTAAAGAAATGTGCAAATTCTTCATCCTGCATCCGGTTGCCAAAATCGGTGGTGAAGTATTGAAAAAAGTCTTCATAAGCACTACATAAAGCTCTAAAATCTTTCCTCGGTAAGAAATAAACCAAAGTGCCTTTCTTTACAATAACAGATTTTAAAGCCTTTTTTCTGTTCAGCAATACCGATATACCGCCAAAGCAATAGCCCGTATGGTGTATTTCTACCGAACGTTTATTGTTTTGCCCATCATAAAAGAAGGTTTCATATTCACCTTCAGCAATGATATCCACACCTTTCATTTTGGTAATCTCTTGCCTGTATGCAAGCGTTTCCTTATTATATCTTATTTCCTGTAAGCTATCTGCTATGCTTAGCAAAACATCATCAGGTAGTAAATTAAAAGGGGTGGTATTTTTTAAAATGGTTAATCTTTTTTCAATCATCGTTTTATGATTAAGCTTAAAACATACTAAATGGCCAAATAGATTTACTTTTAGCTTTGGGCTGTTTCATTTTAAAATTAAACTGTTGTGTTTCCATTTGTTCTGCTGTAATATCGCCACGTTTAAGCATCTCAAAAAAGCAGGCTGCGGTAGCTTCAGCGTCTTTTAAAGCATGGTGCTGCTGTTCCATTTTCTCATCAAATAAAAAATGATACAATTCGCCAAGTCTTAAAAAGTTAACCGTTGGATTATGAACATATTTTGAACTGGCCAACATGGTACAAAACAAAGGACTATTTTCTATTGGGTTTTTAAGTTTAGCCCGGTAAGCATCAACACCTACAATATGAAAATCAAGCTCCATAAAATGAGCTATCAATAAAGGATTGTACTTTTTAACATCATAAGCAAATTTTTGTAGCACCTGTTTACGTTTAATGCCATTTTCTTCTAAAAAAGTAGGGGTTATGCCATGTATTTTAAAAGCAGAATCTTCTATTTTGAGGTCTTGCAACTTCATGTAGAAGTTTTCTCGTTTCACTTCTTCGCCACTTTTATGGTAGATAATCCATGCCAGTTGGATACAAGTAGGCCAATTATCAGTATCCTGATAAGGCTTATCCCATTTTTTAGGTAAACCTGATGTTTCTGTATCTATAAAAAGAAGGTAATCTTTCACTAGCCCGAAATTAGAATTTTATTACTCATATTTTATATAATTAAAAGATATACCAAAAAATAGGTACAATTTTTAGTGTTATTGATGATGATTTAAATATTTATCTATCATTAACAAAAATCATCTATGAATATAAAAGTATATCCGGGTAAGCCATACCCTTTAGGCGCTACCTGGGATGGCAAAGGCGTAAATTTTACCCTTTACGCCGATAATGCCACTGGCGTTGATTTATGTCTATTTAACACTACAAAAGACGAAACAGAATCGGTAAAAATCAGGATAAAAGAAAGAACTCATCAAATATGGCATTGCTATGTGCCGGATATTGAGCCGGGGCAACTTTACGGTTTTAGGGTTTATGGCCCTTATGAGCCGGCTAATGGTCATCGTTTTAACCCACATAAATTATTGATAGACCCTTATGCGAAAGCTATAGCAGGTACTATTCAATGGCATAATGCTTTATTTGCCTATCAGGTAGGGCATGAGGATGAAGATTTCTCTTTTAGCGAAGAAGATAGCGCACCTTATATCCCTAAAGCTGTGGTAATAGACCCTGCATTTGATTGGGAGGATGATAAATCACCTAATACTTCTATGCATAAATCTATCATTTACGAAACCCATGTGAAAGGTTTTACCATGCAGCATCCGGATATATCGGAAGAAATAAGAGGTACTTACAAAGCTTTAGCTCACGAAGCTACCATTGCTTATTTAACAGATTTAGGTATTACAGCCGTAGAATTAATGCCTGTTCACCATTTCGTGAGCGATAAGAATTTGCATGACCAAGGTTTAAATAATTATTGGGGTTACAGTACCATAGGCTTTTTTGCGCCAGATGTAAGGTATTCATCATCAGGAGTATTGGGCCAGCAGGTACGCGAGTTTAAAGAAATGGTTAAGGCCTTACATAAGGCCGGTATAGAAGTGATTTTAGATGTGGTTTATAACCATACAGCAGAAGGAAACCATTTAGGGCCTACCTTATCTTTTAAAGGTATTGATAATTGTAGCTATTATAGGTTAACAGAAAATCCGAGGTTTTACATGGATTATACCGGAACTGGTAATACCTTAAATGCCCGCTTACCTAATGTTTTAAGGCTCATTATGGATAGTTTACGCTATTGGATTACCGAAATGCATGTTGATGGCTTTAGGTTTGATTTAGCTTCTACGTTGGCCAGAGAACTCCACGAGGTACAGAAATTAAGTTCCTTTTTTGATATCATTCACCAAGCCCCTATTATTTCGCAAGCTAAATTGATAGCAGAGCCTTGGGATGTTGGTGAAGGTGGTTATCAGGTGGGGAAATTTCCGCCGGGTTGGGCCGAGTGGAATGGCAAATACCGCGATTGTATTAGAGATTATTGGATTGGTGCCGATAGTATGCTAGGAGAGTTTGCGGATAGATTTACTGGAAGCTCAGACCTTTATCAGGATGATTACCGCAAGCCTACAGCCAGTATCAATTTCATAACCGCTCATGACGGTTTTACTTTGCATGATTTGGTTTCTTATAACGAGAAGCATAATGAAGCTAACGGAGAAAACAATCAGGATGGCGAAAGTCATAACCGTTCTTGGAATGGTGGTGCAGAAGGCGATACGGATGATGAAGCTATCATCTCCTTAAGAAATCAGCAAAAAAGAAATTTCTTAACTACGCTATTTCTTTCGCAAGGCGTACCCATGATAGTTGCCGGAGACGAGTTTGGAAGAACCCAACAAGGGAATAACAATGCCTATTGTCAAGATAATGAGATTTCTTGGCTCAATTGGGATAATATGGATCATGAGCTTCAGCAGTTTACTGCATCGCTTATCAGGTTAAGGAAAGAACACCCTACTTTTTGCAGAAGGAAATGGTTTCAAGGGATGCCTGTAAAAGGAATAGGTTTAGAAGACATTGCTTGGTTTTTACCCGAAGGTATAGAAATGGATGATGAGCATTGGCAGCATGATTTTGCCCGTTCTTTGGCTGTTTATTTAAACGGAAAAGGTATCAGGTCTTTAAGTGAGCAAGGCGAAAAAATTATAGATGATGATTTTTATGTGATGTTTAACGCCCATCATGATACCATCATTTACCATTTGCCACCAGATAAATACAGCAAAAAATGGTTGAAGGTTTTAGATACCTCAGAGGCTACGTTTGATGAAGAAACCGTATTGCAATCAGAAGACGAAATCCCGGTAAAGGGTCGGTCGGTAGTTTTACTTAAAGCCATATAAGTATGACAAAAGCTTGCAGAAAAATAGGCGTAAACTATTGCCACGGTACTACAAAGATAAATTTATGGTGCCCCAATGCAAACAAAGTAGCAGTTTTAAAGCCTAAGGATGAAACCATTATTCATTTAGAAAAGGCCGATTTTGGTTATTGGCAAAAAACAACAGATTTACTACAGCCAGGGGATGAATATTTTATGCTGCTTGATGATAAAACTTTGCCAGACCCTACAGCTTTGCAGCAGCCTGATATTCATCAAGCCTCTAAAGTAGCCAATTTACATGCTTTTGAATGGACAGATGAGCATTGGCAAATCCCCGCCATGCAAGATTTTATCATTTATGAGCTGCATGTTGGAACTTTCACACCCGAAGGAACATTTGAAGCCATCATCCAAAAACTAGATGATTTGCTTGAATTAGGTATCAATGCTATTGAATTAATGCCTGTGGCTCAATTCCCTGGCAATAGAAATTGGGGTTACGATGGCGTTTTTCCTTTTGCGGTACAAAATAGTTATGGTGCTTATACAGGTTTGCAAGAGCTGGTGAATGCTTGTCATGAAAAAGGTATAGCTGTTATTTTAGATGTAGTTTACAATCACTTAGGCCCTGAAGGGAATTATTTAAACGATTTTGGGCCGTTTTTTACTGATAAATACCAAACTCCTTGGGGTAAAGCCATCAATTTTGATGATGCCGATTGCGATGCTGTACGTACTCTTTATATCGAAAACGTATTGTTATGGCTAAGAGATTTTCATATTGATGGCTTACGTTTAGATGCCGTACATGCCATTAAAGATTTTAGCGCTAAGCATATTTTGGCAGAAATTAAAGAGCATGTAGATGCTTTTAATCAGGAACATCAAAAAACACATTTCTTAATTGCCGAGTGCGATTTAAACGATAGAAGGTATTTAGAGCCTTTGAGCCAAAATGGTTTTGCAATGGACGCTCAATGGATAGATGAGTTTCATCATGCATTAAGGGTTAGTGCCGGGGGGGAGAAAAATGGCTATTATGAAGATTTTAGCGGAATTTCTTCTTTAGCTAAAGCCTATCAAGATGCTTTTGTTTTTGATGGCTTATACTCGCCACATCGTAAAAAGAAATTTGGTAGTAGTGCAGCTGGTTTGGCAGGAGAGCGCTTTGTGGTTTTCTCTCAAAACCACGATCAAGTGGGTAACCGGATGCTTGGAGAGCGTAGTAGCCAGCTTTTTAGTTTCGAGATGCAGAAATTGATGGCTGCCGCAGTTTTTATTTCGCCTTATATCCCCATGCTGTTTATGGGCGAGGAATGGTCGGCAAGTTCTCCATTTCAATACTTTATCAGCCATACAGATGAAGAGTTGATAAAAGCCGTACAAGAAGGTAGAAAGAAAGAATTTGCGGCATTTGTAAGCGAAGAAGAAGTTCCAGACCCGCAAGCTATCTCTACTTTTGAAGCTTCTAAACTCCGCTGGGACGAGCTTAATTTACCGCAATATAAAACCATGTTGGCCTACTATAAAGCCCTCATACAGCTTCGCAAAACGCATCCGGTATTTAAAAGCACCCAAAGAAAGGGTTTAAAAGCTTACGCTGATGAAACTCGGCAAATGCTTTACCTCAGCAGAAGTAGTGAAGATGTAAAGGTTTTATGTATCCTCAATTTTTCAGCTAAGCAGCAAAGCATTCAAAATTCAGAAATTCAAGCTTATGGATTGATTTTTGATTCTGCCGATGAAAAATGGGCTGGTCATCCTGTTGGAGAGGATGAAATTAGCCCTACAGCTATCAAAATCTATCAATCTAACTTATGAAAAACGCAACGCTACCTATGAAATATCCTGCTCAAACTTATCGTCTACAGTTCAACCATCAATTTACCTTTCAACAGCTTAAAGAAGTGTTAAGCTATTTTAAAAAGATAGGGGTTGATACCCTTTATGCTTCACCCATTTTTAAAGCTGTTAAAGAAAGTGTACATGGTTATGATGTGGTAAATCCACATCAGATAAATCCAGAAATAGGCTCATTATCAGAATTAAAAGCTATCCAGAGTTTTTTAAAAAAGAACCAGATGATGTGGTTGCAAGATATTGTATCCAATCACATGGCTTTTCATCCGGATAACGAATGGTTGATAGACGTTTTAGAGAAAGGTAATAAATCTAGGTTTAGAAGCTTTTTTGATACTCCTTTTAGCTCTAATTTCCTTAACGGAAAACTGATGGTGCCTTTTTTAGGTAGACCCTTGCAAGAGGTCATCAAGAAACAGGAGCTGCAATTGATTTATAAAATGGGTAGGTTTTATTTTCAGTATTTTGATGCTTGTTACCCGCTCAATTTAGCTTCTTATAAAAGCTTAATTAAATATGTAAAGCTAGATAAGCTGCTGCAACAGCTAGAAGATTTAGAGGACATTAACAATAAAGAAGCCTTTGCCAAAGCTTGGGAAAGTTTTATTCAAGAAAGTCATAAAAAATTAAAAGATAAGAAGATACATGTTTTATTAAATCAAACACTTCAAGATATTAACCAATCGCAAACCTTATTAAAAGCCATCATCAATAAGCAATATTACGAGTTTTGTTATTGGCAAGATACCAGTCAGCGTATCAATTACAGGCGTTTTTTTACCGTCAATGGCTTGCTTTGTTTAAACATTCAGGATGAGGTAGTTTTTAAGTATTATCACCAGTTTATCAAGAACCTTTTAGATCAAGATCTTATTCAAGCTTTACGTTTAGACCATATTGATGGTTTATACAACCCTACAAAATACCTGCAACAGCTTAAAAAGCTTGTTGGTGATAAATATATTGTCGCAGAAAAAATCCTTGAAAAAGGTGAAGAATTACCGCCAGAATGGGAGATAGCAGGAACTAGCGGTTATGATTTTTTAGGTTTGGTGAATAACATACTGACTTACAGCCCTTCAGGGGAAACATTTAATGCTTTATATCAAGAAATCATCCCTCAAGAAAAAAGTTTTGAAGAACAGGTACAGGAGAAGAAAGCTAATTTCTTATTCCAAAATATGCAGGGCGAGTTGTATAACCTTTGCAAATACTTCCATACTTTAAAATTAGTAACAGATGCTAGTGCCGAAGACATCAAACAAGCCATTGCTTGGTTTTTGGTTTATATGCCTGTGTATAGGTTTTATGGGGATAGTTTTCCATTAGCAGAAGAAGAGTTTAAGCGTTTACAAAGCATTTTCATCAGGCTTAAAGCCGATAAACCTGAATACCTTTTAGGTTTTAATACTTTAGAGTGTGTTATTTTAAATAGGTGGCAAGAGCAGGAAGACAAGCAAATAAGAAGCACAGCAAGTTTGTTTTATAAGCGTTTAATGCAGTTTAGTGGCCCATTAATGGCCAAAGGTGTAGAAGATACCTTAATGTATACCAATTTTAGGTTTATTGGACATAATGAAGTGGGCGACCATCCCGAAAGTTTTGGCATTTCTACCGCTTATTTTCATGAGTGGATGCAAAAGCGACAAGCGCTGATGCCTTTAACTTTAAATACCACTTCTACCCATGATACCAAAAGGGGCGAAGATGCCCGGGCAAGGCTAAACGTTTTAACCCATTTACCCAATTTATGGATAGAAAAAGTTAGGCAATGGCGCAAAATGAATCAGAATTTGGTGTTGAGGTTTAAAATACAGCCAAATGATGAGTATTTCATTTACCAAAATTTGGTGGGTAATTTCCCTATGCAAGGTAGTATTTCAGACGATTTCTTGCCACGCTTTGAGGCCTATTTGGTAAAAGCTTTAAGAGAAGGCAAAATACAATCAGACTGGAATAAACCCAACGAAAGCTATGAAAACAGTGTGAAGCAATTTGTAGCTGCGCTATTAAATCCAGAGCATCTGTTTATGGTAAGTTTTCAAGAGTTTCATCAGAAAATAGCCCCTTATGGGGTTTATAATGCTTTGGTGCAATTGTTATTAAAATTTACTTGTCCCGGTGTGCCAGATGTTTACCAAGGTACTGAGCTTTGGGATTTTACTTTTGTAGACCCAGATAACCGAAAACAGATAGATTACAAGCTTAGAAATCAATATCTGGATGAGATACAAGAGCTTAAGCCTCATCAAATCAAAGATTTATTAAATCATCCAAATGATGCTAAAATCAAATTATGGCTAACGCAATTTCTCATTCATCAGCGCAAGCGAAAAAAAGAATTTTATGCCCATGCTAACTACCAAGCTGTAAGTATTGAAGGAGCGTTTAAAGAGCATTTAATTGCTTTTAAAAGGGTGTTTAATGAGCAGGAAGTTTTGGTTGTTGCAGTATTGCATCCGGCATTGTTGTGCGAAAAATATCAGTGTAAACTAGAAGATATAGATTGGGGCGATACGCAATTGCTTGACACCCAAAACAAGCCCTGGAGAAATTTAATAACAGAAGAAATCACTGAAGCTGTTTATGTTAAGGATATTTTAGGCTATTTACCTTTTGCCATTTTAGAAAGTAAAAAGCAAAATAAACGTTCTGCTGGGGTGCTTTTACATATCAGTTCTTTACCTTCTGCCTATGGTATGGGCGATTTAGGCGAGCAAGCCTACCAGTTTATAGATTTTTTAAAACAGGCCCAACAGCACTATTGGCAAATATTACCACTAACACCTTTGGCAGCTTCAGAGTCTTTCTCGCCTTATAGCAGTTGGAGCAGTATGGCCGGTAATAATTTGTTTATAGCCTTAGAACCGCTGGTAGAAGAGGGCTATCTGCAACAAAAGGATTTAGATAAGGCTGCTATACATCCGGGAAACCGGGTAGATTATCTGCAAGTAGAAAAGCATAAAAAGTTACTGTTGAAAAAAGCTTGGCAGCAGGCCAAACAGCAATTACCACCTGCTTTTGAGCAATTTTGCCAGCGAGAAAGCTACTGGTTAAATGATTATGCTCTTTTTATGGCTTTACATCAGCAATATAAAAAGCCTTGGTACCAATGGCCTAGCGCTATAAAAAAGCGAGAATTGAAGGCTTTAATGGTAGAAACTGAAAAACACCAAGAAGCTATAATAGAAATTAAATGGCAACAATACCTGTTTGATTTGCAATGGCGACAGTTAAAAGCCTATGCCAAGCAAAATGATGTGGAAATTATTGGCGATTTACCTTTTTATGTCAACCATCAATCGGCAGATGTATGGGCGCAGCAAGATATTTTTGCTTTGGATGAAGAGGGGAAAATTAAAGGTATTGCAGGTGTACCGCCCGATTATTTTAATGAAGATGGTCAGCTTTGGGGGATGCCCGTTTTTAGGTGGGATGTTTTAAAAAAGCAAAATTACGATTGGTGGTTAAAGCGCTTGCAAAAGAATATCCAATGGTTTGATGTTTTGAGACTAGACCATTTTAGGGCTTTTTATGATTATTGGGAAGTACCAGCAGGAGCGCAAACGGCTAAAGATGGTACCTGGAAGGAGGGACCGGGAGCTGATTTTTTTGATTTTATTTTAAAACATTTCCCAGAAAAACCTTTTATAGCTGAAGATTTGGGCGATGTAAACCAAGGTGTTTTTCTACTAAGAGACCAATTTGAACTCGCTGGGATGAAAGTTTTACAGTTTTCTTTTGGTGATGATATGCCACAATCTTTGCACACACCGCACCATCATCAAGAAAATTTCTTTGTTTATAGCGGTACGCATGATAATAATACCTTGTTGGGATGGTATAAAGAAGCCGGAAATAACATCAAAGCTAACCTGAATTTGTATTGCAACAAGAAAATAAGCCAGCATAATGTGGCAGAAGAAATCATCCGCATGGCCTATGCTTCGGTTTGCAAAACGGCCATCATCCCTTTACAGGATATTTTAAATTTAGATGAACAAAGTAGGATGAACCTGCCCGGTACTACAGAACAAAATTGGTCTTTTAAGCTCGTGGGCGATGAATTAAAGCCTCAAATAGCGGCTAAATTGGCTGTGCTGACTAAAATATTTCATCGCAGTTAGCAGCCCTGATTAAATTTAATTGTCTTTTTCTTTAAATTTGATGTAGATTAAAGCCTATATGAATATTAAAGATATCACAGCTAAAGAAAGAAGTACCACTACAGAGCTACTTGTTATTTTTATTAAGCTTGTTGTTTATGCTACTTTGGTATATTTTAATATCAACCAGCCAGAAATTTATGTTAAAGTGCCCATTATTGGTAAAGTAGCTTACTCTTTACTGATTGTTACGGGGGCAAGTTTCTCTATTTCGGTGGTGCGTTTAATCATCATTTATTGGTATATCCGTAAGAATAATCTCAAGGCTAATATCAAAGACAATTTTATTTTGGGTATTAACCGCATTGTTTCGGTTTTAAATACAGTTTTCCTCATCATAGCTATTATGGTTTTTATGGGGATAGACCCTATCAAGTTTCTAACCAGCATTACCATTGTTGCGGCAGCTATTGCTTTGATATTTAAAGAGTACGTAACCAACATGATTAACGGCTTAATCATCATGTTTTCAGACCGTTTGTCTTTAGGAGATCATATCAAAGTGTTAGACCAAGAAGGGAAAATTTTAGACATTACCTTAATCAATATCATCATCCAAAATGAAGATAACGATATGGTGCTGATACCTAATTCGGTTATTTTTACCTCTTTAATTGTTAACCAATCTAAGCAAAATATTAAAAAACTTACGGTAGAGTTTGAATTGGATGTTAACTTAAACCAAACCCCAGCAAGTTTAGAAGCACATCTAGAAAACATCATCAAACCTTATGAAGATTATACCATGAAAGATGGTTTTTCTGTAAAAACCCTCGAAATCAGGAAGGATTATACCAAATTTAAAGTGCAAGTATTGCTCAATTACCACGATAGAGCCAAAGAAAAGGAAATCAGAAGAAAGCTAAATACGGCAGTGTTAGAGTTGAGAGGTGGAGTGTAGTTTGGTTGGTTAGTTTGTAGTTGGTTAGTTGGTTAGACTGTATTATTGATTGATTTTTGAATGAGAGAATGAGTGATTTTTGAATGAGAGAATGAGAGAATGAGTGATTTGAATCAGTTATCGGTTACCAGTTGTCGGTTCTGGGTGATGACTTTCCTGTTTTTTTAATTTTTAATTTTTCCTTTTGAATTTTTCTCTGTCATTGCGATGAGGAACGAAGAAGCAATCTTGATTATATTGATTGATTTTTGAATGAGAGAATGAGTGATTTGAATCAGTTATCGGTTACCAGTTCTTGGTGGATTGATGTGGATGATTTTTGAATTTTTTCTTTAATTTTTAATTCTCTTTTTGTTTTTTCTTTTTAATTTTCAACACTTAGATATCTTTCTAATAGAAAAACTTATTTTAACCACTTCAAGAAAACATAACTACGTAATGATAACAAAAGAATTGAAACCCAAAAAGGTACTAAACAAAGCTTTTTTAAAGGTAAAACCTAATAGGACTGATATTGAAGGTTTTAAGGTCAATCTCATTACTTTGTTAGACAGAACGAATGATACTGAGAGCGAAGAGTTTCACAAAAACTTAGTTTCAGATTTTCTTAAAGACACATATTATAAGCAAAATCATTTTATAAACACAAAAGGTAGAAATGACCTTGTTATTCATAACGGACAACATGCAAACTCTACGGTTGGCGTAATCATCGAAGCTAAAAAGCCTACTAACAAATCAGAAATGGTTACCACCAAAAAACTGAATGTTAAAGCTTTTCAGGAATTGGTATTATATTACCTAAGAGAAAGAATAACACACAAAAATCTTGAAGTAAAACATTTAATAGCTTCAAATATAAACGAATGGTTTATTTTTGATGCCACCTTATTTGATAGACTTTTTGCTCAAAATAAAACCTTTGTAAAGCAGTTTACGGATTTTGAAGAAGGGCGTTTGGCTGATACCAAAACAGATTTTTTCTACAAACAAATTGCTGAACCATTCATAGAAAGTATTACTAACGAAATAGAATTTACTTACTTTAACATTCAAGATTTTCAGAAACAACTTAGAAATACAGATAAAGCAGATGATAATGCACTAATTGCATTATTTAAATTGTTATCACCAGAGCATTTGCTAAAACTCCCTTTTACTAATGACAGCAACAGCCTTGATAAAAGATTTTATAGTGAGCTGTTACATATCATTGGTTTGACAGAAACTAAAGAGGGAAGTAAAAAGCTTATTGAGAGAAACAAAGAAGGAGCAAGAAATACAGGCTCTATTTTAGAAGATGCCATTATTCAGCTAGACAGTTTGGATAAAATAAGCCGTTTAGAAAACTCTTCTACATATGGCAGCACTTACCAAGAAAGACTTTTTAATGTTGCTTTAGAGTTATCTATAACATGGATTAACAGAATTTTATTTCTTAAGCTATTAGAAGGGCAGTTAATTAACTATCATAAGCGCAATTTGGATTATGCTTTTTTAAGCAACAAATTTATTAAAGAGTATGATGATTTAAATAGTTTGTTTTTTCAGGTACTGGCTAAAAATATGAAGACAGAAATGCAGATGTTAAAGCAGTATTTACTAAAGTACCTTATTTAAATTCTTCTTTGTTTGAGCCAACCGAGCTAGAACATCAAACTATTTTTATTAGTAATTTAAAAGATGATAAAACAATACCCATTATATCATCTACAGTTTTAAAAGACCCACAAGGCAAAAAAAGAACTGGAAGTTTAACCACCCTTCAATATTTATTTGAGTTTTTAGATGCTTATGATTTTGGTGCTGAAGGTGGCGAAGACATACAAGAAGATAATAAAACACTCATTAATGCATCGGTTTTAGGTTTAATTTTTGAAAAAATAAATGGTTATAAAGATGGCTCTTTCTTTACACCTGGCTTTATTACCATGTACATGTGCCGAGAAACAATTCGTAAAGCTGTTGTACAAAAATTTAATGAAACCAAAAACTGGAATTGTAACACACTAGAAGAACTTTATGATAAAATTGAAGACCGCAAAGAAGCCAATATTATTGTAAACAGTATTAAAATTTGCGACCCAGCAGTGGGTTCTGGACACTTTTTGGTTTCGGCATTAAATGAAATGATTGCCGTAAAAAACGATTTAAAAATTCTGCAAGACCGTGAAGGTAAACGCCTTAAAGAATATCTGGTAGAAGTAGTAAATGATGAGTTGATTGTAACCGATGAAGAAGGCGAACTTTTTGAGTATCACCCCACCAATAAAGAAAGTCAACGCATACAAGAAACACTTTTTCATGAGAAGCAAAGCATTATAGAAAATTGTCTTTTTGGGGTAGATATTAATACCAACTCGGTTAAAATATGCCGTTTACGTTTATGGATAGAATTGTTGAAAAATGCGTATTACAAAAACAGTACAGAGTTAGAAACCTTGCCCAATATTGATATCAATATTAAATGCGGAAACTCTTTAGTGAGCCGTTTTGCCATAGATGCCGACCTGAAACAAGCCTTAAAGAAAAGCAAGTGGAATATAGACAGCTACCGCATAGCAGTAGACACTTACCGAAATGCAGAAAATAAAGAGCAGAAAAGGGAAATGGAGAAATTGATATTAGAGATAAAACAAAATTTTTCTTCTGAAATACGGATGAACAGCCCACTTAAAAAACGTTTAGATAAACTGGCGAGTGAACTGTATCATCGTTTTACAGGAACATTTCTTTTTGAACCCGAAACTCCATATGGAAAGGCAAATAAAAACATTGAGAAAAAACGGAAGGCAGAACAACAAAAAATTGAAAAAGAAATAGAAGAAATAAGTTCAAAAATTGAAGAAATAAAAGCCAATAAGATTTTCGAAAATGCTTTTGAATGGCGGTTTGAATTTCCTGAAGTGCTAAATGATGATGGCGATTTTGTGGGCTTTGATGTTGTGATTGGGAATCCGCCTTACTTTTCATTGTCTAAAGTTAAAGAGCAGTCAGAGTATTTTTCAAAAGCAAATTATGTAACTTATTCTAAAGGAGCAGACATCTTTTGCTTATTCTATGAACTTGGTGGTAATATTTTAAAGCCGCTTGGCTTTTTAACTTACATTACTTCTAATTCTTGGCTAAGAGCAATTTATGGAGAGCCTCTAAAAAAATATTTTATTCAAAAATTACAGCCAATTGCATTAATAAATATTGAAGATGTTCAAATATTTGAAGAAGCCACCGTTGAATCAAACATTTTTACACTTCAAAAATCATTGAGTTCAAAACCATTTCAAGTAGTCAATTTATCAAAAGACTATTCAATAGGTGCTTCATTAGATGAATATTTCAATAAGAACAGCTTTGAATTTACTCCACCATCAACATCTGAATGGTTTATCGGAAATCAATCTTTTAGCACATTGAAAAGTAAAATCGAAAATGGTGCGAGACTATTGAAAGATTTTAATGTTAGAATAAACTTCGGTATAAAAACAGGATATAATGAAGCATTCATAATAGATGAAAACAAAAAGAACGAATTAATAAAGGCAGATGAAAAAAATGCTGAAATAATTAAACCAATAATTCGTGGAAGGGATTTAAAAAAATATTTTTATGAGTATGAAAATTTGTGGGTAATCTCCACATTTCCAAGTTTAAAAATTAATATAGAAGATTACCCTTCAATAAAGGACCACTTCATAGAAGTCGGAAAGAAAAGATTAGAACAAAGTGGTGAAATTGGAAGTAGAAAGAAAACATCTAATAAATGGTTTGAAACTCAAGACTCTATTTCTTACTGGAGAGATTTTGAAAAACCCAAAATTGTCTGGGGTGAGATTTCCGATAAACCAAAATTTGCTTTTGACGATGAAAAGTATTTTGCGGAAGCAACTACTTTTTTTATGACAGGTGAAAAATTGAAATTTCTTCTGGCAATATTAAATTCAAAAGTTTCAGAGTGGTATTTCAACCTAATTGGGACAACAACAGGGATGGGAACAAACAGGTGGAAGAAATACAAAATTGAATTGTTGCCTATAAAAATTACTTCTCAAGCCCAAGAAAAAGAAATTGAGATTTTAGTAAATCAAATTTTAGCTATTAAAAAACAAGACCCATTAGCCAATATAATAGAATTAGAAAACCAAATAAACCAATTGGTTTATCAATTATATGATTTAACAGAAGAAGAAATTAAGATTGTGGAGAGGGTATAATGACAAGAAATCAAAAAATTGATGAATACATTTCTAAAGCACAAGGATTCATCCCCGGTTTAAGAGCTAGTTCTATATTTTCTATGTTTGGTGGTGATGAAAAATCAGAACCAACTTCTGGTAAAATTGAATTAAGTGCAAAGTTTTTAAATGAGAAAGTTTTATCGGAGGGTAAAATTAAATTTACTCACTACACAAGCCTAAGAAAT
The DNA here is from genome assembly GCF_008195825.1 of Pedobacter aquae. Lineage (NCBI taxonomy): Bacteria > Pseudomonadati > Bacteroidota > Sphingobacteriia > Sphingobacteriales > Sphingobacteriaceae > Pedobacter > Pedobacter aquae. The sequence continues at coordinate 1,071,891 of NZ_CP043329.1, forward strand.
GCAATCAATATTCTAAACTCAGGAAGTATTAGGCTATATAATTGTTTTAATTTGAATGATAAAAACGAGATAAAATATCTTTTGGATAAATCACCTATTGATTTTAGTGAAGAAGAAATTGATAAATATAAACGAGAGCACTTTATATTATCTGGTTCATTAATACAAGATGATAACGAAGAGGATTATAATTTGTGGCGTTTATATGGTGATAATTGCAAAGGTGTTGCTATTATATTTGAAATAAGTGAAAAAATTACAAATTGGTCAAAAGTTTATTTACAAAAAGTCGCCTATGAAAGAGACAATAAAAGTAATATTTATGATTATTTAAAATTCCATAAAGAATTTAATGATAAGTATCTGCTTTTTGAGAATAAGCCCGAGCTTTTTGCGCTACTTTCTACAGGTGTAAAAAACGAAATATGGTCAGTTGAAAATGAGTTTAGGGTTATTGTGAAAAATCCATTTAATGAGTATTCATTAGAATCAAATGATTGTGTTGATTGTAATACTAACATTTCAAAAACTTTAAAACATGAATATAATTTTAATGGAAAGTTAGTATCATATGTTGAACTTCCATTACACATTAATGACAGGAAATCAGAATTAATAAATTTACCTTTATCAAGTAAACAAGTTGATTTAATTGATTACGTTCCTAATTTAGAGATCAAGAAAATAATTTTAGGGCCAAATAGCCATTTAGAAGATTATAGTAATTTTATTGACTACATAACTTGGGTTCAAAGTAGATTGAAATGTAAATTGAAGGTAGGTATGTCAAAATTTCAAGATTAGTTCTTTCTTTTTTATAGAGCTTACTATTTGAAGGATAAATTAAAGTTATTGGAAATTGTTAGAATGATTTAGGTTAATCGTTTTATTACTCATACACACTTAAGATGCCGCAATGATGAGCGTTAAGATAAATCACTCAAAGCCTTCTTGTGCCGCCATATATAGCGTAGATACTTTAATATTTTACACAGTTTACCCATCATTATTTTGACTACTAACCAAAAATTATATTTATGATACTATCAAATGATATTATCTCTTTTCTCAGGCCCAGCATCAAACCTATGTACATAAACCGGGGCGAGGGCGGTACCCCGCAGGACATTTGAAGCTTTTGCGGAAAATGGACGAGGAGTAAAGCAAAGCACCGGACTAGCCCTTTAATAGTAGTAATAGCCCTGCTTTTCTAAATAAAAAAGCTTTTTAGAATGAATTTATGTTTGTTGGAGTAAGAAACGCTATAAGAACTACCTAAACTTTTCTGCCACTAGTAAATCTTTAATACCGTATGGTAGTTATAAAAACCTTCGCCAGATTTTACCTCCAATGGCAAGTCTTAGCAAATAAGGATAAAGAGCGATAGCCTGACTTGTGCTTATTTAATAAAAGCACTAAATATAAAAATGAGTTCAAAATATAAGTTTAACAATCCAGAGAGGATATTTTTTGTTTCTTTTGCCGTTGTAGGATGGTAGATATTTTCACAAGACAAGTGTACAGAAATTTGTTTTTATAGAGTTTTCTTACAAAAGGGTATAGTCTTTATAATCTGATGTTTAAGTCTAATCAGAAACTAATGTAATACCATGAATTTGTTATGTATTATAATTTACCTTTCTAAAAAAAAATGCTTCCTTAGCTTTAATCATATTTACAATTAATTTTTAACCATTGGATATGAAAATGTAATACCGAAAGTGTATTACTTGTGAGTTGAGCGTAAAAAATAAAATACTGATGAATATGAAAGCTAAATTTTTAACCACACTTTTCTTGTTGATAGGATGGATGTCTTTTGCACAGGAGAAACACTTAACTTTTAAAGATGTTCCTATAAACGGAACAATGGCTGAGTATATTTCTAAAATGGAGGAAAATGGCTTCAACCATTTAGCAACAAACCTTAGAATAGCTACTTTAAGAGGTGATTTTGCAGGTTATAAAAATTGTATGTTGGAAGTTTCAACTTTATGGCAAAAAGATTTAGTTCATAAAATAGATGTTATTTTTCCTTTTAAAGAAACATGGTCGGCACTTTATGGAGATTATAGCGGTTTAAAAGTTATGTTAACTGAAAAATATGGAAAGCCAACTGAGTTTATGGAGAAATTTGTTGGACCTCATGCTATAGATGATGATAGAGCGAAGATGAGCCTTGTTAAAATTGGTAATTGTAAATATTATGCTATTTGGCGTTCAGATCAGGGAGATATCAAATTATCTATTGAACATAGAAATCACCAAAATTACCAATGTTTTGTACAATTAACTTATTTAGATAAAGTTAATAGTCAAATCGTAAAAGAAAAAACCTTAACAGATTTATAGTTTTCTTATTTTTATGATACCAAGCGACATGAATAATTTGTTAGGATGTAAGCTCACAATTAAACCCTTTCCGTTCTATTCACAAAAGCTATTTTAGTACTTTTAAACTCTTTTTGATAAACAATTTTAGTAATCGAGCTATAGCTAACCTCGAGGTTAAACGCATGCTCTAAAGGAAAATCAAGTACATAAGCTAAAATAGAACGTATCACGCCGGCATGGGTTACTACCACAATATCTTTGTTTCCTGTTGTTAAAATATCTTCAAAAAAAGCGGTGGAGCGTTCATAAAGTTCTAAGAAGTTCTCTCCATTGTTGATTTTGTAGTTTACAAAATCGGCCATCCAAGGTTCTAGTTCTTTGGGGTTAATTTTGTCCCAAGCTTGCATTTCCCAATCTCCAAAATGCAGTTCAGCAATACGTTCATCGGTAATAAAGTTGTCGTTAGATAGGTAATCGGCAAGTTTGCTACATCTTCTAAACGGACTGCTGTAAAAAGCTGTAGGGCTTTCAAGTGAACTTTCTAAGCTATCTTGTAACCAATCGAAATGTGCAGTAAAATTCTCTGCTAAAGGAATTTCTGATTGTCCGTAACAAAGTTTGTTGGGGTTGTAAACCTCTGTATGTCTAATGAAATAAATGTTCATGTTTAACCAAAATATTTAAAAATGAGGATGGTGCTCAGGTAAAATACCACTTCAGAAACTTGTTGTACGGTACCTAAGCAATCGCCAGTGTAGCCGCCAATCCATTTATTAAAATACCTGCTGAAATAAGCTTTCACCAAAAGTAAAGGGATGATGCTTAATAAAATCCATAAATTAGGAAAAAACAGGAGAGGTGCGATACCGAAAATGATAGCGATGATGAAATCATCTTTCCTCATTTTAGTGGCTAGGGGTTTAGCTTTACTCAATAAATCTTCCCGGGCATATTCATCAGTATAAATCAAGATAGCGCTATTTAAACGACTAATAGCATGTCCAGCAATTAAAACCGGAATGATAAAGCTTGGTCCGATTTCTTTTAAAGCGGTAAATTTTAAAGCTAAAATCAATACCAAACCTGCAACACCATAAGTACCAACTCTAGAGTCTTTCATGATGGTGAGGATTTTCTCTTTGGTCCAGCCGCCACCAAAACCATCGCAAACATCGGCAAAGCCATCTTCATGAAAAGCACCTGTGATGAGTAAAGAAGCTACCATGCTCAGAAGCAAAGATAATTCTAAAGAAAAGGCAAAAGAAGCCAGCCAGAACACCAAAGCACATAAAGACCCTACAATAATACCAATAAGAGGGAAGTACTTGCTAGAGCGATTTAAATACTCCTCAGAATGGTCTGTAGAAGGCGGACAAGGTATTCTGGTAAAGAACATCATCGCCGTAAAAAATATCCTGATTTCTTTTTTCATTGTTGTTTTAGGTGGTTAGGTGATTAGTTTGTTAGGTTGTTAGTTGGTTAGGTTGTTAGTTTGTTAGGTGATTAGTCATTAGTTCATTATTCATTACATAATTAGGCGTCTTTTACTCTCCACCCAGTCTTTCTACTTTTTACTCTCCACCCAGACTTCGGTCATCCGTCTTCGGTCCTCAGACTCTCCACCCCAGGCTTCGGGCAGCAGACATCGGTCCACGGTCTCTCCACCCAGGCATCGGACAGCGGTCAACGGTCCTCAGACTCTCAACCCCAGACTTCGGACATCGGTCAACGGTCCTCAGACTCTCACCCCCAGACTTCGGACAGCGGACATCGGTCCTCAGACTCTCAACCCCAGACTTCGGACAGCGGTCATCGGTCCTCGGACTCTCAACCCCAGACTTCGGACAGCGGTCAACGGTCCTCAGACTCTCAACCCCAGACTTCGGACAGCGGTCAACGGTCCTCAGACTCTCAACCCCAGGCTTCGGACAGCGGACATCGGTCCTCGGACTCTCAACCCCAGACTTCGGACTACAGTCAACGGTCCTCCGACTCTCTCACCCCAGCACTTTCAAAGCTAGACATTTCATTGATAAAGTTTACCGATGCTTGGATAATTGGCAGGGCTAATGCGGCACCAGTACCTTCGCCTAAGCGCATATTTAAATTTAAAAGAGGTTTTGCTTTTAAGAATTGGAGCATTTGTTTATGTCCAGTTTCGTCTGATTGATGAGCAAAAACACAATAGTCTAAAATTTGAGGGTAAAGTGCATGTGCAATTAACAGCGCAGAACTCACAATAAAGCCATCTACCACAATCAGCATTTTTTGTTGTGCAGCGCTAAGCATAGCACCTACAATCATAGCGATTTCAAAGCCGCCAAAAGTTTGTAAAATCTCCTCAGGTGTATAAGCAGGGTTGTTGATGATAGCTTGTTTGAGAATAGCAATTTTCTTTTCCAGTCCTTCATCATTTAAGCCCGTTCCTCTGCCAGCGCAGGCTTCCATAGCGATACCTGTAATTTTATGCATGATGGCTGCTGCGGCAGAAGTGTTGCCAATACCCATTTCGCCAAAGGCGATACAATTGCTGCCTTGATCATGAATCTTTTGAACCAAGTTAGCACCTTTCTCTAAAGCTTCATCTAGTTGAGCTTTCGTCATGGCGGGGCTATGTAAAAAGTTCTGTGTTCCCTTGGCAACTTTTAAATGTTGTAAAGGTAGAGCTGGGTCAAAGTCGTGGTTAACCCCAGCATCAACTACCAAAATATCCCAACCGTTTTGTTTGGTAAAGACGTTGATGGCTGCACCACCAGCTATAAAATTCATGACCATTTGCCAGCTTACTTCTTGTGGGTACGGACTAACACCTTCTTGGGTGATGCCATGATCACCAGCAAAAACTACCACAGTAGGAGATGCAATTTTAGGTGATACCGTTTCTTGAATAAGACAGATTCTTAATGCTAAATCTTCTAAAATTCCGAGGGCACCAAGAGGCTTTGTTTTATGATTAATGATGTGTTGTACTTGCTCTTGTATTTGGGTGTTAAGGCTATTAATTTCGAACTTACTTGTCATTTATTTGGCGTTTTGGTAGTACAGAATTATATTTTTTAACTATATTTAATAATTTGTAATACAGTATTTTATAAATTTTATTTGATGTATTTGTTTTAGTTTATAGATGTTTCAGGGCTTTATTCGCTGTAAATTACAAAATTATATTCTGTTTAAGGGTTTTTTATAATGTAACTATCTATTTTATAGGTTTTTATATATTCTGTATAAAGTGCTAATTATACTTCTTCCAAGTAGTCATAAAATCGGCTCTCATGTCCTGAAATCTGGCACTTACTCGCTTGATAAAGTCTTCATCTAAGAGTTCAAAAACGCTATCAACTCCGTTGATTAAATCCATTTCAGAAAGCTTGTAGGTTTGCTCTAAAGTACCTTGCTCAAACTTGATGATGTACTTCATGTTCATAGAAAAGATGGTAATCTTACATTCCGGATGTGGTAATTCTGCTACTACTCGCATGGGGGTGGTTGGTTAAAAAAAATAAAAAATTCAAAAGGAAAAATTAAAAATTCAAAATCGCTTAATCAATCATTCAATCCATCAAAAATCAATAAATAATTAAAAACAGATTGCTTCTTCGTTCCTCATCGCAATGACCTAAAAATTCAAAAGGAAAAATTAAAAATTCAAAATCGCTTAATCAATCATTCAATCCATCAAAAATCAATAAATAATTAAAAACAGATTGCTTCTTCGTTCCTCATCGCAATGACCTAAAAATTCAAAAGGAAAAATTAAAAAATCAAAAATCAATCAATCAAAAATCACTAGCCACTGGGTTTTTGCCCATCAACGTACCTTCGCTGCTTATGATTCTGAAGCGGGCAAAAAGCTCTTCGCTGTACCAGTCTTCGCTGCGGGTAAGCTTTACCACATCGGCGTGTTCTTTATCGCGGTAAGCGAATTTTTTTACGTCTTCTAAGGAATTCCAAACAGAAAAAGTAGCCTGTCTAATGAAAGGAGCTTCGCCGATACCTACCGAGGTGATGAAACCTTGTGAGCTGTTCATGATAGCAGATACTTTTGGTACGTTGGCCCAGAAATTTTTAAGTTTTGATGGTCTTATGGTTGCCCTAGTTAGTACACCAACCATACCTTCATGTCCTTTAATTTTAGGTTTCCCGAAAGGTTCTTTACCATCCCATTTGCCATGGGCTTCTATAGGTTCGCACAAAACAGTCCATTGTTCGGTGGTGAATTTTTGCCACCATTTGGCTATGAAAGAGCTGTTTTGAAATTTTCTGAAATCATCTTCATGCTCCCAAACAGCAAATAAACCCCATTGCTGGTAATCTGGGTTAATATCGAAGGTGCCGTTTTTGCCACAGCCCACCAGTTTCCAGAATGTACATGCTTTGTTTATCCAAAGAGGGAAGCGGTGTATCGCCATAGCGAAAAAAGCTAATGGAATATAGCGTTTAGGGTATCTTACAATAGTGATAGAAACAATCATGGTTGGCTAATTTCGGGAATTTAAAGCCAACCATGATGTAAAGTTGATAAGTTTTTGAATGTTAAGAATTAATGTGCTTATACACCTAATTCTTTTAAGACGCCGCTTGCCTTATCTATTTTAGATGCTACCCAAAGTACATAGCGGATATCTACACCTATAGAGCGACTGTAATTTTCGTTCCAGGCGTAATCATTAATGGTTGCTTCGTAAGCTCTATCGAAGTTTACGCCAATAAGCTCGCCATAAGCATTTAAAACCGGAGAGCCAGAATTGCCACCCGTAGTATCCATATCGTATAAAAAGCACACAGGCACATCGTTTAACTCGGCCATTTTAAACGGACCGAAATCTTTCTGCTCCCATAAGGTTTTAATTTGTTCTGGGTATTGATAATCTATATTTCCGCTTCTGCCTTTTTCAATAATGCCTTTAACGCTGGTGAAGGGAAGCATATAGCTGCCGTCAACAGGAGAGAAGCCCTTGATGTGGCCATAAGTTAGGCGTAAAGTACTGTTAGCATCGGGGATAAAGTTCTTTTGCAGGTACTGTTCTTTAACCGTCACATAATCAGCCATGAGCTTACTTAATTTAGCCTCTCTTTTATCTTGCGTTAACTTTTTTAAAGCTACTTCTTTAGATAGCTCTTGCTCAAAACTGAGGAAAGGATCATTATAAACCACCAATTGCTTCATGTCTTTGATTAAGGTTTTGGTGAAGTTTTCATTGCTTAATCGACTATAAGCAAACAGGTTACTAATGAATTTTTGAGCTTGCTCTGAGCTGTTAAAGCCACGAGTATTCTTATCTATAACAGCTATTTTTTGGCTAAGTGGAAGTTTAGATGCTCTTTCTAACATGTTGTTTAGTAGATTTTTATCTACATCAGTATCATAAGAATCATATAAACTAGAGATGACTTTTTCTAAGCGAGGAAGGTTAGTGGTGTAGAAGGTTTCTCGTTTATCCAAAGGTTGTTTTAGCAAAGCATCTTTAAAACCATTGATTTGTGCTGCTACTCTTAACAAATTACTTGAACCGTAAACCTGAGCATACCATAACTCTTGATAAGCACTGTTATTGATTTGTTTGTAGATATCATCTATCTCGTACATCAAATTACCGTATAGCTGTTTTAAATTAGCATTTTGGTTGATATAGCTTACCAACTGATTGTCTTCTTCTTGTTTTTGTTTTAACAGCTCGATGTTGTTTAAGCCTTTTAACTTGCCACGGTAATTTTTTAAAACGTTGGCATTGCGTTTAATACGTGTTGCCAGTTTTAGTTCTGTTGTACGTCCTTTGCTTTTACCTACCTCTTCCATGGTTTTATTTTGGAACTCGTATAAATCTGCTGTATAAGGTAATTGGTAGTTTTGTTGGTAGGCAATAAATTGAGCAGGACGATGCCTGAACGTTCTGCCAGGATAGCCCAACATGAAGGTAAAATCGCCATCTTTCACACCGCCAGCATTTATTTTAAGATGCTTTTTAGGTTTATAAGGAACATTTTCTTTAGCGTAGCTAGCTGCACTACCATCAGGTGCCACGTAAGCTCTCATGAAAGAGAAATCGCCAGTATGTCTTGGCCAAACCCAATTATCGGTTTCGCCACCAAATTCGCCTACATTTTGCTTGGGGATGTAAACCAATCTAACATCCCTAATGATTTTATATTTGAATAAAACATAGCTTTTGCCGATAAACATTTCAGACACTTCAGCATCAATACTTTTATCTGCTGCTTCTGTTCTGGCTTCTATAATTCTTATTTTTTCCTGAATTATTTTTTGGCGTTGCGATACATCATCAACACCACTAACAGCTGTTAATATCTCTTCAGATACATTCTCATAAGAATCTGTAATACGGCAGGTTAAACCTTTTGCTTCAATTTCTTGTTCAGGTTTATTGGCTACAAAACCATGGGTTAAATAATCATTTTCGGCAGTACTGGCCAACTGTACGGCAGAGAAAGCGCAATGGTGGTTGGTAATAATTAATCCGCTTTCAGAAACGAAAGAACCTGTACAACCGCCAACGTTAACTAAGGCGTCTATCAAGCTGGTACTATCGGGGTTATAAATTTCTTTCTGTGGGATTTTCAACCCGGCTTTTTGAAGATCTAATTTAGAAACCTCGCTTAGCGGAAACATACCTTCATCAAAAGGTTTGGTACTGATGCTTCCTAAGGCTAAAGCACTTAATGAAAATGTAAAAAGGACTTTTTTAGCTATCATCATGACAAAAAATTATAAACGTGAGATGGAGAAAATTAAGTAAAATAGCCTAATTAGCATTTATTAATTCTGTTACAATTGTAAAAAGGAGCTATTTTTCTAGATTTTTAAACGCTTTACAATTAGCGATGTTATTTTTGTGTTATGGCAGAGGATTTAAAAATAGTTAAAGGGCATAAGGAAGCACAATACCAATCTATCTACCCACAAATAGAGGCATTGTTAGGTGGCGAGACAGATGTGATTGCTAATCTGGCTAATATCGCGGCAGCGTTAAAAGAACAGTTTAATTGGTTTTGGGTAGGTTTTTATTTAGTTAAGGATGAAGAACTGGTTTTAGGTCCGTTTCAAGGTCCGGTTGCATGTACCCGAATACAAAAGGGCAGAGGCGTTTGTGGAACATCATGGGCACAAGCTAAAACGCTTATGGTAGAAGATGTAGATGCTTTCCCTGGGCATATTGCTTGTAGCAGCTTATCAAAATCAGAAATTGTTGTTCCCTTAATTAAAAATGAGGTAGTTTGGGGTGTTTTAGATGTAGATAGCGATACTTTAGCCGCATTTGATGAGCTAGATAAATTGTGGTTAGAGAAAATCATCAACTTACTATAGAAAACATCATATAACCCTATTACATGATTAATTATAATCCTAAAGAGTGGTTCACCTTTATTTTTCAAATACATAAAGCAGATACTTTTAGAAAGCTTTTGCCTTTAATGTTTGCTGTTAGTGTATATGCTGGTTTGGTAGCTTACTTAGAGCTAGAATATTGGCAGCTATCAGAAAGTAGTCATGTAAAAAACCTAAGCTTAATGCATAGCATATTAGGTTTTGTGATTTCACTTTTATTAGTTTTTAGAACCAATACAGCTTATGACAGGTGGTGGGAAGGCAGAAAACAATGGGGAGCTTTAACCAATAATTCTAGGAATTTTGCCATCAAATTAAAAGCTTTTTTAGCTGCTGATGATAGGAAGTTTTTTAATAACATGATTCCTAATTATGCTTTTGCTCTTAAAAGCCATTTAAGAGAGAATGAAGATTACCATGAAATAAATCCTGAATTAGATCTACATAAAGAGAAGCATTTACCCAATCAAATTGCTCATGCCATGTATGATAAGCTCTTTAAATTGCATCAAGAGCAGAAACTTTCAGCAGAGCAATTATTGATTTTGAACAGCGAGGCGATGTCTTTTACCGATATTTGCGGTGCTTGTGAAAGAATTAAAAATACACCAATACCTTTTTCTTACAGTGTTTTTATCAAGAAGTTTATTTTCTTTTTTGTGATGACTTTACCCTTCGGTTGGGTTTTTAGTTTGGGCTATTATATCATCCCGGTAGTGGTTTTTATTTTATATGCCTTTGCCAGTTTAGAGCTTATTGCAGAAGAAATAGAAAACCCTTTTGGTAACGATGCTAATGATTTACCTCTTGATGCCATTTGTATCAATATTAAAAAGCATGTTGGTGAGATTTTGGGTTAAGTTTATCAATATGTAGACAGGATTTTAAATTAAATATTGAATAAAACCTTTTTTTTAAAGCCCAAACACCATTATTCCACCTTTTTGTCTTGTTTTTTACCCCTTTAATAGTTATTAATAAACTTATTTTGTTTTACTTGTATATAATTTAAGTTTTAGGAAGTAAACCATTTATAAATTTAATATCTATTATTTTTAGCTTTAAAGAATGGAATTAGGGCTATAATCTAACTTAAAAAATAGTATTTATCGTAATACTGCTTTGGATAAACTCCTAAATTTATAATTACTGTAAAATAAAAACCAATTAGAAATGAAATTAAAAATAAGAATCTTATTAGGTTTAATCATCTTCAATTTAACCGTTGCACATGCAGCTATATCAGTTTCCCCTTTATTAGGAGATCATATGGTTTTACAACGTAACTCAACAGTTTTACAAATTGCCGGTGGTACCTCTACTGCTTTAAGTAATCAAGTTTGGGCTGTTTCTAATGCTGTTAATTTAACACGTGTAAAACCAGATGTAGGTGTTGCGCTAAAAAATATGAGCTCCAGATTAGATGAATATACTTTTGTTTATACCCAACCAGGTACTTACAAGGTGGCTTTTGAAGCTTTTAATATCAATGTTTACGGAGAAAGCAGAGCTATAAAAGAGCTTGAAGTTAATGTAGTAGCACCATAATTTTTTCATTATCCATGCCATTCTTTCGGGATGGATGATGATTTTATACAAATATATAATTCCAAATTATCAGTTCCATTTTATGAAAATTAGATTTTTAATCCTAGCCCTATCTTTAATAACATATGTGTCTTTTGCACAAAAGAAGCCCAATATTAATGTCGGTAATACTTTGTTGTTAGCTGATAAACAGTATAAAAATATGTTGCAGGTGTCTCAAGATTTGACCATGTATCCGAGAACACAAGCGAAAGATGGTACACTAAAATACGTGGGCATTAAAGACTGGACAGGCGGCTTTTGGCCAGGCAACTTATGGTATATGTATGAGTTAACTAAAGATAATTATTGGAAGCAGCATGCCTTAAGATGGACAGAATCTCTAGAGAAAAATCAATTTAATACTAGTAACCACGATTTAGGTTTTATGATGTATTGTAGTTATGGTAATGCTTATAAAAATACATCAAACCCTAAATATAAAGAAGTACTTATACAATCAGCTAAATCTCTTATTAGTAGGTTTAACCCAGTTATTGGAAGTATAGAATCTTGGAATTCACGTAAATCTTGGGACGGGAAAACTTTTTGGGATTACCCAGTAATTATTGATAATCTTATGAATTTAGAATTACTGTTTTTTGCATCAAAGGCAACAGGTGATAATATTTATAAGGATATCGCTATAAAACATGCAGAAACATCTTTAAAATATCATATCAGACCAGATTTTAGTACTTATCATGTAGTAAATTATGATACCTTATCAGGTAAAATGCTTCATCGTCAAACTTGCCAAGGTTATGCAGATAATTCTACTTGGGCTAGGGGGCAAGCGTGGGCTATTTATGGCTACACCATGATTTATAGAGAAACTCAAGATAAAAAGTTCTTGAATGCAGCTATAGGCTTAACAGATTTCTTTTTGAAACATAAAAATCTGCCTAAAGATTATATTCCTTATTGGGATTTTAATGTTAATGAACAAGGTTATAAACCTGATTTTAAATATAATGCCAGTATTTACAAAGAAATACCTAGAGATGCTTCTGCAGCTGCTGTTGTAGCTTCGGCTCTTTTAGAATTGTGTAAATACAGTCCAGAGAAAAAGACATATTATATAAACTCTGCTCAAAAAATTCTAGAGTCTTTAAGCTCACCTAAATATCTTGCACAAGTTGGTACCAATAATAATTTTTTACTTAAACATAGCACAGGAAGTCTCCCACATAATGAAGAGGTAAATGTTCCATTAGTATATGCAGACTATTATTATTTAGAAGCTTTATTACGCTATAAAAATTTTAACAACTAATAAAGCGATTGATTAAACAAAAAAGCCTTAAAATCTTATGATTTTAAGGCTTTTTTTATGCTAGGCGGAGAGTGAGGGAAAACAACAAAGTATTTTAAAAGTATATTAGAAAATAGTACAAGAATTTTTATAAAAATAAGAAAAAAGAGAGCTTCAAATTTAATAGGTTTAGTAGTGATTTATAATTTTATAGCTAGATAAAACTCATAAAAATTCTCACATCTAGTATTTTCTATTTATTATTTATATAGTGTTCAAGTATCGTTTAAAACATACTTACATTTAAGGTTAGTTTTACTAGAATGACTTTAAAAGAATACTGTTAATCAAACATTTAATAAGATGAAGTTTAGATATAATGAGTCAAAGTATATTTTCAATATAGATGAAAAAAGAATTTTGGTTAATTATTGCTTTTAAAATCAAATTGTGAATTGCTATCTTTAATAAAATCTATTAATTTAAAATGATTTATTCTTAAACAAATTAATTTTATTTGATAATTTCACGATATCTCTTATTTTAAAATAAATGACCGAACATAAAATACTTTCTGATTATGAGTTAGTTGGTTTGTTAAAACTTAACAATCAGAAAGCATTTGCCGAACTTTATGATAGGTATAAAGGTCTTTTATATGTTCATGCTACGAGACATTTAAAAGATCAGGAAGATGCAAAGGATATTATTCATGATATATTTTCTAATCTTTGGCAAAATAGAGCTTCATTAAATATTCAGGAAAATCTCGCTGCATATCTTTATCAGTCAGTAAGAAATAGAATAATTAATTTCCAATTAAAAAATAAAAGAGCTGATGAGTATGCGAATTCATTTCAAAGTTTTTTAAATAATTTTCATCAAGCAGATACCGACCATTTGATTAGAGAAAAAATGCTTGTTGAACTTATTGAATATGAGATTGCTTCTTTGCCTGTAAAAATGAGAACTGTTTTTGAAATGAGCAGAAAAGAAGGTCTTTCACACAAACAAATCTCAGAAAAATTAAATATCACAGAACAAAGCGTTAGAAGCCATGTAAAAGGTGCTCTTAAAATATTGCGCTTCCGTATTGGTTTTGTTCTTTTGACTGCTTTAATTACAGTTTTTTATAAATAATTTCATTTTATTACCCCCCTATAGACGTTTCGATTGTCTCTCTTATAAATATACTAAAAAGGAGAAAAATTGAAACAAGAGCCATCGAATGCTAAGGATATTCTAATCAGATATGTAAATGGACAATGTACAGAGGAAGAGAAGATCGTTGTAGAAAAATGGTATAAAGGAAATTACGATGAGACCTTTATAACAGATGAAGTTGTAGCAGATGAACATTTTAAAGATGTATGGAACAGTCTAAAGATTGATATTAATAAGAACAAGATAATTGTATTTAGGAGAATTGCTTCTATAGCTGCGTCTATTGCCATATTACTAAGTGTTGGGATATATTATTTGTGGGAATCATCTCAAAGAAAGCAAAAAATTGCTATTGAAGAAAAGATTGAAATATTGGCTGGTAGAAATCAGGCTTCACTAACCTTGAATGACGGACGAACAGTGTATCTTGATAGTATTAAAATAGGGAATTCTATTAAAGAAAATGGGATGGTCATCACTAAAATGGATGATGGTACGCTTTCTTATAAATCAGATCCAAATTATTTTTATAGAAACAAAGAAGCCTACAATACAATATCAACACCGCGTGGAGGTCAGTTTAAGGTTGTTTTACCAGATAATTCTATAGTATGGCTAAATGCTGCTTCTTCTATTAAGTTTCCTGTTATATTTTCAGACAAAAAACGTTTAGTTGAATTGGTAGGAGAAGGCTATTTTGAAGTTTCTCATAACAAAGCTAAACCGTTTATAGTATCTTCTCTTCACCAAGAAACTGTTGTTAAAGGAACAAAATTTAATATCACTTCTTACCCAGATGAAGATAAAATAACTACTACTTTATTAGAAGGTGCCGTTGTTGTAAAAACAAAAAATACTGTATTAAACGAAACTCTTTTAAGACCTAATGAACAAGTGATAGTTAGCGAGAGTTCTGTGACTAAGATAAAAGTAGATGCTAACGAATCTATAGCATGGAAAAATGGGAAGTTTATTTTTAATAATACACCACTTAAGGTTATAATGGTTCAATTATCTCGATGGTATGATGTGGAAGTCGAATACTTAAGTAATGTAGAAAAAATAACATTTACAGGATCTATTTCTCGTTTTGATAATATGCAGGACGTGTTAAGGAAAATTTCGCTTACAGAGAGTGTAAAGTTTGAAACAAGGGGAAGGAGGATAATGGTTAAACACTAAGCAAAAAAGTTAGTGTTCCTTAAAAAAAAAACCGAATTCTGGTTGCAACAGAATCCGGTTAATAATAGGATCATTAGCAATAATTATGATAAGACATCAATAATCGTAAACCGCTAATTTTTTCAAATATATGAATTTTTATTGTCATGTTACCACGTGGTTATTTTCCATACCTCCGGTAACATTAAGAAGAATCTTTATGAGGATACAAATTGTATTTATATTTCTTTTCGTACTGATTTTACAATTACAAGCTGATGAGTTAAAAGCTCAAAGATTATCATTAAGTGCTAGACAGACATCTTTAGAAGATGTATTAAAGCAATTTAAGACACAAACATCATATGATTTCTTATATAATCCTGATTTGGTAGAAAAATATGGTTTGCCTGTAACGCTTGATAATAAAAATATGGATGTTGAGGAGGCGCTAGTTAAGATTTTTCAAAATCAGCCTTACCTTTCTTATGTAATAGATCAAAAAACAGTTATCATACGTCCTAAAAAAGAAACTAGTAATAGTACGTTAATTATACAACTTATAGAGGTTAAAGGTAAAATTACTGACGATAAAGGAGATCCTTTACCTGGTGCTACAGTTGGAATCAAAGGAACAACTAGCGGGGTAGTTACAGACATTAATGGAATGTTCACTTTAAAAGCTGTAAATCCACAATCAATACTTGTTATAACTTATACCGGATTTACCACAGAGGAAATTCAAATTAACGGAAGAACCCAACTTGTAATTGTTTTAAAACAAGATATACAAACACTTAAGGAGTTAGTAGTTGTAGGTTACGGTACTCAAAAGAAAGTAAATGTTACGGGATCTGTTGAAACTGTTTCCAGTAAAATGCTAGAAAATAGACCTGCAACGGATGTTTCTAACCTTTTAACAGGTCAAGTACCAGGTCTAACGGTTATACAAAACTCTGGTCAGCCAGGTAGAGATCAGGGCACAATAAGAATTAGGGGTATTGGAACATTAGGTTCTGGTAATGATCCTTTAATTATTGTTGATGGAGTAGAGTCTACTATGTTTAATGTAGACCCTAACGATATAGATAATATTTCTGTATTAAAAGATGCTTCAGCTTCTGCAATTTATGGAGTTAGAGCTGCTAATGGTGTGATTATAATCTCTACTAAAAGAGGGCTGGCAGGTAAAACTAATATTACCTATAACGGATATACAGGTTTCCAACAAGCAACACGTTTACCAAAATTTTTAGGTTCAGTAGATTATGCGTTATTATTAAATGAAGCAATTATTAATGATGGTGGTATTGCTAGATATACAGAAGAGGAAATTGAAAAATTTAGGAATGCATCTGATCCTGTAAATTATCCAAATTCAGATTGGGTTAATGGCTTATTTTCAGAGTCAGGACTTCAGCAAAATCATCATTTAGGTTTGAGAGGGGGGACAGAAGTTTCAAAGTATGCTCTGTCTTTTGGATTTTTAAATAGGGGAGGATTGATACCAAATACATCTAGTGATAGATATGCATTAAGAGCAAATTTTGATCAGGATTTCTCAAAGAAATTTAAAATTAGTTTAAATTTATCAGGTACTCGTGTTGAGACTGACGATCCTTCTATTTCAGTGTTTGATTTAGTCCACAGGGCATATCGTGAACCCCCTGTAGTACCTATTCAGTACGCACCAGGAATTTGGGGTGCTTACATGAATGAGCATAACTCTATTGCTCAAGCCAAAGAAGGTGGATATAGAAAAGAGATAAATAATAAATTTATTTCTACTTTAAGCGGACAGTATGAAATTATCAAAGGTATAAAATTAAGAGGTCTTGCTGGAGTAACCAACCAATGGACCAACTTAAATACTCAAGCTAAAACACTTAATTTATATAATGCTTATGATGATGTTTTGCAGACGTATCCTGTAGCCAGAAGTTTTAGAAGTTTTTTTAGTGCTGACAGGTCAGAAACTTTAGAGTTGAATTTACAGTCTTTTTTAGATTATGAGCACACATTTAATTCTGTTCATAATTTAAAAGTATTATTAGGTTATAATCAAATAAGTACTAAAACTAACTGGATTGGAGCTAATATATTTGATTTAATAAGTAATGACTTAGATCAGTTAGATGCAGGTAATGCAGATACAGAAACAAATTATGGTTCTGCTATAGATTACTCTTTAAGGTCGTATTTTACTCGTTTAAACTATAACTTTAAAGAGAAATATTTGTTAGAGTTTAATCTAAGATATGATGGTACATCTAGATTTCCTGCAACAAATAGATGGGGGTGGTTCCCCTCTTTTTCTGCCGGATGGAAGATTTCTGATGAAACCTTTTTTCCGGAATTCAATTGGTTAGATAATTTAAAGTTTCGAGGTTCATGGGGACAGTTGGGTAATCAGGAGATTGGTAATTATGGTTTCATCTCTACCTATGTGCCCGGAGTTAATTATTCTTTTGGTGGTCAGTTAGTACCCGGAATAGCAGAAAAAGGAACGTTACCAGGTACTTCTCTTTTTAATAGGAGAATTAGATGGGAAACCACTTCAATAACAAACATAGGTTTTGATGCTGAATTTTTTAAAGGAAAATTATCATTAACAGGTGAATATTTTGTTAGGAATACTGATGATATTTTACTTCCAATAGATCAGCCATTTATACTTGGTGTATTTGGAAATCCTACGGTAAATGCTGGAGCGGTTTCTAATGAAGGCTTTGAGTTTGTAGCCCGTCATCAAAACAAAATTGGAGTTGTTAATTACTTTGTAAATGGTAATTTCTCTTACGTAAGAAATGAAATCACAGATTTAGGAGGAAGAGACGGTCCTGGAAGAGCAATAGGAGATCCTATCCAGAATATTTATGGATATGTTGCTGATGGCTTATTTAATAGTCAGGAAGAGGTTTATAATTATCCTTCACAAGCCGTATTAGGAAGCGCAGCTCCAGGAGATATTAGGTATAAAGATTTAAACGGCGATTATCTTATTGATGCTAAAGATAGAAAATCTTTAGGTAGTTATTTTCCGAAGATTAACTATGGGCTACAAATGGGAGTAATATATAAAAACTTTGACGCTTCTATTGCAGCCCAAGGAGTGGGAGAAGTTTATAATTTACTTTCTGGGCAAGCAACTCATCCATTCGTAAATGGAGCAAAAGCCTTAGATATGCACTTAAATAGATGGACTCCAGAAAACCTTAATGCAGCATACCCTAGACTTTCACTAGCTACTGCATCCAGGAATACAGTTCCTAACTCTTTCTTTTTACAGAATGCAAGCTATTTAAGAATCAGGAATTTACAGGTGGGTTACACTTTGCCAAAAGGGGTTCTTAAACAACTTAAGTTAGAAAGATTTAGACTCTATTTTAGTGCAGATAATCCCTTATTGATTACGTCCTTTGAAGGATTTGATCCAGAAGCACCTTTAGGAGATGGTAATTATTATCCGCAGGTAATGACTATTACGGGTGGACTAAACATAAATTTTTAATAACTAAAGAGACATATAAATGAAAAGAATCTATATAATAATATGGGGATTAGTTTTTCCTTTTCTGGTTTCTTGTAATAAAGATTTTCTAGAAGTTTCTCCAAGATCTGAATTAAGTGATGAATCTTTTTTTAGAAATCAGGAGGATGCCGAACAGGCTTTGACAGCTTTATATAATACTTTCTTAATAGATGATAAGCTGTTAATATGGAATGTTTTGGCTTATAATACCTGGTCTGATGATATGGTAAATGTGTGGAGAGGTTCTGATTATAATACACATGCTGCAGGGACTTATGCAGCCGATAGTTGGTTTATATATGATATGTGGGATCGTTTTTATACCTATATCCGCAGAGCCAATGTGTTCTTGAATAATATTAACAAAGTAGATATGCCAGATGCTGCGAGAAAAAGACTGATAGCTGAGGCGAAATTTATAAGAGCTTATTACTATCATAATTTAGTAATGCTATATGGAGGGGTTCCAATTGTTGATAAGCCATTATCATTAAATGAGCTTAAAATACCTAGGAATAAGAGAAATGAAGTTATTGATTTCATCATTACTGATTTAAATTCCTATCCATATTTAGCAGATAATCCTACACAAAAGGGAAGGGCTAGTAAAGGTGCTGCTTTAGCTCTTAAATCAAGAGTTCTACTTTATGAATATAGATTTGAAGAGGCAGCTGATGCTGCTCAGCAAGTAATGGACTTAGGTATTTATGATTTGTTTAGGGCAAACGGAACACAGAGTTATTTAACGCTCCATAATATAGGGAACGAAAATAATAATGAGGTTATTTTTGATATACAATTTATTGAAAATATTTTAGGTGGTCCGCATCAATTATGGCTAAACCTTCCCTCTATGGCAGGTTGGGGAGCATCTAATCCATTACAATCTATAGTAGATGCTTTTGAAGATAAACAAGGTAAGCCTATAAATGTATCTACAATTTACGATCCTAATAATCCTTATTTAAATCGAGATCCGCGTTTAGATATGGCAATAATAAGACATGGTAGCTCGGTGACAGATTATTTAGGAAATACAAAAACTGTTTATACACTTACTTCAAGTGCAGATAATGGTGGGTTATCTGGTTTTTTCGTAAGGAAGAATGCAGATCCAGCGTCTTTTGTTCCTACGTTAAGATCAGGACTAAACTATATACTTATAAGATATGCAGAAGTATTGTTGAATTATGCAGAAGCTAAGAATGAATTTTCTGGTCCCGATAATACGGTTTATGATGCAGTTAATGCGGTGCGTAATAGGGTAGGTATGCCAAACCTCCCTGCAAACTTAACCAAAAGTGATATGAGGGAGCGCATACGTCAAGAAAGAAGAGTAGAATTGTGTTTTGAAGGATTAAGAACTTGGGATATAAAACGTTGGGGAATAGCACCAGCGGTTATGAATGGTCCAATTTACGGAGCACTTAACCCCTTCACAAATCAGAATATCTTAATAGAGAGTCGCAATTTTGATCCAGCAAAGAATTATTTATTTCCTATCCCTCAAAGAGAAAGAGATTTAATAGGATCAGAAATTTTACTTCAGAATCCTGGATATGGTAATCCTGTCTTTAGAGATGATATTTGGCCAAAACCAGAAGTTTTTCAATAATTAGATAGAATGAAAAGTAATTATAAAATTAAGAATTACATGAAAGCAATATTATTGGCAATAATTATATTTTATGGCAATACAATGTTGTCAGCATGTAAAAAGGTTAATGATGTATCTCAAAAAGATCTACCTGCTAAAACATATTATGTAGCGGTAGATGGGGATGACACTAATAATGGTTCAATAGAATATCCTTTTAAATCTATTAATTATGCATTAAGTCAAGCTTTGGCCGGCGATAGTGTAATATTAAGAGGTGGTACTTATGTAGAAAAAGTAAAATTTCCTAAATCTGGTGTATTAAACAGATATATTACATTGAAAGCATTTAAAGGAGAAACTCCTGTAATTAGTGGTCAGGGTTTTGGAGTTTTTGGAAGTGAAGGACTTATAACTTTAAGCTCTGTAAGTTGGATTATTTTAGAAGGTTTAGAAGTTACAAATTTTAAAACCACAACCGGTTCTGCAATTCCTGATGGTATTTTAGTTAACGGAGCATCTAGCAACATCGTTATTCGTAAGAACAGAGTACATCACATAGAGCATAATGGAGATCCTGCAACAGGTAGACAGGCACATGCAATACATGTTATAGGTAATTCAACTAGTCCTATTATGAAAGTCATTGTAGAAGAAAATGAGATACATGATAATAATACAGGTACAAGTGAAAACTTAACTGTGAACGGTTATGTAATGGATTTTGTTGTAAGGAAAAACAAGATTTATAATGGTGAGAATATTGGTATATGTGTAGCTGGAGGATATTTGGGTAATCCTAATAAAGCTTTTAATTATGCTCGAAATGGTGTAGTTGCTGATAACGAAATATGGAATATTGATGGTTCTACTGGTCCTGTACCGGCATTAGCAAATCATGGAGCTATAGGAATATACATTGATGGAGCTAGACGTATTATTATAGAAAGAAATAAAGTTTATGATAGCGATAGAGGTATTGGAATAGTGAGTGAAAACGACGAATTTCCTACTGAAAGCTGTATTGTGAGAAATAATTTTGTATATAACAGCTGGTTGGTAGGTATTTACCTTGGAGGATATGAGAACTATACAGGTGGTGGTACAAAGAATTGCTTTGTTGTAAATAATACATTATATAATAATAATAGAATTTTGGGTCCAGAGGGGGTGGTCGAAGGAGAAATAAGACTCACTATTGGTTGTTTTAATAATGTTATTAAAAATAATATTCTCTATGCTAGAGCAGATAAAGGAGTATTTATTAACAAGCAAAATGCTGGTGGAGAGAATAATATTATAGGTAATAATCTGTATTACACCACAGGTACTATAACCAATTGGAAATGGGATGCTATTTCTTATAATAATTTTAACGACTGGATTGCAGCAAGTGGAGATAGCAATTCTCTATTTGGAGTAGATCCTTTGTTTGTTAATGCCGCTGCTTACAATTTAAGTTTACAAGCTTCTTCTCGAGCAATTGGTGTTGGGCAAATCAATAATCAAGAAGGCACAACAGATTTTTTCGGTAATCCGAGGACTAAAAATGGTTTAATTTCTATTGGCGCACATGAAGTGCATCAATAATAAAAATTATCAATTATGGGAACGAATGTTAAAAGTATAAAAATAATTTTAAAGACTGCTTTATGTCTATTGATTTTAGTGTCAGGTTGTAATGAAAAGGAAGTAGAATTAGTGGACGGAAATATGAGTTATAAACATGACTCTTCTCAACCAGTTCGTTTAGACTCTTTTTCTCCTTTAGAAGGCTCGCGTGATACAGAAATAATTGTTTATGGAAATAATTTTAGTAGTAACCCAAGAGATATTATAGTTACCATTAATAATATGAGGGCTACTGTACATGAAGCATATAAAGATAAATTGGTTATTACCGTACCTAATAAATCAGGATCTGGTAAAATAAAAATAAGTATTGCAGGTAGAGAGGTAGAGAGTACAGTAGACTTCAATTATATAAGAGGAACCTTAACTGTAAGAACGTTAGCAGGTACCGGATTATCAGGGTATAAAGACGGATCTTCATCAGAGGCGCAATTTAATTTTAGCATAAGAGGAGCAGGTATTGTAACAGATACTTATGGTAATGTTTTTGTTGCTGATGTTGGTAACCATGCTATTAGAAAAATAACTCCAAGTGGCTTGGTAAGTACATTTGCAGGAAACGGGACGGCTGGTAGTACAAATGGAATAGGTAATAATGCCAATTTCTATCACCCTTATGGTTTAGCAATAGATGCTCAAAATAATCTATATGTAGCAGATACATGGAATTGGCAAATTAGAAAAATAACTCCTCAGGGAGAAGTATCAATTTTTGCTGGAATACCTAACCCATGTGGAATAACTGTAGATAAAAGAAATGGAGATGTTTTTAGTATTTCTTATGATGCAGGTATTGTTTACCGTTTTTCAAGACAAGGTGACCTTATTGAGCAAATTAGAGTTAATGGTACAAGAATGCTTGGTGATATAGAAGTAGATAGTAAGGGTAATCTTTATGTGGTTGATAATTACGGTTGTAATATAGAAAAATTAAATGCAGGAACTTGGGAAAAATCAAGATTTGCTGGCTCAACAACTTATGGGTTTTTAAACGGTCCAGGTAATCAGGCACAATTTGCAAGTCCTTGGGGTATTGGTATAGATGTTAATGATAACTTATATATCGGAGGTACTGGCGATAATTCAGACAATACAAGTCCAGACCATACTATAAGATTTATTAATGGTACTACTAAAGAGGTTTCTAGTATTGCTGGAGCAGGAAAAGGATTCGCCAATGGAACAATTTCAAGAGCTAGATTTAGCTCACCTGCAGATGTTGCGGTTGATCCAACAGGAATAATTTATGTTTTAGACAGAAATAATCATTGTATTAGAAAAATTTCATTGGAATAGGAAATAAAGGGGGATGAATATGGTTACTAATCAGAAGAATCCCTACTTACTATCTTATTCAGTTTCACTGATATAAATACATTTTAAATTTTAAAGACTAAGTAATGAGAATATCAATTTTTTTGGTAATGTCCATACTATGCGCCTATAATTCGCATGCCCAAAATAAAAATGCGGTATTAAAGCTTATAGAAAGAGTTTTACCTAATCATCACAAGCAAATAGAAGTTCATTATTCTAAAGAAAATACTGAAAAAGATTGGTATGAAATAGAAACAAAAAAAAATAAAGTTATAATTAAAGCTACTAATAATGTAAGTATAGCTGCTGCACTTCATTATTATCTAAAGAATTACACTAATAGTAGTTTGTCTTGGACCGGATATCAAGAGCCAAAAGCGCTTTCTAAACTTTCAAAGAAAGTTGAAAATACCGTTATTTCTGATTATAGGCTTTATTTTAACTATTGTACATTCAATTATACCATGTCCTTTTGGAATTGGGAAAGATGGGAAAAGGAAATTGATTGGATGGCACTACGTGGAATTAATATGCCATTAGCAATGGTTGGGCAAGAGGCTGTCTGGCAGAATACTCTTCGTAGATTAGGTTATACTGATTCTGAAATAAAGGATTTTATTGGAGGACCCGCATTTAATGCTTGGTGGTTAATGGGGAATTTAGAAGGTTGGGGCGGGCCAGTTCCCCAAAGCTGGATAGATGAACAGGCCGAACTTCAAAAAAAGATTGTCAACAGAATGAGAGATTTAGGAATGAAACCAATTATGCAAGGTTTTTATGGTATGGTTCCTAATTCTTTAATAAAAAATATCCATCAGCTAAAATACACGATCCTGGTCTATGGGGTAGTTTTAAGCGTCCTGCGATGTTGCTACCAACAGATCCACTTTTTGGTAAAATTTCAAAAATTTATTATGAAGAACAAGAAAAGCTTTATGGAAGAACAAATTATTACCAAGGAGATCCATTCCATGAAGGAGGAACATCTGTAGGTGTTAATCTTGAAAGCGCAGGAGAGGCTATTTATAAAGCCATGGTAAACTTTAACCCAGATGCAATTTGGGTTTTACAAGCTTGGCAGGATAATCCTAAAGCTGCATTATTAAAAAATGTACCTAAAGGCAGAGCTATTATAACAGACTTAAATGCTGAAGCTCGTCCGCAATGGGGTGGTTATAGTAAATATTTATGGAATAGGCCAAACGGTTATGAGGGACATGATTGGATTTGGAGTATTATACCAAATTTTGGAGGAAGAACTGGTATGACAGGAAAGTTAGATAGCATGAATATAGATGTAAATTATGCTTTAAAGCATCCTATAGGAAGGGCTAGTTTGAAAGGACTAGGAGCTGCACCAGAAGCAATAGGTCAAGATGAAGTTTTGTACGATTTACTTTTTGATTTAGCATGGACTTCAAATAAACTAGATATAACAAGTTGGTTAAATACCTATGTCAATAGTCGCTATGGACAGAAAGATACAATAATGCAAAAAGTATGGAGTAAATTGAAAAATACTGTTTATAACTCTACTTATGGACGTAAAGATCCTCCATTAGAAACTATATTTTGCGCTCGTCCGGCATGGAATAAGACTAGTGCTTCTACCTGGGGGGAAGGGGAAATTGATTATAATAGAAAAGATTTAGAAGCGATATGGAAATTATCGATGAATGCAATTCCAAGTCTACAAAAAAATTCAAATTTTCAGTACGATATGGTTAATATAACTAGACAAGTCTTAGCTAACTACGGCCGTATTATCTATCAAGAAATGCAAACTGCATATGAGAAAAAGGATATAGAATTATTTGAAAAAAAAGCACAACAATTTTTAGAGTTAATTAAAGATCAGGATAGATTACTGTCTTCTAGAGAAGAGTTTATGTTAGGTCCTTGGCTTGAAACAGCGAAGAGCAGAGGGAATACAAAAGAAGAAAAACAATTGTATGAATTTAATGCAAGAACCCTTATTACAACCTGGAATGGTCAGTCTAGTGATTTGAATGATTATTCTTGTAGAGAGTGGTCAGGATTGTTGAAAGACTATTATTTGGTTCGTTGGGAAATGTTTGTTAATTCACAAATAAAGAAATTAAAAGGACAAAATACTGTTGATTTAGACTTTTTTGCCTTTGAAAAACAATGGGCTTCAGAAAATAATAATTATCCATTAACCCCAATGGAGCAACCACTAAAAATAGTACAGTATTTATTTAATAAATATAAAAATATTATGGAGTAATTGTTCTCTTATAATAAGG
The DNA here is from genome assembly GCF_008195825.1 of Pedobacter aquae. Taxonomy (NCBI): domain Bacteria; kingdom Pseudomonadati; phylum Bacteroidota; class Sphingobacteriia; order Sphingobacteriales; family Sphingobacteriaceae; genus Pedobacter; species Pedobacter aquae. The sequence goes on from NZ_CP043329.1 coordinate 1,097,085, forward strand.
ATTACCCCATTATAAGTGAAAAATTGTAAGTCATAAAAAACAACAAAAATTAATCAATTAAATCAAAAAAAATGAGAAAGAACTTTTTAAAATTATTAGGGCTTGTATATTTTTTATTTACAGGTCTTTCTTCAAAAGCAAATGAAGTTGTGATAGATGGTAGCTTTTCTGAATGGGGAACTATACCTATAAATTATACTAATACGTTTTACGGCAGTACACCACAGGTAGGAGTGCAAAATGTTGAACTCTTAAAAACAAAAGTAACTGACACTCACATATACTTCTATTTGGAAGGAAATTCAGGATTTACTTTAGCTGATAACGAAGAATTTTATCTTTTTTTTAACACAGATAAGAATGCTGGAACAGGCTATTCTAGTTTTGCATATGCTCCTTCAGGAGCAGATGTTGCATTTATTGGCAATAGAACCGCAGGAAGTGTTTACGATTTTGTTGGAACACAATCAACTGATTGGAGTTGGGCTTTTAAAGCTACATTTGAGTCTGCAATGAATTTCTCAACTGTTCTTGATTTAGGAAATGGTAAAAGAGCTATTGAATTCTCTGTTAATAGAAATATATTTGGTACTGTACAAGATTATGTCACTTTTTCTTTTTATCCTACAGCAGATTGGAAAGCGATGCCAGAAGCTTGGAATTCCAGATCTTTTATTCAAATAAATACTCCTCCAGTTACTCTTCCAGTAACACTAGTTTATTTTAAAGCCTTAGAAGTTGGAAATTTAGTACAATTAAACTGGTCAACATCATTAGAGAAAAACAATTCTCATTTTGAGATTTATAAATCCATTGATGGTGTTTTATTTAATAAAATTGGGGTTGTAAGTGGAAATACAAATTCTAATACCATTCAACTTTATAATTATGCCGATAAATTTCCAAACTCAGGAACAAACTATTACCAATTAAAGCAAGTCGACTTTGATGGGAATTCAAAAGCTTATGACATTATTACTGTAGATACAAAGTTTAAAAACACTTGGTTTAATGTATATAAGCCTTTAGGATCAGATGGAATAGAATTATTAATTTATTCTAGTGAAAATACAGACTCACGATTTTATCTATTAGATGCTAGTGGGAAAATTTTGATAAATAAACAAATAAATCTCTCACAAGGCTATCAAACTATAAGCCTTCCTGGGAATATAAAATCAAGAATTGTAATAGCATCATTAACTATGGCTTCTAAAAATATTACGAAAAAGATCCTAGTTAATTAAAGCTCTTAGCAAAAGATAATAGTCCGATCTATTTGAGAATAAATAGTCTTTTTAAATATATTTTATAATTAATGAAAGTTAATTTGATTTTCTAAATAAGAATTCAATGAATAAAGAATTATTAAATTTTATAAAAACAACAGAAATGCCTTCTCATTATCGCCATTTAGAAAAGATGAGTACAGAGGCAATATTAACTCATATTAATCATGAAGATTCTACTGTTTCAGGTAATGTAAAGAAAATTATACCATCTATTACTAAACTAGTTGATATAATCGCCAAAAAATGAAACAAGGAGGGCGAATGTTTTATATAGGTGCAGGTACAAGTGGAAGACTTGGAGTTTTAGATGCTAGCGAGTGCCCTCCAACATATGGAGTATCGGATGATTTAGTAATTGGAATTATGGCAGGCGGTGATGAGGCTTTGCGTTATGGTATTGAAGATGCGGAAGATAGCTTTGAGCAAGGATGGCTTGATTTAAAGAGCTATGACGTTAATTCTAAGGATGTAGTAATAGGTATTGCTGCAAGTGGAACTACCCCTTATGTTATTGGCGCACTTAAAGAAGCCCGCAATAATGGAATATTTACAGCATGTATAGTATGTAATTCAAATTCACCCATTTCTCAAAATTCTGATATCCCACTTGAAATAGTTGTAGGGCCAGAGTTTGTTACAGGAAGCACTAGAATGAAAAGTGGTACAGCACAAAAGATGATTTTAAATATGATATCTACAAGTGTTATGATTCGTTTGGGTAAAGTTTTAGATAACAATATGTTAAATATGCAGATTAGTAATGAAAAGTTAATAGATAGGGGCGTAAAAATGTTGATGGATAAATCTGGAATTACAAATTATGATAATGCAAAAGCTTACTTATTAAGATATGGAAATGTTAAAAATGCATTAGAAAATTTTGAAAAAGGGAAATGTTAGACAAGATATCTTTAAATAAAAATACGGATAGTTCACTATATGTAAGACAAATAGTTGTTCTTAGTTGTTTCTTTTTCCTTTTCGGATTTATAACCTGGATAAATGGTACATTAATCCCGTACTTACATATCGCTTGTGAATTAGAAGAATGGCAAGCTTATCTCGTAACATTTGCTTTTTACATTGCATATACTGTTATGGCACTTCCTTCAAGTAGAATTTTACAAATGATAGGTATGGTTAAAGGTATGCAAGTTGGTTTATTAATTATGGCTGCTGGGTGTCTATTATTTATTCCAGCTGCCTTATATCGTTATTATCCTTTTTTTCTATTTGGTTTATTTGTTGTAGGCACTGGAATAACTTTATTACAAACAGCGGTAAACCCTTATGTTACCATGCTAGGAGATTCTTCAAGAGCGGCCCAAAGAATAAGTATCATGGGTGTCTGTAATAAGTTTGGAGGAATTTTGGCCCCACTCATTCTAGGGGCAGTTATTCTTAATAATTCTGATAGTTTGATAGAAGAGCTAAAAAGATTATCTCTCATCGAAAAAATAATTCGTTTAGATGAATTGGCTCGTAGCGTTATCATGCCCTATTGTTTCTTAACTATTATTCTATTAATTATTGCATTCACGGTTAAATATATCAATTTACCAGAAATAGCTTTATCAAACTTAGAAGATGAAAGGAAAGCATTAGAAAATAATGAAGCTCAAATAAAAAAAACAAACAACAGGTTTATTTTTGGGTTTACAGCAATATTTGTTACAGTTGGTGTAGAGGTTGTTGCAGGAGATACTATTGGTAATTATGGTATCTATCATGGTATCAGTTTAGATACAGCCAAAAGTTTAACATCTTATACGTTAGTATTTATGCTTTTAGGATATATCTTTGGAGCATTGTTTATTCCTAGATTAATCTCTCAAGAAAAAGCATATTTATACTCTTCATTATTAGGTATTTTATTTACATCACTCGCTGTTTTTTCTCCAGGAAAATTATCCGTAGCATTTATTGCATTGTTGGGGCTTAGTAACGCTTTATTATGGCCGGCAATCTGGCCACTTACTTTAAGGGGCTTGAGTGGTAAAACACTTAACAAAGTTTCAGCAATTTTAATAATGGGTATTGCAGGTGGAGCTATATTACCATTGATATACAGTTGGTTGTCTGCTTTGTCAAATAATCAAATAGCATATTTAGTATTGATTCCGTGTTACTCATATAATATATATTATAAAATAATTAAAACAAGGTGATAGATTGTTTAATTAAAAAGAATGTTGATTTTAATTTAATGTTTAAAATAATGAAAAAAGAAATAAAATTTTATGATACTTTGTGTGTTCCAATTATAGTTTTTTTACTTTTAACAATTACATCTTGTAAAGAGCAAATTATAGAGCCTAATGTCGCTATGTCTTCTGTAACTGAATATTATGTTTCAGTAAGTGGTAACGATTACTCAAGTGGAACACAAACACAACCATTTAGAACTATAAATCATGCATTGTCTGTGGCAGGTCCGGGAGCTACAATTTTTGTTAGGCAAGGCACTTATGTTGAAAAAGTAAATTTCACTAGCTCAGGTACATCAGGTTTGCCCATAACTCTTAAATCTTTTCCCAACGAAAAGGCCACTATAAGTGGTTGTGGATTATCAGTAACAGGACATGAAGCTTTAATGAGGCTTTCATCAATTTCTTGGATTAATATTGAAGATTTAGAAATATGTGATTTAAGAACTTCTAGTGGTGGGAACATGGTAGATGGCATTTTAATAAATGGGGCTTCGTCTAACATAACTATTAAAAATTGTCATATTCATAATATTGAAAACAACGCTTCGCCTTCAGTTGGCAGAGAAGGCCATGCTATCAATGTAATAGGTAATTCTACATTACCAATAACTTCAATATCAATTGAAAACAATATAATTCATGATAATAATACTGGGACAAGTGAAAATTTAACTATTAATGGCTATGTATCCGATTTCGTTGTTTCGGGAAATCAAATTTATAATGGAGAGAATATAGCGATTTGTATAGCAGGAGGATACTTAGGTAACTCTAATCCATTATATAATTATGCTAGAAATGGAGTAATTAAAGAAAATAACATCTGGAACATTGATGGGAGAACCGGTCCTGTTCCAACACTTCAATCTATAGCTGGAACAATAGGAATTTATATTGATGGAGCAAGATATATTACAGTTGAGAAAAATAGAGTTAGAGATAGTGATAGAGGTATTGGACTTGTGAGTGAGAATAATGACTTTCCGACTCAATACTGTATTGTTAGAAATAATTTCATTTTTTGTAATAGAGCAGAAGGTATTTTAATGGGGGGATATTCTGGCTATACAGGAGGAGGAACTATTGGATGTATTATAACAAATAATACTTTATATGAAAATGCAAGAGAGTTGGGGTATTATGGAGAAGAGGTGGGTGAAATACGACTTAATACAAATTGTAGTTACAATGAAATACACAATAATATCATTTATGCAAGATATGATAGGGGTATGTTTGTTAGAAAAAATGATTCCACAGGAATATTTAACGGTATAAACTATAATTTATATTATACTACAGGGAGTTCAACTAAGTGGCTATGGAATGGTGCGGTTTGCAACACTTTTGCAAGTTGGAAAGGCAGTTCTGGAGGAGATTCAAATAGTCTTTTTCAAAATCCCCAATTTTTAAGCTTATCTCCATTTAGTTTAAACCTATCGAGCAGTTCACCGGCTATTAATATTGGATATAATGGGCATGGAGCGTCTGCAGGATTATTTGATATTGATAATCAAGCAAGATATAATGGGATAATTGATATTGGAGCTGATGAATTTTATTAACTATCATATAAGGATATTTTTATTAACTACCAATGATGGCTTTAATGAGCACCAATTAATTGAATTATTATAATATGAACCGTAGAAATTTTATTAAAAGCAGTACACTAACTACTGCAGGTCTAACTATCTTGCCTACAGGGCTATTATTTGCCAAAGACAAAGGTATCGTAAGATTAGGCTATATAGGTGTAGGACTAAGAGGACGTACACATATAGAAGAAGGCTTAAAAAGGAGTGATGTAGAAATTATAGCAATATGCGATATCCAAGAGAGCTCATTAAGAATATGTAGAGAACAATTTGTGAAGCATAAGAAGAAGCTTCCAAAGGAATATACCGGTGGAGTTGACGCCTACAAAAAAATGCTAGAGCGAAAAGATTTAGATGGTATTATAATCTCTACTCCATGGGAATTCCATCGTGATCAAGCAATAGATGCTATGCGAGCTGGCAAATATGTAGGTTGCGAAGTATTAGCCGGTTTAACAGTACAAGATCACTGGGATATTGTCAATGTATCAGAAGAAACTAATATGCCTTACATGACTTTAGAAAATGTATGTTACAGAAGAGATGTAATGGCAGCTCTAAATATGGTAAGAAAAGGAGTATTTGGAGAATTGTTACACTTAGAAGGCGGTTACGAGCATGATTTAAGACATGTATTGTTTAACGATGGTAAACACTTTTATGGTCATGGTGTGGAGTTTGGTAAAGAAAAATCTATTGGCGAAGCACAGTGGCGCACTCAATACAACATAGATTTAAATGCTGATATCTATCCAACACATGGTTTAGGTCCGTTAATGCAATATATTAATATAAATAGAGGAAATCGCTTAACAAATATGGTATCATTCTCATCAAAAGCGAGAGGATTGGCAGATTACGTAAATAAGAAATCTCCAGGACATCCAAATTCTAAAATAGATTATAAGAATGGAGATATTATTAAAACGCTTATCAATTGCGCAAACGGAGAAACATTAGCTATAACTCATGATACACATTTGCCACGCCCTTATGCCTTAGGTTTTAGAGTGCAGGGTACTAATGGCCTATGGATGGATGTTGCGAAGTCAGTACATATAGAAGGTATAAGTAAAGAACACGAATGGGATTCAGCAGAAGAATGGTTTAAGAAATATGACCATCCATTGTGGAAGCGTTATTCAAAAGAAGCAGAAGGGGCAGGACATGGGGGGATGGACTGGTTTGTGTTTAATGCTTTTATACAATCTATAAAACAAAAGCGTCAAACACCAATAGATGTTTATGATTCTGTAACTATGAGTGTGATTTTACCATTGTCTGCAAAATCATTGGCTGAAGGCAATGCTTCACAAGATATCCCTGATTTTACAAGAGGCAAATGGAAAGATAGAAAGAATACTTTCGCACTGGATGATTCTGGTTTTTAATTCTATTTTAATAGTTACAAAAGCCGGGGCTTATTACTCGGCTTTTGTAAGCTTTTACTCTTTGTTTCTTTGGGTATTCTATAAATTTATTAAATAAGTTTTTTACAGAATAATTTCTAATTATCTCTTCTGTGTTTCTATAAAATATCATTCAAAATTAATATGGGAAGACTGCTACTCATAAATTCGAGTAAAAGAATAAGTGGTGTTTAAATATTTTTAAATAGAGCAAAAGAATTCATGTAAGAATCATTAAAATAGTATATGATTTTGAATGCGGTTCCAAAAAATGTTTTTTATTTATAGAACGATATTTTATAATAAACCCTAATTTTAGGATCAAGCGTAAAAGTTGGGGAGGAGACATTAAGCGTATATTTTAGCTAGTCTAAAGAGGAAGAACTTCACATTTCTTACGCCTCTGAACTGCGATCGGAAAGCTTTTATCTTGGCATTGAAAGATTCTGCGGATGCATTTGTGCTTCTGTTATCAAAATAGTTCAATATGGTTTCATAATTGTTCTGAATGGTTCTAGCTATGGTATTGAAGGGTTTATAACCTAGTTTTTCTATCTTATTATACCATATTGCCAACTTTTTGAAAGCTATTCTTCTGTCTTTTGAACGGCTAAATATAGAGGACAACTCCTGGGAGATTTCATAGGCTTTCTGTAAATCTGGATATCGTTTAAACAACAGTTCTGCTCTATGATTTTGGGACGATGTCCAATTCACCTCTTTCTTAAACAGTAAATACCTGCTCCTTGCCAATAATTGCTTTAAGGTATCTCCATTTTCTAATAATTCTGGAATCCAAGGCTTCTTTATTTCTTTAGCAAGATCCATTTCCTTGTTTTCCTGTTCAATAGCATCCCATCTATGTTTTATCCTGATTTCCTGAACAGCTTCGCTGGCTAGCTGTTGCACATGGAATCTATCGGAGACAAGCTTTGCTTTTGGAAAGCTCCTTCGTACGATCTTAGCCATGGTGGGAGCTAGATCAAGAGTGACCTCTTTTACCTTTTTTCTCGCCCATTCTTTTATACGGCACAGAACTTTTATAACCGTTTCACTTTCTGTGCCTTTTACAATAGCAACCAAAGCACCTTTTTTGCCTTTTGCTGCTTTATTGGTAACAATGGTATATAGTTCCCCTTGTGAAAGGCTGGTCTCATCAATAGATAGATATTCACCAAGGTTGTCTGGAAAAAGCAACCAGTCCTGAGCATGTTCAGCTTGATCCCAACTCATAAAGTCACTCAAATGGCTTACATACTGTTCTTGCAGTCGTTTACCCTCAACTCCAAAGAATCTTCCAAGTGTTTTACAGCTTATTGGGCTTGAATCCAAATAGTCTCTCAAAAAAAAGGCAAACTCCTGAGTCATTTTTGTCCCTTCTGCTACCAAATTCCAATCTCTAAATACGATTTCTCCTGTCTCTACGATCATCCATTTCCGCCTTTTAAGCTTTAAAAAACAAGGTTTTCCGCGTAAGGGAAAGTCTCTGACAGAAATCTCTTCGAAAAAACCCTTAGAAATTAACTTTTGAGCGGTGAACTCTTTGGGTTGTATATTCCTTTCTTTAAGATAGATGTAATAAGAATCCGATACAGTCTCTACTTTGTCCAGTTCAAAGTATTCGCTAAGACCTTCGGGTAAGATTAATGATAGTAAGGTAGAATCCAAAACATTGATTTTCTACAAAAATAATCAAATCTGTAATCCTCCCCAACTTTTACGCTTGATCCTAATTTTAATGAAAGTGTGTTGAAGCTAAAAGAAAAAAGGTTGCTTTTTTTGGAGCAACCTTTTTTTGAAATTTCTTCAATATCGTTATGCGGAGAGTGAGGGATTCGAACCCCGGACCTGTTACAGTCAACAGTTTTCAAGACTGCCGCAATCGACCACTCTGCCAACTCTCCGCCGCAAAAGTACAAACTCAAAGCAAATCTCCAAAGTAGAAAATGTTATTTTTCTATTTTTTAACTTAACTTTTTATTTATCAATACATTAAAATTATTAAAAAGCTACTTGGCTTACTTTTAAGAGATGAAATCTTCTCTTAAAGGGTTAAATACATCAACTAAAATACCATCTTCTAAGCATTTTACGCCGTGTATAGTATCGGGTTTAATATAAAATCCATCGCCTTTTCTTAGTATTTGGGTTTCATCACCAATATAAACTTCAAAGCTTCCTTCGGCAACGTAACTCACTTGTACATGAGGGTGGGCATGTAAATCGCCAATAACATCTTTCTTGAAAAATACTTTAACCATCATCACTTGGTCATCATAACCAAAAATTTGTCTGCTTAATCCTTCTTTAATTTGTTCTTCGGCAATTAAACTAGAAAACTGGTAAGGGGCTTGTTTTGTTGTCATATTAAGGTGTTTTGATTTTGTTTTGAGGCTCTGATTTGAAAGAGTTAAATCGTGGCTTTACAATTTTGATACTCCTTTTTGATAAATCTAAACTGGCATTTAGCTCGAAACCAATTAATAGAATAAGCGAGTTGATGTAAAGCCAAATCATCACCACTAGCAAAGTACCAATGGAGCCATATAATTTGTTGTAAGCTCCAAAATTATTGATGTAATACGAAAAACCTATAGTACTAATGATGGCAAGCAAGGTAGCTAGCCAAGAACCAGCACTAAATAACTTCCATTTCTTAGAGTTTGCAGGGCCATATCTATAAAGTAAAGAAGTGGTAATAAAATATACAGCTATAATGATAATCCATCGGGTAATGGTAATTAAGAAAATCCAAAAGCCATTACTATCTAAATTTAAACCTGTTCTAAAGGTGTTGATAATAAACTCGCCAACTATAAGAACGGTTATCCCCAAGATAATAGAAAAAGCGATAAGAACAGTAAGATTAAAAGCAACAATTCTTTGTTTTAACCAGCCTCTTGTTTCTATAATCAAAGATGATTTATTAAAAGCCTGCATTAAGGTATGTATACCATTGGTGGCAAAAAATAAGGCCAAAATAAAACCTAAGGATAATAATTTGCCATTTTGATTTTTAACAATATCCTCAATGGTTGATTCTAAAGCTAAATAAGCATTTTTAGGCAATACCAAGGCTATAACCGTCATCAATTGGTCTTGAAAATTATCTATAGGGATATAGGGGATAAGCGTAAAAAGAAAAATGATGGAGGGGAAAATAGCCATCATAAAATTGTAAGCAAGTGAAGATGCTTTATTTACTAAAGAGTCTTTCTTAATTTCTTGGAAGAAAAATACGGCTACGGTATAAAAGGGTAGCGGACTAAAGCCCGGTAAAATTAAAACCTTTGTCCATTCTATAATATGCTGATAAAATCTAAACCTATATAAAAAGTTATGTAGCCACTGCATTTAACGAAGTTAATCAAAAAATACACTAATTTTTTCCATGAAGTTGCCTGGCGGATGGCATGGCTTGTTTTTCTTCATATCTACAAAAACCAAAGTTGTTTCGCCGGTATTCAAGTGTTCTTGTTTTTCATTAAACATATCGTAATGAAAAATGATTCTTATACCTGGTTTTTCCTTGATGGTTACTTTAACCGTAACGTTTTCATCATATTTAGCAGGCTTAAAATACTTGGTTCGCATTTCTAATACGGGCATCATCACGCCGTCTTGCTCCATAGATTTATAAGTCATGCCTAAACTTCTCAGCATTTCTGTACGGGCAACTTCATAAAAAGCTGCATAATTGCCGTAATAAACATAACCCATTTGGTCTGTTTCGGCATATCTTACTCTGATATTGGTTTCGTAGCTAAACATGCCTTATTTTTTGATGTTTCTTTGATTTAATGCTTGTTGGAATTTACGAGCATTTGCTAAATGGTCTGCTAAATTATCGGCAAAATTATGGTAACCAGAGAAATCTTCTTTGGCACACATATAGATATAATTGTGCTTTTCGTAATTTAAAACAGCATCAATAGCATTGATAGAAGGCATCATGATTGGCCCAGGAGGCAAACCTGTAACACGATAGGTATTATACGGAGATGCCTTTGTTAAATGTCTATTTAGTACTCTTCTAATGGTGAAATCTTGATTAGCGAAAATCACGGTAGGGTCTGCTTCTAACTTAATGCCTCTTTTAAGCCTGTTTAAATATAAACCTGCTATGGTAGGCATTTCCTTATCCATTAAAGCCTCGGCATCAACAATAGAAGCTAAAACAGATACTTCTTGCTGACTTAACTTTAAAGCTTCTGCTTTTTGTTTACGTTCTGCATTCCAAAAGCTGGTGTATTCTTTATGCATCCTGATAAAGAAATCTTCAGCAGAAACATTCCAGTACATTTCATAAGAATTGGGTATAAAAACCGTATACACATTATCCTTATTAAAACCATATTTCTCTATAAATGCTGTAGAATCTAACAATTGCATAAATTGTAGAGAATCAAACTCAAGTTTTTTTGAAATAGCAGCTGCTAAATTTTCTTTTAACCTTAAATTCCTGAAAGATACTTGAACAGGTTCTTGATTACCGGCAATAAGCATGTTAACTATAGCTCTGTTATTCATACCGGGTTTTAAAGCATATTTACCGGGTTTAAACTTTTTTTCTAATTCACGTTCTTTGGCTAAATCGTAAAAATACTGTGGGCGCTTAAATTGTGCTTTAGCGTCTAAAGAATCTTTAACCTGTTTAAAATCTGCATCAGAAGGTATATATAAATAAGTTTTTTCAGAAATATCTACATTGGCTGCAATAAACTTAAAGTAGAGTTTAGGTAAAATAAAAGCAGTAGCAGCAAATACAATAACAAATAATGCAATGGCAATTTTTCTTAAATTGGATGTTTTTTCTTGAGCCATATTGGGTAAAAGGGTAATTTATATCTTTCTTAATTTTAATAATCCGCCGGTAAGGTTTCTAACGTTTTTAAAACCGTTTTGGTTTAATATACTTTTGGCGGTTTTACTTCTCAATCCTCTTTGGCAAATCACAATGATAGCCTGTTCTGTATCAAAATCAATTTCATCTTCACTAATAAGGTTTTGTAATTTCCCTAAAGGGATGTTTATACCACCAACATTATGGGTATGAAATTCTAAAGGTTCTCTTACATCTAAAAGTAAATAGTTTTCTATAGCTCCGGATTGTTGCAGCGCTAAAAATTCATCAGCTAGAATATCATCCATAAATAAATTATTGGTTAGATAAGACCAAATTGATACGTGTGCCAATGCTTACTTTTACTACAGAATCTTGAACAGAAGGCGTTTGCGAGATCACAATAGCATTAGAGGTATCGCTTACATTACCCTCGTATAAAATATCTCCTAAAGTTAAGGATGAACCTTTTAAAGAGAATCTGGCTTCGCTTAAGGTAAGTCCGCGTAAATCTGGCACTTCAATTTCACTAGCACCCATACCATCTCCTAAAACCAAATCAATTTTAGAACCTTTTGGTATTTTTTGGCCAACACGTAAAGGTTGTCCTGCATAAGAATAAGCTAGAACAGCATCTCGGGCTATATCTGCTTTATAGGTAGTATCGCCAAGTTTTAAACCGTAATTGGATAGTATAGAAATCACTTCTACCAAAGTTTTATGGTCTATATCAGGGAAACTTACATCGGGTGTTTGCGAGCTTACTATCGTTAAATAAATAATACGATTAGTTTTTACATTAGTTTCTGGGTCTGGGTCTTGTTCTAAAACTAAGCCCGGCTTTTTATCCATCACAAAAACAGAATCTATTTGATATCTAAAACCATCTGCTTCTAATAGTTTAATAGCGCTTTCTATATCTAAACCTTTAAGATTTGGAACTGGTAAACCTTCGCCATGGCGGGTATAATATCTTAAACTTAAGAATACACTAAACAATAAAATTACAATGGCGGCAAAAGCAATAATCAATTGCTTGCGAAATTCGGGAGTTGCCAGATACTTGAAAAATTTATTCATTTAGTAAAATTGAATCAAAAATAATACCTCAAACTTAGCCAAAATTCAGGAAATAGAATCAAATTTTTTTAGTTCGGCTAGAGTTATATGTTATCATTTAAAATTATATTTGGCCCATGATGAAAAAGAATGTTGCCCTAGTTGCCGGAGGTTTTACTGGCGAAGCTGTTGTGTCTTTAAGAAGTGCAGCGCAGGTAGAAGAAAGTTTATCTAAAGCACCTTATCAGGTTTATAAAATTATTCTAGAAAAAGATAAGTGGTACTACCAAGCAACTGATGGTACTGTAACTTTTGTTGATAAAAATGATTTTAGCATCCATGTAAATGGAGAGAAGATAAAATTTGATTGTGCTTTTATTATTATTCATGGCGAACCAGGTGAAGATGGTAAGCTACAAGGTTATTTTGATTTAATAGGTTTACCTTATACCAGTTGCGATACTACAACTTCTGCCATTACCATGAACAAGGCTTATTCTAAAGCTATTGTTAGGGATATAGACGAATTATTTACGGCTCAATCTATCCAATTATTTGGAATAGATGGATATAGCCAAGATCATATTATAGCTAAACTGAAACTGCCTTTATTTATTAAGCCTAATAATGGTGGTAGTAGTATTGGTATGTCTAAAGTTAACGATTGGACAGATTTAGATGAGGCTATTAAGAAGGCTTTCGCTGAAGGTTCTGAGGTTTTGATAGAAGAATTTATATCGGGAAGAGAATTTACCGTTGGTTTGTATAAAGAAAAGGGGCAAATTAAGGTTTTACCGATTACCGAGATTAAAACCCAAAAAGAGTTTTTTGATTTCGAGGCTAAATATACCGATGGTATTACTGAAGAAATTACTCCAGCAGAACTTGATGTTAATATTAAAGATAGGGTGGGTAGCATAGTTTCTAAAGCATACCAAAAACTGAATTGTAAGGGTATGGTGAGGATAGATTTTATCTTAGAATCTCAACAACAAGATTTTTATTTTATTGAGATTAATACCATTCCGGGACAATCTGCTAATAGTATCATTCCACAGCAGGTAAGAGCTACTGGCCAAAGCATGCAAGATTTTTATTCTTTATTGATAGAGGAGGCGTTGGGGAAATAGGAAGTGGAGAGTCCGAAGACAGTTGTCAGAAGTTTGGATTGTTTAAGTAGAAAGTATAAAGTACAGAGTAGAAAGATGCCTAAAATATTGGATATTTCAGCCTAACAATCTAACCTTTCTTGCGCTCGTTTGCAACGAGTGCTTAAAGTGTTTTTTCGATTTTATCCTTTCTTGCGCTCGTTTGCAACGAGTGCTTAAAATGGTTTTCCGATTGTATCGATGGTTAAAATTACCTTCAAAAGAACGAAGCCGGCCTATGAAGAGTTGAAAGTGAAAAGTATAAAGTACAGAGTAGAAAGACGTCTTAAGAGCGAATATTTAAGAGCTACCTTTAACATTTAAACAAAACCTTTCCGAAGAACAAAATGGCCTATGAAGATTTGGAAGTGGAGACTAATAAATCTTTTGCATAAACTTTCATAAAGCAGTATCGGGAAACAATCCGACGGGTGTTGTATTAACTTTCACAATGCAAAACCATTCACACCACTCAGGATTGTGGATGAAGATTTATTTAGACGTAACAACAAATATTCATCAGCCTTGATTTTTGTTTCTTTTCATCAAGGAAAAGAAAAAGCTACCATTCGGCTAGACTTAGTAAGCCTTGAGCACAATAGCTGTTAGAATAAAGAAACCAATTTATCAAATAGAATATTTAGCAATCATTTCATCGCTAACTTCAACACCTCTACCAGTTTTCAAATCTATCATCACAAAATCAAACCAACCATCGGCACTTAGTTTATTGTTTTTTAGGTTTTTAATTTCGAAACTTACCTTACAACCTCTGTTGTTAATATCCACTAAACCTGTGGTAACGCTATAATGATCTCCTAAACCTAAAGGTCTTTTAAAGGCGATTTCTACTTTTTGCACCACCCAGCCATAACCTAGCTCTAAAAACTTCTCCATAGACATGCCGTAATGCGTGTCCATTTGTTCGTATCTGGCTGCTAATACATAATCCAGATATTTGCTATTATGTACATGGTTAAACATGTCTATATCGTCTGGCCTTACCTTATGGTTGGTGGTAAACCTGCTAAAATTTGTCATCTAAAAAGGAAAAAATATGGGTATGGTTATCAATAAAATAACCATCAAAATTAAGGTTAATAAACCACCTATTTTAACAAAATCAAAGAATTTGTATTTGCCTGGCCCATAAACCAAAATACAAGAAGGCTCAAAAGGGGTAAGGAGCGATACGGAAGCTGCCATCATGATACCAATAGCAAAGGTGATAGGGTTAAGCTGTAATTGTGCTGCTGTTTGCAAGCCAATAGGCAAAACCACCAAGGCGGCTGCGGCATTACTTAAAGGTTGAGTAAGTAAAACGGTTAATAAGATAAAGCCACCTAAAATACCGTAAGAGCCTAAAGGTTCAAAAATCTGAATGATAAAATCTGCCACAAATTTATCTGCCCCGGTTTTTGTCATGGCGATACCAAAAGCACTCATTCCGCCAATTAGAACCAATAAACGCCAGTCTATATCTTCATAAATTTCATTAGCATTGATACACCTAAATGCTACCGTTAAAAATGCTCCAAATAAAAAAGCAATAGATAATGGCATGATTCCGGTAGTTCCTAAAATAATAGCGACCAAGAAAAAAGATAGCGTTAAAATACCTTTCTTACGAAGGTTTAGATTAGGTTTGTAATCTTCAAGAATAATGAAATCGTCTATTTCTGTACGAATAAGATCTATACTTTCTTTATTGCCTTGTACTAAAATCAAATCGCCAATTTGTAAACGAAGTTTCCCTATTTTATCGCTAATGGTTTTTCCTTTGCGGAAAATAGCTAAAATGCTTATGCCATAACGCTGTCTGAAATTTAGTTTTTCTACGGTATTTCTTATCACATCAGACCTACCTAAAACCATAAGTTCTGCTAGGTGTAATTCATCGTCTTTGGTGTTAAAATCTAATAAATCGGCTTTTATTTCAACACCAGGAATGTCTTTGATTTTCAAAAGCTCATCAATATCACCTTTTATAATTAAAGTATCGCCTAAGCTTAATCTGGTGTATCTGTTAGGGATAAACTTTGTTTTATCTCTGATGATAGAAATGATGCTAAAGCCCATTTTGGCAATCTCAGATTCTACCATTTTTTGTCCCACCATAGGCGATTTTTCTAAAATAACCGCTTCGCTCAAGTATTTTCTAACGGCATAATCTTCTTCCAGATCTTCTTTAGAATTAACCGGAAGCATTTTTTTACCGATGGTTAGCATGAATATTATCCCTACACCTAATAAAATAAAACCGATAGGCGCAATATCAAACATGCCAATTCTTTCTAACCCCTGCTTGGCTATATATCCACTTACCGCCACATTGGTAGAAGTACCAATTAAAGTACAAGTGCCCCCTAAAATTGAAGCAAAAGCCAATGGCATAAGCACTTTTGAAGGCGCTAAACCTGATAATTTGGATAACCCTATGGTTGGATTAAGCATTAAAGCCGTAATGGTAGTATTGTTCATAAATGCCGATGTTAAGGATGCAAATAGCATAATGATGACGGTAAGTACCGTTGGCGATTGTTTTTTTACATTGATTACCCTTGAGATGAAGGTATCAATAACTCCGGTTTTTTTTAAAGCGCCTACCATTACGAAAATAGACGCTAGGATGATGATAAAATCACTTGAAAAACCTTCATAAGCTTCTTCGGGAGTTAAAATACCTAGCAAGGCTAAAGAAATGAGTAGAAAGATGGTTACCACATCAACAGAAACAACTTCTGTAGCAAATAAAATGATGGCCAGTAAAAGTAATCCCAAGACTAGGGCTATTTCCATAAATTGTATTTATTTCTCATAAACTAAGATGATGCCATATTTTGTTAGTTTTAACATACACTAGTTATGTATTACCTTCCTATAATATTACTATTAATAATGATTTGATTTTTAATTTTTTAGCCTTACCTTTGCAAGCAATTAATTAAATTTTTTACGCTTCAATATTATTCAGGTAATGTATTTAAGTACAGAGAAGAAGAAAGAAATCTTCAAACAACATGGTGAAGCAGAAACTAACACGGGTTCTGCAGAAGGTCAAATCGCATTATTCACTTACAGAATTGCGCATTTAACTGGTCACTTAAAGAAAAACAAAAAAGATTACTCTACCCAGTTAGCACTTCAAAAACTGGTTGGTAAGAGAAGAGCTTTATTAGCTTATCTTTTCAAAAAAGATATCAGCAGATATAGAGCTATCATCAAATCATTAGGATTAAGAGATATTATTAAATCTATATAATTCTTAAAGAGCTAAAATCTAAAAAGCCGCTTCGATATTATCAAAGCGGCTTTTTTATGTAATAAATTAAAACTTAGAACATTTCTTCTACAATTTCTTGATGGTCTTTTTCTGTGAGTGGGTAAACCATACCGCTTACTTTATTTTGAGCCAAATTATTTAATATCCTTTGCTTTTCTTTGATATTTATACCTGCCTCTGTTAAGCTAATTGGCGAATTCATTTCTTTAAAGAAAGCTTCTAAAGCGGTAATAAAATCTAAACCTAGCGCTTCATCATCAATAGAAGAAAATTCAAAAACATGTTTAGCTAAAAAGGCAAGCTTCTCTTTAATTTTGGGTAGCTGAATTTTTAACCACGCCGGGTAAACTATAGATAAGCCAGCTCCATGAGGAATATCATAAAGCACACTCAAAGTATGTTCTATATGGTGTACGCCCCAATCGCCCGGGCTTTTACCTGCACTAAGAGTTCCGTTTAAAGCATTGGTAGCCAGCCACATAATTTGCGCTCTGGTATCATAATCTTCTGGTTGTACCATCACTTTACGACCATAGTTCATAGCTAGTTTAATAATGTCAGCTGTGTAATGGTCTGTTAAAGGAGCATTTCCTTTTCCGAAAAACTGCTCTAAGGCATGTGCTATTAAATCCACAACACCATAAGCTGTATAATTAAGCGGTACAGAAGCTGTTAATTTGGGGTCTAGAAATGATACTTTAGGATAAAGTAAATCGTTAAGAATAGCTGTTTTAATACCGTTTTCACTATCCTGTAGAACAGTTGCGCTATTCATTTCTGAGCCTGTTGCTGCCAAAGTTAAGATAGCTATAATAGGTAATGCCTTTTTTGGTGTAGAAGCTTTTCTTAAATAAAAATCCCAAACAGAATGTTCTACATAAAAACCAGCTGCCACGGCTTTTGCTGTATCAATTACAGAACCACCACCTAAAGCAACAATCATATCTACTTGCTTTTCTTTAGCTAGTTTTACAGCAGCATCAGCATCCTGAAAAGTGGGGTTAGATTGTATGCCTTCGAAAGTATAATGCTCTAAGCCGCATATATTCATTAAAGAAATTACACGGGCATAAATACCATTTTGTTTAACTGAACCTTTTCCTATAATCAGTAAAGCTCTTTTACCGTAAGGAGAAATTTCCTGACAAATATCATCCACTACATCTTTTCCGAAAAGAATCTTAGTAGGATTATAATGTATGAAGTTTTCCATCAGACTATAAACTAAAAAAAAATAAAAATGTTTAGGTTTTTGTATTCTTTTCTTAAACAAAACTAAATTTATATCTTCTTAACCAATACTGTCCTAAACGTTTATGAAAACATCAAAAGTAACGCAATAGCTTAAAATTTATGAGATAAAAATAGATTTCAGAAAAGAACCCCTTGAATAACTTGTTTATCTTTTAGCTCATCGGGTTCTTCAAAAGGCCTATCGAGCCAATTCTGTAGATTTATTTTCACAAATATGTTAAGTCTGATAAATGCGATAAGGTTGGAGAGCTGCCATCCATATTTAGCCATTGCTTTAAGTGCTTTAAGGATGAGGATGGTAATTAGCGCTGTCCATATCTGTATCATCACGGCATTTTCTGTGGTTCCGATAAATGATTTGATATGCAGGTTCTGTTTGATCTCTCTAAAAAAGATTTCAATCTGCCATCTGCTTTTATAAAGCTCACTGATGGTGTTTGCTGTCCAATACATTTGATTGGTAATAATTTCTATAGTTTGTTCATTTTTATCATCCCAAACAGCCACTCTTCTTAAGTTTTTGGGATAGCTGTCCTTTGATTTTGCGGTTTTAAGCTCAATAATCTCGTCAATCAGGATATTCTTATGCCTGTTCTCCGGCAATATATTTCCTTAACTGTAGTATATTGGAGGTTTTCTTTATGTCTGATCACAAAAAATACGCCGTTGCTGTCCCAAACATTCAGCAGGGCAAAGTCATTATAGAATCGGTCTGCAACAATAACACTTCCTTTGTGTAAAGGCACATCATAAGCTCCTTTGTTATCCGCAGTTTTGCCGTTGGTAATATTGACATATGCTGGTAGATTGCCATCATAATCAAGCAGAGTATGCAGTTTAACCGCTCCTTTAGCTGTTTTGTACCTGGCCCAATCAAATAGAGAAAGACACAGACTGATAGTAGTGGAGTCTAACAGGAAGATTTTGGACTTAATCCTGAACTTTATTTGTTTAAAGCCTGCCTGCTGTCCCAAACTTTCTAACAGTATGAAATAATAGGACTTGAAGATGTTATAGTCCCTGTGCTTGTTCTGATAGCTTACACTAGATTTAGATGGAGCTTTTTGAATACCTAAATGATTGAGGTTGCCAGTAGCTGAACGAAGACCGTTACTAATATCACGTACCGATTGGCTTTTGGCAAACTGGCAGAACAACATCGATACTAGATGTGTCCAGCTTGTATAACCTTTATTATGTTTGTCGCTCTGAGATGTAGATACCAGTTTGTTGAACTTTGAACGCTCAAGTTTTGATATGATTTGGGAGAATAGTGTTACATTTACCATTGAGAAAGGGTTTGTTTTTGTGCAACCTCAAAGGTAACGATGAGTTAAAACTTTCCTTTCTCTTTTTTTATTCGTTTAGGACGCTATTGCTTCTTAACTACTTATTTACTTTCATAATTAGATGTAAATCTTATTTTTGCCGCTCACTTCCAGCTTTTTATGAATCCGTCGAATAATAAAAATGTAACCTTACTTATTGTTGTAGCTGCGCTAGGCTATTTTGTTGATATCTATGATTTAGTTTTATTTTCTGTTATTAGAGTAGCAAGTTTAAAATCTATAGGCGTTGCCCAAGAAGATTTACTTTCTGTAGGTGTAACCCTAATTAATGCGCAAATGATAGGCATGTTGCTAGGTGGAATTTTATGGGGTGTTTGGGGCGATAAAAAAGGTAGATTACAAGTTTTATTTGGCTCTATTTTAATGTATTCTTTAGCAAACATTGCCAACGCATTTGTTACCGATGTACCTACTTATGCTTTTATCAGATTTATTGCTGGTATTGGTTTAGCGGGCGAATTAGGTGCAGGTATAACCTTGGTAGCAGAAAGTATGAGTAAAGAGAAAAGAGGCTATGGTACCATGCTGGTTGCGGCTATAGGTTTACTTGGTGCGGTTGCTGCTGGCTTGGTTGGTGATAAATTTACTTGGCAAACCGCATATCTTATTGGAGGCGGAATGGGGCTTTTGCTTTTGGTATTACGCTTAGGCGTTATAGAATCTAGTATCTACCATAAAATTCAACATAAAAAGGTAAGCAAAGGCAATTTTTTAATGTTGTTTACCAGCTGGCCTCGTTTTAAAAAATACATCAACTGTACTTTAATTGCCTTACCAACATGGTTTGTGGTAGGCATATTGGTAACATTTGCTCCAGAATTTGGTATTGCTATGGGGGCTACCGAGCCACTTAGTGCAGGAAAAGGGATTATATTTACTTATTTGGGTATATCTGCCGGTGATATTTTAAGCGGTGTTTTAAGTCAGTATTTTAAAACGCGTAAAAAAATTGTTTTTGTGTTTTTAGTGGCCACTTTAGCCAGTATATTATTTTATTTATTCTCTAAAGGTATTGATGCTTCTACATATCATCTTATTTGCTTTCTTTTAGGCGTTTCTACTGGTTTTTGGGTTATATTTGTCACCATTGCTGCCGAACAATTTGGAACAAATTTAAGAGCTACTGTTACCACTACGGTTCCTAATTTTATAAGAGGTTCTTTAGTTTTAGTAACATTTAGTTTCGAGTATTTGAAGCATCAGGTAGGTATTATCAATTCGGGCTTAATAGTGGGAGTTACCACCTTAGTTATTGCATTTATAGCTGTTTATAACCTCGAGGAAACTTATGGCAAAGATTTAGATTATGTAGAGGAATAGTATGAAGTTTTGGAACCAGCATAAATTTATCATCAGGTCAATTCATCAACGCCTTAGTAGAAATCAGTTTTTGATTTTATCTGGCGTATTGGTTGGCTTATCTGCCGGTACCGCCGCTATTTTGCTCAAATCTATGGTACATTACATCCATGTACTGGTAAATAATCAGTTAGAAGTTTTTAACTATCCATATCTTAATCTTTTTTTACCCTTAACGGGGATATTAATTACCGTTTGGGTGGTTCGTAAATTTCTGAAAGGTAAAGATGGGAGAGGCGTAGCCAATATTCTATTAGATATAGCGCAAAGGTCTGGTGTTATTCCAAAGTTTAAAATGTACAGTCAGGTAATTGCAAGCGCTATAACTGTTGGTTTTGGTGGTTCATCGGGTTTAGAGGGACCTATAGCGGTTACAGGTGCTGCAATAGGTTCTAATTATGCCAGAACTTACAGATTAACCTACCGAGAGCGTATTTTATTATTGGCCTGTGGCGCATCCGCTGGTATAGCAGCGGTTTTTAATGCCCCCATAACAGGCTTAATGTTTGCTGTTGAGGTTATTTTGGTTGGTGTAGTTTTCTCTGATTTTATCCCCCTAATTATCTCTGCCGTTTCTGGTGCTTTAATCTCTAAAATCATTTTAAATGATGATATTCTTTTCGAGTTTAGGAGCTTAAAAGAGTTTGACCATAGTAATGTACCGTATTACATCCTTTTAGGTGTATTTAGCGGTTTGGTGGCTGTTTATTATTCTCGGGTATCTAGAAAAATAGATTATATTTTTCATCACCAACTAAAATGGAGTCCTTATAACAAAGCTATTTTAGGAGGATTAATTATTGCTTTATTATGCTTTATTTTTCCACCATTATTTGGCGAAGGCTACGGAGCTGTTAAATTCTTAGCCTCAAATAATCCAGAAGGCTTGTTAAAAGGTACATTTTTTAATATCCCAACAGAAAACAGCTGGATGATTATCCTTTTTACTGGTTTAATATTCCTAACCAAGGTTTTAGCAACCAGTTTCACCTTGGCAAGTGGTGGTAGTGGAGGTAATTTTGCACCTTCTTTATTTACTGGTGCTTTTATGGGCTTCTTTTTTGCTTCCTTGTTTAATAAAATGGGTTTCAATACTTTACCTGTCAATAATTTTACCTTGGTAGGGATGTGTGGTGTATTAAGTGGCGTTATGTATGCCCCTTTAACAGGGATATTTCTAATAGCCGAAATCACAGGCGGTTATGAGTTAATGATTCCTTTGATGTTGGTAGCTACATCTTCTTACGTTATTGCTAAGGTTTTTGAACCTCATTCTATGGATGTTAAAGATTTGATTGAGGATAAGAAAATATTTACCGACAATTATGATGAGAATATCTTAAGCTTAATAAAAATTCATGAGATATTAGAAACAGAGTATGATGAAATTTCGACAGAAAGTAAACTGGCAGATTTATTATGGGTACTTAAAAATTCTGACCATCAATTGATTATTTGTAAAGATAAACATCAGAAATTTGCAGGCTTTATTTGGTTTGAAAAAGTTAAAAAGGTTTTATTAGATACCGAGTTACAGCATAAACTTACCATTGAAGAACTTGTGACTAAAACATCAGTAAAACTAAAATTAGAAGATAATATATCAGAAATGGTTGGTTACTTTGATAAAACAGATTTATTGTATTTACCAGTTTTTGATGATGATACTTTTGTAGGTGTCATTTCTAAAACCAAATTACTTGCTGCATACAGAAACAAATTAAGATTAACATTAAGCTGATGCTAAAAAAAGAACACATTGCCGAAGAGTACAAGAATATTCAACAAGAAATAACCGATGCCTTAGAAGCATTAGATGGTGCTGCTTTGTTTGAAGAGGAGAACTGGGAGCGAAACGGCGGTGGCGGTGGTAGAAGCAGGGTTCTACAAAACGGTGCTTTGATAGAAAAAGGTGGTGTTAATTTTTCTGCTGTACATGGCAAACTTCCTGATGCTATTAAAAAAGCCTTTAAAACCGATAAAGAAGAGTTTTTTGCTACAGGAGTTTCTATAGTTTTGCATCCGCATAATCCTTGGGTGCCTATTATCCACATGAATATTAGGTATTTTGAAATGGAAAGCGATGGCCAAGAATCTATCCGTTGGTTTGGTGGTGGTATAGATGTTACCCCGCATTATGTTATACCTGAGGATGCTAAATTCTTTCATCAAACCATGAAAAAAGTTTGTGATGATACCAACCCTGAGTTTTATCCAAAATTCAAAAAATGGGCTGATGATTATTTTTTCATCAAGCACCGACAAGAAACCAGAGGTATTGGCGGTATTTTTTACGATAGGTTAACGCCCGAAAGTACTGGTAATAGCTGGACAGAGATTTTTGATTTTTCTAAAGCTGTTGGTCGTTCTTTTGCTAAGATTTATACTTATTTAGCCAATCAAAACAGAAATAAACACTTCACTTTAGAAGAAAAGCAATGGCAATATCAACGTAGAAGCAGGTATGCCGAGTTTAATTTAGTATACGATTCTGGTACAAAATTCGGATTAGAAACCGATGGACGAATAGAATCTATCCTGATGAGTATGCCTCCAATGGCTGCTTGGGTTTATGATTATAAAACGCCAGCAGGTAGCAAAGAAGAAGAAACTTTAAACTTGCTTAAAAAAGATATCAACTGGGTTTAATGGCTATGGAACAGTCTTTGTATTTCTACAACAAAAACAAAGACTATGGAAAACCAACAAGCATCAGAAAATAACCATACCCAATCTCTATCTGGTAAAGAAGCTATTGCTAAACTTACAGAATTGGCAGAAGGCGCAAAAACTTGCTTTTTTTGTACCAGTATAAAAACAGGTTTGCCTTTAACAGCTTCGCCTATGGAGTTGTTAAAAGTAGACAATGAAGGTAATCTTTGGTTTATGAGTACTAAAGACAGCCAAAGAAATCAAGAATTACAAACCGACCCTTTCACACACCTTTTCTTTCAAGAGCATCAGCATGCTGGCTTTTTAAATGTTTATGGTATATCAGAAATTATCCTTGATAAAGCTAAAATTGAAGAGTTATGGAAACCTTTACATAAAGTTTGGTTTCAAGAAGGTGTTGATGACCCAAATATTAGTCTTATAAAAGTTGTACCTACACAATCTTATTATTGGGACACCAAAAACGGGCAGGTAGTGGCTTTTGCAAAAATGGCACTGTCTTTGGTAACAGGTAAAACAATGGATGACAGTGTAGAAGGTAAATTGGAATTATAAAAACATCATAAAATAAGTTTGGGATTTAAGGCTTCGTTACTAACGAGGCCTTATTTTTTTGATTAAAATTAAAAACCTATGACATGAATTTAATGTTAATTTTATGTAAATTTAAAATAACCAAATTATTAACACATCGTGAAAGGTTTTACAAGATATTGCTTTCTTATCTTTTTTTTGATGTTTTTCTCTCTTTTAAAACAAGAGGTAAAAGCGCAGAATTTTGCCTTTCAGTTTTATGATGAAACCTTTAATTTCTCTACTGATGCATCTTTAGATATTCCTTTTGATGACGGACTTACCGCAGCATCTATTAGTCAGTTTTATAATCGTTTAAATAAAGGTAATTACCAAGCTATTATACAAACCTTAACGCAATACAAAGAAAAAAAACAGCTGAACGATTGGTTTTATTATCAATTAATTAGAAAAACAGCTCAACAAATAAGTCCAAAAGAAGATAATTATGAGCGTTATACGCTTTACAAATGGTTTTTGCTGGCAAAATCTGGCTATGATACTAAACTAGCTATAGGCCCTGGACAATTGTTGTTTTATGTTTGGAGTGATGAAGACATTGCCGACATCCCTTATTACTTAGAGGACGATAAGCAAATGATGTGTTTAAATTTTCATGATTACAAACAGGCTGATTATGCAAAAGATAAAATCATCCCGGTAAAATTAAATGTACCCGAAGCTACTAAAGCCTTTTCTTACAAGGTAACGCAAATACCAGATTTTAAGCCAGAAGATTATCGTGAAAAACAATTAGCCTTTAATTATCGACAAAAGGCGTATCATTTTAAAATAAAGCTTAACGCCGATATTCAGGCTATTTTTAAGAACTATCCGGGTGTTAATTTTGAGTCTTATTTTAATATTCCTTTAAGCAGAGAGACCTACAGCTCTTTAATTCCATATTTAAAGCATAATTTGAAAGGAATGAGTCAAAAGAAAGGTGTTGATTATTTGATGAGATTCACTAGAAATGCTTTTTTATACGAGAATGATGAGCAAAACTTTGGTAAAGAGAAGCGTTTATCGCCAGAACAAACCTTGTTTCAAGAATATAGCGACTGCGATGATAGGGTAGCCTTATTTTTTTATCTGGTAAAGGAGATTTATAATTTACCCATGATAGCTTTATTGTATCCTTCGCATATTACCATGGCGGTTAAATTTGATAAACCTATTGGAGAAGCCATAGAATATAAAGGAGAAAAATATAGCGTTTGCGAGCCCACTCCACAGAGAAAAGACTTAAAAATTGGTCAAATAGCTCCAGAGTTTCAGCATCAAAACTTTCAGGTAGTTTATCAATATCACCCTGGAAGTATCAACAACTAAATCGTTAGTTCTGATCAGCTAAAGCCAACTTATTTTTCTCTTCGTCAAACTCTTTCTCACTTTTGGCAACCACAATTGCAGCTACGCCATTACCAATTAAATTGGTGATAGATCTTGCCTCACTCATAAACCTATCAACACCAAGAAGAATAGCTAAACCTTCTGTTGGGATAACTTTTAAAGCGGTTAGGGTAGAAGCTAAGACAATAAAACCACTTCCTGTAACTCCGGCAGCACCTTTACTGGTAATCATTAAAATCCCTATAATGGTGAGTTGCTGCGTAAAACTTAAATCAACACCAAATACTTGAGCCAAGAAAACGGTACACATCACCAAATAAATGGTTGTTCCATCTAAATTAAAAGAATAGCCCGTAGGGATAACCAAACCCACCACAGATTTAGAACAGCCAAAACGCTCCATTTTATCTAGCATATTTGGTAATACAGATTCTGATGAAGACGTACCTAAAACGATAAGTATTTCTTGTCTGATAAACTTGAGATACTGCCACAAACTAAATTTATAGAAATAGCAAATCAGGTTTAGGGCTATGAAAATAAACAAGGCCATAGTAGCATAAACAGATACCATCAGTTTTCCCAAAGGCATTAATGCATCTAAACCATAAGTTCCAATGGTATAGGCCATCCCGCCAAAAGCACCAACCGGAGCCAGTTTCATGATAAATTTCATGATATTGAAGAACACCTTAGAAAGCCTGTCAAAAGTTAATAGTAAACTTTGCCCTGTTGTACCCATTTGGGTTAAAGCCAAACCAAATAAAATAGAGAAGAAAAGCACCTGCAAAATATCGCCCTCAGCAAAAGCATTAATAACATTAGAAGGCACTATATGAGTAAAAAACTCTAGCCATTTAATACCCTCGGCAGTTTCAACGTATTGATTAACCTTTTCATTAGCAGTGCCATTAAAGGCAAAACCATCTCCGGGTTTAACCCAATTCACAATAAAAAGTCCGAAGAAAAGGGCAAAAGTGGTTACAATCTCAAAATAAAGTAATGCCTTGCCGCCCACACGACCAACTTTTTTCATATCGCCCATACTGGCAATACCCAAAACAATGGTAAAGAAGATAATTGGCGCTATCACCATCTTTATCATATTGATAAATGTTTCGCTCAATATACGAGCGGTATCAGCAAACTCAGGAAAGAATATACCGGTTAAAATACCAGCAACTATAGCAATTAATACTAACGCTGTTAAGTTTTTAAAAATTTTCAATTTCTTGTGATTTGGTTTTATAACTAAAGTAAGGAATTATTTTAAACAGAAAAGTTAATAATGGCATTAAAACTGTCTTGCTAAACATAATCATCCACATTTTGTTAAATTTATATCATGAAAAAAGTAAGAACACTAGCTTGGCTAAATTTCATAGTTTACGTTTTGGCCTTTACCGCTTCTCAGTTATCGCAACTTAACCTTATTGGAAATGGTAATATGGGCGATATTTCTAAAAAATACGACACTGTTTTCACCCCGGCGGGCATAACTTTTGCCATTTGGGGAATTATTTATCTAGGTTTATTCGCCTTCACGATTTATCATCTTAGACAAGCCTACCAAAAAGATATCCATGCAGAGCCTAATCAAGTAATACAAAAAATAGGTTATTGGTTTATGATTAATAATGCTGCAACTTTTATTTGGGTTTTTGTTTGGTTAAACGAATATATTGGTCTTGCTTTAGTGATGATGATGATACAGTTGATTTCTTTAATAAAAATCAATATCAGTATCAATACATTTAATCCTGCTAAAAGCTTGTCTTCTAGGTTGTTTACCCAAATCCCTTTAAGTATTTATTTCGCTTGGATTTGCATAGCCACCATCGCCAATACATCTGTTTTTTTATATAGCATCAATTGGGATGGGGGTGTTTCCGGCTCCTTATGGACGATTATCCTGATAGCTGTAGCTTCATTATTAGCTTTTTATATCATCCGCTTTAAGCGTAACCCCTATTTTGGTTTAGTAGTGATTTGGGCTTTTTACGGCATACAATTGAAAAGAACGCAGGTAGATGCAGCCATGTATGAAACTGTTATTCAGGCCGCTTGGTTTGGTTTAGGCTTTATAAGTATTGCAGTTATCATTCAATTCATCAGTAACTATTACATAGTCAAGAAAGAAAAACCTGCCGAATTGGTTCCATAACACAGATGATAAGCTTATTTTCGTTGCTAAATTTCTTAACTTTTAATGCTTAAAATAGCTTACGATTCTATTTATGCCCATCCTTTGCCAGAGGGACATCGTTTCCCTATGCTGAAATATGAGCTTATTCCGCTACAACTTAAACATGAAGGTATCATCACGCAAGAGAATTTATACGCTCCCGATATTTTAGATGAAGAAATTGTACTCTTAACCCACGAAAAACAATACTGGGAAAAGCTTAAAAATTTATCCTTAACCTATCAGGAAGAGAAAAGAACAGGTTTTCCGCTATCAGCACAATTGGTAGAAAGAGAATTGCGTATTGCCCAAGGTACTATTGATGGCTGTTTTTATGCTATTGAAAATGGCGTGGCTTTTAATGTTGCTGGCGGTACACACCATGCTGGCAGCAATTGGGGAGAAGGTTTTTGTTTGTTAAACGACCAAGCTATAGCAGCTAATTATCTTATACATAAGCAAATATCCAAATCTATTTTAATTGTTGATTTAGATGTTCATCAAGGCAATGGTACCGCTCAAATATTTCAAAACAATCCTCAGGTTTTTACTTTTTCTGTTCATGGCGATAAAAATTTCCCTTTTAGAAAAGAACAGTCTGATGTAGATGTTCCTTTACCAGATGGCGTTGAAGATGATGAATATTTAACCATGCTCGACCAAAAATTAGATGAAGTATTTGATAAAGCTAAGCCCGATTTTGTTTTTTACCTTTCCGGAGTTGATGTTTTGGCTACCGATAAATTGGGTAAACTGGCTTTAAGCCCCGCAGCCTGCCAAAAAAGAGATGAAATGGTGTTTAAAAAATGCTTGGCTCAACAGCTTCCTGTTCAGGTAAGTATGGGTGGTGGCTACTCGCCCAATATAAAAGATATTGTTGATGCCCACTGCAATACCTTTAAAGTGGCAAATGATTTATATTTTTAGGGCATGATTACATTTTTTGAATCCGATTTAGAGCATATCTCTGTCCATAAAGTAGGAAATAAAGTACAAGACGAATATTTTACCCTTTCTGATAGCACCTTACACATACAAGACGAGTTTCTAAGAAATTTATTGATGCAGTATTTCCTAAAACCTTTTGAAAAGGTAAATGAGGTTTACCGTTTTATGCATTCTAGCGATTTAGCTTTAAATGAAATCTATCATTTTGCTAGTCAGATTTTTAAAGATACCACCAATTTTCATGAGCTTAGTCAGCAAATAACCCGTCATTTATACGATATTTCAAACCATCCAAAAATAAAATCGGGCGAGGTTTATATCGCTTTGTTTCACGATGTACAAATAGAAGGAGAGCTTCATCAGGCTTTAGGCATCTTTAAATCAGAAACCAAAGAAACTTACATGAAGGTTTACCCTGATGCTGGCGGCTTTGCTTTAACCTATGAACAAGAGGCTATCAACATCCAAAAACTAGATAAAGGTTGTTTAATTTTAAATACCGATAAAGAAGAAGGCTATAAAGTGGTGGTGATAGACCAAACCAACAAAACACAAGAAGCCGCAGTGTATTGGAAAGATGATTTCCTGAAACTAAAAATCAGAAACGATAACTTTAACCAAACCAATAATTACCTAAGTTTATACAAGAACTTTGTTAACGAGAAAATAGACGAGCAATTTGAAGTATCAAAACCAGATAAGATTGATTTATTAAACAAATCCATCAAATACTTTAAAGAAAAAGAACAGTTTGATTTTAACGAGTTTTCTGAAGAAGTTATTGGAAACGAAACCGCTGCAACATCATTTAAAGCAATGGTTCAGAATTTTGAGCAAGAGTTTGATACCCCTATAGGAGAGCGCTTTGATATTTCTACACAAGCCGTAAAAAAGCAAAGTAGCGCCTATAAAACAGTTTTAAAATTGGATAAAAACTTCCATGTTTATATCCATGGCGATAGACAATTGATAGAAAATGGCTTTGATGATAGCAAAGGCATGAATTATTATAAAATTTATTATAAAGAAGAAAAATAGCTGATATTTAGCTTGATGATGGAATTAAGGAAAGTAACGGTCACCAGATATGTAACTCCTTTAAGAGAAGGCGGTTCTATGCCTGCTATTGCCGAAGCGGATGATGGTTTTCTTTATGTTTTAAAATTTAGAGGTGCTGGCCAAGGTACAAATGCTTTAATTGCCGAATTGATAGGAGGGGAACTAGCCCGTAAATTGGGTTTTAAAATACCAGAGCTTGTTTTTGCAGATTTAGATGAGGCTTTTGGTCGTACCGAGCCTGATGAAGAAATTCAGGATTTGCTAAAATTTAGTACCGGATTAAACCTAGCTTTACATTACCTGTCTGGTTCTATCACCTACGACCCTGGCGTGTATCAGGTGGATCCTCTTTTGGCCTCAAAAATTGTTTGGTTAGATGCTTTCTTAATGAATATGGACCGTACCGCCAGAAATACCAATATGCTATGGTGGCACAAAGAGCTTTGGTTAATAGACCATGGTGCTTCTTTATATTTTCATCATTCTTGGGATAATTGGCAAGAGCAAGCAAAAAAATCTTTTACGCTAATTAAAGACCATGTTTTATTAAAGCAAGCTACCAAGCTTGATGAAGCACATGCCATTTTTAAAGCACAAATTACCCCCAATATTTTAGAAGAAATTGTACAGCTTATTCCTGATGATTGGTTAAATGGAACTTATTTTAACAATCCGGAAGAATACAGAAATGCTTATTTAGCCTTTTTAACTACTCGATTAAATCATGCCGATAACTTTTTAGAAGCCGCCAAAAATGCAAGAGCGTAATTTATATGAGTATGCGATTATTCGCCTTGTCCCTAAAGTAGAAAGAGAAGAATTTCTAAATATTGGGGTGGTATTGTATTGCGCTAAAGCTAAATTCTTAAAAGCTGTTTTTTATATAGATGAAAACAGATTAAGAGCATTTCCATCAGCTGTAGAAATTGATGATTTAAAGCAACACCTGCATATATTTGATTGTATTTGTAAAGGCCAAAATTGCGATTCGCCCATTGCCCAGTTGGATTTACCCTCTCGTTTTAGATGGTTAACCGCCACCAGAAGCACTATTTTACAATGTTCTAAAGTACATCCGGGTTTAACCCAAAACCCTGAGGAAACTTTAAGTCAATTACTAGAGCAATTTGTGAAGTAAGTTTTATCTATTGTAGAACTCTAGATTTTGATAGTTAATATTAGATAAGTAGCTAAATAAACTAGGAAAGAGATATAATCAATATAGTTTATCTTCCTATTGTCAAAAACATCAACATTTGACCCTCTAGATGGTGCAACGAATTCTTGTTTTTGAATTTTAATATTCACAAATCTTAAAACTTGAAAAACGATCAATAAAATAAATACGTTTCTTAAACCTAAAGCAGCATTACTATTGCCCATTTCTAAGTTTGGATTATTTTTAATCCCTAAATAAAAGAGAAATTGTATTAAGCTTATCCCAAGCCAAATCAAATAACTTGATAAGTTTCTTAAGGATTTAAAGCTGAATAAATACAAAAAAAGATGGTTGAAAATATATAATAAAATAACATTTTATTATTTGTATCAGTAGAATTTACATAGTTATAAAATACAAATACGATGATACTTATGAATACATATATAATAAATGTAAGCCTATCGTATTTATTTAAGTTTTCGAAATAAAAGAGCTTTTTATGCATTTACTTGGTTTAAATAGTTTAATCACGAACAAATGAAATGTTTTAATTTTAAAATTCATTAAAAATACCTATTCTATCTTTCCTTTTACATAGAGTGTTACCAAAGAAGCATGCTTAATGCCTAATGTATTTCCCGGCTCAATCTTTAGCATATTGGCTAAATAAACATCCAAAATACCTTGGAAAACTTTTCTTTGAGCTTTTTCGGTATCCTCATCAAAAGTAGGGAAATCATACACCGTTAATTTACCCGATGTTTCTACAATAACCCTAAAGGCAAAATTAAATTCTTTATAAGCTTTGCTGATGTTTACCTCGTATTCTGGATATAAATAAGCATAAGATTTACTTTGCGATAAAGCTTTATCAAACGTACTGGTTTTCTCTACGCTAATATTTTTACTGATGGCTGTAAACTTCACAGGGTTACGGGCTGCAAATAAATAATTAGAATCTAGCGGATGTAAATTTGCCTGTTTAGCCCTCTCGGTAACAAATAAAGTATCTTGTTTACTTGGTTTTCTTAGTTCTGCAACTGTAGTTTTAAGCTTGTTTTTGATATAATTATCTGCATAAAAAGTCATGTAAACATTAGAGCGTACATCGTTTTTAACACGTAAACTTTGTACTTCTAAACGCTGCAAAACAATACTGTCTTTTGCTAAAGAAATTACACTAAACCATTCTTTAGCGAAATTATAATAGCTTTTATGATCGTGGTGGAGGTAAAAACCAACCATTTTATTCATGGTAGGACTAAAAACATCTACAGAATCTTGAGCTTGGAAAGCTAAAGTCCATTCGGGTTCTTGCTGAAAGCCTATCTCATTAAAAGATAATCCGTTTTTAAATTCCCTTCTCACTTCATGGAAAACTATCCCTTTTAAGTCTTCAAAAGTAAGTTCAGAGTTATTAACCGTATTTTTATCAGATGAAGAGCAAGCCGTAAGCCATACACAAAAAACGATAAGTAAATAGGAGAGCACTTTAATTTTTGATGTCATATAAATTTTTGGAAACGCAAAAATAAGATGTTTTTGTATTGGTGGTGAGTTTTATTGATTGATTTTTGATGGATTGAGTTTTGATTGATTTTTTAATTTTGAATTTTACCTTTTGAATTTTCCTTGTCATTGCGATGAGGAACGAAGAAGCAATCTATTTTTAATTATTGATTGAATTTTGATGGATTGAATGATTGATTAAGCTTTCCGCCTTCTGCTTTTTTGATTGATTTTTTAATTTTGAATTTTACCTTTTGAATTTCCCTCTGAATTTTTCCTTTTGAATTTTTAATCAACCACAGAGTACGCAGAGGACACAAAGCTGGGTGGAGACTTATAAAAGCTCTCTGTGAACTTTGAGCCCTCCGTGGTTAAAATAATTATAAGCTTCTAGTATGCAGAGTCGGTAAAATAAAAGAAGAAAATCAATTTCTGTATGATGATTTGGAGCTTTTTGTATTAAGCTTTATACACTAAAACGCCTTCGGCTTTACACCTTCTCCGTATCATGTTCGAGACTTGTTCGAGAAATAGCCCCATTTTTCCGAATGTGTCTGGGAGAAGCTCAGGAGAAGCCTCGAAGGAAGTATGGAGAAAACGTGGATAAAAGGTGGGGTATAGGTGGGCTATACGTGGACTTGTGTTAATAAATTTTCTTGATGATATAGATTGCTATAGAAAAGGTTAAACAAACATAGTGAATATAGTAGGTAATTAAAACAAAAATAGCTGAAAGAGGAATAATTATTACATAAACAAGATTTGTCTTTAATTTTTGACTTTCAATAAATATTTACTTACTTAGAATTAAAATCTAAATATGAAAATACCTGTGAATTTGGATGTAAATTATATTTTATATAAAGATTATAATAACATGATGAGTTGCACATATACCACTGTTTTATGTTGTATTTGTGCAACTTTATTGGACATATATACTAGTTAGCAGTAATTATAAACAACGACACAACGTAAAATCAAACATTATGGAGACAACAGAAAACGAACAACAAAAGCAACCAGAGCAAAACATCAGACTAGAAAGAATTTTTGGTATCATTTTATTGATACCACCAATTATTGGTGTTCTACTTTTTTGTTTAAACCTACTATCAAATGACTTAGGTGAAATTGTAGAAATGAGTAATCTTAGTTCTGAATGGACAGGATATATGAACTACTCAAGCGAAGGTGGTGGCGGTGGTTATACATCGGCTGCACCTATTTACCTTGGACTTATGGCAATTGCGGGAGCATTACTACTTAAAGGAACAGACAAAAAGTAAGCATAAATGAGAATTTATAACGTAGAACTTTTAGTTTCAGGACCTGTTACAGTTAGACGACAAATTAATTTTAATACCGACAAAGAACTTGATTTTGGTAATGTTTTTCGTAGCGACATTTCTATAAAAAAACACCAACAAGGGTTTGTAATATCTTCAACTGTTTATACAGCAGACCAAGACAGAGCCTATAAAGTTGCTTTGCTTTTCATTGGAAAAATGCTTGACATTTTATCACTTAAAACAAAGTCGACACTAAATGTAAGTTTGAATGAGTATAGACAAATTGCAGACAGAAATATAGTTCGGGCAGTAATTGACGAAGAGGAGTTCAGATTTTGCTTTGACCTTGCAAGACAACTCAACTTAAATGAAAATAAACTTCTAAGAGCATTTAGTTGGTATAGAAAAGGACTCTACACAGAAGACCCATTTGATAAGTTTTTAGCATTTTGGAATTCTATAAGTGTTGTCGCAGACGGTTATTGCAATGACAACGAAAGAACGAGACAAGGAATAATAAATAAGATTTGGGACTGCTTTGTTACACTATGGGGCGACTGTGCAAATTGGGAGTATATCAACGGTAACGACAGGTGGGTAAACGACAATAACGAAATACGCAATAAAATTGCACACGGTGGCGTAACAGTTGACATTCAATATGTAGAAAATGTAATTAATCAACTTGAAACAGTTCAGAACGTTGCATACAAATTCTTGACACAATGGGCAGACAGACTTGGCAGACGAATAGAATAACTACTGCTAACAGGCGTAACTGTTGCACAACTCACAAAATAGTTATATAAAATCATTTTATTAATTAAAGAAGCGTTATTTAAAGCTGATATAAGCGAGGCACATTTTTTTTGTTGTTTTATTGTTTGTAAAAAAAGCGAGTCTCTAAAAGGCTTATTTTAGTTCAGCTATAAAGGGATTAAGAAATTAAGTTTGGTATGCTGATTTAGCTTTAATACATCCACACTTAGGGTGTGATATTTAATTTTAGGACGAGAAAATTTCATTAATTTTTTCAGATTATAAGCCATAGCACTCATTAAGACGTGTTTATTAGCGCTGATCATCCCTCTGGTGTTTAGCCGCTTCAAATTCATGAAGTTTATTAAAGTACCTAGTACAGGTTCTACCGTTCTACTCCTTATTTTACTGATAGCTTTTGCGTATAGAGGATTAGCTTTCAGTTTTTGGTGCATACGGTCGTAATAGGGTTTGTCAATACTATCCTCAATCTTTTTGAATTTTGTAGCAGCCCCACAACAAGTGATTCTTAATGGGCAATCTTTGCAATCTGTTTCACTGCTTCTATAGCTTTTCTTTTGATAACCTTTACTATCAGTTTTTATTCCTTTGAAGGCTAATACGGCAAAATTTCCATTCTTCTTTTTACATTCATATTGGTTGAGTAGTTGATTGTATTCAAAGCCGTCTCTTTCGGCTTTATATTGACCAAAATTAGGGATGTAAGCATCAATATGATGGGCTTCACAGAAGGCGAGAGCCTCACCACTGCTATAACCAGCATCAGCGGTTATCTGATCAACAGGAATGTGATGTATGCTTAGGTTTTGTATAGTTTGCGATAAGATGTCTGCAAGGTTTTGGCTGTCTTTATTACCAGCGCTACTAGCACAAGCGGCAGTGATAACATGGTGAGCATCATCCACGGCAAGTTGTCCTGCATAATTGAGCTGTCTCGCTTTTCCTGGTTTGGTACTTATTTTAGCATCTGGATCAGTAGGAGAGTAATGGGTATGGTTACTGAGGTATTTAGGTCGAATGATATTTCCGTTTTCATCGACTTGTTTAGGATTATCCACATGTCCAGGCATTCCCTTGTATTCTTTCTCTTTCCAAGCATGGTGTCGCTCTACAGCCTTTTTGATACTAGCTTTAACTTTATATTCAGAGCCTTCGTTCAGCTCGTTTGCATATTGTTCTACATCGTCAATAATTTCTTTTTCTACTAAGCTATCCATACTAGCATTAGCTTTGATATAAGCACTATCTATAGCTTGACGCTTACCTCTGACCATTCCTTTTGCTATACAAAGGCTAAGTACTTTTTGAAATAATGATAGAAATACATCTTCCCCATAGAGCTGTCTTGTTCTAGAGATGGTAGAATGCCAAGGCAAAGCCTCATCTAAATCGTACTTTAAATACCATCTTACATCTAAACAATTAGCGCAGAAAGCAATAAGCTGCCTATCAGAATTGATATTATTGAGATATCCTACCAAACAAATCTTGAAGAAAACAAGCGGATCAATACTTTCTTGTCCTTCTTTACCATAGTAAGATAATGTTTCTTTATAGAGAAAATTTAAATCAAGAGTTTGTTCAAGCTTACGATAGAAATTATCAGCAGGAACCAAATCATTGATGTTAACTTGATAGATGATTTTAGGTTGAATATGTTTACGCCCTTGCATGAGTAAATATAGTAAAAATATCATTAAATAACTGATAAACAGGTTGTTAAATAGGATTTTTCTTATTGTATTTATTGATGTAGGTATGGTATATTTGGATGGTATAGGAAGTTGTGCAACAAGCACAGCCGTTTGCCGCAATGGGGGCTGATGTGGTTAAATCAAGTGCAGTGCTTCTATCAACATTTGTGCTTGGTTGACAGTGAAGTGCTCCGAAATCCCCCACTGCGGCAAGCGGCAAAACGTTATAGCCAATGGTAGGACGACCGTTCCAAAGACAACAAACCGACCAAAATTTAAACATTAAAAAAAGACAAACCATTTTGACAGGTGACCAAAAACAATCAGACCATATTACAAAAAGTCAGCATTTAAACCGACACGCTGACCAACACTATATTTTTTATTTTTTCCCCAACGCACAAAAAAAAATGAAATTGTGCCAACGCACAATTGGCACATTTGCAAGCCGCACAAGCCGACACACAAACCCAAGCTTGCAAAAGAGCCAATTCTCCCACCCACCACAGCATGACAATGACCGCCTTAAGGATGAAAAATCGTATCTTAACCGACTGAAAATTGAATTGAATTAGATGGCAGAGGCAAACAAGTTATCAATATTACATATCTCGGATTTGCACAGGAGTAAAGGCTGTGAAATTTCAAACGTTGCTTTGCTTTCATCTCTAGTGAAAGATAAGGACAGATACTCGATTTCAGAAAATCCGAAAATTAAAAGCCCCGATATTATTATCGTTAGTGGAGATGTTATTCGTGGCTCAATAAAACCTGATGGATCTGAAGAAGAGGTACTAAAACAATATGAGGAAGCAATTGTGTTTCTTAATGACTTAACTAATCACTTTCTTGATGGAAATAAAAACAGAATTGTAATTATTCCTGGAAACCATGATATTGATTGGAAATTTTCTAAAGAAAGCATGGAGAAAATTGAAAGCTCTGTGGTTCTGGATGAAAAAAATAACCTCAAATGGGAAATTTTAAAAGAAGCTTTAAATCAAACTTCAATCACCCGTTGGTCTTGGAAAGATTTATCGTTTTATAGAATATCAGATATTAGCAAGTACAATAGGAGACTGGAAGCCTTTGCAAATTTTTATCATAACTTTTATGAAGGTAAAAGAACATACAGCATAGAACCCAAAGAACAATTTGACATTTTTGATTTTCCTGAATTTAATCTTTCAATAGCTGCTTTCAACAGTTGTTATAACAATGACCATTTGAGACTCGTTGGCGACATTCATCCTGAATGTATAGCTAATGTTAACATGAAACTCCGTTCGTTACAAAAGAAAGGGAGATTAATTCTTTCGACTTGGCATCATAATACTAAAGGCTTACCATATGATTCAAATTATATGGACAATAGCAGACTTAAAAACTTTATTGAATCTGGTATTTCAATCGGATTTCATGGTCACCAACACAAAACAGAACTCATTCATGAATTTAGCGATGTAATAGAGCAAAAGAAAATTATTGTTTTTAGTGCTGGTACTTTATGCGGTGGTCCAAATGAATTGCCAGTTGGAAATAATCGCCAATATAATTTGATTGAAATAGTAAATAAGGATGAGAATCCAAATTTAGAAGTCACTTTACATGTCAGAGAAAAAACGGATTCCTCACCATTTGACAATCCAATTTGGACAGCGGGCAGAATTGATTCAAAAAATGTAAGTCATTATACTTTAGAAATTGAAAAACCAATTGCATCAGATATAAGTGGAACTTTCATTGATATTGAAAGATTAATACATGATAAAAATTATCAAGATGCTAAATCAACATTACTAACTCTTGATACAAAAGATGCTTTCGTAAGAAAATTTTTAGCTGAGTGCATTTTACAAACTGAAGATTTTGAATTAGCAATTAGAGTTTTCTCAGACCCTCAAACGGATGAGGAGGCAATTACTGTTTTAAATGCAGCTATACAATTAGGGAAGAAAGAGCAAATGAAAGCAGTAGCTGAGAAAATAAATTTAAATGCACCAACAGCTAAAGCAGTAACCGATTTAATCAAAAAAATTGAAGCAATTACAAAATGAGCAATACAAGCAAATTATCGTTTCAAATTGAAGTCAGAAGGGTTTTAGAAATTCTTTCTAATGACATATATGATTCTCCTTACGCACTTCTTCGTGAGAATATTCAAAATGGATATGATGCCATATTGATGAGAATGCAGTTGGATGGTGCAGGGTCATTTGAGCCAAAAATAATTGTAAATATAGATTCCAAATACATTACAATTGAGGACAATGGAATTGGAATGAATAAAGATGTTGTAAGCAATAATTTCTGGAAAGCAGGCTCTAGTGGAAAAAATAATGAAATTGCTCAAAAAGCTGGTGTTGTTGGAACTTTTGGAATTGGAGCAATGGCAAACTTCGGAGTTTGCAAATCAATAAAAGTAATTACTCACTATGCTGTAGGTGATGAAACAATTGAAACATTTGCCAACCGCGAGTCACTTTCCATTACGGAAGAATGCATTGATATTAAAACTTTTCAAGAAAAACGAGAAGCAGGTACTCAAATTATTGCGGAACTTGATGATGCCCTAAATTTAACTGTTCAAGGTGCAATCAGTTACCTCAATCCATACATAAAGCATTTAAACATTCCAGTAATTATTAATGGCTCAGTTGTAAGCCAAAACAAATACACAGATATTTTTGAAGTAAGACCTGAAAATCTATACAAAAACGAGACATATAATGTTATAACTCCTAACAATTCAAGCTTCACTCTTCAATTGAATTATACAAATCAAAATATTGTAAAAGTTTATTGTTCCAATATTATTAGAAATGCACAGCCAATTATCGGAGACATCGCTTTGTCACAAGGAGCTGGAGGCATTTATGGTCTAAGAAACTATTTTGGATTAGCTCCAATTCCAGTGTCAGGTTTTTTTAATTTAGGAGGCGTTGTAAACTTATCAATACTCCATCCTACAGCAGGTAGAGAAGCATTGAGTAGAGAAAGTATAGAATTGGTTTCTCAAATTATTAATACAATTGAAACAAAAATTGCTGAATCAATTTCAAATTTAGAAATATCAGATTTGAATTCAGGCTTTTTAAACTACGTTTCATCTAACAATAAATTTGAGCTTGCAAAGAATCTTAAAATAGTAGTACAACCAAACGATGAAAGATGGAATTTAAACAAAATCGCTCCTACAGTCGGTGGTAAAAAAGTTTATTATTATTCAGGCCGAGACTCTTCAACCATCTTACAATTTGGGAATGAGAATTCTTATTTAATGCTTCTAAGCCAAGATAACCCAAGAAGAAGAATTCAACTTGAATATATAAAACGTTTAGGGGTTGAAGAAGTGCCTGATAAAGCAAGAATTCTGAAAGTGTTTGAAACAAAGGATTTATCTTTTTCAGAAGTAACATTGATACTTCGTATTACGAATATCTTGAACGAAGATTATTTAATAGCCGACTCTAAGGTTTATATCGCAGACATAAGTCATCAAGTACCAAGTTTAGTAGAATACAAAGACAATATTGTTATAGTGTATTTATCGAGACAATCAAGTGCTGTTCAGCAAGTTCTTCAAATCTATTCTACCGACTGGTCTTTGTTTGGAAGTTTTGTTAAAGACTTTGTAAGAAATCATTTATACCAGAAATTTTCTGCATATGTGCCTTCTTCAACTAGACAAGGGGCTGATGCATTACATAAAATACTTATGAGAAACAGAGAACTCTACAAGTACGAATATTCCGACTTGGGTGCATTAGAATCTTTATTGTCAGAATACGTTTCAGGTGACATAGATTTTCCAGAAGTATTGAAAAAATCTACGACAATTATCAGAACACATTCTCAATTTGTAAGACAAAATCAAGTTGGAACGGTAGAGCAGGAAATTCCAAGTATAATTGAAAACAATGCTGCTGAAAAAATTACATTTGATGAGTATGGTGCAGTTCCACCAATAATTAGACGAGAAACAAAAACTGACAAGAAGATTTTAAAAACAGATAAGCCCTATCCACATCTTAACAATTTTTCATTATTCTTAAGTTTATCAGATAAGATTTTTAAAAGTCAATTGGAATTCTTTTTAGAACCACACACAACAAAAGTTATTTGGAGTATGCATAAAGTAGTGTACATTTTTACACATGCTTCAAATAATCTTTCACTATATTATGACATTGAATTAAAGGAAAAGCTATCTGACGAATCCACCGGTGGAAAAGCAGTTCCAACGACAACCATAATTACTGAAAATAGAATATTCATACCAATTATTACTGAACTAAATAATTACTTTGACATACATGAAGGGACAAAAGAATTTTATGTTAGATACGATATTATCACTGACTTTAATAACTCGTAAAAGCCATCGCACAGGCCAAAAATTGCAAAAGAGCTTCCACCTCACCGACCCAAAAGATAGTTTCAATTTTTTTTTCCAACGCTTTAAAAAATAAAAACGCACCTAACAGCCGACACGACAATGACACAGAAACTCAATACTGACAATGGTTTGCAAAGTCTGTGGACAAGAACCACTGGCTATAACAGCACCTACCCAAAAGGCGGGGTTTCGTGTTCCAAAGACAGTTTTGTGGTTAATCAAACATTAGTTTTTCAAATTAAATTTTGTGGTAAAAGTCCCGCCCTTCGGGTAGCCGCAAACCGTCAAACTGTCTAAAAACCTTCAATAACTTTTCCACATGATATTAATAATTATAGTGCTTATGTTATAGCGTTTCTTAGTATTTTGTAGTATGAAATTCATCACAGGAAGAGATAGGAACCAAACCGAGTTTTTTTGCTTAGAGCAAGCTATATCACAGGATCATGAAGTGCGTTTGATAGATTTGTTTGTGAACACGATAAAGATGTCTGAGCATGGTTTTGCTATGGATTTTATAGATAATGGTCGTCCTGCGTACCATCCGGCAGATCTACTAAAGCTTTTTATTTATGGTTATCTTAATAGAATTCGCTCTTCTAGGCAGCTAGAAAAAGAATGTCGTCGTAATATAGAGGTGATGTGGCTCATGAAAGGATTAGTACCAGACCATAACACGATCTCCAATTTCAGGAAAGACAATCCTAAAGCTATTCGAAAAGTGTTTTCTGCAACGGTAGCTTTAGCAAAAAATTTTGACCTGATAGGTGGAAAGTTGTTGGCAGGCGACAGTACTAAATTGCGAGCTCAAAACTCAAAGAAGAACAATTTCAATCCTGCAAAAATAGAAAGGCATATCGCTTACATTGATGATAAGCTAGAGCAGTATCAAACATTGCTAGCCCAAGAAGATGGTGATAGTTTGTCTACTGATAAAAAAGAACTGATAGAGAAAATAGGTAAACACCATAAGCAAAGGAATAAATACTTGGGCTTTAAAAAATCGCTTGAAGAAAGTGGAGAAGTACAGATCTCAACCTCAGACCCAGACAGTCGGCAGCTGATTACCCGAAACAATATTACAGAGGTTGCTTATAATGTACAGGCAACTATAGATAGCAAACACAACTTAGCTATAGATTTTAAAGTAACCAATCAGAACGATAGTAAGGCTATGGGAAATATGGTGCGAAGAACAAAAGCCATACTGGGAAAGAGCGATTTTACTATGCTTTACGATAAAGGCTACCATACAGGAACAGCGTTTGATTATGCCCATAAACTAGGGGTTGAAGTGATGGTAGCTATACCAGAGGTATCCTCGCATGCTCCGGATATAGTGTGTAGGCTCCCCATTTTTAGTACATATCAAAAATAGACTTTATTTATCAATTTATTTATTTGTTACACATTCTTCCAAGCTCGAATGGAGCGTAGCGGAATGAGGGCTTGGAAGAATGATATTTTTCAACCTATATGCTACCGGGCTTATTCCTCCCAGAGCATCATGTGGTCTTTCTGTATTATAATCCCATACCCATTCATCTGTTAGCTCTCTTACTTGGTCTATACTTTCAAAAAGGTGTGCATCTAATACATGCTCCCTATAGCTTCTGTTGAACCTTTCTATTAACGCATTTTGTGTTGGTTTTCCTGGTTGGATATATTTAAAGTCTATCTGGTTTATTTCACTCCAT
The DNA here is from genome assembly GCF_008195825.1 of Pedobacter aquae. Taxonomy (NCBI): domain Bacteria; kingdom Pseudomonadati; phylum Bacteroidota; class Sphingobacteriia; order Sphingobacteriales; family Sphingobacteriaceae; genus Pedobacter; species Pedobacter aquae. Next base: position 1,139,213 of record NZ_CP043329.1, read on the forward strand.
TCCTTAGTAAGCTTTGCTATAAACTCTGGCCCGTTATCCATCCTAATCTTATCGGGTCTGCCATGTTTAGCAATCAAGTGACCTAATACCCAAACTACTCTGCTGCTCTTTAATGAATAATCGGTCTCTATAAATAACACCTCGCGGTTGTAATCATCTATCACATTGAAAGAGCGAAACTTACGACCATTGCTTAATACATCACTCACAAAATCGATACTCCAGCAACGAGTAAAGCGCTCTGGTATAACAATAGGCTCTTTCACTCGTAGCGGTAAACGCTTTTTTGCTTTTCTCCGCAAAGGAAGACCCATTTGTTTATACACACGGTGCAATCTCTTATGGTTTACCTCATAACCACGGTTACGCAAGCGAAAGTATGCTTTCCAAAATCCCTCTCTTGGATGATCTGAGGACAGTTTGGATAGTGCATCTTCCAAAAACAAATCATCCTTTACTGAACGGTAATTTAGACTGCTGCGGCTTGTACCCAGAAGATGACACGCCTTGCTGATGCCACGGGGATACAACAAAATTACTTCCTTTACCAACTCCCTTTTTATGCAAGGCTTTAAAGCTTTTTTTCGATAATGTATTTGGCCATATCAAGCTCCAACGCCAAATCTGCATACATCCGCTTTAGCTTTGAGTTTTCCTCTTCCAATTGCTTCACTCGCTTCAGCTCACTGGCTTCCATACCTCCGTAGCGCTGACGCCACTTATAAAACGTTGCCTTGCTGACTCCATATTCGCGAACTATCGTATGGATGTCTTTGCCTTGATCGAATTCCTTTAGAATCCTCGATACTTGTTCTGGATTAAAATTGCTCTTTTTCATCTTGCAGTTTAAAGTTAACTATTCTACTTTTAAACCGTACTATTTTTGGGGGAGCTTACACTATAAATAACTTGATAATGAAACATTTATCAAACCTTATCGTTTTTAAGATGTTATAAGTTTACATCATCAATAATAAAGGAAAGCATATCCTCTATATCATGAAAACAAATTATTTAATAACGCTGGGTTTTTCTATTCTTTTGCTGAATAGCGTGAATGCCCAAAGTTTAATCATCCCTGCAAAAGGAAAACACATTATAAAAGATAAATCCATTAAAGAATTAAGGTTAGACTCTTTGGTGCTCAATAAAAAGTCATCTTTAGAAATACAGGGCAAAAAAGATTTTACCATTTATGCTAATCATATCATCTTGGCAGATAAAACTTTTATCACTGCACTTGATGATAAAAATAATGGAACCAATCTTATACTATCTGGTAAGTTTATAAAAATTGGTAAAACGGTTGTAGATGTATCTGGTAGAACTTACGAAGTAGGAAATAAAACCGAAGCAAATGGTAATGGTGGTAAGTTAACCATTGTGTATGATAGCGATGGTTTAAAACCTCAGCACTTAGACAACAAAGAAAAAAATTACATCGAAACTTTAGCTAAAGGAGCTTCAACCAGTACAAACCCTTATGTTGATGTTCAAAATTTATGGTATCGGGTAGCTTTAGGCTCCGGAATTGGTCGCTCGCCAATGGGTTTACCACAAGGAAAAGTATATGATGCCAGCGAAGGTAAGGATGGAGAAGTAGAAATTAAGCCTTTAAATGAAAATTAATTTCCTTATTTTTTTATTTATTAACTCGGATAATCAATTGAAAAAAAACAAAAAAAATCTGTTAAAATTTTATAAATATTTTGGTAATAATAAAAATGTTCCTACATTTGTAATGCCCTCCCAAAGGGCATGTTTTCATAGGTAGATGTAGGGTCGAATACTTGTTATTCGGCCCTTTTTTATTTCAAACTAAATCTTAGCTTAGCCGTTAATATAATCATGAGAAAAAGAAAGATTGTTGTAGCCGTTACCGGAGCCAGTGGTGCTATTTATGCAAAACTTTTGTTAGATAAATTAGTGAAACTGCAAAATCAAATAGAAGCTGTAGGTGTTGTGATGTCTGATAACGCAAAAGACGTATGGCAATACGAGTTAGGTCATCAAGATTATCAAAACTATCCTTTTACTTTTTATGCTAAATCAGATTTCATGGCTCCCTTTGCATCTGGCTCTGCCAAATACGATACTATGATTATTGTACCATGTTCTATGGGTACAATGGGGCGCATTGCAGCAGGAATATCAAACGATTTAACCACCAGAGCTGCTGATGTTATCCTTAAAGAAAGAAGAAAATTAATCTTAGTTGCTAGAGATACGCCTTTAAATCTTATCCATATCACCAATATGAAAACAGTAACAGAAGCAGGGGGGATCATCTGCCCAGCTATACCATCTTTTTACAGCAGACCTCAAACTATTGAAGAAGTAGCCTTAACCGTAGTGAACAGAATTATTGATTTAGCAGGTTTAGATGATGATACTTACCGCTGGGGAGAAAATCAAGCTTAAAGCTGATGCTGATTTAAAAGACCTTTCAACCAAAATTAGTATCTTTGCCGCCATTAATAGAGATGAATAAAAAGTTGCTTTTTACACTTTAGGCTGTAAGTTAAACTATTCTGAAACTTCAACCATTGGCAGGCAGTTTAGTGCGGCTGGTTTTGATACGGTAGATTTTACCGATCAAGCTGATATATATATTATCAATACCTGTTCTGTAACAGAAAATGCCGATAAAAAGTGTAAGAAAGTAGTTAAAGAAGCTTTAAAACACTCGCCATCTGCATATATCGCTATTGTTGGCTGTTATGCACAACTAAAACCTCAGGAAATTGCCAATATAGAAGGTGTGGATGTGGTTTTAGGTGCTGCCGAGAAATTTCAGTTGATAGAGCATATTACCGATTTAACCAAGAAGCCTAAAGCAGAAATTTATAATCAACCTATACAAGAGGCTACAAGTTTTGTATCTGCCTTTTCTATAGGCGACCGTACCCGTACTTTCTTAAAAGTTCAAGATGGCTGCGATTATTCTTGTACTTTTTGTACCATTCCCTTAGCCCGTGGAGAAAGCAGAAGCGATACCATTGCTAATGTTGTGAAACAAGCAGAAGAAATTGCAGCGTCTGGTATTAAAGAAATTGTGCTTACAGGTGTGAATTTGGGAGATTTTGGTATTCGTGATGGTAAAAGAGAAGACAAATTCTTTGATTTGGTTAAAGCTTTAGATGAAGTGGATGGTATCAACCGTATTCGTATATCATCTATAGAGCCTAATTTATTAAGTACCGAGATTATTGAGTTTGTAGCACAGTCTAACAAATTTGTACCTCATTTCCATATTCCATTACAATCTGGAACCAATAAAATATTAGCCTTAATGAAAAGGCGTTACCGCCGAGAGCTCTACGCAGATAGGGTAGCTACCATAAAAAGTATCATGCCTAATTGCTGTATTGGTGTTGATGTTATTGTTGGTTTTCCCGGAGAAACTCGTCAGGATTTTTTAGATACTTATGATTTTTTAAATCAATTAGATATATCATATTTACACGTATTTACCTATTCTGAAAGAGAAAACACACCTGCCGCAACTATGGAAGGTATTGTACCTATGCATGAAAGGGCAGAACGTAGTAAAATGCTCCACATCTTATCAGATAAAAAAAGAAGGGCTTTTTATGAAACCGAAGTGGGTAATATAGCCGAAGTTCTTTTTGAAGGTGATATTAAAGAAGGTTTTATGCATGGTTTTACCAGAAATTATGTGAAAGTAAAAGCCAAGTACGACCCCATTCTGGTAAACGAAATTAAAACTGTAAAATTAGAAGCCATTAGTGCCGATGGAGATATGTCTGTTTCAGAAATACAGGAAATCTTAACCCATTAAAAAAACCAAAAATAATATGTTCCCTACGCTATCTTATCTTATCGAGTATTTAACAGGTGTAAATATTCCTTTGCCTATCCAAACTTTTGGTTTTTTTGTTGCCTTAGCTTTTATGGCCGGTTATTGGGCTTTCTCAGAAGAGTTTAAAAGAAGAGAAAAACTAGGCGAAGTACATCCTTTTCAAAAAACGGTCATCATAGGAAAAGGACTTAGCACCAATGAAATTATCTTGAACGGTATATTTGGCTTTTTAATAGGCTTCAAACTGGTATACGGTATTTTTAATTATGCCGAGTTTGTAAACAGTCCGCAAGACGTTTTATTATCTACCAAAGGGAATTTTGCTGCTGGTTTTTTAGTGGCTATTTTATTTATTTATTGGGCTTATGCCGAGAATAAGAAACAAAAACTTGCTCAACCTAAAACAGTAGTTCAAACGGTTCATCCACATGAATTAATGGGAACTTTAATTGCCTGGGCAGCTATAACAGGTATTTTAGGGGCTAAAATTTTCGATAATTTAGAATATTGGGATCGCTTTATGCAAGACCCTATCCAAAACCTATTATCATTTAGTGGTTTAACTTTTTACGGCGGATTAATTTGTGGTGGCGCAGCGGTGCTATACATCGCCAATAAAAATGGCATTAAACCAGTTCACATGTTAGACATTGGCGGACCCGGTATGATGTTAGCTTATGGTGTAGGGCGTTTAGGCTGTCAATTATCTGGCGATGGAGATTGGGGAATAGAAAACTTAAGCGCAAAACCTAACTGGTTAACTTGGTTGCCAGATTGGGCTTGGGCTTCCAAATATCCGCATAATGTGATTAACGAGGGTGTGCCAATTGCCGGCTGCGAAGGTAAGTTTTGTTTCGAGTTAGCTAATCCTGTTTATCCTACACCACTATATGAAGCTTTTATCTGCATCCTACTTTTTGCCTTTCTTTGGGCTATAAGAGATAGAATTAAAGCTCCGGGTTTGTTGTTTTCTATTTACCTGATTTTAAATGGTATAGAACGTTTTTTAATAGAAAGTATTCGTGTAAACTCTAAATATGAAGTTGCCGGACTTTCCTTCACACAAGCCGAATTAATTTCATCAATCATGATATTAGCAGGTATAGGAGGCATTATTTGGTCTGTAAAAAATTATAAGTCGGGAAGGGCGGTAGCCTAATGCCTGTTTTATCAAAATCAGAGACTTTAAATGCTTTTTATCAACATAAAATGGTGCGTTTTTTCCTTTCTGCAGGAATTGCCACCATTACAGATGTTTTGGTGTATTATACCATCATCAATTATGTATTAAAGCATCAGAGTATACAATTTAACCAGTTTAGGGCTAGTGCCCACGAGTTTACTTTAACTATTTCTTACTCGGTTGGTATTATTGTTAACTTCTTAATTACCAAATACACCGTATTTAACGAATCTAATCTGAAAGCCAGAAAGCAGTTTATACGCTTTGCTACCATAGCTTTTATTGGTTTTTTGCTAACTACGCTTTATTAAGATTTTTTGTAGAGCTGTGTGGTTTTTGGCCTACGGCCGGGCGTATTAGTTCTGCTTTAAGTTTAGGTTTTGCCAGTTACTACATCCATAAATTATTTACGTTTAAAGTTCGTACCCATGCTTAACTATCAGGAATTGTGTGATGAAGTTATCCGTATTGCTAAAGAAGCCGGAGCTTTTATCAGAAAAGAATCAGCATTATTTCAATCCTCAAAAATAGAATATAAAGGTACCAATGATATGGTTTCTTACGTGGATAAAACCTCTGAAGAAATGATTATATCAGCCTTAGCAAAAGTTTTACCTGGTTCTGGCTTTATTGCAGAAGAAGGAGAACATCAAAAAGCCGAAACTTTTAATTGGATTATAGACCCTCTAGATGGCACTACCAATTTCATTCATGGTATTCCGGCTTTTGCGGTAAGCATAGCTTTGCAAGAAGGAGATGAACTGGTTTTAGGTGTAGTTTATGAAATTGGTAAGGACGAATGCTTTTACGCTTGGAAAGGAAGCGCTGCTTTCTTAAATGGTAAAGAAATAAAAGTCTCTGCTAGTACTAAAGTAGCCGATAGCTTGCTAGCAACAGGTTTTCCTTATTATGATTTTACCCGTAAAGATGCCTATATGGCTTTATTTGGAGATTTAATACAAAGCTGCCACGGTTTAAGAAGGATAGGAGCTGCTTCTGTAGATTTAGTTTATACAGCTTGTGGTCGTTTTGATGCTTATTTTGAATATAATTTAAAACCTTGGGATATTGCCGCAGGGATGTTTATTGTACAACAAGCAGGCGGAGAAAATTTTGATTTTGAAGGTGGGAAAAATGCTTTAAAAAATTGCGATATTGTCTCCACAAACGGACACATATCACAAGAATTATTAACGGTTATAAACAAGTATTTTAAATCATGAAGAAGAAAATTTTATTAGGCTTATTGGCTGTTTTGGTGATTATACAATTTATCAAACCAGAAAAAAATGTAAGCTCTACACCATCTGTTAACAGTATACACAATAAGTTTCCTGCAAATGAGGAAACCATGCAGATTTTAAAAACTGCTTGTAATGATTGCCATACCAACAATACCGTTTACCCTTGGTATGCTCATATACAGCCAGTGGCTTGGTGGTTAGATAGCCATGTAGATGATGGTAAAAAACATTTAAATTTTGATGAGTTTTTAACTTACAAACTTAAAAAGCAAGACCATAAACTAGAAGAATTAATAGAGTCTCAGGAAGACCATTGGATGCCTTTAGATTCTTATACTTGGATACATAAAGATGCTAAGTTAGATGAAAAACAAAGACTTGCATTGGTTAATTGGGCTAAAGAAACACGTTTAAAAATTCAAAGCGACCCTGCTTTTGCATTAGAAGAAGATAAAAAATAGAAAAATGTATAATGGCTTCTATGCAATACTCCCCAAAGTATCAGTCGGCAAAAATTGTTGCTCCTAAAATAGAGGAGCACTTTCTGCATCATATTGCTTTAGCAAGCCATAAAGGAGAGCAGGATATTGCTACTATACCGCAGGTAAGTATCATAGAAGCTATTATTGATGTTTGTTTCTGGGCGAGTTTTAGAAGTGAAGAAGGTAAATATCCACGTATTTCTTTAGCTTTTTTATCTCCCGAGCAAGCTTTACATCCGGTAGTATTTCAAGAGAAATTAAGTTTAAATGCTTATGTACTTTCTAAATTAGCCCCAGGTATAGAAGGTGCCGGTATACATTTAGGCGTTTGGTATCAGGATGGTGAGCTTTATGTTTGGGGCTCTACCACCAGCATTCCCGATTATTGTTTCGTTTTAGATGTTTCTGAACCTGGCTTATTGGTAATCAAACATAAGCGTATTAATGGTTACGGAAAATTTACCAACGTTGTCATCCTCAAGGGTGATGAAATTAAAATTGTGAATGAAGATAGTGGTATGCTACCTGATAGTCCGCAAATTCTGAAATCACTTTTAGGTTTTACGGCACCATATTTAAGAAACGATACGGCTAACATCCTGATACAATTAGCAGTTTTTATGCGCTCTCATGGTAGAGGAGGAACTTTGCTGCTTACCCCATCGGCTGACGAGCAATGGAAATCTTCTTTGATACAGCCTTTTCATTATCAGTTAAATCCGCCGTTTGAAGGCTTAGCTAATTTAATTTTAAAAGACGGTGCTAACATCAGCGAAAGCTTATGGGTAAGTAAATTAAAAAGAGAAGTTGACCATATTGCAGGTTTTACAGCTATAGATGGCGCAACTATTATTAATGATAAATATGAGCTTTTAGCCTTTGGCGTAAAGATTGGCAAACGTGAAGGAAATACCAGCGTAAAAAAGATAGCTTTTATTGAGCCTGTTATAGGTGGTGAGGCTTCTTTGTTAGAAGTTTCGAGATTGGGGGGTACCAGGCACCTTTCTGCCGCTCAGTTTGTTTTTGATAATCATGATTGTATTGCTTTGGTAGCTTCGCAAGATGGATATTTTACAGTGTTGTCTTGGTCAGAAAGTATGAAATGCGTACAAGCGCATCGTATAGAAACTTTACTTTTTTAACTTCTTTTTGTTTGAGCTTTCATTATCTGTTTCAAAAATAGAAACAGGTTTATTAGCAATCTCATCGTTTCTTTTTACCAATAAATCTCTTTTAGCTTTTTGCTTTTTCCAGTCTTTTCTATTGGCTTGTGGTTCATCAAAAGTCATAGCTTTAAATTTTAGCATGTCTAAAAATTAATAAATTAACCGTTAAAACTGCAGCACCCAATAGAAACTGAAACATATCGCCAAAAGGCAATAATTTTAAAGAAATAATCCAGCTGCCTATACTCAAAATTGATAAAACATAGAGTAAACTAGTGTATAACACATGCTGTTTGCCTTTATTTAGTTCTTCACTTAGTCTGTGTTGATGATGATTAAAATTTGTTTGTAGTGCGCTTTTGCTTTTTAAAGCTTTTACGTTACTGGCGATATTGATTTTCATAGCGATAATATTTTGGTAGACTATAAACTATAATCGATAACTGTACCAAAAAAATAATAAAATTGATTTTATGAAAAATATATCATTTTGATGGATTAAAACTTCTTTTCTTTTGGTTTTTTATAATTTTTTGGTGCTTATTGTGAATTGTTTAAAAAAAATGAAACAATAAAATATTTTCCTCTTATCTTTGCGGCGTTATGGTTCTCGTTTTAGAACGAGATTAAAAGGGAATGAAGTGTAATTCTTCAACTGTCCCGCAGCTGTAAGCTCTAGAAAACTGTTTCTTAAAGCGCCACTTGTTTGATACTTCAAACTGGGAAGGTTAGAAACGGGGAGTAAGTCAGAAGACCTGCCTAACTGTTAAAAATTCATAGCTTTCGGGGATTGAAGCGTTTGAATGAGAATACTACCATAAGGTATTTCAATTTCAAAACCAATTTTCTGTTTGCTGTGGGCTAAAACTCACAACAAAATGAAAAGAAAAACATTTACGTTGCAGCAGGCCTAGGGCTTGTTCAACTGGCATTAACAGATGCCCGGCTTTATGCACAATCGCAAAAGCCCAGTTCATTAAGCGAGGTCGTGGTAACAGCTTCTCGTTCTCCAAAAAAAATCAGTGATATTGGTAAAATGGTTAGGGTAATCTCTCGAGAAGAGATAGAACGCTCTCAAGGCAGGACCTTACCAGAATTGTTAAACACTGTTCCCGGTTTAAACGTTACCGGTAGCGGTAGTGCTTTGGGCGAAGTAAAATCAGTTTACCTAAGAGGTGCTTCTTCTGCCAATACGCTTATTTTAATAGACGGTATTCCGGTGAATGATGCATCAGGAATTTCTGGTGAATATAATTTAGCAGCTATCGCAATAGACCAAATAGAAAGAATAGAAGTATTAAAAGGTGCTAGCTCTACTTTATATGGTTCAGATGCTGTAGCAGGTGTTATCAATGTCATCACTAAAAAAGGAGAGGGCAAGCTTAAAACAAATGCCTTGTTAAGTGGTGGCTCTTACAATACTTACAAACAAGCTGTTGGTCTTAATGGTAATATCAATAAAACAGCTGTAGCTTTAAATTTTTCTAATTTAGATAGTAAAGGTTTTTCGTCTGCCCAGCCTTTAAATGCAGCTTCTCTTTTTGAGAAAGACAAATTTAGTCAGCAAGGTTTAAGTCTTAATTTATCTCAATACCTTAACAACACCGTAAAAATATTAGGTGGTTTACAACTTAATAATAATAAATCTGGTTTAGATGGTGGAGCTTTTCAAGACAATACTAATTATAACTACAATAAAGTAGCTTTATTAGGAAATATTGGCCTTAATGTAGCTTTAAGAAAAGGTAATTTAAGCTTAATAGCTAGCCAAAATAATGTATCTAATAAGTTTAATAATAACGGCGCTAATAGTTATTACAAAGGCAGTATTACCAATGTAGAAGGTATATTCTCATACAAAGTGAATAACTTTTTAGATTTAACATCAGGGGCTAATTATAAATACAGTGCTACCGACCAATTTAGTGGTTTTGGTGCGCCACTTACTGCAGGAAATGCTAATAACAATATCGCTAGTCTTTTTACCTCTCTATTCTTTAACGTAAAAGATGTTTTTAGGATGGAGCTAGGTGGTAGATACAATAACCATAGCGCTTTTGGAGATAATTTTACTTATACTTTTAATCCTTCTGTATTACTATTCAATAGTATTAAGGTTTATGGTAATATTTCTTCTGCTTTTAGAGTACCAAGTTTATATCAGCTTACTTCAGAATATGCAGACCCTAATGGATTAAACCCAGAGACATCTTTTAACTATGAGGCTGGCTTTAGTACAGATTTATTCCAGAATAAATTAAACATCAATACCAGCGTCTTTTTTAGAGAGATTGATGATGTGATTGATTTTGGCTCTAGAGCAGATGGTAGCTTTGGTTATTTAAATCAGAATCAGCAAAATGATGAGGGTATAGAAACCGAAATTGGCTTTAAACCTAGCGATAAATTAAGCATCAGTGCATTTTATGCTTATGTATATGGTAGGGTAATTAAATCTCCGGGTACGCCAGGAGCTTTTAATCTTTCTAGAAGACCAGTAAATTCATCAGGCGCTAATGTGAGCTATAACTTGAATAAAAACTTAAGTTTTAGCCTATTATACAAATGGACAGATAGTAGAAGAGATATTTATTACGATACCGATTTTAACGAACAAAATGTAGTTTTAACATCGTATCATAAGTTTGATGCCTATGTACAGTATAAAACAAAGAAAAATGTTACGCTTTTCGCGGATGTAAAAAATCTCTTTGATGCCAGATATAATGATTTTGCAGGCTATAATACCATGGGTACAAACTTTAATGCAGGTATAAGCTTTCTTTTTCAATAAGATTTAATAAATTTACCATTCATAATTTATAACATATGTCTTTAAATAAAATAAACGTAAGAAACTGGGTATTGGTAGTGATGATTCTTGCCGCAGCTGCTACAAGATTTTTTAGCTTAGGCGAACAAACTGCTTGGTCTAATTTTACCCCTGTAGGTGCAATTGCTATGTTTGGTGGTACTTATTTTACCAATAAATACAAAGCTTATTTAGTTCCTCTAATTACCCTTTTTATAAGTGATATTTTTGTAACCTATTCTTACACAGGAGAGTTTACTTTATTTTACAATGGTTTTATTTGGGTTTATATCTGCTTTGTAGCTATGGTATTTATTGGAAGCTTAATTAAAACAGTTAATGTAAATACTGTTTTATTAGGTTCATTAGCTGGTGTTTTAATTCATTGGTTAGTTACTGATATTGAACCTTGGTTAGGTGGCACTTTATACAATAAAGACATTACAGGTTATTACCAATCTTTAATTGCAGCAATTCCTTTTGAGAAAAACCTATTGTTAGGAAACTTAGTATTTGGTGCAGTTTTATATGGTGGTTTTGAATTAGCAAAATCTAAATTCACTATCTTAAAAAGTCAAAAAGAATTGGCATACTAAATACTAAATAGCATACCATAAAGAGGTTGTCTAAATAATCGTATTTGTCACATTGAGCGGAGTCGAAATGTACTCTGAGTTACTCAAAAGGCTTCGACTCCGCTCAGCCTGACAAAAAATGATGTTGTAAGACAACCTCTTTTTTTATGTTTAAAATTTAAGAAAATAGCATGATTTACTATATATCCGGAGGTGCCCGTTCTGGGAAAAGCAGCTACGCACAAAACCTAGCTTTATCTTTAACCAATAAGCCTGTTTATTTGGCTACAGCCCGTAATTGGGATAAAGATTTTGAAAAACGTATCATCAGGCATCAACAAGACCGAGATGAGCGCTGGGAGAATATAGAAGAAGAGAAATATCCCGCTAAAATTGATTTTACAGGCAAAGTAGTAGTTATAGATTGTGTAACCTTATGGCTTACCAATTTTTTTGTAGATACTAAATACAATGTAGAAGCATCTTTAGAACAAATAAGACAAGCTTTTGATGATTTAACGCAACAAGAGGCTACTTTCATCATCATCTCTAATGAATTAGGAATGGGCTTACATGCCGATACAGAATCCGGAAGGAAGTTTACCGATTTGCAAGGTTGGTTTAATCAATACATTGCTAAAAAAGCGGATAAAGCTATCTTTATGGTATCAGGTTTACCACTTACGCTAAAATAAATTGCCTTATGAAAAAGAAAATCATTGTTTTAACAGGTGCCGGTATTAGTGCAGAAAGTGGCTTAAAAACTTTTAGAGATGCCGATGGCTTGTGGGAAGGTTATGCCATTGAAGATGTTGCTACGCCAGAAGCTTGGCAAAGAAACCCAGTCTTAGTACAGCAGTTTTATAATGAAAGAAGAAAAGGTGTTTTAGCAGCAGAACCTAATCCTGCACATTTTGCCTTGAAAAAATTAGAAGAAAAGTTTGAAGTCTTAATCATCACCCAAAATATTGATGATTTACATGAGCGAGCAGGTTCTTCAAATATTATGCATTTACATGGAGAAATTGTTTATGCCCGTTCTTCGCAAAACCCAGCCTTGCTATATAAATTAGATAAGCCTGAAATAGAAATGGGAGAATTATGTGAGTTAGGCAGTCAGCTACGCCCACATGTGGTGTGGTTTGGCGAGGCTGTACCCATGATTACCAAGGCTATGCATGAAATGCCTTTGGCGGATATAGTTATCTTAATTGGCAGCTCATTAGCTGTGTATCCCGCTGCGGGTTTATTAGAGCTTGCTCGTAAGGAGGTACCTGTTTATGTTATAGATCCTAAAATACCTGAAGTTAGAATCTCCAATCCACTTATTAAAATAGAAGAGAAAGCTAGCCTTGCTGTTCCTCTTTTAGTTGAAAAACTGTTGAAACATGAATAGGAAACCATGTATTTTTAATTGGAGCGGGGGTAAAGACTCAGCTTTAGCTTTATATTACTTATTGCAAAATCCAGATTATGAGGTTAAATATTTGGTAACTACTATTAATGATAGTTTAAATCGTATTTCTATGCATGGAGTACGAGAATCGCTCTTGTTGCAACAGGCAGCAAGCTTAGGTATTCCATTATATCAAATTAGATTACCAGAAATGCCAGGTATGTCAGTATATGATGAAATCATGCATCATCATTTAACCATTCTGAAAGAAGAAGGAATTACACATTCCGTTTTTGGAGATATTTTTTTGGAGGATTTAAAAGCTTACCGCGAAGCGAAATTACAAGAAGTAGGGATGGAGGCCGTATTTCCACTGTGGCAAAAAGATACTAAAAAATTAATTCACGACTTCTTGAATTTAGGTTTTAAAACTGTAATAGCTTGCACACAAGAAAATTTAGGAGCTTATGTAGGGAAAGTTATTGATATAGCTTTAATAAACAGTTTGCCAGAAAATATAGACCCATGCGGAGAAAACGGAGAATTCCACACTTTTGTGTTTGAAGGCCCCATTTTTAAAAACGCTATTCCTTATACTTTAGGCGAGAAAGTTTTTAAAAGCTATCCAACACCCAAAAACGAAGACGATGTTTGCTTCACTAAAGACGACAAACCCAAAAACCTAGGCTTCTGGTATGTGGATTTGGTGGGGTAGGTGGTTAGGTGGTTAGTTTGTTAGGTGGTTAGGGGTTAGTTTGTTAGGTGGTTAGTTTGTTAGGTGGTTAGTTTGTTAGGTGGTTAGGGGTTAGTTTGTTAGGTGGTTAGTTTGTTAGGTGGTTAGTTTGTTAGGTGATTAGGACCTATAAAATTCAATAATTAGTCTTAAAAACAAAAAATGCCTAAACTCTATAGAATTTAAGCAATTTGAATTTTTATTTTTTACTTTTCAACTCAACAGTTACTCTTAACTTATTACGCAAGTAAGCACTTTTGAATTTTTACTTTTAAAAGCACTTTTGAATTTTCACTTTTGACTTTTTAATTTAATAAGCACTTTTGAATTTTTACTTTTGAATTTTTAATTTAATAAGCACTTTTGAATTTTTACTTTTGAATTTTTACTTTTGAATTTTTACTTTTGAATTTTTAATTTAATAAGCACTTTTGAATTTTCAATTAAATATATCCCAGAATCTTCAAAACTTGTTTACTGTTTTGCTCTTCGCCAAAAACCTCATAGTTAAAAGTTTCGTCTCTATTTCTTCTGATGATGACATGCTTAGGTGAAGGTAGTAAACAATGGTGTATACCACCGTATCCACTTAAAACTTCTTGATAAGCACCCGTATGGAAGAAACCTAAATATTGTACTTTACGTGTTTTAGGCATGAAAACGCTGTTCATGTGTGCTTCTTGGTTGTAATAATCTTGTCCGTCGCAGGTAATACCACCTAAGTTAACACGTTCATATTCAGCATCCCAATTATTAATAGGTAATAAAATATAACGTTGATTTAAAGCCCAAACATCAGGAAGGTTAGTGATAAAAGACCCATCAAGCATTAACCACTTTTCACGATCGTTTTGTTGTTTTCTACCTAATACTTTGTATAGGATACCAGAAGCTTCGGCACAAGTGTATTTGCCAAATTCGGTAATAATATCTGGTTCCATTACCTCATGTTCGGCACAAATTTCTTTAATACGTTTTACAATCTCATTGATCATGTATTCATAATCAAAATCAAATACCAAAGAATCTTTAAATGGCATACCACCACCAATATCTAAAGTATCTAATTCTGGATTGATTTTCTTGAACTTACAATATAAGGTAACGTATTTTTCTAACTCGTTCCAATAATAAGGTGTATCAGAAATACCAGAGTTGATGAAAAAGTGTAGTAGTTTAACTCTAAAATTAGGGTTTTTACTGATTTTAGAATTATAAAAGTCTATAACATCTTCTTGTCTTATTCCTAAGCGTGAGGTGTAGAACTGAGAATCTGGCTGCTCTTCTGCTGCAATTCTAATTCCTAAGTTACAAGGGATATCTAGCTCAACTTCATCATCATATAAATTAAACTCTTCTTTATTATCTAAAACAGGAATGATGTTTGTAAAACCATCATGCAACATATCTATAATATATTGCTTGTATTGAAAAGTTTTAAAACCGTTGCAAATAACCGTAATATCTTTAGTAACAGCACCTTTCTTCTCCAAAGCATCAATCATAGGCATATCAAAAGCCGATGATGTTTCTAAGTGAATATCATTTTTTAGAGCTTCCTCTACAATATGCTTAAAGTGCGAGCTTTTGGTGCAATAGCAATACTTATAGCTACCACGATAATTATTTTTAAGAATAGCAGTTTGAAAAAGAATTTTTGCCTGCTGAATTTTTTTACTGATGATAGGTAAATAGGTGAAGCGCAGGGGAGTACCATACGTTTCAATCATCTCCATTAGGTTTAGATCATGAAAATATAATTCATCATCAATAATGTCAAAACCTTCTTGTGGGAAACCAACACTGAGGTCTAAGAACTCTTCGTAACTCTGCATTCTTTAGATTAAAATTTTCGCAAAAATGTAATTAAAAAATGAAAAAATGTTAGTCTTAATGTAAAATTAATTTGAACATGCTTTTGCGCTATGATAAAGACGGTAAATGAACTTCTGCTATCATGCAGCGGGCACTTCCACCACCGTTTTTTTCTATGGTTTCTAAAGGTACGTTTAAGATATTTACAAACTGTTCAATTTCTTGTATTTGTTTGGATGTTAAGCTTTTAAACGCACTTCTAGACATCACCAAAAGGTGCTCGCCATGGGTGTTTTGTAACTCTAGCATATTTCCAGCAAATTGGTTCATCTGCGCTAAAGAAATCTCTATCAATAATTTGCCAGTTTTACTTAAACTTTCTTTTATGATTTGCTGCTCTTTTAAATCCTTAACTGCATCCATACAAACTATAGCAAATTTTGTAGCCATGCACATCATCACATTGGTATGGTAAATAGCTATGCCCTTAGCATCTTCTGCATGAAACATGATGGCTTCATAACCACTCCTTTGGCAAAATTCTTTTAAAACATCTTCATGCGTTCTGGCAGATAGGCAAGCATAAGCTATTTTATTTTCACGGTCTAGCACCATACTACCCGTACCTTCAAGAAATTTATGCTCTTTCTCGTAAAAGCTTAAATCTGTTAATATTTTAACCTGATAGTGCTTTTTTAAACTTTCAATAATATCTGCTCTTCTCTCTTGTCTACGGTTTTCTGCCAGCATCGGGAAAAGAAAAATTTCACCGTTTTCATGAAAAGAAATCCAGTTGTTGGGGAATATGGCATCTGGTGTATGCGGCTCTAAGGTATCTTGTATAACATTGATATGTATATGATTAGCTTTTAGCACTTCAACAAAAGCATCAAATTCTTTTAAAGCTTTTTCTTGTACTTCTTCTTGTTCAGTTTGCGCATCCTGAAAAGCATTACTGGCTAAGGTTTGTTGGTTAAGTGCAAAGGCAACAGGCCTTATCATCAATATCTGAGACGTGGTTTGCATGATGTTTCTTATTGATCAATAATTAAATATCTGCTCTTAACAATGGCATACTCATACAATGGAAACCACCACGAGCTCTTGAAAGCTCTGCCGATGGCATGGTAATGAAAGTATCTGTTAAATCTTCTACCTGTAACTCGTTGTTTTCTAGCTTTTGCAGCAGTTTCTTTACAGGGATAACTTTAAATCCTTTTTGCTTAAAAGCTTCTATGGTACGGTCGTTTCTATCATAACCTAAGACAACACCTTCTTTAATAGCCAGCAGGTTACAAGAGTCTGTCCATTGCTCACGAGAATCGTAAGGGAATTTTTGGTTACCAGAATATATAAATTCTACTTTCTCTGTTGATTTTAAATCGTTTACACTGATATCTTCTAGTAAATCTTCAATACAAGCAAATCTTTTGGGATACTGAATTTTGCCTTTAACAAATTGTGTAATTTCTGCTTTTTCTGATATTTGTTCTTTCAATAAATGGTCTATAGGTTCAGAACCATCGCCACTAAAATCTGCTTTTCCAATAGCGTGTAAAATTACCCAAACATTGCGTTTTACCTGAGTAAAGACAGTGTCTATATGCATAAAATCTCGTTTATGCGGAATTTTAACTACCGAAACTTTATCAACCACGTTCTTCTCGAACAGTATCTTGATGGCTTCATTAATACCACGAGCAGATGTTCTTTCGCTATGCCCTATAAGCACATGGTTTTTGCTCACCACCATCACATCACCACCTTCTAAAGTGTTTTTTTCTATTTGCTCTTCACCTGGCCTTAAGAAATACTGCAAAGAATCAGGAATTTCAATAATATTGGCTTTATAAGCTTGAAATAAAGGGTGATTAAAAAAAATGTATTTAGCTAAAAGAGCTTCTCTAGAACGGGCTTTTTTAGCAGGTTTATTAAGCAAAACAAAATTATTGATGGTAATGCCTATATCCCTAGTAAAATAAGATTAGGGATAGGCGCAAAAATCATGGTATCATCATTTAAAGAACCAGAAATCATCACTTTAGCCAAATCCTCTGGCGAAGTTGTCAATAGTTCTTGCTGCAATAGGTAATTGCAATCTTCTATAGCGCAAACTGCCGCAACCAGCTTTTTCTTGATGTTTTCATCCGTAAGGATATCTTTAAGCAAAAGCTGTATTTCTATAACTTTATCAGATTTATAAAAATTAGGATGACCAGGTTTATAAAAATCTCTGCTTTTATCGGCATCAATATCTTTAAGCTTTCCTCTAATTTTAGAAGGGTCTAAAAAGTACAGGAGTAGTTTTACATAATAATCATACTCGTCTTTTCTGATGGTATCTAAATGAACAATATCTTCAAATAGCCAATCTTGTGCTTTAGAAGGTACAACTCGGCCCAATCCGCTATCCGGACTGTGGATGAGCAATCTTTCTAAAGTTCCAATTTCTGAGCTTACTTGTAATTTAAAATGTGGGTCTAATAGCATAAATTTATCTATTTACCACAATTTAACAGTTTTACCTTAAAATAGGTGTTAAGCCCATACAAAATTTACAATAGCAGGTTTCAACATCATCTAACATAAAACAATATCTTTGCAGGTATATGTCTTTACATCAAGAAGAAACCATTGTTGCGCTGGCAACACCAGCAGGAATAGGGGCTATAGGCGTTATCAGGCTATCAGGTCCAGAGGCTATAAGCATCACCAATAAAGTATTTTATGGTAAAAATTTAGAAGCACAAGACTCGCACACCATACATTTTGGAACTTTAAGAGACGGAGATTTTATCATTGATGAAGTTTTAGTTTCGCTTTTTGTAGCTCCAAAATCATATACCAAAGAAAACGTGGTAGAAATTAGCTGCCACGGTTCAGATTATATCATTGCCAGCATCATTAAATTGATGATAAAAAATGGTGCAAGAGCAGCAAAAGCAGGCGAATTTACTTTAAGAGCTTTTTTAAATGGAGGCTTAGATTTATCTCAGGCAGAAGCTGTTGCAGATTTAATTGCTTCAAGTTCAAAATCGGCACACCAATTAGCTTTACAGCAGATGCGTGGTGGTTTTTCTAACGAATTAAAGAACCTAAGAGAGCAACTCATTCATTTTGCTTCTATGATAGAGCTGGAATTAGATTTTAGCGAAGAAGATGTAGAATTTGCAAACCGCGACCAGCTTAAACAACTTATCTTGGCTATTAATAAAGTCGTTTCAAGGTTAATACAATCCTTTGAGATGGGTAACGTGATTAAAAATGGTGTACCTGTGGTAATTGCAGGTAAGCCCAACGTTGGTAAATCTACCTTGTTAAATGTTTTATTGAATGAGGAGAGGGCTATTGTTTCTGATATTGCTGGCACTACCAGAGATACCGTAGAAGATGAAATTACTTTGAAAGGTGTACGTTTTAGATTTATTGATACCGCCGGGATAAGAGAAACAGCAGACATTATTGAGGCAAAAGGAGTAGAGCGCACTTTCGAGAAGATAAAATCATCTGCCATTGTGCTTTACCTGTTCGACCCAAGAGAGACATCCTTAACAGAATTAAAAGCTATTATGGATGATTTGCATCAAGTTATCCAAGAAAATAATAGCAAACTGCTTTTAGTAGCTAATAAAACCGATGAAACACAAGTTAACAATGCTTTAACAGGCTTTGAGTCTTTAGGCGAGATTTTGAACATCTCCGCAAAGGAAAAATACAATATCCAATTGTTAGAAGATGAGCTTTTGAAAGCAGCAAACCTTAGTCAAATTAATAAAGATGAAGTAATTGTGAGTAACATACGCCATTTAGAAGCCTTACAAAAAACAGAAGCATCATTAAGCCGGGTTTTACACGGTATAGATAACCCCGTAACTTCTGATTTTTTAGCTATGGATATTAAACAGGCTTTATACTATCTGGGTGAGATAACAGGCACTGTTACCACAGATGATTTGTTGGAGAATATTTTTAGTAAGTTTTGTATAGGAAAGTAGATTTTTTATTGACCTAATTGTGTGTTGGCTTTCGCCGATGTATAAAAAGATTTATTAATGAAGTTTCTTACCTTGTAAAAATTGAAAATTATATGTTATAGCATATAAATCATTCTTTTTCGTGGATTTTATATGTAAAAGCATATAAAAAAATAGTTTTATTGCTTAAATCCTTATTTGCAAAACTATTAAATAAAATTATATTTACCCTTAATCTATCAGTTTCTTATTTTATAATATTTTTTTTAAAAACTTAATGTCTAAAGAACAAGAACGCGACGAACTCCACAGAGCCATTTGGCAGATTGCAAACGATTTAAGAGGAAGTGTAGATGGATGGGATTTTAAATCCTATGTATTAGGACTGCTGTTTTACCGTTTCATATCGGATAATCTAGCTTACAGATTAAATTATTTATCATAGTTAGTTGTGTTAAATCAAAACTTAACTTATAAGTGAAGTATCTATTGCATTTTAATTTTAAATGAATAACTTTGTACAAATAAAAAAAGTGGCGCAGTATGATAAAGTATCATACTATTCTGTAACCATAAATTCAGAAACCACTTCTTTATTTGAACAATTTATAGCAACACATACGGCTAATAATAAAGAAAAATTAAATCATATACTCGCCTGGTTACAGGAAATAGGTATAAAATATGGTGCTCAAACATATCTTTTTCGTCCCGAAGCGTATTTGTCAGATACATCAGCTTTGCCTCCAACAGGTAAAGATAAAGAACCCACTTATATAGAAAATGGAGAAACAGAAAGTAATAATTTAAGGTTATACTGTTTTAGACTTAATGAAAATGTTGTTGTACTCTACAGCGGAGATTTAAAAACCGCAGATAAAGCCCAAGATTGTATTAATGTTAAATCACATTTTTTATTAGCTAATAAGCTAACTAGAGCATTAGAAAACAGTATTAAAGAAAATGAGGTTTACTGGAATGAAGATTGTACAGATATAATTTTTGATTCAGATTTAGAAATAGCATACTAATTAAAATATGGAAAATAATATCATTTCTAATTGGTTGAAAGAGAATGGAGATCCATCCATCCGAAAGGCAACAGAAATAAACTTAGCAATAGCAACTAAAATTAATAATATACTTCAAGCAAAAAGCTTGAAAGCAGTTGATTTAGCTGTTAAGTTAAATAAGAATCAATCCGAAGTAAGTAAATGGTTAACGGGGATGCACACATTTACTACTAAAACTTTGGCGAAAATTTCTTTGGCCTTGGAAGAAGAGATTATTTTCACTGAGCCAAAAACTAAGAATATTTATTTCACTGTTTATAAAAATGAGAATGTAAATGATGGTACAGAGTATGAAACATCAGAAATATTAGCATCATCTATAGATTTAGATAGAAAGATTTCATAACCCAATAAATTGATAGATCCGCTTAAAATACATTTAACCAACATTGTTAAATTAACAGAAACCATTTCTTCTGATTGCTTAAACCGTAGTGTTGAAGAAATGGAAATGGACATCTCTCACCAGATGATGCACAATCTGGAAAAAAAGAAAGTAAAACTCAATATTCAGATTGCTTTTTTATGTAAAGACAAGCCTGACCAGCAATTAGCAGCTTTTTCTTATGATTTCTTTTATACCATCGATGATTTAGAGGTGCATTATCAATTAACTAACGAAAAGCCACTTTTCGATGGCTTATTTGTATCCACTTTATTAGGTATATCTTATTCCACCATTAGAGGGATTCTTTTTCAGCAATTAACAGAAGCTCCTTTAAAAAATATACTACTTCCTGTAATTAACGTACCAGATTTATTAAAGAGTAAAAATTAGTTCTTAAATAGTCTACATTTTTCTTTCATACAACCCACAACGTAAGATAAACGTAGGATAAACGTAAGACAAAACATAAACAAGACTCTAATTACACCATATTTAAATGGTGATGACCATTTAAGCGTTTCTCCGTCATGGAAATTATGAGCATTCATAAATAGGTTCTAATGATAAGTTTCTTATCATTGTAATTTAATTTATAACAAATGCGTTTGATTTTTTTTAAGCACTCTCTTTGGCAGTCTCCTACCATATGGGTCATTCTTTTCAGTATCTTCTTTACTCAGCAAAGTTTGGCTCAAAAGCTGAATATAAAAAATAACATTTTCTGGAATACCCAAGAAGGAAAACCTATTTACAGTCAGGGTGGTGGGATATTTACCTTTAAAGACCCCAAAACTGGTCAGGAGAAATATTATTGGTACGGAGTTCATTATAAAGGTGGACAAGAATATCGTGATTCGCCTAACAAAACAATTTCAGATGCCAGTTTTGAATCAGTCACCTGTTATACGTCCACAGATTTAGTAAACTGGACTTTTGAATCTGATGCTTTAACAAAAGCAGATGCTAATGAAAAGGGCAAAGGTGGATGGTTAGGTAGACTAGGCGTGACTTACATGAAGGATATTAAGCAATACGCTATGTTTATTCAACATGGTAATGGCGTGTTAATAGCTGTTGCTGATGAACCTGCTGGGCCGTTTAAGTGGCATCATAAAATTAGTATGCTTGATAGGATAGGAACTCCAAACACCGGAGATCAAACTGTTTTTACTGATGAGGACACTGGTAAATCTTACTTGGTTTATTCTTACGGAAGAGGTAGAAATAAAATTTACCTTTCTGAGATAGGCATTAAAGATGGTAAGGTAGACATATTGAATGTAGAAAAGGTTTATGAAGGTGAAGGTAGAGAGGGAAACTGTATGTTTAAATACAAGGGTAAGTATTATATGGCTGCGTCTAATCTTTACGGTTGGGATGCTTCATTTGCCTATTATTTGGTAGCAGATGATATTTATGGACCTTATACACCAAAAAACAACATGTTGGTTATAGAGGGGAGCGAAAAGGATTATGCCCATGTTACCCAAACCGGTTTTTTTGTAACGCTTAGAGGTACAAAGCAAGAAACCGTTGTTTATTGTGGCGATAGATGGGCTGATTTCGCAGGTAATGGCTTAGGATATAATCAATGGGTTCCATTATCTTTTAACGGCGCAAAACCTTATTTCAATTCGCTAGATTCTTGGAACCTTGATGCTAAAACTGGCGAATGGGAAGTTGCTACCCATAATAATTGGGTTAAAAATGGAAGTTTTGAGGCTGATAGAAAAAAATGCCTAGCCCCGTTAAACCAGTACAAACTTTTTTAATAGGATGGGAGACTACTATTTTAAAAGGAAATAAGATTTCACTTGATAGCGCAACTTCGCCAACGCTAAACTTTGCGAATAGCGAAGAAGATAGAAAAAGAGTGATAGGAGAAAGAAGCCTACATATAAGTGATAAGGTTGATTTTAAACGCCAGGTTTCGCAAGTGATAAGTTCTTCTCCCTATGTTAAATTACCTGATGGTTTTTATACCCTTACAGCAAACATTAGAAATAGCAAAGGTTTTTCTAAGTTAGAGATGTATGCAGAGAGCTCTGGAAAACGTATGAGAATGAATATAAAAGGAGCTCATCCAAAATGGGAGACCATACATTTAAAAAGGGTACTCGTAAAAGATGGTCAAGTTGAGATTGGTTTCAAGGCCAACGGAAAAGCAAATGCTTATTGCCAAGTGGATGATGTTTCATTCATAAGGGAATTATAGTTTAGCGAGGATACAAAAACAAAGCCCTATGAAATGCATCATAGGGCTTCGTTATATTTTAAGAGCTTAAAAGCTTATGCTAATACTTCAGAAACTAAATCAGCAGCTTCTTTTAATAAGATAGCAGAGAAAACTTTCAATCCTGATTCATCAATTAATTTCTTAGCTTCTTCTGCGTTTGTACCTTGTAAACGTACAATAATAGGTACGCGGATATCTCCAATTTCTTTATAAGCATCAATAACACCTTGTGCCACTCTGTCACAACGTACAATACCACCAAAAATATTAATTAAGATAGCTTTAACGTTAGGGTCTTTTAAAATGATGTTAAAAGCAGCTTTAACCGTAGTAGCGTTTGCAGTACCACCCACATCTAAGAAGTTTGCAGGCTCGCCACCAGCAATCTTAATGATATCCATAGTGGCCATAGCTAAACCAGCACCGTTAACCATACAACCTACGTTACCATCTAATTTAACGTAGTTAAGGTTAGATTCTGAAGCTTCAACTTCAGTTGGATCTTCCTCCGAAGTATCACGCATAGCTGCATAATCCGGGTGACGGAATAAACCGTTATCATCTAAATCAACTTTAGCATCAACAGCTAAAATTTTGTCATCAGATGTTTTTAAAACCGGGTTAATTTCAAACATAGAAGAATCTGTAGCTTCGTAAGCTTTGTATAAAGCAGCGATGAATTTAGTCATCTCTTTAAAAGCATTTCCAGATAAACCTAAATTGAAAGCAATTTTTCTAGTTTGGAAACCTTGCAAACCAACTTTAGGATCTATTTCTTCTTTAAATATTAAATGAGGTGTGTGTTCTGCTACTTCTTCAATGTCCATACCACCTTCTGTAGAATACATGATGATATTACGACCTCTAGAACGGTCTAATAATACAGAAACATAAAACTCTTTAGTTTCAGACTCTCCAGGGTAATAAACATCCTGAGCAATCAATACTTTATTAACTTTTTTTCCTTCTGCACCGGTTTGAGGAGTAATCAACTGCATTCCAATAATATCAGAAGCTCTTTGCTTAACCTCGTCTAAATTTTTAGCTAGTTTTACACCTCCGCCTTTACCACGTCCGCCTGCATGAATTTGTGCTTTTACCACAACCCAGTCAGAACCAAAATCTTCTTTTAATTTTTTGGCTGCTTCAACAGCTTGTTCAGGTGTATCTGCTACTATACCTTCTTGGATACGTACGCCAAAACTTTTAAGTATTTGTTTGCCTTGATATTCGTGAATGTTCATCTTGTAAAAATTTGCCGTGAAAATACAAATACAAAGCTATAAATGAAATGAAAACAGAAAAATAATTGGATAATTAGCTAAATCTCTTCCTGTTATTACAAATCCTTTACATAGCTCTACATTTTGAAAGGGTATTTCTTTAATATTTGGCATCAAGCGTGTTACAATTTCTGATTTACTTAGGCATCTGCTTAAAAAATTATAGTTTTGTAATATGCTTAAAGCGCAATCCATCAAAAGAAAATTTGGCGATTTATCTATCCTCAAAGGTGTAGATATTGATGTCGCTAAAGGAGAAATTGTAAGTATAGTAGGGGCTTCCGGAGCAGGAAAAAGCACCTTATTACACATCATAGGAACTTTAGACAAGGCCGACGAAGGTTCTGTAGAAATAGACGGAATAGCCATAAATCAGCTAAATGCTAGAACATTAAGTCGTTTTAGAAATAAAAACATAGGTTTTATTTTTCAATTCCATCACCTTTTACCAGAATTTACGGCCTTAGAAAACATCTGTATACCTGCTTTTATTGCTAAAACCAGTAAAAATGAGGCCGAGAAAAGAGCTATGGAACTTTTAGCTATTTTAGGTCTAGCAGATAGAGCGCACCATAAACCAGCGGCACTTTCTGGTGGCGAGCAGCAAAGGGTAGCTGTTGCTAGGGCTTTAATTAATAAACCAGCTTTGATTTTAGCTGATGAACCTTCTGGAAACCTAGACTCGGCCAATGCTAAAGAATTGCATCAACTTTTTTTTAGTCTGAGAGACCAATTTAACCACACTTTTATAATTGTAACCCATAACGATGAATTAGCCGAAATGTCTGATAGAAAAATCACGATGAAAGATGGCTATATATTTTCTTGATTTTGAAAAAAACACTCATAACCACAGCATCTAATGCTACAGCTTATCAGTTGGCTTATCATTTACCTCATCATGAAATTTTATTTGCCGATACTAAAGATCAAAAGCTCATCATCCCAGAAGGGAATAAATTGTCTTTTGCACATGAGCTTTTAAGCTTATGTCTTGATTTGGATATAACTCTTGTTTTTCCTCTAAAATTAAGCGAGCAAAAAGCTTTAGCAGAGGCTAAAATATTGTTTGAAGAGTACGGAATCACCTTGGCTTTACCAGATTTAATACAGGCTCAAAAAATCAATCCATTAGCGCATTTATATCCAGAACAAGTTATTAACTACCAAACAGTAACAGATTATGCTTCATTTTCTAAAGCTGTTTTAAGTTTAGGTTATCCTGATAAGCAGATTGCAATTGGACATCATGAAGGAGTAGGAGAATTAATCATCATCCAAGATGATAAAAAAAGTGACATTTTCTCTGGAATAAAAACTATGCCTTTTACTTTGGCAGGAAAAGTTTTAAACCAAAACCCTTTTACGGCTATTCATTTATGTGCTTTGGAGGGTGATATGCAAATTGTGCGGTTTATAAAACTAGAAGACGATTTAATTTATGTAAACGATGTTTCTGAGGAGATTAAGAAACTTATTGAAAGTTTGGTAAGTCATTTATCTTCTTTGGGTTTTTATGAGATGATATGCAGCCAGGGTAAAATCATAAGGTTAAATTTAGTTGCTGTTGTATGATAAGTTATAGTGATTTAGATGCTGATAAAAAGGCTTTTATATTTGAGTTAGATGATGTTTTAATTCCTGAAAAGGATTACGATTTACAGGTTTATTACCTGTTTGCCAATTTTGTGGAGTATCTAGAGACTTTTCCTCCTGCACAAGACGTGGTTGATTTTGCCAAAAAGCGCTACGAAATATACGGCAAAGAAGATATGTTTAAGGCATTACAAGAAGCTTTTGCTATACCTGTAAAGTATGAAGAAAATTTAAATTTACTTTTTACCAATGCTCGTTTACCCTTAAAATTACTCTTGTACAAAGAGGTTTTAGAGTTGCTGCAAGAAATTACCATCAACAGAAAAGAGCTTTATATTTTAACATCAGGAAACCCTGTAACACAGCTGAATAAAATTACGCAAACCGAGTGGAATGGTTTAGAAAAATACCTTAAAGTATATTTTGTAGATGAATTTGAGCCCAAACCCTCATTTACGAGCCTTGATTTTTTACTTGAAGAAAACAAGTTAAACAAAAGCGACGTTACTTATATTGGTAAAAATTCTTTAGATGAGCAATTTGCCATAAATGCAGGCGTTTCTTATCAAGCTGTTTTATCTTAATTTTTTTAATTTCTTAAACCGATAGAAAAAACCTAATTGGTTTTTTTTCGTAAGTTTATGTAAAGCTACATGGTATGTTGAAAAGAGTTTATGCAATAGCATTTATAATAATTATAGGTTTTGCTTCATGTAAAAAAGATAAAGCAACAACAGACAATAACAAGCCTACACCAACCACCATTAGGGCAGAACTTACTAAAGATTCTATATTTCTATACGCGAAGCAAGTTTATTTATGGAATGATGCTATACCTGATTATAGTGCAGTTAAACCTAGAAATTTTAATTCCTCAAGTAATCAGTTGGATAATTTTAATAGTTTATTATTTGATATTACACAGTATTCTAGAAATCCAAATAACGGCAATAGACCCTATGAGTACTGGGATGACTACCCTAACGAGCCTAAATTTTCTTACATAGAAGATTTAGTTGCTAGTGGACAAATTGCTATCGTAAATCCTAAAAAATCATCTGTAAATTTAAATGGGGAGGGTAATGATACGGGATTGAATATTGGTTTTTATGGTAATGGAAATACCGCATTTAGAAGAGATTATTTTCTCATCATAAGGTATGTAAATGAAAATTCCTCGGCAGCAGATAAGAAATTAAATAGGGGAGATACCATTTTAACCATAAATGGCAAAACTTATGGTGCCAATTTTGATCAAGAATCAGATGAAGTCTTTGACAGGTTAGAATTAGATAATATAATCGTTACAGGAAAGAAAAGGGGCACTGGAACTTCATTTTCATTTACCCTAAACAAGACCAAATACACCGCTTCTCCTATTTTAAAAGATACTGTCTTCACCGAAACAGGAGGTAAGAAAGTTGGATATTTTGCTTATGCTCGTTTTTCTGATGAGACCAACTCTATTCCTGCTCTTAATGCTGTATTTGATAAGTTTAATACTGCTGGTGTTACAGATTTAATTGTTGATTTACGTTATAATGGTGGTGGCTTTGTTTCTACTGCAGAACATTTGGTAAATTTAATTATACCAACCCAGCATAATGGTAAAAAAATGTTTTCAGAATTCTTTAACTCAACCATGAGAGAGGGAAAAGCAACCATTCTTAAAAACCAACCAAGAAGAGATCAAAACGGTAATATAACAAGAGGTAATTATTTTGATAATACCGATTATAGTGTAGCAGGAAATACAACTAATATTAGTAAGATAAGTGGTTTAGCAAATGTAAATAGAGTGGTATTTATTACAGGGCCAGGTACAGCATCGTCTAGCGAATTGGTTATCAATTCTTTAAAACCCTACTTAGGAGCCAATTTAAAGATTGTAGGCGAACAGTCTTATGGGAAACCTGTAGGTTTTTTCCCTATTAGGATAGATAAGTATGATGTCTACTTTTCTATGTTTGAAACTCAAAATTCATTAGGGCAAGGGGCGTATTATGATGGTTTTGTACCTGATTTTAATACGGGATTTGATGATGCTGGAAAATCTTTTGGAGATAAAAATGATTTAGCTGTTTCACAAGCTATCAACTTCATCAAAAACGGAAGTTTTAGTTCTTCAAATGTAGCTAATACTAAAGGTGCCTCTGTAAGTAGTACCTCTACAAACAACATGAAATCTTTAGATCCAAAAGACCTTTTTTCAAGAGAATTTAAAGGAATGATTGATTATCCCGGTAGGAGATAACTAAGCTTTTCAAATATATTTTTTACAAAGATTAGGACACATAGTTGCTATATTGAGCGTTGTAAGATTAATTATAAACTCTAAAAATCAAATTATGGTAACCGGACTAATTGCAAAAGAAGACATCTTAAATTACAAAATTGTTCATGCAGTAGATCATCATAACGAAGAACTACAAGAAAAGCTTGTGAATGCAGTGCGGTTAGGAAATACTTTTAAAACAAAAGTAAGCATCACGTTTATGACGGCTGACGGCCCTAAAAAAGTTGAAACCACCATTTGGAACGCCACTAAAGAGTATATTGAGCTAAAAGGTGGTGTTTTGATAGCTACTAAAAGCTTATTAAATATAGAGTATTAGGATATTGTTAGGAGCGAAGTCGAAGCCTTTTTTCTTCGACTTCGTTTATTATTCTATCTCCTTCGTTTTTTATTGATATACCTAAAGTATTAATGCTCTTGCTTTACTGCCTCACAGATTGTTATCAATTAAAGAATTTAGAAATAATAATTATTTGTTTAAGAGCCTTGTATTTTAAGTACTTATTATAAAAGAGTCCATTAAGGGCTGTTGCGCACAAGGCTTTCCGGCCTCATAGGCGGCCAACCTTATTTACTTTTTTCTTGATAAAAAAGTAAACAAAAAATCAAGGCTGATGAATATTTGTCGTTGCGTCTAAATAAATCCTTATCCACAATCCTGAGTGGTGTTAATGTTTTTGCTTTATGAAAGTATCTACAACACCCGTCGGATTGTTTTCCGATACTGCTTTATGAAAGTTTATACAAAAGATTTATTTGCCTTTACTTCCAAATCTTCATAGGCCGTCCTCGTTCTTCGGAAATTTTTATTTAATTATTGAAGACAGCTCCTAAATATCCGACTTTCAAGGTATTTATACTTTCTACTCAGTACTTTATACCTCCAGAAAAGAACAACCATTCATAAATAACAGTCTAAACCGAAGCGCATGAGCAACAATTAGTTTATTCGTTACTAGTTGATGAGGTTATTAGGCCGAAATATCTAATATTTAGGCATCTTTTTACTTTATACTTTTGACTTTTTACTTAAATAAAGCCTATAGCGAATGCGGTTTTGTGTTCGAGTTTGTAAAAAGTTTCATAAAGAACTACCGAGCAAAAATAAGCGCTCAATGTTTTTGAGTGTGGGAAAGGGATGTGCGGCAAAGGCTCAAGAGGGGATTGATCAAGGGTTTGGTTACTTTGCCCTCACAAAGTAACGAGCCCAGCCGGCGATAGAGGCGGATGATCATTGTTTTAAAGATTATGAAATAAATGGCTATTTCGCACAAGGCTTTCCGACCAAATCTTTACAGGTCATCCTTAGTTCTTAGGAAAGTTTTGTTTATCATAATTAAAGGCAACTCCTAAATATATATCATTTAAACTGAGGAATAAAAAAAAGAGGCTGTCTCAAATTACCATTTTGTGTCAGGCTGAGCGGAGTCGAAGCCTTTTCTAAGCATATCAGAGAAAATTTCGACTCCGCTCAATGTGACAGATACTATTTTTGAGACAGCCTCTTTTTTGCTTTAATACTTAGTGATGATGACCACCTTCACCATGAACATGACCATGGTCTATTTCTTCTTGTGTTGCAGGTCTTACATCTTGGATGGTACCGTTAAAGTGTAACTCATGACCCGCCATAGGGTGGTTTAAATCAACTAAAACAGCATCTTCAACTACAGATACCACTCTGCCTTGAAATTGGTTGCCATTATTATCCTGTAAAGGTAAAACTGTACCAACTTCTGGTAAACCAGCTTGTGCAAACATATCTTTAGGTAAATTAGCTATTGCAGCTTCGTCATACTCTCCATAAGCATCAGCAGCATCTAAAGAAAATGCATAATTATCGCCAACGGCTAAGCCGCTTAAGTGTTCTTCAAATTTTGGTAGCATCATGCCAACGCCAAATAAAAAAACCAAAGGTTTTTCTGTTGTAGCGCTTTCTACGTGTTTTCTTTCGCCCTCTTCTGTAACGTATAAATCATAGGTTAATGATACTACGTGATTGTTTTCAATTTTCATGCTGTTGTTTTTTGGAATGGTTATGAACCATTTCTATTTAAATATTTGTTTAATTGCTTCGCTTACTTCGCTTTGGGGTAATTGGCAGGTTTTGTTTTCGCAAACAAAAATTCTGGTGTCACCAACAAACTTGTCTTGCAGCAAAGGTAAGTTTCCTTTTTCGCCTCCTAAAATAATCTTATTAGGAATATAATATTTTTCTATTTCTTTTCTTTTATCTTCGAAATCTGTACCTGTAATAGCTATTTCGAAACTTCCCTGAATCTCGTCTAACAATAAAGATGCCCAATTTGAATAAGCTGAAGCATAAGATTTTATGTGAGGTTCTACCGTTTTTAGCATGTGCTGATAGATATGCTGGTAATTTTGGCAATTGTAAAAAATAGCAAGTTTCTTAAAATTACAAGCTAAAACCGAGTTTGAAGCAGGTATTACATTATCCATCACTTCATATTTTCTAGCAATTAAGGCTTCATCCTCATCAGAAGTATAAAAGAACATTCCTGATTCTTCATCATGGAAATGGTTGACTACAAAATCACAAAGTTTCTTGGCCTCTTGTAACCAGTTTTCATCAAAGGTAATTTCATACACGCTTATAAAAGCTTCGGCTAATAGCGCATAATCATCTAAAAAAGCATTGATACTGGCTTTACCATCTTTATAGGTTCTATATAGGCCTCCGCTTTCTTTGTATAAATTTTTGAGGATGAATTGAGCATTGTTTAAAGCCAAACTTTTAAATTCTTCATCAGCGAAAGCTTTATAAGCATCGCATAAGCCTTTAATGGTTAAGGCATTCCAAGAAGTTAAAATCTTATCATCTAAACCTGGTCTTACTCTGGTAGAACGCTGTTGAAACAAAATAGCTTTTGCTTGCTTTATCTTGCTATTAAAATCATCTATAGCTAAACCAAAATGCTTGGCTACATCTTCTTTTTCTTTTCTTATCCAAGGGTTATTGATTTCTTCTTCTTCCCAGTTTCCTTCTGCCGTAATTTCAAAATAGGTATTAAATAATTCAGCATTGGTACCTAAAAGCTCATCAATTTCTGTTTTATGCCAGGTGTAAAATTTACCTTCTACGCCTTCACTATCGGCATCTAAGGCCGAGTAAAAGCCTCCTTCTGGGGATGTCATCTCTCTTTTTAACCATGCTACGGTTTCATAAACCACTTCTTTATAGCGCTCTTCTTTACACCATTTATAAGCATCGGCATATAAACTTAACAACTGACCATTATCATACAGCATTTTTTCAAAATGGGGGATATGCCATTTGCCATCTACCGAGTAGCGAGCAAAACCTCCGCCTAAATGATCATAAATACCGCCAGCAGCCATTTTATCTAAAGTTAACCTCACGATAACATGGGCTGCTTCGTCTTTAAGCAAGTGTGCAGTTTTCATCAAGAAGGCCCAGTTATTAGGCATTGGGAATTTTGGTGCTCTGTTATGTCCACCTTCAGAGAAATCAAAAAGTCTCTTCCATGGTTTTAAAGTATCTTCAATATTTTTTAAGCTATATACTTGATGTTCTTTAACAATGGCCAATTTATCTGCCTGTTGGATACCTTCTGTTAACTTTACAGCATATTCAGTAGCTTCATCTGGTTTAGTATCCCAGAAATGGGCTAAATTGGTTAATAAGTTTTTCCAATCTTTTTTAGGGAAATAGGTGCCGCCATAAATAGGGCGTTGGTCTGGCAAGCAAAAACAATTTAATGGCCAGCCGCCTCTGCCAGTCATCAATTGTACGGCATTCATGTAAATTTGGTCTATATCTGGCCTTTCTTCCCGGTCTATCTTAATGCAAACAAAAAAAAGGTTCATCAGCTTTGCTACTTCTTCATCTTCAAAGCTTTCATGTTCCATCACATGGCACCAATGGCAAGCCGAGTAGCCAATACTTACCAAAATCAGTTTATTTTCTGTTTTGGCTTTGGTTAAAGCTTCTTCTCCCCAAGGGTACCAATCTACCGGGTTATTGGCGTGTTGTAATAAATAAGGTGATGAGGAATGTATAAGTCTGTTAGGCATCGTAATGTTTTATTGAAATCGAATCAAAAATGAAACCATGTTTTAATGGTGGTAAAATAATATTTAAACGAGGAATAAGAGGAGGAATATTTTAAATATTACAATACACGGATGATGATTATTTTTTAGAGATTGTTAACTAATTGGCTATTGCGCACAAGGCTTTCCGGCCTCATAGGCGGCCAGCCCTAGGCACTTTTTTCTTGAAAAAAAAGTTCCCAAAAAACGAGGAACGAGTTCATGAATACCTAAGAAAACCATAACCAAAAAATGAATAATTCAAGGCTGATGAATATTTGTCGTTGCGTCTAAATAAATCTTAAACCACAATCCTGAGTGGTGTTAATGTTTTTGCTTTATGAAAGTATCTACAACACCCGTCGGATTGTTTCCCGCCTGTGCTTTATGAAAGTTTATGCAAAAGATTTATTTGCCTTCACTTCCAAATCTTCATAGGCCGTCCTCGTTCTTCGGAAAGGCATATTTAATTTTCAAAGGAGCTTCCTAAATATCCACATTTCAGGTTCTTTATACTTTTGCCGTCTTGAAAGAAACAACCATTCATAAATAACAGTCTAAACCGAAGCGCATGGGCAACAATTAGTTTATTCGTTACTAGTTGATTAGGTTGTTAGGCCGAAATATCTAATATTTAGGCATCTTTTTACTTTATACTTTTGACTTTTTACTTAAATAAAGCCTATAGCGCATGCGGTTTTGCATTCGATCTTACACTAACGTTCATAAACCGCTTGCTAGCAAAAATAAGCGCTCACTGTTTTTGAGTGTGGGTAAGATTTGTGCGGCAAAGGCTCCAGCGGGATTGTTCAGGACTTTTGGTTCCTTTTGGTCCCGCAAAAGGAACGAGCCTAGCCGGCGATAGAGGCGGCCAGCCTTAGGCACTTTTTCCCTCTAAAAGTAATGAACCCTCCGGCTCGTGAGGCGGATGTTTATTGTTTTATAGAGATTTTGAACTAATTGGCTATTGCGCACAAGGCTTTCCGGCCTCATAGGCGGCCAGCCCTAGGCACTTTTTTCTTGAAAAAAAAGTTCCCCAAAAACGAGGAACGAGTTCATGAATACCTAAGAAAACCATAACCAAAAAATGAATAATTCAAGGCTGATGAATATTTGTCGTTTCGTCTAAATAAATCTTCATCCACAATCCTGAGTGGTGTGAATGTTTTTGCTTGATGAAAGTATCTACAACACCCGTCGGATTGTTTCCCGCCTGTGCTTTATGAAAGTTTATGCAAAAGATTTATTTGCCTTCACTTCCAAATCTTCATAGGCCGTCCTCGTTCTTCGGAAAGGCATATTTAATTTTCAAAGGAGCTTCCTAAATATCCACATTTCAGGTTCTTTATACTTTTGCCGTCTTGAAAGAAACAACCATTCATAAATAACAGTCTAAACCGAAGCGCATGAGCAACAATTAGTTTATTCGTTAATAGTTGATGAGGTTGTTAGGCCGAAATATCCAATATTTAGGCATCTTTTTACTTTATACTTTTGACTTTTTACTTAAATAAAGCCTAGTGCGGCAAAGGCTCCTGTGGGATTGATCAGGACTTCTGGTGTAAAAGTTAGTTGTACAGTTGATAAAGTCTAATAATTATTAAATTACTGTCCAACAAGTTTGGTCTTATTTTCTGAAAGCTTCTTTTTGATATATGCTTTCAATTCATCAAAAGTCATGTTCTGAGTTTCAGCACTTATCTGAGATCTGATTTCTCTCATCATTTTAACAGCATCAAACTGTTTTTCTTTTTTATTCGTTTCCATAATTTACTAAGTCTTTTGGGCTTCTAATTTCAATCATTGAATATCCTAATCGTAATTTACTGAATTATATCCTTTTATTCTATCGAGATTTACAATATGCTTAAAGTTCCAGCTTGCTAAAACATCTACTTTGTTTATAGTTGCTAATGCGATATGCCGACAATCTTCTAAGCTAGTTCTACCAACTACTTTTTCACTAATGTAAGTATCAGCAAGTTTTACCGCTTCTTCGGTTAGTTCAACCCTCTGAAATTTATCGGCAGAATACTTTAATAAAAGTTCTCTAACTTTTAGAGGAGCGTTTATCAATTCTAAATCAAGTAAATCAGAAACAACAAAAATAATTTCATGATTATCAAGTCGTTCAAACAGCTTTAATGTTGCTTCTTTAAACTCTTCATCAAAATAACCACCAACTATTGAAGTGTCAATGTAAATCCTTTGTTTCATAAATATAAAGATATTCAAATTTTATATGGACTATCGCTCAATTGAAATAAAGGCTCTTAATTTTATAATTTTAATAGCTTTTCTGAATCAATAAAGCACTTAAATCTACTTCATCGCCATTAAAAACATTCATATCTACTTTACCTTTAATACCATCTATATGGGCATTATCGGCATGTTGCCAAAAATGCCAAGCAGTTTCGGGTAATTTTAGCTTAGGCTGATAGTAATGAGCTATCCAAATGGTATAATCGCTAAACTTATCTTTTATATTGTCTTCAAAGAATTTATAACCCGTATAAATGATAGGTTTTGTTTTGGTTTTAGCTTCAATTTCATTAAGAAACTCTTGTAAATTTAGTTGAAGTTCTAGTTTGCTTAATCCTCCGGTTTCTTCAATATCAATAACAGGAGGGAGGTCGCCGGCTTCTAAATTAACAGTTTGCAAAAAGAATTTGGCTTGCCATTTTCCAGATTTTTTAGGTTTAAAATAATGATAAGCTCCTCTAATGATACCTGCTTCTTTACTTTCTCGCCAATTTCTTTGGAAATAACTATCTACCAAGGTAACACCCTCTGTAGCTTTGATAAACGCAAAAGATAGCTTTACGTTGTATGATTCCATTGCCACTACTTTTTCCCAATTAATCTTACCCTGATAGGAGGAAACATCTATACCATGCACATGGTACTTACGTGGAATGCGGATACCAAACTCATCATGATGAGGGTATTCATCAAAAACAAATAAATCTTTAACCCATCTACCTGTAGAAACGGCTGTTCTAAAAAGTTTGCCATAATACAAAGGAGAAAACAGTAAAAGAACAACCAAAATAATGATAAACTTAAGTTTATGCTTTTGAGCAAATGTCTTTTTGGTGTTTCTTTTCTTTCTAGTAGTAACTGGCTTTCTCGTGTTTGTACGGTTTGTTGTTTTTCTTATTGGAGGCATAAATTAGGCTACTTCTCTTAAATCTACTGCTACAACTCTAGAAACGCCTTGTTCTACCATGGTTACGCCATAAATAATATCTGTACTGGCAATGGTACGCTTATTATGAGAAACTACAATAAACTGAGATTCGTTAGAAAACTTACGTATGATATTGTTGAATTTATCAATATTGGTATCATCTAGCGGGGCATCAACCTCATCAAAAATACAGAAGGGTGCAGGTTTTAATAAGTATAGCGAAAACAATAAAGCTGTAGCGGTTAAGGTTTTCTCACCTCCTGATAATTGATTGATAGACAATGGTCTTTTACCTTTTGGTCTGGCAATAATATCAATATCAGAATCTAAAGGCATATCCGGATGGGTAAGAATTAAATCGCAGTTATCTTCTTCATTAAATAATGAGCGGAAAACACGCATAAAGTTTTCTCTTACATGAGTAAAAGCTACCATGAATTTCTCTTTCGCTGTATCGTCAATCTCTTTTATGGTTTGTAAAAGAGAGGCTTTCGCTTCTGATAAATCTTTCTTTTGAGCTTGGATAAAGGTATAACGCTCTTCCATTTCTTTATAGGCTTCCATAGCCATGGGGTTGATAGCACCAAACTCATCCAATTGTTTTTTGATTTTATCTACCTTTTCTCTGGTATCTTGTTCTTCGGCTCCTTCAGAGATTTCGGTATCTAATAAATCCTCAATTTCTATATTAAACTCTACCGATAAACGCTCTTTTAAAGCATTTAATTCTAGTTTGAGGTTGTTTTTCTGGTCTTTAATCTCCGTTAGTAAAACATCGGTGTTTTCTTTTTTTCTTCTGATTTCTGATAGCTGATTTTCTAAATCGTTAACCAAACCACGTACCGCATAATAGTCTTTTTCTGCTTCTTGAAGCGCTTTTTCCATTTCTTCTTTTTGGTTGTACATGGCAATAAGGTCTTCATCATCATGGTCTACAAACTGTAAAGTATCTTTAATGGTAAGCTTGGTTTCTTCTAGCTCGGCACTGTGTTTATTGATTCTGTTTTCCAGATTTTCTTGTTGCGATTCTCTATACTCTAAATCTTTATCTAAACTGCTAACTTTATTTTGCTGTTGGTGGAATTTGATATTCTCGGCATTAAAAGCAGAGGAACGCATGGTTAAAACCTCGCTAAGCTCGTTAAAGGCCAATTGTTGTGCTATTAATTGCTCGTTTATGATTTGCTTTTGAGCAATTAACTCGGCAATTAAAGGCTGTTTTTCTAGCAATTCTGAAGCTATATGTTGTAGCTTTTGCTCAATATCCTGTTTTCTATTCTGACTGTTTTCTATAAAGGATTGATATTGTTCTTGTTTGGTTTGCACCGATATCAACTCGTTTTGTAGAAGATTAATCTGAGCTGATAAGGTATTAATCTCCTGTATTTTAGTAGCCGCTTTAAGTGTTTGTACTTTTAAAGTGCCTTCTTCTATATGGTCTTTAAGTTTTTTAAGCTGTACTTCTGCCTCTTTAATTTCTTTATGGAGGTTTTCAAGATTTTTAGCCCTACCAATTCTTTTACCCTCAAATAAACCAACCGAACCTCCCGAAAGGGTGTATTTACTTTTATTAAACTTCCCTGATTTTCCTATCAATACCATAGGAGAATTTAAAAGTTCAGCGTTTAAATCTTGCTCTCGGCTATCATCAACTAAAAAAACATGACTTAGCAAATGGTTGAATAGCTTTTTGTATTTCTTATCTGTTTCTGTAACAGATAATACGGGTATAGCACCTTCAGGAGCTGCTAATTCTTGCGCTTCTTTGTCTTCTAAATTATTTAATATAAAGAAGTTAGCCTTTCCTCTTGAAGAATTACTTAAAAGCTGTATAGCCTCAATAGCATCGCTATATTGCTCTACTACATAATGGTTCATCAAAGGTTCTAGAAAATTTTCTATGGCTACACGATACTCCTCATTACAAAAAAGAATATCAGAAAGTAGCGGAGCCTTTTTTGTCCATTGGGTATTCTTTCTTAAAAAGCGAATAGATTCTGGAAAACCTTCCAAATTGTCAACCATACTTTTGGTAAGGTTATATTCATTTTGTTTGGCATCCAGCTTTCTGCTGATACTGTTAAATTGTTCTTTATTATCGGCCAAAATAGCCTCTGTAGAAGCTAAATTCTCTTTTAACTCTTCTTCTAGCTCTTGTAAATGTTCTAGCTGATGTTTCTTACTTTCTAAACTTTCAGAAATATCGGCTATAGCCTTATTAAAATTAGATAATTCAATTTTTCTAGAGTCTGTATCGGCTATATTTCTACGTGTTTCTTGGTCTAAAGCTTCCTTTTGGATATTTAAAATCTCAATATCTTTCTCTACCTGGTAAACCTGATTTTGCAAAGCATTAGATTGGTTTTGCATTTGGTCTAGCCCTTGTTTAGATGATTGCTGCTGTATACGCAATTCCTCAACCTCGGCTTTTAAAGCCTCTAATTTAGTGCTGATGCTTTGCAGATTTTGCTCTTCCTGTAATCTTTCCTCGTTTAAGCGTTTGATATTATAAAAAACGTGATTCAGTTGTGTTTTATCTTTCTCTAAATCATCATTAAGTTTACTCTCTTTGTCTTGTAAAAACTTAAGCTGTTCGTTTTTAATCTTTTTCTCGCTTTCGTATGCTCTAATTTTACTTACAAACTCGTTAGTAGCTTTTTGCTGAACGGATAAGTTTTTCTCTTTCGTGAGGTTATTAAATTTATGCTTCTGGATGTCTGCATCCAACTGATCAGCTAAAGTATTGATACCTTGTTTAACTTCTAATTGCTCTTTTTCCCGTTCGTCTAGCTGAGCTAACGAATCTCTAAAACCAATAATCCTGAAAGATGCCAATACAATGCTTAAAGCATGATATTGTTCCTTTAATCGATAATATCGTTCGGCCTTTTTAGCCTGATTTTCTAAGGTTTTAAGGTTTCTTTCAATCTCGAAAAGTAAATCTTCAACCCGACTTAAATCTGCCTCTGTATCTTTTAACTTATTAAAAGTTTGCTTTTTGCGGAGTTTATATTTTGATATTCCTGATGCTTCTTCAAATAAAGCCCTTCTGGAGTTTTCTTTATTGGTGATGATCTCATCTATCATTTTTAACTCGATGATAGAGTAGGAGTCTGGCCCAATACCGGTATCTAAAAATAAATCGGTAATATCTTTTAGCCTACATTGTACATCGTTTAAACGATATTCTGATTCGCCAGTACGATAAAGTTTACGGGTTATGGTTACCTGCGAAAACTCTGTCGGCAGGATATTTTTGGTATTGTCAAAAGTTAAAGATACTTCAGCAAGGTTTGCAGGTTTTCTGGATTTTGTGCCATTGAAGATGATGTTTTCCATTTTCTCTGATCGCAGCATTCTGGTACTTTGCTCGCCCAAAACCCATCTGATAGCATCTACCACGTTAGATTTACCACAACCATTTGGCCCTACAATAGCAGTTACGCCTTCATTAAAGTTGATGGTAATCTTATCTCCAAAACTCTTAAAACCCTTAATTTCTAATTTGTTTAACTGCATGCTTTATTAAAACAGTGTATCTTTTAATTCCTCAAAACTAATTAATTTCTTAATTTGCAGTATGGAAAACCTCATATACATTTTAGCACCTATCGCACTTTTTCTCTTTAAAGCTTACCAAAACTTCCAAAAAGAGCAAGAGAAAGCTAGAAAACGTAATTTAAGCATCCCAGAACAGCCAGAAATTACGGTTAAAGATGAGGTACAAACCCAACCTATGATAGAAGAGCGTACTGAGGCTACCGAACTTAAACCTGATTATAAACTTTCTAAGCCAGAAAAATACGAAAAAGAACAGTACGAACGTATGGTTTATGAGCGATTAAAAACTCCAAACCAAAAGCCTAAAGACTATTATAATCCTGAAATTCCTAGTGCAGAAGTTATGAAAAGCAGAGCTATCCATGAAAAACACAAGCATGGTGTTAGCTTACCTAAACAAGAGGTGCAAGAAAGCTACGACTTTGATTTAAGACAAGCGGTAATTAATGAAGCGGTATTGAAAAGACCTTATTAGGTGGTTAGGTGGTTGGTTAGATGGTTGGTTTGTTAGTTTGTTAGGTGGTTAGTTTGTTAGGGTCGTTATTTCGATGAAGAACGAAGAAGTAAGTTGTTTTTTAATTTTCCCTTTTGAATTTTTAATTCTCCCTTTTGAATTTCTATTGATTGATTTTTGATTTAGTGAATGATAGATTAACTTTTGACTTTTTAATTTTTCCCTGTCATTGAGATGAGGAGCGAATAAATGTAATATATAGTGCATTTTTAAAACTCATTATCTTTTAATTATAAAGTTTGTACTATGTAAATGGTCATTATGTGAATTGTCTCTCATAACTATTTCTAGATTACCTTTTTTTTAATCTTATCAAATCTTAAACTCTAACTACTTAAATTCTAATTATTGATTCTTTTTTGAAGAGTTGGATTGACTCTATTAGATAATTTTGATTTTAAATATAACTTAATAAATCCTTTAATTCTTTATCTGTTAGATTCTCTTTGTCAGATTTATCGTATATAGAAAGTAGATATACAACCTCATCGCTAAGGACTATGTTAGTTATAATTCTTTCACCGCTGCTTTTACCTTTTGCTTTGGAAGCTATAGCTAAACGAATTTTAAAGCAGTTTTTACCAACATTAATACCTTGTTCGGGATTTTGCTCTAAGCTTTCAATAAGTTTTAGAAACTCTTGTTTTAAAGAAGGGTATTTCTTGTATAATCGTATTAATTGTTTATCAAAAGGCGGAATAGTTAAAACACTATAACTCATTGTATAATGCTCTGGCAGTTTTTACCTTAAGTTTTCCCTCTTTCGCTAATTTTAGATTGTCAACCGCTTCTTTAATTTCCTCTATGAGTATAGCCTTTTCATTAGAAATAGTTTTTGTCTTTACATAAGGTAAGCTTTTTAAAACTTCTAATAAGTGCAGAGCTTTGTCGTCTTTTATATCTAATAATATTTTCATTTTGAGTAACCTTTAAACGATATTATTGTATTATTTAATGTAATAAAGATAGTTGATTATTATACCTTTACAAAGGTAAGATATATATTCCCATTGTAACCAAACTTACGCTCATTTATAACAAGCGCTTAAATGTTTAACGATAATATTGTTTATTAACAACAAAGTTAAATGATGACTTTTTAACTTATTGATTGATTTTTGATTGAGTAAGTGATAGATTGATTTTTTTTGAATTTTTAATTTTCCCTTTTTAATTCTCTTACATTGCCTCCGTTTGTAACGAGTGCTTTTATGGTTTAATGATTACATCGTTTATTTATTTAACCACAGAGTTCACGGAGAACACAGAGCTGGATGAAGACTTATTTGTTGAGTGAGTTTTTTGTCATGGCGATGAGGAGCGAAGAAGCAATCTGTTTTTATTGATTGATTTTTGATTTAGTGAATGATAGATTAACTTTTTCCTTTTTAATTTTTCCTTTTTAATTTTTCCCTGTCATGGCGATGAGGAGCGAAGAAGCAATCTATTTTAGTATTGAGTGATTTTTGAATTTCTATTTATTGATTTTTGATTGAGTGAATAATAGATTGATTATTTTTACTTTTGAATTTTTCTATTTATTGAAGGATAGATTGGTTTTTTTTTGACTTTTGAATTTTTCCTTTTGACTTTTTAATTCTCCCTTTTTAATCTCTCTTACATTGCCCCCGTTTGTAACGAGTGCTTTTATGGTTTAATGATTACATCGTTTATTTATTTAACCACAGAGTTCACGGAGAACACAGAGCTGGATGAAGACTTATTTGTTGAGTGAGTTTTTTGTCATTGCGATGAGGAGCGAAGAAGCAATCTGTTTTTATTGATTGATTTTTGATTTAGTGAATGATAGATTAACTTTTTCCTTTTTAATTTTTCCTTTTTATGGCGATGAGGAGCGAAGAAGCAATCTATTTTAGTATTGAGTGATTTTTGAATTTCTATTTATTGATTTTTGATTGAGTGAATAATAGATTGATTTTTTTACTTTTGAATTTTTCTATTTATTGAAGGATAGATTGGTTTTTTTTGACTTTTGAATTTTTCCTTTTGACTTTTTAATCTCTCTCACTGCTTCGCTGCATTAAACAAAGCTTTTAGTTCTGTAGCGTCATCAGGATTCATCCTACCTGAAAGGATTAACCTCAACTGCTTACGTCTTAATGCGCCATCATAAAGTGCTTTTTCTTCATCAGATTCTGGGATTAACTCTGGAACAGGAACTGTTTTACCTTCATCATTTAAAGCTACGAAAGTATAATAGGCCTCGTTAGATTTGATACGTGTGCCCGATGGAATGTTTTCAGCCCAAACATCTAACCTAACTTCAACAGAAGTATGGAAAGCTCTAGTAACTTTGGCATTTATCGTCACCACATCACCCAATTTTATGGGGTGCTTAAAAGAAACATTATCTACAGAAGCGGTTACCACAATACGGTTGCTATGTCTTTGTGCAGAAATCGCTGCAGCAATATCCATCCAATGTAATAGACGACCACCCATTAAATTATTTAAGGTATTGGTATCATTGGGTAATACCAATTCGTTCATGGTAATTAATGAATCTTTTGCTTTCTTGCCGCTCATATATTTTAGTTTGTTCTGGGTAATTGTCTACTGTTTAATTCTCGAAAGGCTATTAACTCT
Organism: Pedobacter aquae; assembly: GCF_008195825.1. NCBI lineage: Bacteria > Pseudomonadati > Bacteroidota > Sphingobacteriia > Sphingobacteriales > Sphingobacteriaceae > Pedobacter > Pedobacter aquae. Next base: position 1,181,237 of record NZ_CP043329.1, read on the forward strand.
TCAAATCTTGAAGCCGGTGCCCTATAATAAACCAATATTTGGTAATCATTCTCGGTTTCAAAAAAAGAACCATCAAAAGCATGATCATTAATGATTTTGCCATCTTCTGTAGCCCAAGTGTATTTATAATCATAAACACCTTGTTTTAAAAGCATCGTTTTAGAAAATTGTTTGTTTTCAGGATGATAAATCAATCTGCTATCTGCATTTTTCTGATAAGCATTAAACTGCCCAATGATATAAGCATGTCCGTTAGCATCTGGCTCTTCGGCGTTTAAGGTAAAAGTTACAGCTGCATAATCACCAGCATAATCATCACTATTACCATCTTGATTGATGATGTAAAACTTACCATTTTCATCAAATTGATAGGAGTAGTTAGGCGTGTTTAAAGCAGCATCAGGAAATAATAAAATTCTATACAAACTATCTAAAACAATTTGCCCCACACGTTCTGATTTAAACCTTAAACTACGGGTATCAAATCTTCTAAACTCATTAGCACCATCAAAATCATTGGTTAAATTATCAGCATAAACCAATAAGTTGTTTCGCACAAAAAGTGGCTTATTGATGGTCTTCATTAAATCTGTACGGTTATTTTTTAAGGTAACGATTCTAATTTCCTGATAAGGATTTTGAATAGCTAAACCTGGATGTGCAATGTTGATATTCACCTTCTGACGTTCGTCTCTTTTAGCTACAATTGCAGATTGTGTAATTTCTGCTTGTACATTAACCTTTGCCTGTACAATATATAACCTTCTACTGATGAGTATTTTACGCTGGTCGCCATCTTCATAAACTTTAAGTAAGTAATTACCAGATATTTTAGGGATGATACTGCTATTAGGCAAGCTTAACTCGTAATGCGTATAGCTAATAAAAGTACCAAAGGAATATCTAAAGTTATTAATACGCTCTTCGGTAAAGCTTTGTAAATACTCAATAGGAGATAAGGATGAAGGTTTCCAATCTGCATCACAATGTTCTAGGGTGTAAAATAAATTTCTGCTTCCACCACGTAAATCATCAAACTTTAAAATAACTTGTTGGCTGCTGCCTAAACTCAAAACCGGAAAGCTTTGGTCTTTCTCGGCATTAAAAAACTCTACACTTTTAATCTCCGGGATATAATTTTTATTATCATAAACCGTCACAGATTCTGGTGTAACAGCTACATAAGCCCTCACTTTTTTAGGCTTTTTTTGGGCAAAAGTAGCTAAACTTAATAGCATCAAAAACAGATATATCAAACTCTTCCTCATACCATTAAGTTTATTTAATATTTAGCCTTCTAAAATCAATATTTCATCAGCTAGTTGCTCCCAATGTAATTGTAAAGCACCTAATTGTTCTTTTAAATGATGATAACGCTCGTTCACCTCTTTTAATTTTTGAGGATTGCTATAAACTTCTTCTTTGGCAATTTCTGCTTCTGCTTCTTTCACCAATTTATCTTGTGCCGCTACGTCATCTTCTAGCTTTTGCAATTGCTGGTTTAGCTTTTTCAGTTGCTTAGCTTTGTCATCAGAAACTTGTGGCTTAGCTTCTTCTTTTTTAGCTTTTTCTACTTTAGCATGTTTGATACCACCGCCGGGTACAATTTCCTTTAACCTTTTAGCTTGCCACTCTTCATACTCGGCATAAGTACCAGGATATTCTTTAATTTGTTGATCCTCAATAAACCAAATCTTGTTGGCAACGCTATCTAAGAAATACCTATCGTGGGAAACAGCAATAAAAGTACCCTCGTATTGCTCTAAAGCTTGTATCAAGATATTTACCGATTGTATGTCTAAGTGGTTGGTTGGCTCATCCAGAATCAGGAAGTTAGAATCTGTAGTTAAGGACTTAGCTAAGGCAACCCTAGATTTTTCTCCTCCAGATAATACCCTGATTTTCTTAAACACATCATCACCAGTAAACAAGAAACAACCTAATATAGAGCGTAGCTCGGTATCAGAATGTTTAGGTGCAAAAGCCTGTAATTCCTCTAAAATAGCATTATCTAAGTGTAAAGATTCTAATTGGTGCTGTGCAAAAAAAGTGGTTGTAACATTATGTCCGTTTTCACATTTCCCGCTGAAAGCTTCCGTACCTGCAATCATCCTCAATAGGGTAGATTTACCCTTACCATTGGCTCCAATTAAAGCTATTTTATCTCCTTTTTCTATAAGCGCTTCTGCCTGGTCTAAAATATTAATATTTGGGTAGCTTTTAGAAGCATTTTCTATTCTGATGACATGCCTTCCTGAAGGTTTAGAGAATTTAAACCTGAAGTTTACAGTAGGGTTATCATCATCAACATCTTCAACACGCTCCATTTTATCTAAAGCTTTCATTCTGGATTGCGCCATTTTAGCTTTAGATGCTTTAGCTTTAAAACGTTCTATCAAACGCTCTTCTTGTTTAATTTTAGCTTGTTGGTTTTTAAATTCGCCTTTCTGAATTTCTGATCTTAAGGCTTTTTCTTCTAAATAGAAGGTATAATTACCAGAATAGATGGTTAATTTTCCTTTACGAGATTCTACTATACGATTTACAATTCTGTCTAGGAAATACCTATCGTGAGATACAATCACAATAGCACCTTCAAAACCATTTAAATAAGTTTCTAACCACTTGATAGAGGGTAAATCCATGTGGTTGGTAGGCTCATCTAGCAGTAAAATATCTGGGTTTTGTAGTAATATTTTAGCTAACATGACACGCATACGCCAACCTCCAGAAAAGGTGTTTAGCGGCCTGTGTTGGTCTTCTGTACTAAAACCCAATCCGGCTAAAATCTCATTGGCTCTATACTCGATGTTATAACCATCTAAAGCCTCAAACTCTTGTTGTTTATCACTTAATTTATTGATGAGCTCGTCAGAATAATCAGTCTCAATTTTCTTAAGTAAAACTTCAATTTCATCATGCAGCTGGTTTTGGCGCTCAAAAGCTTCCATAGCTACGTGTAAAATGGTATGATGAGAATCGTAAGAAAGTAAATCTTGGTTGAGGTAACCTATTTTAATGTCTTTAGACATAGAAACGGTACCTTCAGAAGGCGAATACTCGCCAACTATAATTTTTAAAAGTGTAGATTTTCCGGTTCCATTAGCACCAATTAAACCTATTTTTTCTCCTGGTTTGATATGCCAGTTAGCTTCTTCATATAAAGCTCTTGAACCTATACGGAAAGTTAAATTATTTATTGCAATCATTTGGGCGCAAAGGTACGCAATTTTAGATAGCTTTTATTTCAGATTTCTGTTACACTAACACTCGTAAAATTCTATGGGTAATCCATCAGGATCTGCAATAAAGGTGAATTTTTCACCTGTAAACTCATCTACTCTAATATCCTCAACTTCAATGTTTTGATTTTCTAATGTTAACTTAACTATTGCTAAATCATCCACAGCAAAAGCTAAATGTCTTAGTCCGCAAGCTTCGGGAAATGACGGACGGGGAGGAGGCTCAGGAAAAGAAAATAATTCTATACCATAATCATCACCTAAAGCTAGGTCTAGTTTGTAAGAATCTCTAGCCTCACGGTATACTTCTCTTACAATTTGAAGTCCTAATATTTGGGTATAAAAATGCTTTGATACCGGATAATTACTGCAAATAATGGCAATATGATGGATATTTTTGAGCGCTAACATCAACAATTATTAATTATCTCTTAGCATCAATAAATCTGCAAATTCTTTTAAAACAGTTTTTCTTTCTTCATCAACTGCAATTTTATTTAAAGCAGCTAAGCCTTTTGCAGCATAACCTTCCATTTCTTTTTTAGCAATTTCTTGAATATTTAAGCTGTTATAAATAGCGGTAACGGCTGCAACCTTCTCTTGTGTGTTAAATGTGGTTTGGCTTAGCCAGTTTTGAAGCTCTTCTTTTTGTGCTCCTTTGGCAAGCTCTAACGCTCTGATCAGTAAAAAGGTTTTTTTATTGGAAATGATATCGCCACCTACTTGTTTTCCAAATTTCTCTGGGTCGCCATAAACATCTAAAATATCATCTTGAAGCTGGAAAGCGATTCCTAATTTCTCACCAAAATCATATAATAAATGAGCATCATTTTCTGCTGCTTCACCAATTAAAGCACCAATTTTTAACGCTCCACCCAATAAAACAGCTGTTTTGAGCCTAATCATATTGATATAATCATCAACTTTTACTTCTTGGTGGTTTTCAAAGTTCATGTCTATTTGCTGACCTTCGCAAACTCCAACGGCAGTATCATTAAATATCTTTAAAATATTTGGTAGGATAGCGGGTTTAACCTGCATGATGAGTTTATAAGCTTCTACCAGCATCACATCTCCGGAAAGGATAGCTACAGCCTCATTCCATTTGGCATGTACCGTAGGATTTCCTCTTCTCAAAGGTGCTTTATCCATAATATCATCATGCATTAAGGTGAAATTATGAAAAACCTCAATCGCTAAAGCTGGCTTAATGGCCTTTTCTACATCGCCTTTGAATAGGTCTGTAGCCATTAACAACAAAGCAGGCCTTAACCTTTTACCACCCAAATTCATGAGATAACTGATTGGCTCATACAGTTCTGATGGGTTTACAGGATATTTTTGTTGAGCTATAGCTCTGGTGATTAATTGTTGAAGATTAGAAATGCTGTACATTTAACTGTAAAAGATAATGGATTAGGAAATTAACGTAAAGTCTATTTGTCTCTTGCTTAAATCTACTCTTTTTACCCTGATACTCACTTCATCACCCAACTGATAGACTTTCTTTTTTCTTTGCCCAATAATACAATAATTTTTCTCGTCCAAGGTATAGAAATCATCAGAAATATCTCTTAGCCTAATCATTCCCTCACATTTATTCTCTTCAATTTCTACATACATTCCCCATTCTGTAACGCCAGAAACTATCCCTAAATAGGTTTGCCCGATATTATCTTGCAAAAATTCTGCTTGCTTATATTTGATAGAAGCCCTTTCTGCATCGGCAGCTTTTTTCTCCATTTGGGAAGCATGCTGACAAAGTTTTTCGTAATGTTCTGCACTGGCATTGGCACCACCATCTAAATAATGTTGTAGTAAACGGTGTGTCATCACATCGGGGTAACGACGAATAGGAGAGGTGAAGTGTGTGTAAAAATCAAAAGCTAAACCATAATGACTGCTACTTTTTGTGGTATAAATAGCTTTCGCCATAGAACGGATAGCTAGTTGTGTTAAAACGTTTTGCTCTTTTTTACCTTCAATATCGGCCATTAATTTGTTTAAAGATCTGGCCGTATCACGGTCTGATTTGGTAGAGATTTTATGTCCGAATTTTAAGGCAAACTGAGAAAAGTTGGCTAAGCTTTCTGGTTTTGGCGAATCGTGAGCCCGGTAAACAAAGGTTAATTTGTTTTTTCCTTTACCTTTTTTAGCGATAAACTCAGCAACTCTTCTGTTAGCCAGCAACATAAAATCTTCGATAAGTTTATGTGCATCTTTACGTTCTTTGATGTAAACACCAGTAGGTTTTCCTTTTTCATCAAGTTTAAATTTCACCTCGGTAGATTCAAAACTGATAGCACCATGTTTAAACTTACGGTCTCTAAGTTGATAAGCTAAATCATTTAAAATCAATATCTCATCAACAAAATCGCCTGCCTTTTGCTCAATAATTTCTTGCACTTCTTCATAAGCAAAACGTCTGTCTGAGTAAATAACCGTTCTGCCAAACCATTCGTTCTGAATATTTGCTTCGGCATCTAATTCAAAAACAGCAGAAAAACACAGCTTTTCTTCTTTTGGTCGTAAAGAACATAAACCATTTGATAAACGCTCTGGCAACATCGGTATCACCCTGTCTACCAAATAAACCGAAGTTCCTCTGTCAAAAGCTTCTTTATCTAATTCTGTTTCTGGTATGACGTAATGAGAAACATCGGCAATATGAACACCTACCTCATAGTTTCCATTTTCTAATTTTTGGAAAGAAATAGCATCGTCAAAATCTTTTGCATCAAATGGGTCTATGGTAAAGGTGGTAATTTTTCTAAAATCTCTTCTTCTAGCTATCTCTTCTTTAGAAATCTGGTCTGATATGTTATTAGCCTCTTTTTCTACCACTTCTGGGAAGGCTAATGGGAAACCATATTCTGCTAGAATGGCGTTCATCTCGGTGTCGTTTTCACCTTGTTTTCCTAAGATGCTTTTGATAATACCTACCGGGTTTTTAGCGCCATCAGGCCAATCTACAATTCTTGCTAATGCTTTCACACCATTTCTAGCGCCATTTAAATCCTCTAGAGGTATAAAAATATCATGAAGCATTTTTCTGTCATCAGGAATAAAAAACGCAAAATGTTGAGATACTTTAACCAAGCCCGTAAATTCTAATTTAGCTCTAGTGATGATTTCTACCACTTCACCTTCTTTACGCTTACCTTTTTTACTTGCGTAAACATATAATTTTACGATATCGCCATGCAAAGCGGTTCTTAGCTTACGTGGAGCTATATAAATATCATTTTCAAAGGTATCATCAGGAATTAAAAAAGCCGAGCCATCATTAGCCATATCAATTCTTCCTGTTACAAATGTTTCTATTTCATGTAATTGATATTTGCCTTTCTCTTTTTCTATGAATAAGCCTTCTTTGGTAACATCTTTAAGAATATCTGCTATGGTTTCTTTTGATTCTGGGTCGCTGATATTCAGTTTAGCAGCTACTTGTTTATAGTTAAGAGGCTTATTACCGTTTTTTTCAAAAATATCGGTGATAAGCTGTGTAAGAACATGTTTGATATTATTTCCTTTATGATTAGACATATTGTGACGTGTTTGTTCTAAATATAGTCTTAAAAGCTTAAAATGAGGATTAAGTTTTAAAGAATTTTTAGATTTTCATGAATTTAGTTAATCGATATCATTAAATAAGATGATGATATCAAAAAATCTACCATAGACTTCTTTATTAGGTTTTAAAATTAGGTGTTTTTGCTTTAGCAGGGTAGTGGTTTCTTTTTTATTGGCAATTACGCACAAGTCTTTCCGGCCTCCTAGGCGGCCAGCCCTATTCACTTTTTTCTTGATAAAAAAGTGAACAAAAAACGAGGAACGAGTTCATGAATGCCTAAGAAAAACCATAAACAAAAAATGAATAAATCCTGCCTACCGGCAGGCAGGCAAGGCTGATGAATATTTGTCGTTTCGTCTAAATAAATCTTTATCCACAATCCTGAGTGGTGTGTAAGTTTATGCTTAGTGAAGGTTTATACAACACCCGTCGGATTGTTTCCCGATACTGCTTATTGAAAGTTTTTGCAAAAGATTTATTTGACTCCACATCCAAATCTTCATAGGCCGTCTTTCGTTCTTCGGAGAATTTCTTTAATGATTAAAGGCAGTTCTTGACTATCCGCTCTTTAGGCTCTTTTTACTTTATACTTTTGACTTTTTACTTAAATAAAGCCTATAGCACATGCGGTTTTGCGTTCGAGTTTTTACTAACTTTCATAAAGCATTAACGAGTAAAAATAAGCGCTCCCTGTTTTTGAGTGTGGGTAAGGGATGTGTGACAAAGGCTCCTGTGGGATTGTTCAGGACTTTATTCATTAGTTTTTATTGATTTTAAAAGGTATTCATGAATTCACTAAAGCTTCATTTTGGTTCCTTTTGGTCCCGCAAAAGGAACGAGCCCCGCCGGCGATAGAGGCGGATATTTATTGTTTTAGAGATTGTGAACTAATTGGCTGTGCGCACAAGGCTTTCCTGCCTCATAGGTCATCGATATAATCGAAAAACCATTTTAAGCACTTGCTGCAAACGAGCGCAAGATGAAAGTGAAGCTTTTGGAAATGGCAATTTCGCATAAGTCTCTCGAGCCTCATAGGTCATCGATATAATCGAAAAACCATTTTAAGCACTCGTTGCAAACGAGCGCAAGATGGTATTTCTACTTTCTACTCCGTACTTTCTACTTTCAAGACCTATAAACAAAAAAACTCTCCTAAAAAGGAGAGTTTGGAAGTTAAATTCTTCTAATATCAGCACCAAGTGCTCGTAATCGGGTATCAATATCCTGATAGCCTCTTTCTATTTGTTCAATATTATAAATGGTAGACCTTCCTGATGCAGAAAGTGCAGCTATTAATAAAGAAACTCCTGCTCTAATATCTGGCGAGGTCATTTCTATACCTTTCAACTGATATTTCTTATCTAAACCAATAACAGTCGCTCGGTGTGGGTCGCATAAAATAATTTGTGCACCCATGTCTATCAATTTATCCACAAAGAATAAACGACTCTCGAACATTTTTTGGTGAATCAATACCGAGCCTTTTGCTTGTGTAGCCACTACCAAAACGATAGAAAGTAAATCTGGTGTAAAGCCTGGCCAAGGAGCATCAGCAACAGTTAAAATAGAACCATCAATAAATGTGTCTATTTCATAACTTTGTTGAGCCGGTATAAAAATATCATCACCACGTAATTCCATTTTAATACCTAACCTTTTGAAAACATCAGGAATGATACCTAATTCTTGGTAACAAACATTTTTGATGGTGATTTCTGACGCTGTCATGGCAGCTAAGCCAATAAAAGAGCCAATCTCTATCATATCAGGTAATAAACGATGTTCTGTACCAACCAAAGCATCAACACCTTCTATGGTTAATAAATTAGAACCAATACCTGTAATTTTTGCACCCATGCGATTAAGCATTTTGCAAAGTTGCTGTAAATAGGGCTCGCAAGCTGCATTATAAATGGTAGTAGTACCTTTAGCAAGAACTGCCGCCATTACAATATTTGCTGTACCAGTTACAGAGGCCTCATCTAATAAAATAAATGTTCCTTTTAATTCTGTAGCATCAACATTAAAGAAATTAGTTTCTGCATTATAAATGAACTTAGCGCCTAATTTCTCGAAGCCCAAAAAGTGAGTATCTAAACGTCTTCTGCCAATTTTATCTCCACCTGGTTTAGGAATTGCAGCCTTACCAAAACGGGCTAAAAGCGGACCTACAATCATGATAGAGCCTCTTAAACTGCCTCCTTTGGCTTTAAAAGTTTGAGATTGAAAGAACTCTAGGTTGATGTTAGCTGCCGTAAACTCGTAAGTATCTTTTGATAATCTGTTAACTTCTACACCTAGGTCTCCTAAAAGCTCAATAAGTTTATTAACATCTTTAATATCGGGTATATTGCTTATGGTAACTTTTTCTGGCGTTAATAAAACAGCAGAAAGAATTTGCAATGCTTCATTTTTTGCTCCCTGGGGTATAATTTCTCCTTTTAAAGGTTTACCACCACGAATCTCAAATGCATTCATCATATAAAATATTTTTTTGGGGTTTGATTAGTTTGACCTTTTTCCTCCGCCATTATTTTGGAAGCTCCTAGGACGGTTTTTATTGTTGTTATTTTGGTTATTGTTTTGTCTTTGACCACCGCCACCTCTGTTGTTTTGGTTTGTCTTTTGAGAACGACCGTTGTTATTATTACTGCTAGATGGGGTATTTGGTTTTACATCAACTTTGTTAAGTACAACCTGACTTAAATCTAACTCTCCGGCAGATAAATCATTCAAATCAGAAATGATTTGCTCATCAGCAACGTGGTCTTTATTCCAAAGTACATAAGCCATTTTCATGAAGTTTGCTATAGAATTCACCATGTGCTGCTTTTTTTCAGGCTCGGTAATTTCTTTTGCTCTTTTAATCATGAGCTCAATGGTTTTTCCGTAATGTTTAAATTTAATACGGTTTTGAGGATAACTTAAAACTTCTGGTCTAAAGTTAATACCTTCCTTTGTAGGGGTAGGGTAAGGCGAATCAACATCTATCCTAAAACCTGAAATGATATGTAAATGATCCCAAAGTTTATGTTTAAAATCTGGAACATCTCTTAAATGAGGATTTAAAAATCCCATCATATCTATCACCACTTGGGCGTATTTATTTCTTTCTTCTTTGGTGGGTAACTCGCAGATATACTCAACCATATTCTGCACATTTCTACCATACTCTGCCAAGATGAGTTTATCTCTTGAAGTATTGTAATCAAATTTATTTTCAACAGTGTTATTCATTTTTGAATTATTAAAGCTAAATGGTGTAAGCTTTCTTTCTATACTGATAATATTTTTTAATGTAATGATTAACCTATCCGTCTGATTATGAGATTATAACAATCAAAATAATTTAATAAAAGCGGGTTAAAAACAGTATGTAATTTTAATTTTTGTAGCTAAAAGCTGCAATTTAAGAAAATAAATAAAATTGCAATGTTTTTATTTATTCCTCTTCACGTTAATTTTTAACAATCCTCAGTTTTGCAAATTTCAGTAGTAATTGTTTTTGCCCAATCTCTTTAAAGAAAATAGTTGCTTTGATATCAGGTTTAGAGCCTTCTAAATTAATCACTTTTCCAAAGCCAAAGCGTTCGTGTTCTACCTCTTCGCCTACTTGTAGGTTAGAAGTATCATCTGGTGTAAACCCTTCGGTAGGCACATGTGCTTTTGCTAATAGGGAAGTAGTTTTTACTTTGCCAGCTACCGGTGGTTTAGGCTTAGAAAAATAATCTCCGCTACTAGTATTACTAGAACTGGTTTTACTTTGCCATTGTGTACGTTCATTCTCAAAAAACGGATTACCTGCTGGGGCCTTCTTAACAAAATCTAATTCTAAATATTTAGGGTCTATTTCATCTAAAAACCTAGAAGGCTCACAATTAATTAAGCTACCAAATTTAAATCTGGAAGTTGCATAGCTGATATGCAATTTCTTTTCGGCCCGGGTAATGGCAACATAAAATAAGCGACGCTCTTCTTCCAAATCTGCCCTAGAGTTTAATGCCATTTGAGAGGGGAAGAGATTTTCCTCTAAGCCTACGATATAAACTTGAGGAAACTCTAAGCCTTTAGAAGAGTGGATAGTCATTAAAGAAACGGTATCCTTATTATCTCCTTTATCGTTATCATCATTGGTTAATAAAGCAATATCTTGCATAAAAACATCCAGACCTTTATCTTCAATATCCTCACGCTCAGAAAATTCTTTAATACCATTCAGCAATTCCTGGATATTTTCATATCGGCTTAAGCCTTCTACAGATTTATCATCATATAAATCTTTTAATAAACCAGAATGCTGGGCAATATGTAAAGCAGCATCATAGGCACTACTATTTTTTGCAACTGCAGCAAAACTTTTAATAGTAGTGGCAAAATTACTCACAGATAATGCCGCTCTATTATCAAGGTGTTGAGCAGCATCGCTAATAATTTCAAACATGGTTTGGTTTTGCTGATCTGCAGCTACAATAATTTTATCTATCGTAGTTTTTCCAATTCCCCTTGCCGGATAATTGATAACTCTTTTAAATGCCTCTTCATCACTTGGATTAAAAGTTAAGCGGAAATAAGCTATCAAATCTTTAATCTCTTTTCTTTGATAGAAAGATAAACCGCCATAAATTTTATAAGGAATGCTTAGCTTCCTTAAAGCCTCTTCCATAGAACGAGACTGAGCGTTTGTTCTGTATAAAATGGCAAAATCGCTCCAGTTTAAAGCGTTATTGCTTCTTTCTTGTAGAATAGATTCGGCAACACTTTTACCTTCCTCATTATCAGAAAAGGAGCGGGTTATTTTTATCTTATCACCGATATCGTTCTCAGAGAAAACATTCTTATCTAACTGATTTTTATTATTTGCAATGATGCTATTGGCAACATTTACTATATTTTGAGTAGAGCGATAGTTCTGCTCTAGCTTATAAATTTTAACGTCTGGATAATCCTTTTGGAAATTTAAGATATTTTGGATGTTAGCACCTCTAAAACCATAAATACTTTGCGCATCATCACCAACTACACATAAATTATAATTTACTGCAGCTAGCTTTTTTACAATCAGGTACTGCGAGAAATTAGTATCCTGATACTCGTCTACCATCAAGTATTTAAACTTATGTTGATATTTATGTAAAACGTCTGGATGTTCTTTTAATAAAACATTGGTTTTAAAAAGTAAATCGTCAAAGTCCATTGCTCCAGCTTTAAAACAACGGGCAGCATAGGTTTCATAAACTTTACCCAACATGCCTCTGCCGGTAGAAAAATCTTCGGCTTGTATTTGCTCGTTCTGGTTGTATTCTGCAGCAGATATCAAATTGTTTTTGCACATAGAAATTCTTCCATACACAAAATTTGGGTTGTATAGCTTATCATCCAGATTCATCTCTTTCAGAATAGCTTTAATTAAGCTTTTGCTATCATCGGTATCGTAAATGGTAAAATTATTAGGATAGCCTATTTTATGTGCTTCTACACGGAGTATTTTGGCAAATACCGAGTGGAAGGTACCCATCCAAATATTTTTGGCTTCTGCACCAACTACCTTCATGATACGCTCACGCATCTCCTTTGCCGCTTTATTGGTAAAAGTAAGAACCAGTATCTGAAACGGATCTACACCTTTTGATATTAAATGCGCTACACGATAAGTAATAACTCTTGTTTTACCAGAACCGGCACCAGCAACAATCATTACTGGGCCTTGTGTTTGTTCTACAGCTTGTCTTTGTGAAGTGTTTAATCCTTTTAAATAATCCAAATCGTCTCCTTTTAACAAGACGCTAAATTAAAGAATGCTTAGGAAATAATCTTCATGTTATAGCCTAAAGATTTCCACTATCTTGGTTTGGATTTTTTAAACCATGTCTGGATGGGTCATGCAAAGCAATATTGATATCCATAATTTGTTCATCAATATCATCCACACATTTTTTCATTTGTACGATACATTCCTTTTCCTCAATTAAATTATCCTGCGAAAGCATAATTAATCCTTTTAAAGTAGCAACAGGTCCACGTACTTGATGGGAGAGGTGGTAAGAATATTCGGAAAGTTTTTGATTTTTGCTGAGTAGGTCTTTGGTACGCTCGGCAATGATTTCTTCTAATTTGAGGTTTATTCTATCTAAATCTTCTTTCTGACGAATAACTTCTTTATTTAAGGCTATAAGTTCTTGATTACTTTTTTCAGTTTTTCTTTTACTTCTAATGAGGATAAATATGATGATAGCAGAAAGAATAGAAACGATGATAGCAGCCATAAAGAGTATTCTGTTGTTTTTTTGGCGTTCTAAGCCAACCTCGTATTGTTTTTGAATTTCTGCATTTTTGATTTGTTCCTCGTTGAGTTTTACAATATTCGCTAAATTTTTTTGATATTCTATGCTATCTAATGAGTGAACTTCTTTGAGATATTCCGATGCTAACTTATAATTTTGTTTTTTTAACTCGATTTCATATTGAAGAAATTTATATTCATAAATATATTTTTGGTTAGCTAGTTTTTTAGCTAATGAGTATCCTAAATCAGCATAATTTTGTGCTTTTTGTAAAATATTTTTATAAACATAAATATATGCAAGTATATCATAACTATATAGTTTAATTGTCTCAAGCCTATTTTCATTTGCAATTTCTAAAGCCTTAATAGCATATTCTTCAGATTTAGTTATTTCATTTACATAATAATATGACATTGCAATATTAGAATAAGAAGTTGCTAAACCGATATTATTGCTAATTTTTAAAAATATACTTATTGCTTTTTCAAAATATGGTATAGAATTTTTGTAATCATTTTTTTCTATATAAAGAGTACCAATGTTAGAATTACAACCTGCAATTAAATCTGGAATGTGAGATTTATTAGCCATTGAAAGAGCTATTTTGTAATATTTAAGAGCTTGATTCTGATTCAAACCCTTATAAATACCACCTAAATTATTGTAACATCTTGCTATCCCTTCGGTGTTTTTGTTTTTTTTGAATATTTCTAATGCTTTATGATAATACTTGATACAACTATCTATTTTATTTAAAACGCTATAATTTAAGCCTATAATTCTCAATGATTCTGCTAATCCATTCTGATAGCCTATTTTTTGAGAAAGCTTTAAAGCATCATTTGCTCTTTTAATTCCTTTTAGAGGTTCAGAAAACTTTAAAGCTGACGCTTCCTTATTCAATTTTTCAACTAAAATTGTATCTGTAGAATTTATAGCAGAAACATCTAAACCTAAACAAGTTAGAAATAGTATAAAGACAATGTAAATAAACTTCATTATAATAAATAGAAAAGCTAAGTAAATGTATTTAATAAAATTAATTTTTTTTCATTGAGTATTAAAAAAACTAAAACAACATCTATTAAGAAAATAATTATTTAATTAAATAAATACTTTTTTTAATATTTAAAATTTGTTTTATTTTGTAAATATAGGTTTATATATTTAAATATTATTTCATTAAATCAAATTAATTAAATCTTATAATCATGAAAAAATTATTATTATTATCATTCTTAGCAGTTTCAGTTTTAATGGGTTCATGTAAAAAGGAAGAAGTCTTAGAAATTAAAAAAACAGACTCGAACACAGTTATGAACGGTGCTAAATTAAGACCAACATACGACGAATAATACACCATATCATATAGGGAATTGCCAAAATCTTGTAACAATTCCCTTTATAATTTACATCTCCAAATCATCATATTCAGATAATCTTATATTTGCATAAAAGCAATTTTATGCAAGAGATAAAAGAATATATAGAGCAACATAAGCCTCGTTTTTTGGAGGAGTTATTTGCCTTATTAAGGTTTCCATCAGTTAGTGCAGACCCTAAATACAAAGGTGATGTATTAAAAACGGCTGAATTTGTAGCTTCTAAACTAGCTGAAGCTGGTGCTGATTTGGTAGAAGTTTGTCCTACGGCAGGTTATCCTATTGTTTATGGCGAAAAGCTTATTGATAGCAGTTTGCCTACAGTTCTGGTTTACGGGCATTATGATGTTCAGCCGCCAGACCCTTTAGAGCTTTGGGATACGCCTCCTTTTGAACCAACAGTACGTGATGGTAAAATATTTGCCCGCGGTGCTTGTGATGATAAAGGTCAGTTTTACATGCATATTAAAGCATTTGAAACGATGATGAGTACCCAACAACTTCCTTGCAATATCAAATTTATGATAGAAGGAGAAGAGGAGGTAGGTTCTGATAATTTAGGACAATTTGTAAAAGATAATAAAGCCAGATTACAAGCCGACGTAGTGCTTATTTCTGATACTTCTATGATTAGCATGGAAAACCCATCTCTGGAAACAGGGTTAAGAGGTTTAGCCTACATGGAGGTTGAAGTTGTTGGCCCTAATCGAGATTTACACTCTGGTGTTTATGGAGGTGCTGTTGCAAACCCCGCAACAATTCTTTGCCAAATGATTGCCTCTTTACATGATGAAAATAATCATGTTACCATACCCGGTTTTTATGATGGCGTTATAGAACTTTCTGATGCTGAAAAACAAGCCTTAAATGCAGCTCCTTTTGATTTAGATGAATACAAAAAAGATTTAGCTGTTGATGATGTTTGGGGAGAAAAAGGTTACAGCACTTTAGAGCGTACAGGCACCAGACCAACTTTAGAAGTAAATGGTATTTGGGGTGGTTATACTGGGCCAGGTGCTAAAACAGTTTTACCTTCAAAAGCTGAAGCTAAAATTTCTATGCGACTTGTTCCAGGGCAAGATTGGCAAAGAATATCAGATTTATTCAAAAATCATTTCGAAAGTATTGCTCCAAAATCTGTTAAAGTTAAAGTAACGGCTCACCATGGCGGTATGCCTTATGTAACACCGGTTGATTCTGTTGCTTTCAAAGCAGCTTTCAAAGCTATTGAAGAATCTTTTGGTAAAGCACCTGTGCCTACTAGAGGCGGAGGCAGTATTCCAATTGTAGCTTTGTTTGAGCAGGAATTAAACATTAAAACTGTTTTAATGGGTTTTGGCTTAGATAGCGATAACCTACATTCTCCTAATGAGAAGTATGATATTTATAACTACTATAAAGGCATAGAAACCATACCGCTGTTTTTTAAACATTTTGCGGATTTGAGTAAGTAAACAAAAAGAGGCTGTCTTAAATTTCACCACTTTGTTTCAGGCTGGGCGCTTGCCTGCCTGAGGTAGGAGTGGAAGCATTTTCTATCCTTCGACTCCGCTCAGGATGACATTTCTTTCGACTCCGCTCAGGATGACATTTCTTTTGACTCTGCTCAGGATGACAAAGACTCAGCTTCATGTGGTAAATATGATTTCTGAAACAGCCTCTTTTTTAAGCGCCTTATTTATCATTAAGAATTTTCATCATAAAATTAAAGAATGAAAAAAATTATTAATTTTATCTTTAATTATTATGAGACACCAAAGAAATATTAATCTTAAAAAAATATTTAAGATAATATTCATCCTAACTTTCACTACATTAATTCTGGCTTGTTCAAAAGAAGAACCCGAGTTTACTTGCAATGGAGATTTCTTCTTAGAAAAAAGGATTGTAAGAGATACCAGTCCTGAGTACATTAACGCATTTCCCGCTGTAAAAAAGTGTTTTAAAGTTGTTGCTGTGACAAAGCACAGTAGAAATAATCAGTTAGAGATTGATGTGAATTTGGCAGAAGTTGGTGATGGTGCTTTAGGGAATTATTTAACTTTTACCCTTTCGTATTCTAACGTAAATAGCTTAAATCAAAATCAGGAAGCAGATATTTACAGTAATAAGGCAGAAGATTTTAAATTAAATATTCATCAATATTTGCATGACCATAAAAATACAGGAGTAAACTTCAATGCTGTTTCTAATATCTCAACATTTAAATCATCTATTAAAATGAAAGCTGGAGCTTATAATTTCAAAGTCTTAAATACAGACAAAGCTACCAGAACATTAACTTTTAGTATAGACAAGATAGTAGGGATAAGCGGACAAGATTCTTATATAGAATATCTTGGTTTTAGTCCTATCACCATCCAAATACCTGAATAAAAAAACCGATGCACATCTCTACATCGGTTTTTTTATATTTTCGAATATCTTCTTAATTAAGCTGCAGCTTTTTGTATTACACTTGAATCTTTATAGTATTTATTTTTAAAAATAAAAGGAAATATCAAAGCTAAAACCAAAGCATATCCTGCAAAGCTTAACCATATCCCTGTCCAATCCTTACTTTGATCTGCTAAAGTAAAATATTTATCTATAACAATTCCGCTAGCGAAACTCCCTAAAAGAGCACCAAAACCATTAACCATCATCATAAATAGGCCTTGTGCGCTTCCTCTTATATTGGCTGATGTTTGAGTTTCTATGTACAAAGAACCAGATATATTGAAGAAATCAAAAGCCATTCCGTAAATGATACATGATAAAATAATCATCCAAAGACCATCGGCAGGATTTGCAAAAGCAAATAATCCGAATCTTAAAACCCATGCTATCATACTGAAAAGCATCACTTGTTTGATGCCAAATTTTCTTAAGAAAAAAGGAATAGCTAATATAAAAAGCGTTTCAGAAATCTGTGAAATAGACATGATAATGGCAGGATATTTCACCGCAATTAAATCTTTGTAAGCATCAACTTTATTGAAATCATGAATATAGGTGTCTCCATAAGCATTGGTAAGTTGTAAAGCAGCACCTAAGAACATAGAAAAGATAAAGAAAATAGCAAACCTACTTTCTTTAAAAAGTTTAAAAGCATCTAAACCTAAAGCGTTAATAAAAGATTTAGTATTCTCTTTTTTAAGTAATGGAGGGCATTTAGGAAGTGTAAATGCATATAAACCTAAAAACAAAGAAACAGCTGATGCAATATAAAATTGATTGGCTGAGGTTTCATTATGCGTTAAACTAACTACCCACAAAGCGGCTATAAAGCCTATAGTTCCCCATACTCTGATAAGTGGATAATCTTTTATAACATCATAATTATTATTCTTTAGGGCGGTATAAGCAACCGTTATCGATAAGGATAGGGTTGGCATATAAAAAATCATGTTTAATAAAATAACCCAGAAAAAAGTGGTAGGATTATCTACAAGAGGAAGGTAAAAAAGAACTAAAGATCCTAAAATATGCATAACAGCATATAATTTCTCTGCATTGATAAATCTATCAGAAATGATACCTATGATAGCAGGCATAAATATGGCTGAAATCCCCATGGTAGAAAATATAGCTCCAAACTCTGCGCCAGACCATTGTTTGTTTTGAAACCAATAGGCACCAATGGTAATGAGCCAAGAACCCCAGATGAAAAATTGCAGAAAGCTCATAACCGTTAAACGGAACTTCATATTCATTATATAAGGATATTATGATTTAAAACTTAAAATTATTTTTTTAATATACGATGTTTTAAGTTTTTTCTAGAAGAGTAAAACAATTTTTAACAAAATAAATGAAATAAGATTATGATGATTTTCTTTTATTAAGTTCATCTCTAATTTTAGCGGCTTTTTCATAGGCTTCTTCTGCCAAAGCTTCCTGAAGTTTAGTTTGTAATTCTTCTGTAGAATAGCCGGTAAATTTATCTTTTCCACTAGGGGAATTTGTTGTTGAAGTGGTTAAAGGGCCATCTTCTGCAACGGGTTCTATATTGTCTAAAAACAAGAAATCATTACCCTCAATCACTATTCCTGCTGATGCTAGTATAAACTCGTAAGTATAAATGGGGCATTCAAACCTTACCGCTAAAGCAATAGCGTCTGATGTTCTGGCATCAATTTCTAAAGTTTTCTTGCCATCATTACAAATGAGCTTAGCGTAGAAAATGCCTTCAACCAGGTTATAAATGATAACTTCTTGGATATTGATATGATAAGCATCCGCAAAAGATTTGAATAAATCATGCGTTAGCGGACGGCTAGGGGTCATTTTTTCAATTTCAATGGCAATAGCCTGAGCTTCAAATCCGCCGATAATAATGGGTAGCCTTCTTCTTCCATTAACCTCGCCCAATACCAGGGCATAAGCCCCGGATTGAGTTTGGCTGTATGATAATCCTATGATATCTAATTTTAATTTCTTCATTTAATTAGACAAACCTAGTTATTTGCTTTGAAAGATTTAAGCTCTTCAATTAATTTTGGTACAATTTCAAAAGCATCACCAACTATGCCATAATCTGCAACTTTAAAAAATGGTGCCTCAGGGTCTTTATTAATCACCACAATAACTTTTGATGATGAAACACCTGCCAAATGTTGTATAGCTCCAGAAATGCCAATAGCTATATACAAATTAGGACTAATGGCTATTCCTGTTTGTCCAACGTGTTCAGAATGTGGCCTCCAATCAGCATCAGAAACAGGTTTAGAACAAGCTGTAGCAGCACCTAAAAGATTAGCCAATTCTTCAACCATAGCCCAGTTCTCCGGACCTTTTAATCCTCTACCAGCAGAAACTACCAACTCGGCATCAGGTAAAGAAACTTTATCTGTTGCCCTCACAATATCTTTAATTAAAGCAGTTAAGTCTGTTGGTTTAACTGTAGCTGCAAAGTCTTCTATAGCAGCCTGTCCTCCTGCTTCTACAATTTTATAGGAGTTTGGAGTTAATGAAATAACTTTTTTATCGGCATGAAGCTCTACATAGGCGAAAGCTTTATTTGAGAAAGCTGTTTTTTTAACAATAAATTTCCCATCATTTAGCTCTGGTAAAGATATAGCACCATCTACCAAACCAGCGTTTAATTTTACAGCTATACGAGGGGCTAAACCTTTTCCGGAGAAAGAATTAGATAAAACTACTACAGAAGCAGCTATTTTTTCTGCTGCCTCAGCAATAACAGAAGCATAAGCTTGGTTGATAAAACTCTTTAACGCATCCTGATTTACATTTAAAATTTTTGCAGCACCATAATTACCCAATTTTTGTAATTCGTCTTGGGCAACATTACCTATAGAAACAGCTGTTAAGCTGGTGTTTAATTGGTCTGCAATTGCTTTTGCATAAGATACGGCTTCAAAAATTGATTTTTTGAATTTGCCTTCTGCATTTTCTACATATACTAGAACTGACATCTTTTCTTAATTTTTTAGTGGATAGATTAAATAACTTTGGCTTCTGCGTGTAGTAAGTCTACCAATTTCTGCGGCTCTGCAGCATCAATCAGGGTAACTTGTCCGCGAGGTGCAGGTGTCTCAAATTTCACGATTTTAGAAGAAGTTTGCACTTCAATAGGCTCTAAAACTTGTAAAGGCTTTGTTCTTGCAGACATAATACCTCTCATATTAGGAATTTTCCATTCGGCAACACCTTCGGCTGTACCAGCTACGAAAGGGAAGGGGATAGCTAATACTTCTTTACCGCCTTCTATTTCTCTTTCTACCACGCCCATATTACCTTCAATATTTAACTTTTTGATGATAGAAACAGATGGGATATCTAAAATTTCTGCCAACATAGCCGGCACTTTAGCACCATTATAATCTATAGATTCTCTTCCCGCCAAGATTAAATCAAAATTTTGGTCTTTAGCGTAAGCAGCTATTTGTGTGGCTACAAAAAAAGCATCAGTAGGTACGGCGTTTACCCTTACCGCATCATGTGCGCCAATAGCCAAGGCCTTTCTTATGGTAGGCTCGGCAGAAGCATCACCAACATGTATAACGGTTACCGTTCCAGCTCCGTTATCTGTTAATTCTATAGCTCTGGCCAAAGCAATTTCATCATAAGGATTAAGAATAAATTGAACCCCGTTTTGGTTAAACTGTGTATCGTTATCACTAAAAGTTATTTTTGTAGTGGTATCGGGTACATTACTTATACAAACTAGTATTTTCATCTTTCTTGTTTATTTTGGTGTAGATAATTGATTTTATATTTTAGCATATGATGATTTCAAAACTATATGTAGTTTTATCACCTCTTAAAACAAATTTAATTAATTAAGCGAAATTCTCTCATGCCAATAAATAGATTAGAACGATTATTAGAATTCTTTAACAATGAGCCCAATGACCCCTTTCTAAAATACGCATTGGCTACAGAATATGTTCGGTTAAATAACGAAGATTTAGCTTTAAAGTTTTACCTTGATTTGGTAAAAAACCACGAAGATTATGTAGGGACTTATTATCATTTAGGTAAACTTTATGAAGGTTTAAATCAAAAAGAAGAAGCTCTTAAAACTTACGAGAAGGGTATCCAAGTAGCTAGAAAGATAAAAGATCAACACGCTTTAAACGAACTTTTAGGGGTATATAATAATTTACAGGACGAATTATTTGATTGATATTTTGAGAAAAAGGCACATCATTTTTTTAAGAGATGTAATACTATTTATGCTTACCTCTTTTGGGGGGCCACAAGCACATATCGCTATTCTTTTGAAAGATTTTGTGTTTAAAAGGGCATACCTCACAGAAGAAGAATTGTTAGAGTTGTATTCTCTTTCTCAGATTTTACCTGGGCCTGCATCCACACAAACCCTTATTGGGATAGCTTATAAAGTAGGTGGTTATTTTTTGGCTATCCTTACATTTTTCATTTGGGCTTTACCTTCTGCTGGCATCATGTGTTTTTTGGCTATCAGCTACAAAAGTTTAGCATTAAGCCAGGTATTTGTTAATATAAACCATTATATACAGCCCATAGCATTGGGGATTGTTGCTTTTGCGGCTTATTCCTTTGGTAAAAAAATCATCAAATCTAAAGTTACCCTTACTTTAACTATAGGTGCTGTTATTTGTTCGCTCATTCTTAAAAATGCTTATGCTTTCCCCATCATGATTTTGATAGGAGGGATCATTACATCAGCCACAGAAACAAAAAAGGAAGAAAACGAATTGAGGGTGAGGCTTTTTTCTAACATCAATATTAAAAAAGTCATTTACTTTATTGGGGTATTACTTTTCTTTGGTTTATTAGGCGCAACCATCAACAGAACATCGCCTTTTAGCTTACCTGTAAGGTTGTTTGAAAACTTTTACAGAAACGGAATACTGATTTTTGGAGGCGGAAATGTATTGGTGCCTTTAATGTATACCGAGTTTGTGGAGATGAAACATTATTTAACCAGTAACGAGTTTCTAAGTGGTTTTGCTATTCAGCAAGGTTTACCCGGACCTACTTTTTCTTTTACTTCTTTTCTTGGTGCCATGACTTTAGCTAACAATGGTTATGGCATTAGTGGGCAAATGATGGGGCTTTTATTGCTGTTTTAGGGATCAATTTACCCGGAATCATCCTCATTTTATTTATAGTTCCCTTTTGGGATGATTTGAAAAAGATTACCCGTATCAAAAAATCATTATCAGGAATTAATGCAGTTGGTGTTGGTTTTATGGTAGCTGCTTTTATCCTTTTAATGATTCCTATAGGTACAAGCTATACTTCATTATTAATTGTTTTAGCAACCTTTTTATTGCTACAGTTTACCAAAATAAAAACCCCATACTTGATATTAGCTGGGGTTCTATTGGGTTGTATTCCTTTATTTTTTCCTTAAAAAGGCGGGTCTTCATCATTATCCCAATTCTTAGGTTTTAGGGTGATGCTCTCAAACTGTGTAGAAGGACTTATTCCTGAGAAAGGATCTACTTGGGTATCTTTACTGCCCATGGATCCAAATCCGTCATCTAAATCAGTAAATTTCACATATTTACCAATAAATCTTAGTTGAACAGTACCTGTTTCACCATTTCTATGTTTAGCGATGATTACCTCACCAACGCCGGCAGTAGAATTACCATTTTCATCTTGTTCTAAACCGTAATATTCTGGTCGGTATAAGAATAATACCATATCCGCATCCTGTTCAATAGCACCAGATTCACGCAAATCTGATAGCATAGGTCTTTTAGAACCACCCGGACGATTTTCTACCGCTCTACTTAATTGTGAAAGTGCAATAACAGGTACGTTAAGCTCTTTAGCAACTTGCTTTAAAGCTCTTGAAATACTTGAAATCTCTTGCTCACGGTTACCGCCACCTTTACCATCAGCCTTACCTTGCATCAACTGCAAGTAATCGATGATAATCATCTGAATATCGTATTGAGATTTTAGTCGTCTACATTTAGCTCTAAACTCAAAAACGTTAAGTGCTGGGGTATCATCAATAATTAGTGGTGCTTCACTTAAATTACCAATTTTAGAAGTTAACTGATGCCACTCCCAATCTAATAAATTTCCCTTTCTGATTTTTTCTTGCTCTATTTCTGCCTCACCAGCAATTAAACGATTGGTTAATTGAACAGAAGACATCTCTAGAGAGAAAACAACTACCGGTTTGTTAAATTGTACAGCAGCATTTCTAGCGCAGCTTAAAACGAAAGCTGTTTTACCCATCGCTGGACGAGCAGCTATAATCACTAAATCAGATTTTTGCCAGCCATTGGTCATCCTATCTAAAGCCGTAAAGCCAGAAGGAACACCTGTTAAAGAATCGTCTTTATCTTTTAAAGACTCTAACATTTTTAGAGATTCTTTAACGATATCATCCATTTTACGAGAATCTCTTCTCAAGTTATTTTGGGCAATATCAAAAAGGTTTTTCTCTGCATAATCTAAGAGTTCAAAAACGTCGCTGGTATCTTCATAAGACTGGTTAATAATATCTGTAGAAATTCTAATCAACTCTCTTTGAATAAATTTCTGGGAGATGATACGAGCGTGATACTCAATATTAGCTGCAGAAGCAACACGGTTAGTAAGTTCTGTGATATAGTAAGCACCACCCACCATCTCAATATCGCCTTGTTTTCTTAATTGGGCGGTAACGGTTAAAATATCTACCGGAGATGATTGCGTAAATAATGTTTGTATAGCTTCAAATATTTTCTGATGCGCATCTTTATAAAAAACATTAGGCTTTAAAATATCGATAACAGCAGATAGGGCATCTTTCTCTAACATCAAAGCTCCTAAAACAGCTTCTTCAAGGTCTAAAGCTTGTGGCGGTAATTTACCTAAACCAGAAACCATAGAACTTAATCTGTTTCTTTTATCTTTCGATAGGGGAGACTTATTGGATTCGGCTTCTAAACTCATAACTACAAAAATATATAAATTTCCTGCATCATGTGTAAGAGTTCTTAACTATGCAAGCATAGTAAATTTAAAAACCTCATAATTAAAAGGCATTTATCATGAGTATTCAACACTCGGATGTTCATAAGCTGTTGATAAACAAAATAAAGCGGCTTTAAGATATCAACATGGGCTTGTTGATAAAAAGTGGTACTGTTAACTTATAAAAATAACTTCTTGATAGAAGGGCTTTCAGCCTGTAAAAAAACGCTATCTTTACCACAATTATGGATAGAAATTTTCAAAGACAGCCAAAAGAATCTAATCAGATGATTTTTGGTATAAGAGCAGTTATTGAAGCTATAAAATCTGGTAAAGACATAGAGTCTTTATTTTTACAAAGAGGTATAGCTGGCGGCTTAATGTCTGAATTGAAAACCATATTAAGAGAATATGATATTCCTTCGCAGCAAGTACCTGTAGAGAAATTAAACCGAATTACGGCTAAAAATCACCAAGGTGCTATCGCTTTTATATCGCCTATAACTTATCAAAAAATTGAAGATATCATTCCTACTATTTTTGAGAATGGCGAAGTTCCTTTGATTCTTATTTTAGATGGGATAACTGATGTTAGGAATTTTGGGGCTATTGTACGTACCGCAGAATGTTCTGGTGTACATGCCATTGTTGTCCCTAAAAAAGGCTCAGCTCAAATTAATCCAGATGCGGTTAAAACATCGGCAGGAGCATTGTATAAAGTGCCGATTTGCCGACATGATAATTTGCTGAGCATTGCCAGATTTTTAAAAGACTCTGGCTTACAAGTGGTGTCTTGCACAGAAAAAACAGATGATTTCATTTATAAACCCGATTATACAGCACCTACAGCTGTAATTATGGGAGCAGAAGATGAAGGTATCTCATTCGATTTAATCAGAAACTCTGATTACCTAACCAAAATTCCCATGATGGGAGAGATAGAAAGTTTAAATGTTTCTGTATCTGCCGGCATTATTTTGTATGAAGTGGTAAGGCAAAGGGTAGGAGCTTCTGCTTCTCAATAAACTCATCGAAGTTTAACAGTTTTGTCATAGCGAACGCAGTGAAGCTATCCCTTCATACAGGTCTTCATTATTTGTCATAGCGAACGCAGTGAAGCTATCTCTCAATGTAACTTTTAAGAAAGACTGCTTCGTTTCCTCGCAGTGACAAATCCTATTATTTTGTCATAGCGAACGCAGTGAAGCTATCTCTTCATACAGGTCTTCATTATTTTGTCATAGCGAACGCAGTGAAGCTATCTCTTCATGCAGGTCTTCATTATTTTGTCATAGCGAATGCAGTGAAGCTATCTCTTCATACAGGTCTTCATTATTTGTCATAGCGAACGCAGTGAAGCTATCTCTCAATGTAACTTTTAAGAAAGACTACTTCGTTTCCTCGCAGTGACAAATCCTATTATTTTGTCATAGCGAACGCAGTGAAGCTATCTCTAAAAGGTAAGAGGTAAGCTTCGCTCTTGATGATTACAAAAGTAGAAAGATGATACTACCTAAAAAGTATTTTAATTTACCTCCTCCTGCACCTCCTCCAAGAGGAGGACACCTTGCAAATGGCTTAGGAATAAGCGATGATAAGAAATATTGTCGCTGCGAGATACAAAGAAGTCTCTTTGTTTATATATTCTAAAAGAGATAGCTTCACTGCGTTCGCTATGACAAAGCGTTTGTCACTGCGAGGAACGTGGCAGTCTAGCTTCACTATGTTCGCTATGACAAGATTAAATGCTTTTACCTCCTCCAAGAGGAGGACACCTTGCAAATGGGTTAGGAATAAAAGATGATAAGAAATATTGTCGCTGCGAGATACGAAGAAGTCTCTTTGTTTATATATTCTAAAAGAGATAGCTTCACTGCGTTCGCTATGACAAAGCGTTTGTCACTGCGAGGAACGTGGCAGTCTAGCTTCACTGTGTTCGCTATGACAAGATTAAATACTTTTACTTCTTCCTACACCTCCTCCAAGAGGAGGACACCTTGCAAATGTATTAGGAATAGCCTATCTTTAAAATACAGGCTAAAAGAAAAAAGCTTCGTTTCGCAAATGAGAAAACCTAAACATCCACCTTTCAGGCTCTTTTAACTTTATACTTTTTACTTTCTACTTTTTACGACTTATAACTCCTAAATAAACTTGCTTCCAAACTTGTGCTTAACATCTGCAACTACTTGTTTCACATGTTGCTCGTTATTTCTTGGGCAAATTAATAGGGTATTGTTAGATTCTACCACGATATAATCATGTAAACCTTCTAAAATCACCAGTTTATCAGAGGGTACATTTACCATGCAGTTAGAAGAATCGTACATCATGACTTTTTCTGAATTGATGACAGCATTACCTACATAATCTTTCTCAGAAAGGTCGTAAACAGAAGCCCATGTACCTAAATCAGACCAGCCAAAATCTGCTGGCATAACATATACGTTTTCTGCTTTCTCCATTACACCATAATCTATAGAGATATTAACACACTTCTGGAAACCAGCTTGTATATATTCTTTTTCTCTTGGGGTATTGTAATGCTTTTCGCCTTCACTAAATATCTCAGCAATATCTGGTAAAAACTGATTGAAAGATTTAGCAATAGCTTTGGCAGACCATACAAATATGCCGGCATTCCATAAGAAATCGCCACTAGCTAAGAAAGTTTCTGCAATTTCAAGACTAGGTTTTTCTGTAAAAGTTTTAACCTTATGTAGGTTATCAAGCAAAGTTTTATCTGAATATTGGATATAGCCATAACCCGTATCTGGTCTAGATGGTTTAATACCTAGGGTAATTAAACAATCGTGTTTGCTGGCAGCATCTAAAGCTTTATTGATGATTTCAACAAAGTTTTCTGTATCTAAAATTAAATGATCAGACGGTGCTACAATAATATTAGCATCAGCATCAATGAGCTTTATTTTAGCCGTACCATAAGCAATACAAGGTGCTGTATTACGCATAATAGGCTCGCAAATAATTTGATGGTCTTGTAAATCGGGAAGGTGTTCTTTAACCAAATCAAAATAACTTTCATTGGTTAAAATAAAGATATTTTCTTTGGGTAATATCTTTAAAAATCTATCGTAGGTATTTTGTATTAAACTTTTGCCGGTTCCTAAAATATCTAAAAATTGTTTAGGATAAGTGGTTCTGCTAACTGGCCAAAAACGACTGCCAATACCGCCAGCCATGATAAGTGCAAAATTCTTGCTCATTTTTATATAATTCCCTCTTTAAGTAAATCATGCAAATGTATCACACCATTATAGTTATGGTCTTTAGTCACAATAAGCTGTGTAATATTATGCTGTTTCATCAATTTTAATGCATTAACCGCTAATTCATCACTTGCTATGGTTTTTGGTTGAGCATGCATGATGTCTTTGGCAGATAATTCATCAAAGTAAGTAAATTTTTCCATCATTCTTCGTAAATCTCCATCAGTAATTACACCTTTTAATTCATTTTCTAATGTTACAGCAACCACACCAAGTCTTTTTTTCGTGATTTCTAAAATAACTTCTCTAATACTTGCATCAGGATGAACTTCTGGTTTTTCATTTAAAACCGATAAATCTTGTACTTTTAGGTATAAGCGTTTTCCTAACGAACCGCCGGGATGATATTTCGCAAAATCTGCACTGCTAAAAGCTCTGCATTCTAATAAAGCTACTGCCAAAGCATCGCCCATAGCTAACTGGGCGGTGGTGCTGGTAGTAGGGGCTAAATTATGCGGACAAGCCTCTGTTTCTACAGTAACATCTAATTTATAATCAGATTGTTGCGCTAAATAAGATTGCATATCGCCTACAATACAGGCTAGTTTATTGTCTGCTTGTTTCAATAGCGGAATTAAAACTTTAATCTCTGCTGTATTACCACTTTTTGATAAGCATATCACCAAATCATCTTTTTGTATGATGCCTAAATCACCATGAATAGCATCGGCAGCATGCATAAATATAGCGGGCGTTCCGGTAGAGTTAAACGTGGCCACAATTTTTTGTGCGATGATAGCACTTTTACCAACGCCAGTCATAATAACCCTTCCTTTAAGATTTAATATCGCCTCAACAAGATGATAAAAATCATGATTTAATTTATAAGATAAATTTAGAATCGCCTGTGATTCAGTCACTAAGGTTCTTTTGGCTATATCAAGAATTTCTTGAGGTGATTTCAAAATGAAAAAAGTTTAAATTTTAATGTTATATAATCACAAAAATATGTTATTTTGATGTTTAAAATTAGCATAGGTTAATTTTTCCTTAAAAATGCAGATTAAAAAATCATTAATTGATAATTTACAAACGTTTTTTGGCTTTGATAATTTCAAAGGAGACCAGGAAGCTATTATAACCAGTATCTTAGAAAAGAAGGATACCTTTGTTATTATGCCAACTGGAGGCGGTAAATCTATCTGTTACCAGTTACCAGCGCTTATGAGCGAAGGTACAGCAATTGTTATCTCTCCGTTAATTGCCTTGATGAAAAATCAGGTTGACCAATTAAGGGCTTTTGGAGGTTATGATAGTATTGCGCACTTTTTAAATTCATCTTTAACCAAAACAGAAATCACAAAAGTTAAAGAAGATGTAACTGCTGGGCAAACCAAGCTCTTATATGTTGCGCCAGAATCTTTAACAAAACAAGAAAATATAGACTTCTTAAAATCTATAACGGTTTCTTTTGTGGCTGTAGATGAAGCCCATTGTATATCAGAATGGGGACATGATTTTAGACCTGAGTACAGAAAAATCCGTCAGGTAATCAATAATATTAGAGAAAATATACCTGTTATTGCTTTAACGGCAACAGCAACACCAAAGGTACAGCATGATATTCAGAAGAATTTGCAGATGACTAAAGCAAATATCTTCAAATCATCTTTTAACCGCCCTAATCTTTATTACGAGGTAAAACCTAAATCTGATGTTTTAAAAGAAATCATCAGGTATGTAAAAAGCAATCTTGGAAAATCTGGTATTGTTTACTGTTTAAGCCGTAAAAAGGTTGAAGAGGTAGCTAATGCTTTAGAGATAAATGGTGTTAAATCTTTACCCTATCATGCTGGTTTAGACCCTAAAGTAAGAGCCGATACACAAGATAAATTCTTGATGGAAGATGTGGATGTAATAGTGGCTACCATTGCCTTTGGTATGGGTATAGATAAACCTGATGTACGATATGTGATACACCATGATATTCCTAAAAGTATGGAAGGCTATTACCAAGAAACGGGTAGGGCAGGTAGAGATGGAGGAGAAGGGCATTGTTTAGCTTTCTATTCTGATAAAGACGTAGAAAAGCTAGCTAAGTTTATGAAAGATAAGCCTGTTTCTGAAAGAGAAATAGGTACGCAAATATTAAAAGAAGTTATAGATTACTCTGAATCTGCCGTTTGTAGAAGAAAACAAATTCTGCATTATTTTGGAGAAAACTTTAACGAGGCAGGTTGTAACAATATGTGTGATAACTGCCGGGCACAAAAACAATCTTTTAATGCTGAAGAGCATTTAAGTAAAGTGCTAAATATGGTGCAAGAATTTGGCGAAAAGTTTGACGACCATTATGTCATTAACGTATTGATGGGACAAGAAACCGCACAAATTCAGTCTTATAAGCATCACCAATCCTCATATTTTGCTTCTGGCAAAGCAGAAGGCTTATTTTTATGGAAATCTGTTCTTAGACAAGCTGTTTTAAATAATTTCTTAGCTAAAGATGTAGATAATTTTGGTTTGTTAAGGTTAACCAAAAACGGTCAGTCTTACCTTACTAGTCCTTACGCTTTAAGGTTTGTGATGAACAGACCTATGGATATCCCTGAAAAGGATGATGATTCAGCTGTGCAACATGGTAGCGGCGCTTTAGATACGCAGCTCTTGCAGATGTTAAAAGACTTAAGGAAGAAAATCGCTAAGCAAAAAAATCTGCCTCCTTTTGTTATCTTCCAAGATCCATCTTTAGAAGAAATGTGTACGCATTATCCTATCAATATGGATGAGCTGAAACATATCTCTGGCGTTGGTAATGGTAAAGCTTCTAAATTTGGAACTCCTTTTATAGAACTGATCAATAAATATGTTGAAGATAATGATATTGATAGGCCAATAGATTTTGTTGTTAAAACAACAGCTAATAAATCTGCTTTAAAGGTTTCTATCATCCAAAATATTGACAGACAAATTTCTTTAGAAGATATAGCGGCGTCTAAAGGCATTACTTATGAAGAAATACTGAAAGAAGTAGAATCTATTGTAAGTTCTGGTACCAAGTTAAACTTGAACTATTTTATTGATGAGGTTATTGATGAAGATAGACAAGACGAAGTATTTGATTACTTTAAAACCGCAGAAGTAGACTCTATTGATAAAGCTTTAGAAGATTTAGGTTCTGATGATTATAACCGCGAAGAAATACAATTAATGAGAATCAAGTTTATGTCTGAGTTAGGAAACTAAAACATAAACTTATAGCAACATGATGAAACTAGACAAATTAAAACACACCCATACCAACAATTTCTTCTTAATGGCTGGCCCTTGCGCTATAGAAGGTGAGGATATAGCTTTAAGAATAGCTGAAAGAATTGTTGAGCTTACCGATAAGCTGCAAATACCTTTCATTTTTAAAGGTTCTTTTAAAAAAGCCAACCGCTCTAGGGTTGATTCTTTTACGGGCATTGGTGATGAAAAAGCACTAAAAATACTACAAAAAGTTTCTCAAACTTTTGATGTACCTACGGTAACTGATATACACGAAAGTACGGATGCAGCAATGGCCGCAGCTTATGTAGATGTTCTGCAAATACCTGCTTTTTTATGTCGACAAACAGATTTACTGATAGCAGCTGCACAAACAGGCAAATATGTAAATGTTAAAAAGGGACAGTTTTTATCTGCTGGCTCTATGAAATTTGCTGTAGATAAAATTAAAGATGCAGGAAATAATAACGTTATCTTAACAGATAGAGGTAATACCTTTGGATATCAGGATTTAATCGTTGATTTTAGGGGGATACCAGAAATGAGAAGTTTTGATGTGCCTGTGGTGATGGATTGTACACACTCTTTACAGCAGCCCAATCAAACATCGGGGATTACAGGCGGTAAACCTGCCTTAATAGAAACCATTGCTAAAGCTGCTATTGCTGTTGGTGCTGATGGACTTTTTATAGAAACACACCCCGACCCAAAAAATGCCAAATCTGATGGTGCGAATATGTTACCATTAGATTTATTGGAAGATTTGTTAAAGAAATTAATCAGAATTAGAGAAGCTATTATTTAATAGTTTCTCTGATTTCTGTAATCACAAACTCTGTTCTTCTATTGCTAGCCCTTCCTTCAGGCGTAAGATTATCTGCAATAGGATTTGATTCTCCAAAGCCTTTATATTTAATTCTGTTTTCGTTAATTCCAGCTGTTAAAAGATAGTTATAAACAGATTTAGACCTATTTTGAGATAGTAATAAATTAGACTGATTATCGCCTATATCATCTGTAAAGCCTCTTATTTCTATAACCACTTTAGGGTTCTCTGTTAGAAATTCTATTAGTTTTTCAAGTTCTACTTTAGATTCTGTTTTGATGTTAAACTTATTAGAATCAAAGAAAATATTTCTTAAAATAACTTTATTACCTACGGCAATTTTATGTAGAGGAACATCTAAAAAAACAGGTTCGCCAAGTTTATGGTGCTCTACAGAAAAGCTTTCAGAATAAAATAAATAGCCTTTTTTAGAAACATTTAAACTGTATAATTTATCATGGGGTAGGGTAGCCATAAAGGTTCCATCAACTTTATTGGCATAAGAAGCGTAAAGAGAATTTTCTGTTCTTAAATCAATAATATCAACCACGGCATCTAAAGGTTGTTGGGTTTGCGCATCATAAACTTTACCTTTTACATAATTAACCGTTTTAGGTTTTAAAGCATTGGGTAAATCAAAAGAATAAATATCAAAACCACCAAAGCCATTAAAATTATTGGAAGAGAAAAATGCCTTATTTCCAGATGCATTAATGGTTAAACCGCTTTCTTCTCCATACGTATTAATAGGGTAGCCTAAATTTTGGGCATCAGACCAATTACCACTTTTATCTAAACGAGAAATAAAAATATCCTTATTACCTAAACCTACCCAACCGTTAGATGAAAAATACAAAGTTTCATTATCTGGATGAATAAATGGCGATTGCTCATCATAAGGAGTGTTTATTTTAGATCCTAAATTGATAGGATTAGCCCATTTACCATCATCTGTAAGCTCGCTTTTCCAGATATCATAACTTCCAAAACCATCTTCACGGTCACTCACAAAATATAAAGTTCTACCATCTGCAGAAATAGAGGGTTGAGATTCCCAGCCTTTGGTATTGATAGGGTTTCCTAAATTGACAGGCTTACTCCAGCCATCACCTTCTCTTTGTGATACATAAATATCACATCTGCCCAAACCATCTGGTCTGTTGCAGCCTGTAAAAAAAAGAAATTGCCCATCAGGAGAGATACATTGTGCACCTTCATTATAATTAGGCGTATTGATATTGGTACTTAAATAATTTGCTTTTTCCCAGTTAGCATTTTTCTTTTTAGCGATGTAAAAGTCTTCGTTGTTATTAATCTGACGGGTAAAAATTAAAGTATTTTCGTCTGTTGTTAAAGCAGCTAAATATTCTTGATCGCTGGTGTTCACACTCGGACCTAAATTCTCAGGTTTAAAAGAAACCGGATTTTTAAGGGCTAATAGTGCAAAATCACAATCTTTAAGATACTTATTTGTTAAAGCTAACCTTTTAGCTTCTTGTGGCTTAGCTTTAGAAAGATAATGATTTAGGTGGATGATGGCTTCTTTATAATCTCCGGTTTTAATTTCGCATTCGGCTAAATAGAAATACCTTTCTGGGGCAAAATCTGGATGGATAGCAAATGCTTTACGATAGGTAAGTTTAGCGTTAACCAAATCAAAAGTTACCCTGTAAACATCAGCTAATAATAAATAGGCTTCAATAAATTCAGCATCTTGTTTAACAGCATAATTTAGTTCTACTTTTGCTTCTGTAAAACGATTTAAATCTAAGAAATAACTGGCTTTCTCATAACTCCTAATAGCAGTCTTATCTTTTGAGGAATATTTATCCTGTCCAAAGCATAGTATACTTATGCTTAACAATAAGAAACAGCATAAAAATCTCATCTGTATAATTTAAGTTCAGTTAACTAAATTATGTATTATTAGGGGATATTCAAATATTTATGCGTTTGTAAAGATATTTCCCATTTTGGATTATTCTTTACATAATCTATAATTAAAGGAAGCATTTCATTAGCCTTAGACCATTCTGGTTGTAAATACAATTTACAATTGGGGCCAACTAATAAAGCATGTTCCTCTGCCCAGGCAAAATCACTCTTATTAAAAACGATAATTTTGAGCTCATTTGCAAACTTTGCTATAGATGGGTTAGGGGCTTTAAACTTTTTTGGAGATAAGCAAATCCAATCCCAATTGCCAGATAAGGGATAAGCACCAGAAGTTTCAATAAAAGTTAAAATATCGTTTTCTTTTAACTTTTTGGTGAGGTAATCAAGATTGTATAATAAAGGCTCTCCACCAGTAATCACAACTGCTTTACCCGGATATTGCGTTGCATTATTAACAATATCATCACTCGGCGTAAGCGGATGTAAATCAGCATCCCAGCTTTCTTTTACATCACACCAATGGCAACCTACATCACAACCACCTAATCTAATGAAATAGGCCGCTTTACCTGTATTAAATCCTTCGCCTTGTATGGTATAAAACTCTTCCATTAAAGGAAGTAAAGTGCCGTCTTCTGGGATAAAATTCTTCAAGCTAATCTTTTTAATTTTGCAAAGATAATGCTATTTTGCTTAAAAATCCTGTTTTTATAGAGTAGAAGCTAATATGCAGTGGATTAAAGTTTTAGATTACCTTCCAGAACCTGAATCTATGGTACAAATTAAAGTGTACCATAAGAAAATTAATATTACCCAATATCAACATCAATTTTATGCTTTTGCTTCTAAATGCCCACATGCTGGTGCCGATTTAAGTAGTGCTTGGTGCGAGGAAGGTTATATCATTTGCCCCATACATCGTTATGGATATTGTTTAAAAACCGGAAAGGGCAAAATTGGGCAGGGCGATTACCTGAGAACTTATCCTCTAAAAATTGAAGATAATGGCGTTTTATCCAAATAAAAAAACCTTGGTGGATGATATCTTGATTAACATTCAAGAATTTTTCCACAGGAAGAAGCAATTACATCTAATTTATTAACTTCGCAGTTATGCTTTTACATAAGCACTTTCTTTTATAGAATATTTTAAATATGGCCGAAGAAACTGATAATCAAAACGAAAACCAACACGACAAAATTATACCTATTAATATTGAGGAGGAAATGAAGTCAGCATACATTGATTATTCAATGTCTGTTATCGTTTCCAGGGCTTTACCTGATGTAAGAGACGGTTTAAAACCGGTTCACAGAAGGGTATTATTTGGTATGTTAGACTTAGGTTTGGCAAGTAATAAACCTTATAAGAAATCTGCCCGTATTGTGGGTGAGGTATTAGGTAAGTATCACCCACATGGTGATGCATCTGTTTATGATACCATGGTGCGTATGGCACAGCCTTGGTCTTTACGCTATCCTTTGGTAGATGGGCAAGGTAACTTTGGATCTGTAGATGGCGATTCGCCCGCTGCGATGCGTTATACCGAGGCTCGTTTCAAAAAAATGGCAGAAGAGCTATTGGCAGACATCAATAAAGACACCATTGATTTCCGTCTAAATTTTGACGATTCCTTAGAAGAGCCTACTGTTTTACCTTCCAAATTCCCTAACCTTTTGGTTAACGGAGCATCGGGTATTGCTGTTGGTATGGCAACAAATATGCCTCCACACAATTTAAGTGAAATTGTTGATGCTACAGCCGCTTTAATTGATAATAGAGATATCGAGATAAGTGAGCTGATGAAACATGTTAAAGCTCCTGATTTTCCTACCGGAGGCTTTATTTATGGTTATGAAGGCGTAAGAGAAGCTTTTGAAACGGGTAGAGGTAGGGTGATGATGCGTGGTAGAGCAGAAATTGAAACTTTTGGTAACGAAAGAGAGCGTATCATTGTTACAGAAATCCCTTATCAAGTGAATAAGGCGATGATGATTGAGCGTACCGCCGAGTTGGTTAACGAGAAGAAAATTGAAGGTATTTCTGAGATCAGAGATGAGTCTGATAGAGATGGTATGCGTATCGTTTATGAAATTAAACGAGATTCTAACGCAGCTATCGTACTTAACAACCTTTATAAATACACGGCCTTACAAACTTCTTTTAGCGTTAATAACATTGCTTTAGTTAATGGCCGACCAATGCTTTTAAATCTTAAAGATTTAATAAGACATTTTGTTGACCACAGGCATGAGGTTGTTATCAGAAGAACCAAATTTGAGCTAAACGAGGCTCAAAAAAGAGCTCATATTTTAGAAGGTTTATTAATTGCTTTAGACCATTTAGATGAGGTTATAAAATTAATCAGAAGCTCGCAAACGCCAGATGATGCCCGTGAAGGCTTAATCAGTCAGTTTGGTTTAACAGACATTCAGGCAAGAGCTATCTTAGACATGACGCTGCGTCGTTTAACAGGTCTTGAAAGAGATAAGATTAAAGAGGAATATGCGGAGTTGATGAAATTAATTGAGCGTTTACAAGCTATTTTAAATGATGAAGGCTTAAGAATGCAAATTATTAAGGATGAATTAACCGAGATCAAAGAGAAATACGGCGACGAAAGAAGAACAGAAATTGTACACTCTGCAGCTGAACTTTTAACAGAAGATTTCATTGAGGATGAGGATGTTGTAATCACCATCTCAAGAGAAGGTTACATCAAAAGAACTCCTTTAACCGAGTATAGAACACAAGGAAGAGGTGGTAAAGGCTCTATGGGTTCAACCTCAAGGGATGAAGATTTTATTGAGCATATTTTCATCGCATCTAACCATAACTATTTATTATTCTTTACAGATAAAGGTAAATGTTACTGGTTAAGGGTATTTGAAATTCCGGAAGGAACAAGAATAAGCAAAGGAAGAGCACTTCAAAACATCATCAATATTGAAAAAGAAGAAAAGATAAGAGCTTACATTAAAGTTGTTAATCTTAAAGACCAAGACTATCTAGAGAACAATTTCATTATGATGTGCACCAAGAAAGGTACCATTAAGAAAACTACGCTTCAAGCTTACAGTCGCCCAAGAACTAATGGTATAAATGCTATCAATATTAATGATGGTGATGAGCTATTAGAAGCAAACTTAACTACGGGTTCTTCAGAAATTATTATGGCTTTACGTTCTGGTAGAGCAATTAGATTTAATGAATCTACGGTAAGACCAATGGGTAGAACAGCTACCGGTGTAAGAGGTTTAAGACTAGCTCATGATAAAGATGAGGTGGTAGGTATGATTAGTATTGATTCTCCTGAAGCAACCATTTTAGTAGTTTCTGAAAAAGGATACGGTAAACGTACAGATTTAGAAGATTACAGAGTAACCAACCGTGGTGGTAAAGGTGTTAAAACCATTAAAGTAACTGATAAAACTGGCGAACTTGTAGCTATTAAAGACGTTACCGATAAAGATGATTTAATGATTATCAATAAATCAGGTATCGTTATCAGAATTGCGATGAGCCATTTAAGAGTTATGGGACGAGCCACACAAGGGGTAAGGTTGATAAATCTTAAAGCTAATGATGAGATTGCTTCTGTTGCTAAAGTAGAGCATGATGAAACAGCTGAGGAAGATACTGACGCAATTGTAACGGATATTGAAGTTATTGAAGCAGATCTTGCTGATGAAGATATAGACGAGGATGATGACGATGCAGTTGAAGACGAAGGAGAAGAAACAGCAGAATAAATAAAATAATTAATCGTTTAACATATACAATTAATCATAAAATGAAAAAACTATTATCGAGCCTTGTAGCATTAAGTCTTTGTACAGTTGTTATGGCTCAAAAATCTGAAATTAGTGCTGCAAAAAACACTTATGCAATTTTTGAAGTAGGTACGCAAACAAAAGCCTCAGCAAAGAAGCAATTAGAAACTTTAAACACAGCTAAAGCATCTATTGACAAAGCCACGGTTCATGAAAAAACTTTAAACGCTCCGGATGCTTGGGGTTATAAAGCTTTAATTTACTCGGCTATTGCTGTAACAGATACTGTTAATATGAGTAATGCTGATGCTGCTTTTAAAACAGCACAAGAGGCTATTGCAAAAGCTAAAGAGTTAGATAAAGAAGGAAAAGAGAAAAACAACATCGAAAGTTCTGAAAGAAACCTTTCTATTGTGATGCAAAACAGAGGTGTTTCTGCATTCAATAAAAAAGATTATAAAACAGCTTATACTTCTTTCAAGTACATCTCTGATGTAATGCCTAAAGACTCTTTATTTAGCATGTATACTGCAATTGCAGCTAACAGTGCCCAAATGACAGATGAGGCTATCAAGTATTACAATAAAACCTTAGAATTAAATACTAAAAACCCTTCTTTATACCAAGAGTTAGGTCGTTTATATATGGCTAAAGCCGATACTAATAGTGCTTTAAAAGTTATTGAAGCAGGTAGAGCAGTTCATCCAAACAACTTGAACTTGATTTACGATGAGTTGAATGTTTATTTAGCAAGAGGCCAAGCAAACAAGCAAATTTCTAAGATTGAAAGCGCTATTGCTCAAGAGCCTAAAAATAAAACCTTACATTTTGTTGCTGGTGTAGCATATGCTTCTAATAAACAATTAGATAAAGCAGAAGAAGCTTATAATAAAGCTTTAGAAATAGATCCATCTTATGCTGATGCTGTTTATAACCTTGCAGTTATTTATATTGATAAAGGAAATGCTTTTATTAACCAAGCTAACGCCTTACCTAATAATAAAGGTACTGAAGCAAAATATAACGCTTTAAAAAGTCAATTTAACGCTCAATTAACTAAAGCGGCTCCATTATTAGAGAAAGCAAGAGAATTGAATCCTAAAGATAGAAACGTGGCTAAAGCGCTAAGAGAAGTTTATGTAAAACTAAATAAGTTAGACAAAGCTGCTGAATTGAAAAAGCAATTAGACCAAATGTAAAAGAGTCTTTCTTTTAAAAATTACAACAAATAGCTCGCAATTTGCGAGCTATTTGTTTTTAAAAGCTTATTTTTTTAATGAAATATCATTTATTTTGGCTTTTAATTGCAATTTTATTTGGATTGATTTTGAGATTAACGTAATTTTCGCCCAATTATGTTTACACTAAGACCTCAACTAAATTCCAAAGAGACTGTATTTAAAAACGAAATCACTACAAAGTTCGAATTATACAACAGTCTTTTCCTCACGCTACCATTTTATCGTGTAAAAAATACAGGTTTAGCACTTCCTTATTTCTTTGCGCATTGCGAGAGTGGAGTAGAAGAAAAACAAAGACCTGATGATATTATAGAGTCTTTCTTTGCTAAACAAAAAGGTATTACAGACCAACATGAAATTACCGACTTACTTTTTAGATTTATTCAATACATAGAAAGGCAAGTTGTACTT
Organism: Pedobacter aquae; assembly: GCF_008195825.1. Lineage (NCBI taxonomy): Bacteria > Pseudomonadati > Bacteroidota > Sphingobacteriia > Sphingobacteriales > Sphingobacteriaceae > Pedobacter > Pedobacter aquae. Next base: position 1,219,778 of record NZ_CP043329.1, read on the forward strand.
TTTGATGCTGTGGAAGATGCTGCTTTTGTGAAGACAAGATCTAACGAAGACTTAAGCTCTTTAAGTACCTTAATGAGCAGTGCTTTAGAAGATGAAGAGCTGTACAAACGTATTCAGGATTGTTTAAGAGAATTTAAATTGAGATTGGTTTTAACAGCACACCCAACTCAGTTTTATCCAGGTCCGGTATTAAGTATCATGACAGACTTAACCGAGGCTATCAAAAATAATGATGTTAATGCTATCAATCTTCTTTTACAACAGTTGGGTAAAACACCTTTCTTCAAGAAGAAAAAGCCAACCCCGGTTGATGAAGCGGTTAGCTTAAATTGGTATTTAGAAAATATACTTTACCAAACAGCATCAGACGTACACAATAACCTAGAGGAAGTTTTTAAACTTAATTTAGGAAACCATAGTTTAATAGAATTAGGTTTTTGGCCTGGAGGCGATAGAGATGGAAATCCTTTCGTAACAGCCGAAACAACGAAACAAGTATCTGTTTTCTTAAGACAAGCACTTTTTAGATGCTATTACAGAGATTTTAAGAAACTAAAACGTAGAATTACTTTTAACGGTACCGAGCAATCTTTAGAAGAGTTAGAAAACCTTATCTATAATAATGCTTACCAGCAAAATACATCTTGCTTAAACATTAAAGAAACCTTATTAAGCAATTTAAGAAAAGTTAAAGAGGTTCTTGTTAATCATCACGATAGTTTGTTTATTGAGCTTGTTGATGATATGATTTGGAAGGTTAAGCTTTTCGGTTGCCATTTTGCTTCTTTAGACATCAGACAAGACAGTCGTATTTTACGTAAGCTATTTAAAGAGTGTATAGAATCAAAAGAGTTAAAAGGTCTTTTACCAGAAAACTATTTTGATTTAAGTGAAGAAGAAAAAATAGCTGCAATACCTTTAAACGAAGCCGATTTTACCAATTACAGCTCTTTTGAAGAGCTAAGTAAAGATGCTTTAGATGTTATCCGTTTAATTAAAAAAATGCAAACAGATAATGGAAAAAGAGCTTGCCATAGGTTTATCATTAGTAATTGCCAAAAAGCATCTGATATTCTTCAGTTAAAACAACTATTCTTATGGAGTGGTTGGAAAGCAGAAGAACTAGATGTAGACTTTGTACCACTTTTTGAAACTATCGACGATTTAAAGTTTGCCGATAACGTGATGGAAAGTTTATATACGCATACTATTTATAACCAACATCTTGAAATTAGAAAGAAACGTCAGGTTATTATGCTGGGTTTCTCTGATAGCACCAAAGATGGCGGTTATTTGATGGCCAACTATTCTATTTTCTACGCAAAATCTAGCTTAACAGCTGTTTCTAGAAAGTACGATATTGATTTAGCCTTTTTTGATGGCAGAGGAGGGCCACCAGCAAGGGGTGGAGGTAAAACTCATAAATTCTATGCTTCATTTGGAAAAGATATCGCTAACAAGCAAATCCAAATGACGGTACAAGGCCAAACCATTAGTTCGCATTACGGAACTTATGAAAGCTCTACCAATAACATGGAGCAATTGATTCATGCTGGTATTAATTCTGCTCTAGAAAAACAAGGTAGCAATACTATGAATGATGATGAGAAAGTACTTTTCTCTCAAATGGCAGAAATAAGTTATCATGCGTTCATGGATTTAAGGAAACATCCTTTATTCTTGAAATTTATGGAGGTACAAACTCCATTAAAAATGCTATCTCAAATCAATATCAGTAGTAGACCAGTAAAAAGAAACTCTGATGCAGAATTGAAATTGGAGGATTTAAGAGCTATTAGCTTTGTTACTTCATGGAGTCAGGCTAAATTAAACATCCCAGGTTTCTATGGTGTGGGTACAGCTTTAAAGACTTTGAAAGAATCTGGACAGTGGGAGCAAGTAAAAAGCTTGTATAAAAACTCTGGTTTCTTTAAAACGGTTGTGGATAATTGTATGATGTCTATGAGCAAAGCTGATTTTAGATTAACCGAGTATTTATCTGAGGATGCTACATTTGGCGATTTCTGGAAAGGTATGAAGGCTGAATTTGACCTTACCCAAAGTTTATTATTAGAACTCTCTAATACAGAAACGTTGATGGAAAATTATCCGACAGATAAGCGCTCTATCTCTTTAAGAGAAAAAATTGTATTGCCTTTAGTTATCATCCAAAGATATGCTATTATCAAATCCTTATCAGATGATGTTTCTGATGCGCAAAAACTGATTTATAACAAGCTTATACTAAGAACCCTTTATGGTATTGTAAATGCAGCCAGAAACTCTGCATAACACATAAAAAACGTTAAGTGAGCCTTCTGCAAAAGCAGAGGGCTTTTTTTATGACCTTTTTCTTTGGAATAGTAATTGTTTTTAAAAAATAAAACAGCTACTATGAGATCTATCTGGAATGGCACCATTGCCTTTGGTTTAGTAAATATTCCTATCAAGCTATACTCGGCTATAGACAATAGCACTTTAGATTTAGATATGTTGGATAGTCGAGACCATGCCCGTATTCGCTTTTTACGAGTTAATGAGAAGACAAAGAAAGAAGTCCCTTATGAAAAGATAGTTAAAGGATTTTTCTTGAAAGATGATTATATCATTCTAGAAGATCAAGATTTTGAAGATGCAAGTCCGGATAAAACCAAAACTATTGATATTCAAACATTTGTAAAAGCAGCAGAAATTAACCCGATGTTGTTTGAAACTTCCTATTACGCTGAGGCCACTAAACAAGGGCAAAAAGCTTATGCTTTACTTTTAAACGCTTTAAAAAAGACAAAAATGGCAGGCGTAGGGCAGTTTGTATTGAGGCAAAAGGAGAATTTATGCATCATACATCCACAAGACAATGTTATTGTAATTTCCAGAATACGCTTTGCACAAGAAATAAAAGACACATCAGAAATCAACACTCCTGATGATTTGAAAATCCCTAAAAAAGAACTAGATGTAGCTTTAGCTTTAATAAAACAATATACTGCCGATTTTAATATCGATAAATATAAAGACACCTATACCGCAGAACTTTTAAAAATTATAAAAGCAAAAGCTAAAGGAAAACGACCAACCATCAAAAAATTGAAACCAAAAAAAGCTAAAAGTGATGATTTGTACGAACAATTATTAGAAAGCTTGAATAAGAAAGGAGCGTAAAATGTCTTTAACAAAGTATCAGGAAAAAAGAAATTTTGAGCAAACTACAGAACCCAAATCTCAGAAAAAGACAACTGGAAAAACATTAAGTTTTGTAGTACAAAGACATCATGCATCGCACTTACATTATGATTTTAGGTTAGAAATAGATGGTGTTTTAAAAAGTTGGGCAGTTCCTAAAGGTCCGTCTTTAAACCCCAAAGATAAACGTTTAGCCATGATGGTAGAAGACCATCCTTACGATTATAAAAACTTTGAAGGCGAAATTCCTAAAGGAAATTATGGCGCTGGTACAGTTTATATTTTTGATGAAGGGAACTATCAATCTTTATCAAAAACCAGAAAAGAAGATGAAAAAGAACTAAAAAAAGGTTTAGCCGCTGGTAGCCTAAAATTTAAACTGAATGGTAAAATTCTTAAAGGAGAATTTGCCTTGGTTAAGCTTAAAAACTCTGAACAAAATGCGTGGTTACTCATCAAACATCAAGATGAATTTTCTGTAAATAAGCGTTTTAATATCGAAAATCTTATCCCTAAAGAGGTTATCAAAGCAGGTAAGGATTTTAAAAAGCAAAAGCCAGAAAAGAAACATCAACCAAAAGAAAGAGAAAAAATAGTTGAAGAGCATGGCTATTCACCCATGTTGGCCAAATTATCAGACCATATTTTTAAGGATAAAAACTGGCTTTTCGAAAGGAAAATAGATGGTTACCGGATTATTGCTAGCACTGGCGAAAAAATCTCATTAACCTCAAGAAATGGGATTGATTATACTTCAAAGTATCAACAAATTAGTAATAACCTCAAAGAAATATCTGCTGATGCCATTTTAGATGGAGAAATTATTGCCGAAAATAAAGCTGGAGTACACCAGTTTCAGTGGCTACAACATTTTGATACGAATTCTAAAGGACTTACGCTTAAATATTATGTGTTTGATATTTTAAAACTCCATGGAAATGAACTTCTAGATATGCCTCTTTTAAAAAGGAAAGAACTTTTAAAAGTGTTGATAGAGAAGTATAAAGCTGAAAATATTGTATTTAACGATTATACTTTGACTGATGGCGAAAAGCTTTTTGAAGAAGCCAAAAAGCAAAAATGGGAGGGAGTGATTGCCAAAAGAATTGATGATGAATATTATCCTGGTAAAAGAACCGACTCTTGGTTGAAAATTAAATTGAGTAACAGCCAAGAAGCTATTATTTGCGGCTTTACAAAACCAGCCGGAAGTAGAAAGTATTTTGGAGCTTTAGTTTTAGGGATGTATGATGATAATCAAGAGCTTAGCTATATAGGAAATTGTGGTACAGGCTTTAATGATGAAACTTTGAAAAATCTTCATCAACAAATGGAAGCTATTATTACTTCAGAAAAGCCTTTTACTGATCAAGTAAATATGGAAAGTAAGGTAACTTGGGTAAAACCTCAACTCATTTGTGAAGTAAATTATACCGAATGGACTTTAGATCATCACCTAAGGCATCCTGTTTTTAAAGGATTAAGATTAGATAAGGAAATGGAAGATGTAAAAGAAGAAAAAGTTTCTAAAAGCGAAGAAACTAAAATTTTTGGAACTAAAAAGGTGAAATTGACTAATTTGGATAAGTTATATTGGCCTAAGGAAAAAATAACCAAAGGAGAGCTGCTAAATTATTATGAAAGTATTGCCGATTATATTTTACCTTATTTAAAAGATAAGCCACTTTCTTTAAACAGACACCCAAACGGAATCACTAAACCTGGCTTTTATCAAAAAGATGTAGACTTAGAGCAGATTCCGAAATGGGCAAAAACAGCTCAAATACATTCTGAAAGCAATAATAAAGAGATTGATTATCTGGTATGTAACGATAAAGCATCATTATTATACATGGTAAATTTAGGTTGTATAGAGATAAACCCATGGTTAAGCACTTATAAAAAGCCAGAAAATCCAGAATATATGGTGATAGATTTAGACCCCGATAAAAATAATTTCAAAGAAGTTGTACAGGTAGCTTTAGCAGTAAAAGAAGTTTATGACGAGATGAATATTAAAAGCTTTGTAAAAACTTCTGGTTCTAGCGGTATTCATATTTTTATTTACTTGGCAGCAAAATATTATTATAAAATTGTAAAGAACTTTGCTGAATTTATTGCGCAAAAGGTACATGAAAAAACATCAGAAATTACCAGTTTAGAAAGAAGTCCTTCTAAAAGAAAAAACTTAATTTACATAGATTACTTGCAAAACAGAAGAGGACAAACCATAGCAGCACCATATTCTGTAAGACCAAAACCTGGTGCAACAGTTTCTTTACCATTAAGTTGGGATAAAGTAAATAAAAACTTAGATATGAGAGATTATCATATCAAAAATGTTTTAAAGCTTATAAAAGATAGAGAAGACCCATGGCGAGATATTAAAAATAACAAAATAGACATTTTAAAGACACTTAAAACTCTTAAATAGCTGTTTTTTTTTATTATATTTTGCCTCATGAGGGTTTTATTTGCTATAACGACTATTATTTTCATCTTCTTAGCTAAAGAGGGTTTAGCCAATACGCATAAAAAACAAACTTCTTTAAAAAAGAAAGAATACTTTTTGGGTTATAAGCATCAAAAAGAACATCATGAGAGTCATAAAGCTTTAATTCTAGATAATGATATTGATAAAAATATTGCAATAAGGAAAAACAATAGACCACTTGTTGCTTCTTATTTAAATAAATCTTCCATCAATTTTGAAAATAGTTTTGAAAGCAAAATAAACAATGTTGTTATAAGGCATACAAGATCCAAACATCATTATATATCTCAGTTATTGTTTCCATATCATAGTTTTCTCGAACAGCTTACTTAAAGCGTTAAGAATTCTATTTTAATAATAATACAGATATATTTATGATACACTTACCAAATTTAATTACCGATTTAGGACTTATATTAGGCGCTGGAGCCATTATTACGCTTATATTCAAATACTTAAAACAACCTTTAGTTTTAGGTTACCTTATTGCCGGATTTCTAGTAGGCCCACACTTTTCATTATTTCCCACCATTGTAGAAACAGAAAACGTAGCTGTATGGGCAGAAATAGGTGTAATTATTCTCTTATTTAGCTTAGGGTTAGAATTTAGCTTCAAAAAGCTGATGAAAGTAGGGGGTTCTGCTTCTATAACTGCTATAACAGAAGTAGTGGTGATGCTTTTGTTAGGTTATTTTACAGGAAAAGCTTTTGGCTGGTCTACCATGGATAGTATTTTTCTTGGCGGTATACTTTCAATATCGTCAACAACTATTATCATTAGAGCCTTTGAAGAACTAGGAGTAAAGGGACAAAAATTTGCAGGCTTAGTATTTGGAGTACTTGTGGTAGAAGATTTGGTTGCTGTAGTGCTTTTGGTTTTACTATCTACATTAGCAGTTAGTCAGCAATTTGCAGGCTCAGAAATGCTATTTTCTATATTAAAGCTTATCTTCTTTTTAGTGATTTGGTTTGTACTAGGCATATTCTTTTTACCAAGTTTTTTAAAAAAAATTAAACCATTAATAAGCGAAGAAATGTTGCTGATTATTTCTTTGGCATTATGCTTTTTAATGGTGATTGCAGCAACAAAAGTTGGTTTCTCTCCGGCTTTAGGGCATTCATCATGGGCTCAATATTAGCAGAAACCAGCCAGGGTAAAAAAATAGAACATTTAGTAATGCCTATTAAGGATTTATTTGGCGCAGTATTTTTTGTTTCCGTTGGGATGTTGATAGACCCGGCCATGTTAGCAGAACATGCTTTACCTGTAATAATTATTGTTTTAGTAACCATATTAGGAAAAATATTTAGCTCTTCATTAGGAGCTTTAGCATCAGGGCAACCTTTAAAAACATCAGTTCAAACCGGTTTTAGCTTGGCACAAATAGGGGAGTTTTCTTTCATTATTGCCACTTTAGGAGTAACACTAAACGTAACAAGCTCATTTTTATACCCAATTGCGGTAGCAGTATCCGCTATTAGTACTTTTACCACGCCATATCTTATCAAATTATCTTTTCCCTTTTATAATTGGTTAAATAAGGTTTTACCATCAAAATGGATAGAGAATTTAAATAAATATAGTTCTGCTACCCAAAGCGTTACTACAGTTTCTAATTGGCAATTATTTGTAAATCATACACGGCCAATACTTTAATCCACTTTAGCATAAGCTTAGCTATTATTTTACTGTCTTCTAATTATTTAAGTCCGTTTATACAAGGTAAAACAGAAAATGCGGTTTGGAGCAATATTGCATCATTGGTTATTACCATCATTGTTTTATCACCATTTTTATACGCCTTAAGCTTTAGAAATCTCTATAATGGGGTAGTGGTTGAGTTAAAAAATGAGCGCTTATACCGCAACTTAGTTTTAGTAATGCGCTTATTTAGGCTTTTATTATCTGCTGCATTAATCATTACTTTACTAAATAATTTACTTTCTGTAACGGTTGCACTTTATGCTGCATTGTTTATAATCGTGGTATTATTTATTTTCTGGAAGCAGGTTCAAAATGTGTATCTAAAATTAGAAATGCTATTCTTAAAAAATTATCATGATGAAGAGCAACAACCAAAAAAGAGCAACAAATATTAGCACCATGGGATGCCCACTTTACAGAAATAGAAGTTAAACCAGAGTCGCCAGCTGTAGGAAAGACCTTAATGGAGTTAAAATGGCGTGAAAGGGCCGGTATAAATGTAGCTATGATAAACAGAGGAAGTATAACCATCCATTCGCCAGAAAGTAATACTATTATTTATCCAGGTGATATTTTAAATATTATTGGTACTGATACGCAAATCAGGAAACTAAGCTCTATCATTAGGCCAGATAAAAAAACTATCGAACAGCAAGATAATTATCAACCTAAATTACATAAGCTATTGGTGAGAAAGAATTCATTTCTAGAAGGTAAATCTTTAAAAGAATCAAAAATTAAAGATTTAACCGATGGAATTGTTGTAGGTATAGAAAGGAACGCCGAGCGTATTGTAAACCCAGAATCTAATTGGGTATTTCAAGAAAATGATATGGTTTGGATTGTAGGAGATAGCGCTAAAATACAATCAACTTTATAATAATAGGTACTTCCCTTAAAGGGAGGTTATTTTATTACTTAACATAATGTTAATTATAAGACATAAATATCTATCGGTTTTTTAGGAAAGTCTAATGGATACAAGTTTATCTAAACGTTCTTATCCAAAGTTCTTCAACTTTGGTACGAGCCCAATCTGTTTTTCTAAGAAATTTTAAACTAGATTTAACACTTGGATTTTCATTAAAACATTTAATCTTAATTTTTAATCCAAGTGCTGGCCATCCGTAAAAATCAACCAAATCATTTAGAATAGCTTCTAAAGTTCTGCCATGTAACGGATTGTTTGGTTGCTTCTCCATAGCTGTTAAATGCTAATCTTTTCGAAATAGATATTTAGCTCTTTTTCTAAAGCTGTAATTTTCTCTAATTCTGATGGCGCTACAAATGCCAAGGAAAGTCCTTTATTTCCGGCTCTGGCAGTTCTTCCGCTACGGTGCGTAAAATATTCTAGCTGCTCTGGTAATTGGTAATGAATAACGTAAGATAAATTACTAACGTCTATTCCTCTGGCAGAAATATCTGTAGCTATTAAAACTTGTAATCTTTCGCTTTTAAAAGCTCGCATTACTTTTTCGCGGTCTCTTTGTCCTAAATCTCCGTGTATAGACTCTACCTTTAAATTTTTGGCTAATAATTGTTTAGCAAGCGTTTGCGCACCAGCTTTTGTTTTACAAAATACAATGCCACGCTTATCATCGTTATTCTTAATAAAACTCTGTAAAAGATTTGGCTTGTCTTTAATATCACAAATCACATATTGATGTTTAATGGCTGTATTCATCACATCTTTATGGTCAACTTCAATTTTATAAGCATCATCAGCCATATAATCGCTTATAATTTGCTTAATAGCTGATGGTATGGTTGCAGAAAAAAGCCAAATATTTCTATCTATTTGTGCGGTATGACTTAAGATTTTATCAATATCTGGCTTAAAGCCCATACTTAACATTTCATCGGCCTCATCCAAAATAATAGTTTTAACTTCTTTTAAATCAACTGCTTTACGCTCTAATAAATCTATTAATCGACCAGGTGTTGCTACTAAAATTTGCGTTGGGCGTTTTAATCTACCTATTTGGATATCAATTTTTTCGCCACCGTAAACGGCTTCAACAAAAATCTTTTTGCTTACGTATTTGGTGAATTTAAAAAGCTGTTTGGCTATTTGCTGCCCTAATTCTCTGGTTGGACAAATGATAATGGCTTGAATGCTTTTTTGTTCTGGATTTACCAATTGTAATAATGGTAAACCAAATGCTGCTGTTTTTCCGGTTCCGGTTTGTGCTTGGCCAATAAAATCTGTTTTATCTTTTAATAAAACAGGAATTGCTTGCGTTTGGATTACCGTTGGCGTGTTTATGTGTAATTCATCAAGGGCTTGTATAAGCTCTTGATGAATTCCTAAATCTTTAAAATTGCTCAAAATATGATATTTAAGCAGGCAAAGTTAAGCTTATTTATAGGTTTATGCTATTTTAAGACATATTCTATGCCTCCGGTTAAATGTTTTAGAAATAATTCGTCTTCAAAATCTTCTATCGTGTGGCCCAAACCAGTATAAAAAACTTTTCCGCCATCAAATTCATGATACCACGCCATCGGATGAAAATCGGGCATTTTACCACCAGTATAGCTCTTTTCATCAACCGTCATGATTACTTTTACATCTTTATTGAAATCTTTAAAATTATACCATTCGTCTGTATGCATCCAAGGGTTTGGTAAATCTTTTGTTGCAGGATGATTTGCATCTAAAATATCAAGTTTAGCTTCTTGAACTTTAGGATGCCCAGCAAAAAAGCCGCCAACAAGCTTACCATACCATTCCCAGTCGTAGTTACAATCTGTAGCTGCATGTACACCAACAAAGCCCCCTCCTCTATTGATATATTTTTTAAAAGCAGCTTTCTGAGCATCATCAAATAATGACTTTCCGGTAGGATTCAAAAACAATAATACTTTAAATTGCTTCAGATTTTTATCATTAAAATCTGCTGGATTTTCTGAATGTACAATGGTATAACCTTTTTCTTTTCCTATTTTTTTGATGGCTTCTAAACCAGGTTCAATACTTTTATGTCTAAATCCTTTGGTACAAGAAAAAACTAATATTTTAACCTCTTTCTTTTTGGCAATAAAACTGCTTAGCGATAAGAAAAATGCAGTAAGGATTAGGCCTGTAATTAAATTTTTCATTTATAAGGTTTTATGGTTTAATAACACAAAGGAATAAAAACTTCCTTAATTTAATTGTATTAATCAATATAAATAAATCAAACAATTTATAAATTGCGGCTATGCTACTTCAGAAACCGTTAGATGATTTCAGAAACTTCCTATACACCCAGTATTTTTCTGACGGTATTAAAATTACTATTGGGGTGCTTCTCCCCTCTTTAATTTTTGCTCAGTTTAACCTCTTAGAAATTGGCATTAACCTTTCTTTAGGGGCTGTTTGTTGTAGTATTGCAGATACGCCAGGGCCTTGGTTGCATAGAAGAAATGCCATGCTAATTACCAATTTTCTGGTGTTTTTGGTAGCCCTTATAACCTCTATTATTAATCATAATCAAATTTTAGTTGGTATAGAAATACTTACTTTTTGCTTCATTTTCTCTATGTTTTACATTTATGGGGCAAGAGCATCATCTGTAGGGACAGCAGCGCTATTAATTATGGTTTTAAACGTTGCTAACCATGAAACTACTTTAAATTATTATGAGCATGCAGGTTTAGTTTTAGCAGGCGGAATATGGTATTTTTTACTAAGTGCGTTATTTTCCTTTGTTAGGCCATTTAGGTACGCTAGGCAAACCTTAGGAGAATGTGTGCAAGAAGTAGCAGGTTATATGCGCATGAGGGCTGATTTTTATAACGATAAAATTCCCGTAGAAGATATTTTTAAAACTTTGGTTGATAAACAGGTTCTAGTACATGAAATGCAAGATAATGTAAGAGAAATACTGTTTAAAACAAGAAAGCTTGTTAATGAATCAACTAGTGATGGTAGACTTCTCATCATGATTTTTGTTGATATGGTTGATTTATTTGAGCAAACCATGGCTACCCACCATGATTATGAAATTATAAGAAAGCGTTATAAAAATCATGATATTTTACCGGCTTATGCTTTACTGATTCATAAACTAGCATCAGAAATTGAGTATATAGGTTTTTGCCTAATTCATCAGGTAAAACCAAGGAAACATGCTGTAAAAATTGAGGATTTAGATAAGCTTAAAAAACAGCTTGATGAATTAGAAAAAGCAGGAATATCTGTTCTGGTTTTAAAGAAAATATTGGTTAATCTTAGACATATATTTTCTAAAACCAATACCATTTTTGGTTATTTTGATAAAGAGAGTTTTATTAAACAAGCTAAATCTGGCTCAACAGATCATGATAAATTTGTTAGTCACCAAAGTTTTGATTTTAAGCTTCTTAGAAACAACCTCAACTTAAAATCTGGTAATTTCAGGTATGCTCTTAGGGTTTCTTTAGTTGTTTTTACAGGTTATCTAGTAGGTTTCTTATTACCTGTTGGGCATCATAGTTATTGGATTATTTTAACCATACTGGTGATTTTAAAACCCGGCTTTAGCACTACCAAACAAAGAAATATTGAAAGAGTTATAGGAACCATTATAGGCGGTATTACAGGAGCTTTAATTATTTATTTTATTAAAGATGAAACTGCCAGGTTTATCCTGATGGTTTTATTCATGCTGATAACTTATAGTTTACAAAGGGTAAACTACTTCATCAGTGTGGTATTTATGACACCTTTTATTCTCATCTTATTTAGCTTTATTAGCTCAACTATTAACGAGAGTTTGGCTGTAGAAAGAATTATAGATACCCTTATTGGTTCTGGTATTGCTTTTTTATCTAGTTATATAGTTTTACCTAGCTGGGAGTCTTACCAGTTTAAGAATTATATGCTAGATATGCTTAAAGCCAATCAAAAGTATTTGGATGCTATGTTTAGAAGGTTTAATCCTCAAAATCAAATCAATATTACGGAGTATAAATTGGCTAGAAAGGAAGTTTATGTAAATACGGCCAATTTAGCGGCTGCTTTTCAAAGAATGCTTAATGAGCCTAAAAACAAGCAACACAATGCGGTTTTAGATGTCCATAAATTTGTGGTTTTAAATCATATTCTATCTTCTTATTTAGCAAATTTATCAACCAGCTTGCAAGATTCTCAGCTAGTATTTAATGCCGAGCAGCAGAAGCTTTTCAGGAAATCTCAGCATTATTTAAAACTTGCTATAGAATGGTTATCTGAAACTACACACGAGCAAGAATTTGTTCATGTTTTTGAGGGTACAACAGAAACCAATGAGGATTTAGCTACAGAACAATTAGAACTTATTGTAAAAGTATCAGCAGATATATTGAAAATTACAGAAAAGCTTTAAAACTATTTTAAACCACAAATTTTTCGGTAAGATATTTCCAGTACCTTTTAGGTACGTGTTGAATATGTAATCGGGAATTTTTTCTAGCTTGAATGGTTGTTTTCTTAAAATAAGTTTGCCATAAATGTTGATATAGTTTTTCATCCTTAACCAACATCTCTAAACCTTCTTGTTTGTTTAAATGGTTAGCAAACTTCATTTCTACCAATTCAACCTTATGTAAATCATAATAAATACCATAAGTTCTTTTATGGTCAAAAATCATCCATTTTTGGTCTTGATAGCGGTCTTTAAAATGTTTTGCAATAACCGGTAAAACGTTAAAATCTGGTTCTATTTCGGCATAATAAATACCATCTAAGGTTAACCTAAAACGTACAAAAGCTTCCATCCTATGCTTCTCGCGATGCACCATTTGCTCATATTGAGATAATTTTAAAACCGAAGGATGAGAAAAATCCTGTATGATTTTTCGTTGTGGATGATCTAGTGCATACTGCACAACCGCCCATAAATGTGTTTCTATATCTTCATCTTCTGATAAAAAAGTGTATAACATCCGGTGTAAACCTAAATCTCCAATGAGAGATTTTAATTTCTGATATACCCTTTCTGCCTTAGGTGCTTGTGTAAATACTTTTCTTGTTTGGGCAAAAAGCTGCTCGGTTTGTAAAGCCTCTTTTACAATTTTTACTTGTTTTAATTTGAATTCATAAGCTTCAAAAACTGCGGTTAAGAAGCCTTCAAAAGTATGGTCATACAGTAAAATATTCATCAGAATAAAGCTAATTGAGCGTTATATTGGTCTTGATACTTACTTTTAGTATTACCTAAAATAAATTGTTTTAAATTACTGCTATTCAAAAACTTAAGATTACCGAAATGTATTCCGTAGGTAATAAAGTATTTGGCTCTGTTAAGGGCTACACCTAACTTTTTTAAATGATTTTCATTTAACTGACTAAAGCGTCTGGCTTCAATAATTTTCCAAGCAGATTTTACGCCAATACCTGGTACTCTTAAAATCATCTCAAAATCTGCTTTTTGAATATCTATAGGAAAAATCTGCTGATTTCTTAGCGCCCAACTCAATTTAGGGTCAACATCTAAATCTAAAAAAGGTAAGTTTGGGTCTAGTATTTCATCGGCTTTAAAGCCATAAAAACGCATTAACCAATCTGCCTGATAAAGTCTGTTTTCTCTTACCATAGGTACTTTACTTTGCAAAGAAGGTAAACGAGCATCATCGGCGATGGGAACATAGCCAGAATAATAAACCCTTTTCAGCTGGTAGTTTTTATAAAATGAATCGGCGGTTTGGATGATTTCTAAATCGTTCTCTTGTGTAGCACCTATAATAAGTTGCGTACTTTGCCCAGCAGGAGCAAATTTAGGTGTATTCCTGAAAAGCTTTTTTTCTTCTTTAAAAAGAATGATTTCGTTTTTAACATAATTCATGGGCTTTATCATGTCTTCCCTATTTTTGTCAGGCGCTAAAAGCTTTAATCCTTTTTCTGTAGGAAGTTCTAGATTAATGCTTAATCTATCAGCATAAAGTCCGGCTTCTTTCATCAACTCATCAGAAGCGCCAGGAATACTCTTTAGGTGGATATAACCATTGAAATTTTCTTCTAAACGGAGTTTTTTAGCTACTAAAACCAATCGTTCCATCGTAAAATCGGCATCTTTAAATATGCCTGAGCTCAGAAATAAACCTTCTATATAGTTTCTTCTGTAAAAGTTTATGGTTAAATCAACAACTTCTTGAACGGTAAAAGCGGCTCTTTTAATATCGTTACTTTTACGAGTTACGCAATAAGCACAATCGTAAATGCAATGGTTGGTTAGTAAAATTTTGAGCAAAGAAACGCATCGTCCATCTTCTGTGTAAGAATGGCAAATACCCATTCCGGTAGAATTTCCTAAACCTTTTTTTTGATTATTTCTTTTGGCACCACTGGATGAGCAGGAAACATCATATTTAGCCGCATCAGCCAGAATTTCTAATTTTTCTGTTATCCTATCAAAATTCATAATCAAATTTACTAAAATATTTAGTAAATTTTAAACTAAAAATTTTAGTTTTATTTCTGAATTCTGATGGTATAATCTTTTATAGTTTCTTTAGGTTGGCCCAATTCATCCCATGTGAATTGAGAGACAAATTTTTCCTCATACTTGTTAAGCGCCTCTAAAATATGGTAGATATAATTGATTTTATTTGAAAATTTACCCATAAACTTTAGCACACCAATTGGCGTTTTAAATACGTTTAAACGTTTCCTTTTATAGTTATCGATAAAAATTCTTACTGCCTCTTCTGGATAATAAGCTTCTGGACCTTGAACGTTGTATTCTCTATTTTCATCAGTTAAAACCTCAAAAGATTTGGCAACTTGTTTACCATAATCGGCACCAGAAATCCAATACATTTTAGCTTCTGCTTTGCCTGCTAAATTCATCTGATTACCATTCATGAAGCTACCTTTATCAAAGTTCTCCATGAAACTGCTTGGGTAAAAAATGGTATAAGGAATTTTGCTGCTTTTAAGAATTTGAACGGCTTTTTGTTTAACATCAAAAACCCACCAATTGAAATTATTTTGCCCTTGATAATCTTTAACCAAAGAAGATAAATAAGTAATTCTTTGGATGTTATTTTCTTTTGCCGCTTCTATTAAATTTAGCAAACCAGTTGTTTCTGGCATGAAATCTTTAGGTTTAGCGTGTTGCGGAATATGAAGATTTAAATAAACAGCCTCTTGCCCTTTTAAGGCTTGAGATAAGGTAGTTCTAGAAGCTAAATCGGCAAAAACGATGCTAGCTTGAGGAAATAATTCCTTAGCTTTTTTAATATTTCTGGCTAGAATGGTTACCTCGAAACCAGCTTTTATCAACTCATCTGTAACTGGTTTTCCTAGCATACCAGTAGCACCCAACACCGCTATTTTCTTCATAGAGCCATCTCTTTTAATACATTCTGAACACGTAATTCCATAGTTTCTAGGTTAGCGTATCCTTTAGCTATCATATAAAATTTAAGCTCGCCAGTTCTGATAAATGCTGCCGGATAGCCCGTAACCTGCAACTGTCTTGCTAAGGCAAAATCATAATAGGCAGCTTGTTTAAATTCTTCCTGATTAAGTTTGCTTATAAACTCATCAACAGGAATTTGATATTTTTCTGCTAAATAAACATAGCTATCATCTTTACTTAAATCTAAACCATGAACATAAATGGCAGATTGTAAATCGTGAGCAAACAAAATAGCCTTTTCTGGAAAATAAGATTTAAAAACAGCTAGTGCTATCGCCGGTTTTTCTGAACTTAAGAATAAATCTCCTTTCTGCAATTCGGCCAAGAAAGCTTCGCCAAACTTAACACCTGTAGTGTTTTCAACATCTTTATAAGCTGTTTTAATGTAAGGAGCCACATCATTAATAGTACCTTCACGTTCGCCCATCATCATGCCACCAGATAAAACTTCGAAATCAAATTTATCGGCATAATTTTCAAAAAGACTTTTCATAACCGGACTAAAACCATAGCACCAGCCACAAATAGCATCGTAAACATAAATGATAGAAGGCTTCTTATTTTCCATAAAAACAAAGCTAAAGGAAAGCTTTTTCAAAAGTGTTTATGGATAGTCAAATTAGACTTTGAATTATAAAGTCATCGTCATTTTTAAAATTGGATAGCTTTGATTTTTGTAAGTGATGCTAAAATCATTATCTATAAAATGAAAACCATATTTAAGATAACATTGTGCCGCCACTTCGTTGTTAGAGAGCAAGTATAAGTCTATACGCTTAATTCCAAGCTCTAGTTTAGCTTCATTAATCAATAAAGTTATCAATTGTTTACCTAAACCTTTTCCTCTATTTTGGCTTTCGCCGATGAGTAAATGCCCTAAACGAGCAGACTCATTTTCTTGTGGAATAACTTCGCCATAAGCTATGGGCTGGTTTTCATCATCAATACCTAAATAAATAAGCCTTTCGGGATGCTTTTGTATATAGCTTAACATTTGTTCTCGCGTAAGCGGATATTGGAAAGCTATACCTGCAAATTTGAGTAAGGTATCTTCATCTTTCATCCAATTTGTTAAAATTGGGATATATTGTTCTTCAAAAGGAATGAGTTTCATCTTTAAACAAAAAAGGACAATCCCAAAAGATTGCCCTATTCAAATAATTTATGTGTTGATTAAGCAGTTACTTCTTCTGCTTTTTGATTTGGTTTGCCATTTTTAAAAGCTTTTCTAGGCGTTAAACCTAAAAGCTCAAACATAGCCATATCATCTTTAAAATCTGGATTTGGGGTGGTTAACAATTTATCACCAGCAAAAATAGAGTTTGCACCAGCCATAAAGCATAAAGCTTGTTCTATGGTGCTCATTTCTGTTCTTCCGGCAGATAATCTTACGCAAGTTTTTGGCATGGTAATACGGGCCGTTGCTATCATACGAACCATATCCCAAATAGGAACACGAGGTTGATTTTCTAAAGGTGTACCTTTTACCGGAACCAAAGCGTTCACCGGAACAGATTCTGGATGCTGAGGCATATTAGCCAAAACACGCAGCATAGAAACCCTATCGTTAACAGTTTCTCCTAAACCTATAATTCCACCACTACAAACCGTTAATTTTGCTTTACGAACGTTTTCTATGGTTTGTAAACGATCATCATAAGTACGGGTACTGATGATTCTCTTATAATCTTCTTCTGAAGTATCTAAATTATGATTGTAGGCATATAAACCAGCATCAGCAAGTCTTTGTGCTTGGTCTGCATTTAGCATCCCTAAAGTACAGCAAACCTCCATATCCATTTCGTTTACAGCCTTTACCATATCAATAACCTTATCAAAATCGCGGTTATCACGTACTTCTCTCCAAGCTGCACCCATACATAAACGAGAAGCACCACCGTCTTTAGCTTTTTTAGCGGCATCTAATACTTCATCTACCTTCATCATGGCATGCACATCAACATCTGTATGGTAACGGGCTGCTTGTGGGCAATAAGAACAATCTTCTGGGCAACCGCCAGTTTTAATAGATATTAAAGAACTGATTTGTACTTCTGAATAGTCTTTATTAGCTCTATGAATGGTAGCAGCTTCATACACTAAATCTAAAAATGGTCTATTATAAATTTCTAAAATCTCTTCTTTTGTCCAGTTATGTTTTGTTTGCATGATTTGTAATTTTTTGAGCATTGACTATTGCTAAAAGAGCATAGCCAAATTTGCTACAATTATAGTAATAATTTTGAGGCTAAGCCTAATAAAAGCAAGAATCCGAAAACATCGGTAAAGGTGGTAATGATGATGGATGAAGCAATTGCAGGGTCTATACCAACACGTTTTAAAACCAACGGTATGGATGAGCCTGCTAGGCCAGCTATCATTAAATTACCTGCCATAGCTATGAAAATTACCAAGCCTAATAATGGATTTGAATCATAAAAAAGTGCTGCCATAAAGACAATTAAGCCTATGATGGCTCCGTTTACTAAACCCACGGTAAACTCCTTTATTACAGTACGATAAGCCTGATTATCTGATAAATCACTTAAAGTAATTCTTCTTACGGTTACAGCTAAAGCTTGGGTTGCTGCATTACCACCCATACCGGCAATAATGGTCATGTAAGCAGGTAAGATTAAAATATGGGTGATGGTAGGTTCAAAATATCTAATCACAGAGGAAGCTAAAAATGCCGTTACAAGATTAATAACCAACCAAGGTAACCTAGATTTTACAGCTGCTTGCCAATTACCACTTAATTCCTCATCTTCAGAAACTCCGGATATTTTCAACATATCCTCGGTATTTTCTTCTTCTAAAACATCAATAACATCATCAAAAGTAACTCTTCCCAAAAGTTTCAAATGATCATCCACTACAGGGATACTGGTAAGATTGTATTGAGAGATTAAATCGGCAACTTCCTCTTGGTCTACCTGGGCTTTAACATATATAAAGTCTTCATTAATTAAATCGGCAACTTTAACACTTGCTTTTGCTTTGATAAGGTTTTTTAAAGAAATGATACCTTTTAGTGTATCAGATTCATCAACAACATAAACGGTATAAAACTCTTCTATTTCTTCGCTTTGTTGAATAATTTCATCAATAGCCTGCTTTTTAGACATATTAGCGTATATCTTTATCAGCTGGGTATTCATCAAACCACCGGCAGAGTCTTCTTTATAGCTTAATAAGTTACGGATGTTTGATGCGTCTTCAGTATCTAAATCCTGAAGAATTTCTTGTTGATCTTCTTCATCAAGCTGGGCAATGATATCTGTTGCATCATCATAATCAAGTTCTTCAACAATTTCTTGTCTCCGTTCTGGATCTAGTTCTAGTAAAAGTTCTTCTGGGTGAGCCTCAAAATCCATTTCAGAAAGTACTTCTGAAGCGGTTTCTGCGGGTAATAAATTGATGATTCGCTTTTGCGATTCTAAAGGGATTTTACTGAAAAGGATAGCAATTTCTGATGCGTGATATTCCCCTAAAAGCTTAACTAACTCCTCCTCATCGCCTTCTAAAGCTTGTTTTAGTTTTAAAACGTCGGTTTTATCAATTTCAAATGATTGCATCTTTGCGAATTTAAGCTAAAAATCCTCAATTCGGTATTTTTAATCTTTAAACCATCCCTTTTTACCAAAATACCATAATTGCCCAATAACGATGATGAGCATCACCACACAAACTATGATATAACCGTTTGGCATATATAATTCTGGCATGTTGTAGGGTAATATTTCTCCGGTTTTAGGGTCTTGGTAAGAAAAATTCATCCCATAAATACCAACAATAAAGGTTAAAGGGATAAATAACGATGAAATGATGGTTAAGAATTTCATCACTTCATTCATCTTATTACTCATTAAAGACAGATAAACATCCATTAAACTTATGGAGGTTTCTTTATAAGATTCTATCAAATCTATAATCTGAACGCTATGGTCATAAGCATCTTTAAAGAAAACGGTAACCTCTGGATGAATAATATGGGTTGGCTTTTTTAGAATTTCTATTAATTTATCTCTTTCAGGCCAGGCCGCTCTCCTCATGGCTATCATGATTTTTTAACACCCAAAATCCTGTACATTAATAATTTATGAGGCCTTTGATAAAGATGCTCTTCAACAATTTCTAACTCATCTCCTAACCTATTAACGATGGTAAAATAATGGTCTATAACGGTATCCATTAAAGCATAAAGCAAATAAGAAGGCCCGAGAGATCGTAAATTACCGCCTGCTTTAGTTTTAAGTCTTACTCTTACAGGTTCTAAAACATCTTGATAATCTTCTTGAAAGGTGATTAAGGTATCTTTAAAAATGAGGAAAGATAATTGTTCATTACGCATAACCAAGCCGCTATCTAGTTCAAGCATTCTGCTGGTAATGAACATATAATCCTCATAATCATCGCATTTTGGCCTTTGGTAAGTATTTACAATATCTTCCATTACTAAAGAATTGATGTTGTAATACTCTTGAACTTGGTTTAAAACTTCTTGCGAGCCTAGGCCTTTAATATCTATCCAATAAAAGTTGTTTGGATACTCTTGAATAAATTTAAAAGCTTCTTCTATTTGTTGTGTTTCAAATTCTTTAATCTGATTTTGATGATATGCATACACCACAATTTTACTGGTTAAAGCATTTTCTGTAATTACAAACGTACCTGGTACTTCGCCAGGTTTACTTCTACGTTGTTTAGCTTTAATATTAAAAAATTGTGGTGTTTTTACCATTTTAAAGATGTTTTATAGCCTGCGGACCTTGATTAAATAATAAATCAACAATACTTAAATTAGGTATAAAATTGTACTTATCTTCAAAAACCTGATAATATTTTTTAGGCTGATAGTTACTTGTTATTTTAGGATGAATACCGCTTCTAAAATCTTTTAACTGTGGATATTCTGCTTGGTAACTTTCAGTAAAATTTAAAGCTAGGTTTTGCTTCAAAAGCTTCAAAATGGTATTTAAGAGCTCTAAATTATAATCAAACAGAAAATCAAATTTCTGATGATAAAATGGCGCAAAAGCATCTTCATAAAACTCGAAATAAGCAGAACTTCTGTAAGATGCTTGTAAACTCATCCAATGTATACGTTGCCAATTAGCGTCATAACTAATTTTAACATCTTTTACGGAAGTATGTAATTTAGACCCTTTTAACACCGGGACTGTAATACTTAAAGCACCATTAGCGCCATAAATACTTGCTCTATTTCTGTAAGTTTGTTTAGGGAAATGCTCGTTTTTATCAATTAAGATTGTTTCATTTTTAAAGTTTAATAGCTCTTTAAAAAATTCTATAGGTGGTAAATAAAGTAAAGGAAATATTGCACCAGATTCCATTTCAAAATATTTATGTTTGCAATTAAAACCAACGAAAATAATGATAAATAAATGGCTTTCTTACGTAGCAGCGTTTTTTTTGTACTTAGTTTCTTTACTTCCTTTAAGATTGCTTTATCTGTTATCTGATTTTGCTTTTATCATTATCTTTTATGTTGTAAAATATAGAAGAAATGTGGTAAGAATGAATTTAACGAATGCTTTTCCTGAAAAAAGCATAGAAGAAATTAAAGGCATCGAAAAAAGATTTTTTAGATACCTATCAGATTTAATATTTGAAGTGATTAAAATGCTTTCTGTTTCTGAAAAAGAAGCTTTAAAGCGTTTTACATTTACCAATTTAGATTTACTAAAAAAGCTTGAAGACCAAAACAAGAGTTATTTATTTGCAGTTGGGCATTATGGAAATTGGGAATGGTGCACCATTGTTACTCCCTTAATTATAAAAGGAAAGCCACTTATCATTTATAAACCTTTAAATAACAACGTTTTTAACGAAGTTTTTAAAAAGGCAAGAGAAAAAAGTGGCACTTTAATGGTGAGGATGAAGATGACATTACGTGAAATGGCCCGATTTAAAAATCAACTTACGGTTACTGTTTTTGCTGCAGACCAAACGCCTGCCTTGGCAGATCCTCATGAGTGGATAAAATTTTTAAATCAACCTACAGCAATCTTTATGGGGATAGAGAAAATAGCTCGTTCTACAAACTATCCGGTTGTGTTTTGTGATGTTGATAGAGTTAAAAGAGGTTATTATTCTTGCGATTTCAAATTGGTTCATGATAACCCAGCCACTTCAGAAGACAAAGAAATAACCCTAAAACACGCTAAATTTCTAGAAGATAGGATAAAACAAAAACCAGAATTTTGGCTTTGGTCTCATAAACGTTGGAAATTTAAACCAGCAGCAAATACTATTATTCATGAATTATCCTAAAGTTGCAGTTGTTATCTTAAACTGGAATGGAGAAAAACATTTAGCAAATTTTCTCCCTTCGGTATTTAATAGTACTTATCCGAATATGGAAATTATTATTGGTGATAACGCATCAACAGATAATTCTATAAACTTCCTTAAGAATAATTTCCCTTTAGTAAAGGTCATCATCAATCATCAAAATTATGGTTTTGCAGAAGGGTACAACCAGGTTTTAAAACAAGTAGAAGCTGATTATTTTGTTTTGCTTAATTCTGATGTTGAAGTTACACCAAACTGGATAGAACCCGTTATTGCGATGATGGAGGCTGATGTTAAAATAGCGATAGCCCAACCAAAAATACGTTCTTATTATAATAGAGACAGTTTTGAATATGCCGGTGCCGCCGGAGGTTTTATAGATACTTTTGCCTACCCTTTTTGTAGAGGTAGAATATTTGATACCATAGAAAAAGATAATGGCCAATATGATGATGAAAAAGAAATATTTTGGGCATCTGGATGCGCTTTATTCATTAAATCTAGTATTTGGAAAGAAATTGGTGGTTTAGATGAGCATTTCTTTGCGCATATGGAAGAAATTGATCTATGCTGGAGAGCCAAAAACAGAGGATACAAAGTGATGTATTGCGGCTTTTCTACAGTTTACCATGTTGGAGGAGGCACTTTACAAGCAGAAAGTCCGTATAAAACCTATTTAAACTTTAGAAATAACCTCTATCTCATTAAAAAGAATGAGCCTCTTTCTAGATCTATATTTTTAATTCCTTTTAGATTTTGTTTGGATTTTTTAGCTCTTATCAAGTTTTTGATGGATAAAAAAACAGATAATGCTTGGGCTATTTCTAAAGCTCACAGGCATTTTATAAGTGCTTTATTTGAAGGAAAAATCAAAAATAGCTATATATCTCCACAGCAAAACCTTAAGGGTAAATACCACAATAGCATTGTTTTTGATTATTTTGTTAGAGGAAAAAAGCTTTTTAAAGAGATTTGGAAATAGTTATAAGAAACTTTTTAAAGCTAATTCATAAGACATTAAACCAAAACCTGTGATAATACCTTTGCAATTTTTAGCCATCATACTATGATGCCTAAATTCTTCACGGGCATATACATTAGAGATATGAACCTCAATTACAGGTGTTTTAATACCAGCAATAGCATCGGCAATAGCAACAGAAGTATGGGTATAAGCACCTGCATTTAAGACAATACCATCATAATCAAAACCAATTTCATGTAGCTTATTGATAATTTCGCCTTCTACATTACTTTGGTAATAGCTTAACTCTACTTCAGGATATTTAGCTAAAAGCTGTTTATAAAAGCTTTCAAAACCCTCGCTACCATAAATTCCAGGTTCGCGTTTGCCTAATAAATTTAAATTTGGTCCGTTGATAATTTGTATCTTCATCACTTCAAACTTATCATTAAAAATTCAAAAGATAAAGTGGAATGGCAATCATTTAAAAAAGGATTTAAATCTTTTTTGAAATTAGAGAAATCCTTATCAGAAAATTCTGTTCAGGCTTATGTACGAGATGTAGAAAAGCTGGTTCAGTTTTTAGAAATGAAAACCACACCCGTTTCTCTGTTAAAAGCTAAACCTCAAGACTTAAGAGATTTCATCAAATGGATTACTGAGTTAGGAATGTTAGCTACCACACAAGCCAGAATCATTAGTGGTATTAAAGCCTTCTATAAATACTTAATACTAGAAGATTTATTAGAAGCAGACCCTTCTGCATTATTAGAAACCCCAAAAACAAGAAGAAAATTACCCGAGGTTTTAAGCGTACATGAAATAAATTTATTGCTTGATGGTTTAGATTTATCAAAACCAGAAAACACCAGAAATAAAGCTATGTTAGAGATTTTATATGGCTCAGGACTTCGCGTTAGCGAGCTGGTAAACCTCAAACTATCAGACTTATATCTTGATTTAGAATTTCTAAAAATTAAAGGAAAAGGAAATAAAGAAAGGCTGGTGCCCGTAGGCAGTTCGGCATTAAAATATCTGGATATTTATTTAGAAAATATTAGAAAGCATTTGGATATTAAAAAAGGTCATGAAGATTTTATATTTCTAAATAAAAGAGGTACAAAGCTCTCTAGAGTGATGATTTTTATGATTATTAAAGACCTTGCAAAAGCTGTAGGAATTAGTAAAACCATTAGTCCGCATACGTTTAGACATTCTTTTGCAACGCATTTAATTGAAGGCGGTGCAGATTTAAGAGCCATACAAGAAATGCTAGGTCACGAAAGCATCACCACAACAGAAATTTATACCCATTTAGATAGAGACTTTTTAAAACAAACCATTACGCAATTTCACCCTAGAAGTTGAGCTTTAATAAAACGCTCGTTATTGTTTAAATCTTTGATGATTTGAGCTTTAAAACCCTTCTTCTGGATAAGCTCTTGAGTTGCTATGCCTAAATTCTGATTGATTTCAAAAAATAATACTCCGTTTGGATGAAGATTAGTGAGTGCAAAATCAGCTATTTTATCATAAAAAATCAAGGGATTTTCATCATCAACAAACAAAGCTAGATGCGGCTCGAATTTCACAACATTATCATGCATATTTTGCTTTTCTGATGATGCTATATAAGGCGGATTACTTACTATAATATGAAATTTAGGATAATCATCGGCTTTTAAAGCCAAAGCATTATCTTTTTTAAAATGTACCTCTACCCTATTTTCTAGAGCATTTATATGGGCAATTTTTAGCGCATCTTCACTAACATCCATAGCATGAACTTGAGCAGTTTGTAAGTTCTTTTTTAAGGAGATGGCAATACATCCGCTACCGGTACCTATATCTAAAATTTCTTGATTTGGTTTTTTAATGCATTCTTGCAGAATCATGTAAACCAATTCCTCTGTTTCTGGTCTTGGAATAAGTACATGATCATTCACCTTGAATTTTAAATTATAGAAATAAGCATAGCCGAGAATTTGCTGAAGCGGTTGTTTTAAAGCTAGTTTAGTTAAATAATTTTCAAATAGTTCTTTTTGTTGTGGCTCGGGTAAAGTTGCTAAATCTTCGCTAATCCACTTATATACAGCATTTATTTCTTCTTTTTCATAAACACCTTCAAGTACTTTAAAATAATGTGCTTTAATAGCTTGCTTCTCTAACATGAACTTCTTTAAAAAGTGGCAAAGTAAATAAAAATGTAGAACCTTGTCCTTTTTTACTTTTTATATCAAAAGAACCATTGTTTTTTCTGATAAATTCCTGACAAAGAATTAAACCTAAACCTGTTCCTTTTTCATCATTTAAACCACTGGTACTATAAAAATTACGCTTATAAATTTCTTTAATTTCCGCCGGAGAGAGTCCGATACCATTATCTTGAACAGAAAATTGAGCCATATCTCCATTTGCTGTACAGGCTATCATAATTTCGCCATCTTGAGGAGTAAATTTTAAAGCGTTATTTAACAGGTTTCTAATGATAACATTAACCATTTCTTTATCAGCATAAAGCTGTAAATCATCAGGTACGTTTACCACTATTTTTATGTTTTTTTGATGGATGTTATACTTCTGTAGTGCAATATTATCTTTTACAACTTTTAAAACATTGAAATGAGACTTTTGAAGTTTTTCTCCTTGCATTTGGCTTTTAGCCCATATCAATAAATTATCTAATAAGTTAGATGTGGAGTTAAACTGAGATTTAAGCTCTCCTATCAATAATTTAGATTCTTTTTCATCTAGTAAATGTTCATCAAATAAATTCAAAGTCCCTTTTAAAGACAAAAGCGGACCTCTTACATCATGAGAAATAATAGAAAAAAACCTGTTCTTAAGATTGTTTAACTCTTCTAGTTCTTTCTTTTGTTTGTTAATTTCTTCATTTTGTTCTTTTAAAATTCTATTATTTGTTTTGGCTCTTCTACCGCTTTTATACAATCTAAAAGAAAGAAATAGTGCTGTTAAAGAAAATATCAAAATCACGTAAATGAGCGAGTTACGATTTTCTATTTTCAACTCATTACTTAAATTCTGCTTTTTTAAATCATTATTTTCATGATGCAGACTATCTAGAATATCTCCAACAGGGCTTTCTTCTAAATTACTAAAATAAAGGTTATCCTGCTGTGTTTGGTGAGCATGAGCCTTTAAAAAGCAAAATAAAAAGAATAAATAAAACAATATGGCAGACTTCTTTATAGTCATGAAATTGTATTAAATGTTTTTAAATAAAAGCCTAAACGACTAATTATTATCTTTGATACGTGACCAAGCATGAAATTGTTTTACAAAGAGCTATAGACTTAGCAAAATTAGGTGCCGGCTATGTAAGTCCTAACCCAATGGTTGGTGCTGTTATCACGCATCAAGGTAAAATTATAGGTGAAGGTTATCATCAAAAATACGGCGAAGCACATGCCGAAGTTAATGCCGTTGCAGATGTGTTTTTGAAACATGAAAACGCTGCTGAGCTATTGAAAGAAGCAACTCTTTATGTCACTTTAGAACCTTGCGCCCATTTTGGTAAAACCCCACCTTGTTCTGATTTAATTATCCAACATCAAATACCCGAAGTAGTTATTGGCTGTACAGATTCTTTCTCTAAAGTAAATGGTAAAGGGATAGAGAAATTGCAAAATGCAGGTATAAAAGTTACTACAGGTATTTTAGAGCAAGAGTGTTTAGCTTTAAATAAACGCTTTTTTACACGTGTAGAAAAACAAAGGCCCTTTATTATTTTGAAATGGGCACAAACTATAAATGGTTATTTTGCTACTAAAGATGGTTCTCAGAAATGGATAAGCGGTAAAGAAGCAAAAATGCTGGTACACCAATGGAGAAGTGAAGAAGATTGCGTTTTAGTAGGAAAAAGAACTGCTGAAATAGATAATCCACAACTTAATGTAAGATTGGTTAATGGTAAAAACCCTAAAAGAGCAGTTATTGATAGGGATTTAAAACTTGATCAAAATCTGCATTTATTTGATAATACGATAGAAACTTTTGTCTTTAACAAAGACCATACAGCTATAAATGGACAAGTTAAATACATCGGTATAGAAGATTTCGACTATTTCTTACCACAGTATTTATTGTATCAGTTATACTTACAAGATATACAATCTGTTATTGTAGAAGGCGGTATTAAAACCTTACAAATGTTTATTGCCGCTGGTTTATGGGATGAGGCTAGAATTTTCATCTCTCCTATTGCTTGGGAAGATGGTTTAAAGGCTCCAGAAATTAATGGTATACAAGAAAATATCACCAATATTGGTAAAGACAAATTATTAACGCTTACACCTCAACATCCATGATATATTTAGCTATTGCTATTTTGTGCAGTGTTACAGTTAGTATCAATTTCAAATTATTAAAAAGATATTATACTAACGCTTACCAAGCTATTGTTTTTAATTATCCAACTGCAGCATTGTTGTGTTTCTTGTTTTTTAAACCAGATTTAAGTGCTCATCCAAGTCCGCAAAATTTCTCACTTTACGGTCTTACAGCAGTTTTATTATTATCTATTTTTTACTTCATTAGTAAGAGTGTTGCTTCCTCTGGAATGGTATTAACAGTTATAGCGCAACGTTTATCATTAGCTTTACCTGTTTTAGCATCTTTTTTATTGTTTAGCGAGCAATTGACGCCATTAAAAATTGTAGGTCTTGTTGTTGGTTTCTTAGCTATTATTGCCTCTAAGCCAGAAGGTAAGTTTGATTTAAAAGACATGAAATTTTGGTTTCCTATTATCGTATTTTTAGGAACCGGGATAATTGATATCCTTTTTAATTTCCTCACTAAAATAGATGGAATCAGCTTTACAACTTCTTTATTTTACATTTTCTCCATAGCTACAGTTTTGGCCTTTGCTAGTTTAGCATATCAAAAAATAAATGGCACATTAAAATTTCAGACCAGAGCAGCTTTAGCAGGCATAGTTTTAGGCTTGTTTAATTTTGGGTCTATCTACTTTTATATTTTTGCGCTACAAATAGAAAAAGACCGACCATCAGTTGTGTATTCTGCACTAGATATAGGTGTAATTGCTTTAGGTTCTTTAGTGGGCTTAGTTTTATTTAAAGAGCGTTTAAGTGTTTTAAATAAAATAGGTTTGCTTTTGGCGATTATAGCCATTATTATTCTTACGTTTTCTTAATGCTTTTTGACGATACTTATAAAACTATACAAAGCCCAGCAGAAGGTATTTTTAGAGATAAAGGAAGCAAGTTTATAGCTTATGCTTTTCCTTTCTCACATGAAAATGATTTAAAAAGTATCCTTGCTGATATTAAAACAGCGCATCCGAAAGCCAGACACCATTGTTATGCTTATAGGCTTACGCCGGATAAAAATATTTATAGAGTTAATGATGATGGTGAGCCCTCTGGAACTGCCGGACGACCTATTTTAAATGTCTTACTTTCTAAAGAACTCACCAATATTTTAGTAGTTGTTGTAAGATATTTTGGTGGCACTTTATTAGGTGTGCCCGGCTTAATAAATGCTTATAAAACGGCTACTGAAGATGCTATCTTAAATGCTCAAATTGTTGAGCAAACCCTAAATGATGTTTATGAACTAAAGTTTGATTATTTATTGATGAACGATGTTATGAAAATCATTAAGGAAGATAAACTCGAAATTCTTAGCCAAGAATTTGATTTAAATTGTGTTATAAAACTCAGTATTAGAAAAGCCGATCTCAACAAAACGCTACCTAAATTAGAAAACTTAAGATCTATAGAGATAACGTTTTTAAACGCTATATGATCTCTGCAATCTCCTCTATATCAATAATATATTTATTTTGAATCAAGAAATCAAAAAGTGGTTTTGCTTCTGGTGAAACTTCCACGTTTTTGGTAGTAACAATGGTTTTGTTTTTTATATCCCGGTAAGGGTAAGTGAGTAATTTTACATTTCTGCTAAATAAATCACTTATGTAAACTAGCAATTCGTTAGTGTAATTTTCTCCGTAATATTCTGATTGAAAGATATGTTGTAAATTAGAAATATTGGTTGTTATCCCTACACTTTTAGGTTTTGCGAGTCCTAAATATTTAGCCAATTTATTATGTCTGTTGAAATTAGATACAATTACATAATGCCCTTTTTCAGAAATTTCTCTAGCTCTTTTTGCTACACGTTTTAATAAATCCTCATCACTTTTATCGGCCTTTTCCATCATGTTATTCAAGGTGAGCTCGGCAAGTGTAACCAATTCGGTTTCAGTAATAGCTAATGTAGTTTTGTATTGAGCTACAGCTTGGTGAAATAAATCAAAATCTGGTAATACTTTTTGGTTAAAACGAGTTCTTAAAATCATGATGTGCTTTTTATACATCAAATCTTTAGCTTGTTTTGCTTTAGCATGATGATCAAAAATAGCAGCTCCTGAAAATCCTTTTTGTATGAGATATAAATTTACCAGAATATCATCTAAAAATTCAAATACAGGTCCTTTTAAGCTAATTAAATCTATTTCTACCGAACCTTGTGATAAATTATCAGCTAAAGACTCAATCATAGCTTTAGGGTCATGATGTAGGTGAAAAGCAGCATAAACTAAATTAACACCTAAAATACCCAATACATTTTGTTGTAAACTAGCATCGCTATCTAGTAATCTTACGTGGAAAATTATTTCATGTGGCGGCCCATAAGGCTCTAGCTGAAATTTAATACCTAACCAACCATGTGGGTCGTTAGTTTTACTATAGTTTAGCGTTGTTACGGTATCAGCGAAAGCGAAAAAAGTTTTGGTTTGATATTTATCTCCAAATAACCTGTCTTCCAAGAGCTTAAATTCATAATCAAGCATTTTTATTAATCTTGATTTTGATACGTAGCGTCCAGACTCTTCATGACCATAAATTTCATTACTGAAAGTCATATCGTAAGCAGACATGGTTTTGGCAATGGTACCAGAGGCAGCGCCAGCAGTAAAGAAGTTTCTGGCTACTTCTTGTCCGGCTCCAATTTCAGCAAAAGTACCGTAAATATCTGCATTAAGATTAATTGTTAAGGCTTTTCGGCGGGTATCTAGAATTTCTAAACTCATGCTCAAATTTAATAAATAATGTTGGTTTTGAAGTAAAAAAGCAATCCCGTTTCTGCTAACAAAAACGGGATGCCAATCAAAAAACTAAACCTAAAAATTATGATTAACTTATTGCTATTTCCCTTGATTGGATTTTAGCTTCTTCTTTTTTGCCAACAGTTACATACAACACACCATCTTCATATTTTGCATCTATTTTAGCAAAATCTACAGTTTCTGGTAAGGTAAAAGATCTAGCGAAAGCGTTATAACTAAACTCTTTTCTAGTAACTTTTCTATGGTTGCTTTCTGTCTCGGTGGCTTTTTCTGCTGAAATTTTTAACACATTTTTCTCTAGTTGTAGTTTAAAATTATCCTTTTTTAAACCTGGCGCAGCAACTTCTATGTGATAAGCATCTTCGGCTTCAAAAATATTAACCGCCGGTACTTTATTCAAAGTGCTATCATTATAATAGCTGTCTTTAAAAAAGCTATCAAATAAATCATTAAATGGCGAATAATTTTTTACACCGTTTTTCTCGTTATTAAATTTTACTAAAGTCATTTTTATATCCTCCTTATAAATTATTTTAAATTTGTTTACGTTAAAGGATGAATCAACTCTAATACCAATGGTATTTTTGTTAGAAAATAATGACTTTTTGTCGTTAATTTATTTATTTTACTGACTTTATTGCAGTTTACTATGAAATTAGAAGAAAATATTTCCGCTTTTACCTATAAAACTCCTATCTCTATTAGGTTTGCAGATATGGATATGTTTGGTCATGCAAATAATGCCGTTTACCTTACTTATTTTGAGCAAGCCCGATCTGCTTATTGGAAAGATATTATTGAGTGGGATTGGAAAGCAACAGGAATAATATTGGTAAAATCTGAAGTAGAATACTTAAAACCAATAATTTTAGAAGATAAAATAACAGCTTGTGTTAAAACCACTAGAGTTGGTAATAGTAGTTTTGATATTGCTTATTTGCTATACGCCGAAGAAGGAGAGCATTTTATTTTGAAAACCATAGGCAAAACCACACAAGTAGCTATTGATTATAAATCAGGAAAACCTGTAGCTATTCCGCAAGCAGAAAAAGCTAAAATGATTGCTTATGATAATCCAGAAATGTAATGTTTAAAGAAAACTTTGAGGTTAGAGATTATGAATGCGATTTACAAGGAATTGTAAATAATGCTGTTTACCAGAATTACTTAGAACATACTCGACATCAATTTTTAAAGCATAAAGGTTTAGATTTTGCTAAACTACACCAAGAAAATATAGACCCTGTAGTTTACCGTATAGAAATTGACTATAAAAAGCCTTTAAAAAGTGGTGATAAGTTTCATGTATGCCTGCAAATAGAACAAGAAGGAAACCTAAAATTCATCTTTAAGCAGCAAATTTTTAGAGGAGAAGAATTAATAACAAAAGCTAAAGTAATTATTGTTTTTACTTCTTTAGGAAAACCTATTTTACCACCTAAAGAAATTATAGAAACGATTTTAAGTTAGTAAATATGAGCTTTGGTGTTTAAAATATCTTACCCGGATTTAAAATTCCTTTAACATCAAATACATTCTTTATAGCTCGCATAAGGTTTAAATGTGTTTCTGTGTATTTGATATGCATATACTCTTTTTGTACTAAGCCAATGCCATGTTCGCCAGATATAGTGCCGCCTAAAGAAACGGTAAGTTCAAAAATTTCTTTAATACCGTCTTTAAGTTTCATATTCCAATCAACATCACTCATGTTTCCTTTAATGATGTTGACATGTAAATTACCATCGCCAGCATGGCCATAACAAATAGCCTCAAACCCGTATTTCTCACCTAAAACTTTAATACCTTTAATGAGTTTTGGTAACGATGCCCTTGGCACTACAGTATCTTCTTCTTTGTAAATAGAATTTGATTTTACCGAGTGCGGCATTAAACGCCTCACTTTCCAAAGTTCTTCTTTTTGGGTTGATGACTCGGCCAAAAGCACATCTAAACAATGATATTGTTCTAAAACAGTATTTATAGTTTCGCAATCTTGATACAAAACATCTAAATAATTACCATCAAGCTCTATCAGCAAATAAGCTTTGGCATCATCCAAAATATTAAAATTCAGTTGAGCATAATTCACCACCCACTCTACCCCTTTTCGCTCCATAAATTCTAGAGCAGAAGGTGTAATTCCTGATTTAAAGATTGCAGAAACTGCAGCACAAGCTTCTTCTTCTGATGTAAAAGCAGCCATCATTAAAAGCTGATGAATAGGCTTAGCTATCAACTTCACAACAGCTTTAGTTATAATACCTAAAGTACCTTCTGAACCTATAAACAGCTGCGTTAAATTATATCCTGATGCATATTTTAAAGTATTGGCACCTGTCCAAATGATATCGCCATTAGGTAATACCACTTCTAGATTGAGTACAAAATCTCTTAAAGTACCATATTTAACCACTCGTGGTCCGCCAGAACCATGGGCAATATTACCACCAATAAAACAAGAACCTTTACTTGATGGGTCTATTGGATAATACAAGCCTTTTTCAGTTGCTGCATCCATCAATACTTGTGTAATAACGCCTGTTTCTACAGTGGCTTGTAAATTTTGTTCATCTATCTGGATAATTTTATTGAAGCGTTCTAAACTTAAAGATACACCACCAAAAACAGGCAAAGATCCGCCACTTAAACCTGTTCCGCCACCACGCGGAGTAACGGCTATTAAATGTTCATGGCAGTATTTTAAAACATCAGAAATTTGCGATGTATGGTTGGGTTTTAAAACTACCTCGGGTTTAAAACTTAAATCCTCGGTCTCGTCTTTACTGTATTTTAAAAGCGAATCATCATCAATAAAAACAGCATCTTCTCCACATATTTGTTTAAAGAAAGCTATATCCTGATGATTTATGGACTTAAACATGCTCTGCTTGATAAGTTAGTTCTACTAACGAATTTTTAATCTCGGCCTGTATAGGTGGATTTAGTTTTTTTATTTGGATGTTGATATACGCTAAAAACGGATAAGCAGCCAAAATATCATCTAAAATACCATGTGCAACATGCTCTAATAATTTGGCTTCTTTAGAAAAATGATTTTTAGCAATATCATAAAGTTTGCTATAATCAACAGTATGGTCTAAGTTATCTGTATCCTGCTGATGATGAAGTGTATAGCTAACATAGGCAGAAAATAAAAAGTTATTCTTTAAGATTCTTTCTTCCTCAAAAAAACCTATCGGAGCATTAAATTTCACCTCTTCTAAGGCAATTTTTCTTTTGATAACAGACATTTTATAAATATGAATGAAAAACTAATGATATCAAAGGGAACAAATAAAATATTGTTTTGTTAAATTTAACAAAAGCCAATGCCATGAACCAAAAATCTTCAAAAACCGATTTATACCAACATCCAGATTATTACCTAATGGATGAATTGCTTAGCGATGAGCATAAACTCATTAGAAGTACTGTTAGAGATTGGGTAAAAAAAGAAGTCAGCCCAATTATTGAAGACTATGCCCAAAATGCACAATTTCCTAAACATTTAATCAGCGGTTTGGCAAATTTGGGTGTGTTTGGCCCAACCATTCCACAAGATTATGGCGGTGCTGGTTTAGATTATATCGCCTATGGTATCATGATGCAGGAAATAGAACGTGGCGATTCTGGTTTGCGCTCAACCGCTTCTGTACAGGGTTCTTTAGTGATGTACCCCATATTCGCCTTTGGTTCTGAAGAGCAAAAGCAAAAATACTTACCTAAATTGGCGTCTGGAGAAATGATGGGATGCTTTGGTTTAACCGAACCTAATCATGGTTCTGACCCTGGCGGAATGGAAACCCGTATTCAAGATATGGGAGATTATTTTCTTCTTAATGGTGCTAAAATGTGGATTTCTAATGCTCCTTTTGCTAATTTGGGTGTTGTTTGGGCTAAAGACGATACACAAACCATTAGAGGTGTAATTGTAGAACGTGGTATGGAAGGATTTACAACACCAGAAACACACGGAAAATGGTCTTTAAGAGCCTCAGCCACAGGTGAACTTATTTTTCAGGATGTTAAAATTCCGAAAGAAAACATATTACCTAACATACAAGGCTTAAAAGGACCTTTAAGTTGTTTAAACCAAGCGAGATTTGGTATAGCTTGGGGCGCTTTAGGTGCTGCTATGGATTGTTATGATACTGCTCTTAGATACGCGAAAGAAAGAAAGCAATTTGGCAAGCCCATAGCTGGCTTTCAGTTACAACAAAAGAAGTTAGCCGAAATGATTACAGAAATAACCAAGGCTCAACTACTAGTTTGGCGTTTAGGAGTTTTGAAAAATGATAACAGGGCTACTCCTGCTCAAATCTCTATGGCTAAAAGAAATTCTGTAGAAACTGCTTTAAACATAGCCAGAGAAGCTCGGCAAATGCTAGGTGGCATGGGAATTACCGGCGATTTCTCTATCATGCGCCACATGATGAATTTAGAAAGTGTAATTACTTATGAAGGCACTCATGACATACATTTATTAATTACAGGTTTGGATGTAACGGGTGAGAATGCTTTTACGTAATCTTGATGGTATAGTGTTTGTGTATTATAGTTAAATATTTTTAACAAAAACATTACTACTATGAACAGATCATTAGGAATTATTTTAACCATAATCGGTATTGTTATGCTGGTTTGGGGTGGCTTTTCTTATACCAAACAAGAAAAAATTATAGATGCTGGTCCTATACAAGTTTCGGCAGATAAAAAGGAAACCGTTAACTGGCCACCTTATGTTGGCGCAGCCGTTTTAGTTGCAGGCATCATTTTGCTAGTTTCTAAAAGAAAAACTTAAATATTGCTCTGAAGTCTTAGAAAGTATTTCTAAATATTTAAATCATCAACATCATTTTAAAATCTTAATACTTTTAGACTAAATTTGAGCTTTTATTTAGAACTCAAATCATGAAAGATTATAAAAAATATTACCTTATTCCGGCAACTCAAGAAGAAGTTTATTTAGCCTTAACAAATCCTTTAAGTATTAAACTTTGGACTGGTGCTGAAGCTGAAATGAGTAACCTAGCGGGGTCAGAGTTTTCTTTGTTTAATGGTGATATTGTAGGAAAAAATCTAGAGTTTATTGAAAATCAAAAAATTGTACAAGAATGGTATTTTGACGGACAAGAGGGAAAATCTATCGTAACCATTAAACTACATGAGCATAAAAAAGGTACTTCAGTAGAATTATTACATACCAATATCCCAACAGAAAGCTATGAAGAATTTGTTGATGGCTGGGATAGCTCTTATTTTGGAGAATTATTAGAATTTTTTGAAGAGTAATTCTTTAGGTAATTTTCTCTATTCTACAATAGTTTCTAATAAAAAAAGCTCTTCATTAAAAGATATTTAATCTAATAAATGAAGAGCTTTTTAATTTATGGCTTTAATCTGCTACAAATTGTTATAATTCGTTATAAACGTGTCTGATATCTGGCCTCAAATTATAAGCAGAAGCCATAACCTCGCCATAAGCGCCTGCCGTTCTCAATGCTATTAAGTCTCCTCTTTTTGTTTCTGGTAAAGCAACTTCTTTTCCAAAACAATCAGATGATTCGCAAATTGGCCCAACAACATCGTAATTAATTATTTTTGATTCTTGATTTTTGATTTCAGAATTATCTAATTGTCGGGAAATGTTTTCTATTTTATGATATGCCTGATACAAAGCTGGACGCATTAATTCTGTCATACCAGCATCTACAATCGCAAAATTCTTTTTAATACCATGCTTTACATATAAAACACTAGTAATTAAGCTACTACATTGGGCAACTAAAGCCCTACCTAATTCAAAATGTACTTCTTGATAAGGTTTTATCTCTAAAAAATCTTTAAAAATCTGGAAGTAGCTATTAAAGTCTGCTATATTATTTTCATCAGGGTGATGATAATCTACACCCAAACCACCGCCAACATTTAAAACTTTTACAGGCATACCACGCTCTTCAAACCAAGACTGAACTTCATTAACCTTAACACAAAGGCTTTTGAAAACATTCATATCTGTAATTTGAGAACCCACATGGAAATGTATACCTAAAAATTCTAAATGGCTACATTTTTTTAATGTTTCCGAAACATCAGCAAGTTCCCAGGCATTAATACCAAATTTATTTTCATCTAAACCAGTAGTAATATAATGGTGGGTATGCGCATCTACATTAGGGTTTACACGAATAGCAACCGAGGCTTTTTTACCTTTCTTAGCAGCTAATTCATTTATAACCTCTAATTCTTGAATAGATTCTACATTAAAACAAAAGATATTTTTGTCTAAAGCATCGTTAATTTCTCTGTCTGATTTTCCTACACCCGCAAATACAACCTGCTTAGCATCAAAACCTATTTCTAAAGCTTTTTTAACTTCGCCACCAGAAACGCAATCAGCACCAAAGCCAAAATCTTTAATCACCTGTAAAACACGGTTATTAAAATTGGCTTTTAAAGCAAAATGTACATGAAAATGGTGCGGTAAAGAAGCCTCTTTACAAGCCGTTAAAGTGTTTTTCAACAACTTTAAATCGTAATAGTAAAAAGGAGTCTCTTTATCTTTAAATGAATCTACTATTTGGGCATTAAACATTTGCCTTACCATCTGCACTAAATTATTCAAATAAACGATTGTGTAAACTTCTTAATGCTTCTACTTTATCCTCGGTTTTAACCAATAAAGAGATATTGTAGTTACTTCCACCATAAGAAATCATCCTTAAAGGGATATGTTTTAAAGATTCAAAAACTCTTGAAGCAAAACCATGTGTATCAGCACCCATATCCCCTACTATACAAATGATAGATTGGTTTACATCAACTTCAACAGTTCCAAAATCACTTAATTCTTTGGTGATTTCTCCTAAGTATTTAGTTTCATCTATGGTAACAGAAACTGCCACTTCTGAGGTTGTAATCATATCAATTGGCGTTTTATAACGCTCAAAAACTTCAAAAACTCTCCTTAAGAAACCGTAAGCCAAAAGCATTCTGCTAGATTGTATTTTAATAGCTGTAATACCATCTTTTGCTGCAATAGATTTAATTTTTCCTTTTTCACTCTCAGAACTAATTAAAGTACCAAAAGCTTTAGGCTCCATCGTATTTAACAACCTAACCGGAATTTTATAACGTTGTGCAGGAAAAACAGATTGTGGGTGTAAAATTTTAGCACCAAAATAGGCTAATTCAGCAGCCTCATCAAAAGATAAACGAGCAATTGGCTTTGTACCTTTTACAATACGAGGGTCGTTATTGTGCATTCCGTCAATATCTGTCCATATTTGAACTTCTTCAGAACGTATACCAGCACCAATTAAAGAAGCGGTATAATCACTTCCTCCTCTTCTTAAATTATCAATCTCACCAAAAGAATTTCTACAGATATACCCTTGCGTGATAAACAAATTTATAGAAGGATTTGCATCTAAAAGTGGCGTAAGTTTTTCTGTAATAAAATCTACAATAGGCTCATTATCTTCATCAATCTTCATGAACTCTAAAGCTGGCAATAACACAGATGGAACACCAATTTCTTGTAAGTAAATGTGATATAAAGTTGTTGATAAAAGCTCGCCTTGTGCTAAAACAACTTTTTCTTCAATTGCGGTAAATAAATCATGTGAAAAAGCATCTAATAGCTCAAAATGAGAATCAATAACCTCTTTTCCTTTAGCTAGAAACTCGTCCTTTTGAAATAGTTCTTTAATGAAAATCTCATACTTATCCTTTAAAGCCTTTACAAGTTCCTTCGCCTTATTTTTATCAGACGCAAGATAGGCTTGAGATATCTCTACCAAGCTATTGGTTGTACCAGAAACTGCAGATAGTACAACTATCTGTCTTTCAGACGGATTAATGATGTCTAAAAGTTTTTTCATTCTTTCAGGGCTTCCTACAGATGTACCCCCGAATTTTAGAACTTTCATTTTTACTAGTTTTTATATGATTTTTAATTCAGGCGCTAAAAATAGATAAAAGCTTGATATTATCAGGAACGAATAAAATAAAATTGTACGATTTTTGATTAATAACAATTATTTACATTAATAATTATATTTTTATCCATCCTATTTTTATATAAATAAAAGCCTTTATAACATGCAGGAATTAGAACTCTCTATCCAATCTAAAATTAACACTTGGTTACAAGGAAATTACGATGCCGAAACCAAGCAAAAAATCCAAACTTTATTGGATGATAAATCTTTTACAGAATTAACCGATTCTTTTTATAAAGATCTTGAATTTGGTACCGGAGGCCTACGTGGTATTATGGGCCTAGGTTCTAATCGTATTAATAAATATACAATTGGAGCTGCTACACAAGGTTTAGCCAATTATTTAATCAAAAAATATCCGGGCGAAGCCATAAAAGTTGCTATTGCACATGATAGTCGTAACAATTCCGATTATTTCGCTAAAATAACTGCTGAAGTTTTATCTGCTAATGATATTCATGTTTATTTCTTTAAAGCTTTAAGACCTACGCCAGAACTTTCTTTTGCCGTAAGGGAGCTAGGTTGTAAAAGTGGTGTGATGTTAACAGCATCTCATAACCCTAAAGAATATAATGGTTATAAAGCTTATGGTGCAGATGGCGGGCAGTTTGTAGCCCCAGATGATAAAATGGTGATGGATGAAGTAGCAAAAATCACCAATATAGACGATGTTAAATTTACGGCCAAGCCTGATAATATTTCTTATATAGGCGAAGAAATAGATGAAAGTTACTTGAGCAAAATAGTTTCCTTATCTGTTTCGCCTGATGCTATTAAGCGTCAGCATGATCTAAAAATCGTGTTCTCTCCTATTCATGGTACGGGTATCACTCTAGTGCCACCTGCTTTAGAGAGATTTGGCTTTACCAATATTACATTAGTAGAGCAACAGGTTAAACCTGATGGAAATTTTCCTACCGTTATTTATCCAAACCCAGAAGAAAAAGAAGCCTTAACTTTAGCTTTACAAAAAGCTAAAGAAGTTGATGCTGATTTGGTTTTAGCAACTGATCCTGATGCAGACCGTGTAGGTATTGCTGTTAAAAATCACGATGGTGAGTTTGAACTTTTAAACGGTAACCAAACTGGCTGTTTATTGGTTAATTACATGTTAGAAGCTTGGGAGAAAGAAGGGAAATTTACCGGTAAAGAATACGTAATTAAAACCATTGTTACTTCTTACCTAATAGATAAAATTGCTGCTTCTAAAAATGTGACCTGCTACAATACCTTAACTGGTTTTAAGTTTATTGGGCAGATTATGACACAATTACAAGGTAAGGAAACCTTTATTGTGGGTGGTGAGGAAAGTTATGGCTATTTAGTTGGCGAATTTGTTAGAGATAAAGATGCAGTAATTTCTTGTGCATTTATTGCAGAAATGACTGCTTTTTACAAAGATAAAGGTAGCAGCTTGTACGATGCTTTGATAGATATGTATGTGAAATACGGTTTCTATAAAGAGAAGTTAGTATCTATCACGAAGAAAGGTAAAACCGGTGCCGAAGAAATTGTAGCTATGATGGAGCGTTTTAGAAATAATCCGCCACAAAGCTTAGGCGGCTCTAAAGTGGTTACTTTAAAAGATTATACTTTAAGAAAAGAAACTGATTTAAATTCTGGTATCATTAAACAAATAGATTTACCAAAATCTGATGTTTTACAGTTTGTTACCGAGGATGGTTGTATCATTTCTGCTCGTCCGTCTGGTACAGAACCAAAAATTAAATTCTATTGCAGCGTAAACACGCCTTTAGCAAATAAAGAAGCATTTAAAGAAACTGATGCTTTGTTAGATGAAAAAATCAATCAGATTATGACTGATTTAGGAGTTTAAAAATCATAAGGCCCGTTTAAAGCGGGCTTTTTTTATACGCCATCTTTAAAACACAAATTATTGCGTAAACCAACGATAATTAAAAATATCGCACAAATAGACGATAATTAAAAATATCGCGTAATTAAGCGATAATTACTATATTGCATATTATGATGCAAGCAATTTTAACCGGAGATATCATCAGCTCAAGAAAAGTTGATTCTGAAATATGGCTCAATAGCTTAAAAACACTGTTTGGGCAATATGGTGTGCAACCTAAAGATTGGGAAATTTATCGTGGTGATAGTTTTCAAATCAAAACAGAACCCGCATTTGCACTTAAACTGGCTTACATTATCAAAGCTAATGTTAAAAAGTTAAGCAAATTAGATGCAAGAATTGGTATTGGTATTGGAGATATAAATTATCAAAGCGATAAGCTATCAGAATCTAATGGTAATGCTTTTATTTTTGCTGGCGAAAGTTTTGATAACTTAAAGACTAATAATTTGGCAATAAAAACTACATGGCCGCAGTTTGATTTAACCATAAACACCATGTTAGAAATTTTTGCGCTTACCGCTGATGGTTGGACATCAACATCGGCAGGAATGATATTGAAGGCTTTACAACATCCAGGGCTTAATCAGCAACAGCTTGCTGCCGCGTTAAATAAAAAAAGCCAAAGTGCTATAAGTGCGGGCTTAAAAAGAGGTGGTTATGATGGATTGCTAAAACTGCTAAATTATTATCAGCAACAGCTACAAAACCTATGTTAACATTATTATTGCAACTGCTATTAGCACATCTTATTGGCGATTTTGTTCTGCAACCCAACAAATGGGTTGAACATAAAAAGTCGTTCAAAATAAAATCAAAATACCTTTATTTCCACGCAGCCATCCATTTACTGCTTTTGTTATTAATAACAGCATTTAAAACGCAATATCTATTGGGTATTATGGCAATTGTAATCAGTCATTTAGTTAT
Organism: Pedobacter aquae; assembly: GCF_008195825.1. Taxonomy (NCBI): domain Bacteria; kingdom Pseudomonadati; phylum Bacteroidota; class Sphingobacteriia; order Sphingobacteriales; family Sphingobacteriaceae; genus Pedobacter; species Pedobacter aquae. The sequence continues at coordinate 1,260,737 of NZ_CP043329.1, forward strand.
TGATATACTTAAAATTTACGTAGAGAAACCCAAATACAGCAAAGCATACTTTTTTGCAGACCAGCTTTTACACTTCTTTGTTATAGCAGTGGTAGTTTACGCTTATTATCCTTACGCGGTAAATCTCCAATACCTGCAAACGCCACAATTTTTATTAATGGTTACAGCTGTATTGAGTGTAAGTTATGTAAGTGCCATTGTTTTAAGAGTTTTGTTAACGCAATGGAGTTTACAAATTAAGCAAGAAACATCAGAACTTATTCAACACAATAGTAACCATGCAGGTAAGTATATTGGTATTTTAGAGCGCTTGTTTATCTTCTTTTTTGTAGTGATAAACTTTTGGGAGGGTATTGGCTTTTTACTAGCCGCTAAATCTATTTTTAGGTTTGGCGATTTAAAAGATGCTAAAGACATCAAGCTTACAGAATATATCCTGATAGGAACTTTACTAAGCTTTGGAATGGGTATTTTATGTGCCGAACTTTATTTAGCTGTTTTAAAAATCTTATAAAAGCGCATCAATAGCTTGGGCTAAAGCTTTATCTTTTTCTGTAACGATATTTCCTTCATCATGGGTTTGAAGCCAAATTTCAACCTTATTATAGGTGTTTTTCCATGTGGGATGATGCTGGGCTTCTTCTGCTAAAACTGCAACTCTTTTCATAAAAGCAAAAGCTTCAGCAAAATCTTTAAAGCTGAAGCTTTTGTAAAGTGAATTATTTTCTTCTTTCCAGTTCATGTTATTTAACCTGCGACCAGATTTCGTAAATTTTTTCTCCTTTAGAGCTTAAACCGCTGTGGTGCCAGTCGCCATTTTCTAGTTTGCCATCAAAGCTTAAAGAAGCACCTACTCTATTATTATCTCTAGAGAAAAACTCAATTGTTTCTACATATTTACCATCTTTAAAAGTATAAGAACCTCCACCAGTACCATTAAACAACTTAACAGCTGGGTCTATAGCCAACCATTGGAACTTACTTCCTGTTAATATTTTATAAGTAACTCTGGTACCTGTTTGGTGTATAGGTACAACTTTACCATCGGGCTGCATTCTAGAGGTTATACGCCAAACGCCAGCCAAAGGTGCATTACCATCATCAACTCTTTTAAATTTTAGAATCTTACTGCCAGGCATTAAAGTAAGTTCATCATTTAAGAAAGTATAAGGTAAATGTATTTTTTTGCCCACAGCATCGGCATTAAGATTATGTACCAACATATTAATCACCAGCTCTTTATCGGTACGCTCAAAAGTACCGCCATGTAAATTTATAAACTCGTTATCCTTATAAATGGTATGGAAAATAAAGTCATGCTCTATTAATAATAAATGGTTGGTATCACCATCTTTTAAATGCCAAGCACCTTTTAATTGTGCTATTAAATCTTGTGTAGTAGTCATCATCAATAAAAGTAAAAAGATTTTAAAAATACGAAGAGGCTTTTTCATATGCGTATTATTTTTTCTTAAATCTAAGAATTATATAGTGTATTTTCTTTGGTTTGATGATACTAAATTTATATTTGCAGCATGTTTCAACGCATAATTGCATATCTGTTAATCTGCACTATTATTTCTACTCATTATAGTAAAATATATGTGTTTGCAGGTTTTGAGTTGAACAAAAATTATATTGCAGCACAACTTTGCGAAAACAAAAAAAAGCCGCAATTACAATGTTTTGGGAAATGTTTCTTGAAGAAAAAACTAGAACAAGCAGAAAAAAAGCAAGCACAACAGGAAAGGCAAAATCAGAAAAACTTATTTCAAGAAATTGCTACTGTAAACAACTATGCTTTTCGCTTTAACACAAGTTTAATTCTTGAAATTAACACCCCAGTTCAACTCCACTACAACTTAGTTCGTGTATTCCCTATTTTCCACCCTCCTGCTTAAGCCTGCATAAATTTTATTTAACATCATCTCAAGCGTTTAGATGATATTTTTTATTGCAGACTTAAATAAAATCACATGAAATTTTATTTGATAATGGTTTGGTACATCCTCGCCATTGTAAACACTTATGCACAAGATATAAGTGGAATCGTATATGAGGAGTTTACAAAAACACCCATCAGTGGAGCTATTATTAAAGTTGAAAACCAGAATTTGGTAAGTTTAACCGATGCTTCCGGAGCTTTTTATATCAAAAGCTCAAAAGATAGTACAAATTTGTTTATAACAGCTTTAGGTTATGAAAATCAAGAATTTATTGTAAAAACTAATCATACAGTTTATATCGCTTTAAAGCAAAATAACAGCAATTTAAATGAGGTTGTTGTTACAGCAAACAGAGAGGCTTCTTTAAGAAGCCAAACTCCTATAGCTATTAGTAAATTATCGGCAAAGCTTATTGATGAGACAAAGGCTAATCAGGTTTTTGAAATCATTAATAAAACACCAGGAGTTATCATGCCGAGTTATAATAACGAGCAACATGGAATGTCTATAAGGCAACCTATGGGCACAAGTGCTTATTATTTATATCTGGAAGACGGTGTACCCATAAGACCTTTAGGAGTTTTTAATCATAATGCTTTATTGGAAGTTAACCAATTTGTTATCAATAGTATTGAAGTTGTAAAAGGACCTGTTTCCTCTATTTACGGACCCGAAGCTGTGGGTGGGGCTATTAATTTTATTATGCAAAGGCCTACCCCCGTACCTACTGCAAAAGTGGGCGTTCAGTTTGACAATTGGGGATTTAGACGGATACAATTTGGAGCCGGAGCTCAACTAAAAAAGTTTGGCTTTTATATTGGAGGCTTAAGCAGTAAACAAACCAATTCTTGGATGGCAAGTTCTGATTATGATAAAACATCATTAAATGCCAGATTAGAATACAATTTTAGTAATAAAACTCGCCTCATAGGAAACTTCATCTACGGAACTTATTATTCGCAAATGGCCGGAAACGTAGATAGTACCATGTTTTACAGCAGAAATTATGTAAGTACATCAGATTTTACTTATAGAAAATCTGATGCTTACCGTTCTCGCTTAACCTTAGAACATGATTGGAATAGCCATTCTAAATCTTTCATTACGCTATTTCATAGAAACAATAAGCATGGACAAAATCCAAGTTATGCCATTAGATGGAATCCTGTATCAAGTGCAACAAACGACCCTACCAAGGCCCGAGGTGAACTAAACTCTAATGATTTTGAGAGTTACGGATTCATCGCTCAACATAGTCAAAAGTTTAATTTTTTAAACTCGAAACTTCTTGCAGGTGCAGTTTTAGATTTAACAGAAAACACCTATTGGTCTTATTTAATTGATTTAAATGCACAACTAGATCCAAGTAATAGATTTGTAGAAAAGTATAGTATAGCTAGAGAAAGACCAGATTCTCCAATAGCAAATTATAATGGCGATATAAAAAACTATGCCACCTATTTACAATATGATTTTGAGCCTGTCAATAAGTTACGCTTTTCAGTTGGTGGCAGATATGATGTGATGGATTTAGATTATATCAATAACATTAATTCAACATCTGGGAATATCATTTACCAAAGGTTTACGCCTAAAATTGGCGCAACTTATGAGATTGATAAAAATAAGGGTGTTTATGCTAATTTTTCTCAGGGCTTTTCGCCGCCATCTTTAACTGCTATTTTCAGACCAAGACCTAATACCAATCCGGTAGAATTTTATACCAATTTAAGCCCTGCTTACTTTAATAATTATGAATTGGGAGGATGGATTTCTTTTCTTAAAAACAAATTTTATTTGGATGTTACGGCTTACCAAATGGATGGCAGAAATGAATTGCTCAATATCCGTCAACCAGATAATTCTTTTGATTTTCAGTCGGCAGGAAAAACCTTACACCGTGGTTTAGAATTTGGATTTAACGCCAAACCAACAGCAGAATACTGGTTTAGATTTGGAGGTACAACCGCCATCCATCGTTTTAAAGATTTTAAAATTAGCGATAGACCAAATGACCCATTTCAAAACCTAGCTGGGTTTGACATGCCTAGCTCACCACGCTGGACATGGAATAGCGAATTTTCATATTATCCTAAATGGGTTAAAAACTTTAGAACATCTATAGAATGGCAATATCTTTCATCCTGGTATCAAAACCAAATTAATACGGTAAAGTATGAAGGTTATCATTTGTTAAATTATCGAGTTGGCTATAAGTGGAAAGCTATTGAGCTTTATGCCAATATTATGAATTTTACTGATGAGTTATTTGCAAACTCGGCAACTAGAGGTAATAACCTTACTGATAGAAGCACCTTTAACCCTGGTGCGCCAAGAACGTATGTAATGGGTATTCAATATAATTTTACTGGTAAGAATAAAATCAATTAACTAAAAGAGCTTGCTTTGAATTTAAAGCAAGCTGTTTTTTAGCATCATTAAAATGAAAAAATATATCAAACAAAACATCTATAAATGGCATAAAATTATAGGTTTAATTACCATTATACCTGTAATTTTTTGGACATTATCTGGCCTTATGCATCCATTTATGGCCCATTGGTTTAAACCTACTTTGCCAAAAGAAAAATTAGAGATTAGCGTAATAGATACTACAAAAATAAAATACAGTATTCAAGAAGTTTTAAAAGCGCATCAAATACACCGATTTTTAAACTTCCGTATTGTTTATTTTAAAGGAAACTCTTATTATCAAATTATAAGTATAGATAAAAAGATAAGATATTTTAATACAACAACTAGCGAAGAACTCTTAAACGGTGACCAGCATTATGCTACATATTTAGCAAAATATTATTTAGCAGATACAGCTATTAAGCCTTCAAATATCAGCTTACAAACTACTTTTAGCCAAGACTATAAATACATCAATCGGCTTTTACCAGTTTGGAAATTATCTTTTGATAAAAACGGAGGTACAGACTTATTTATAGAAACCACTAGCAGTCGCTTAGCTACTTTTAATAATCAAAACCGTAAAAATTTCCTCTTAATTTTTGATTTATTTCATAATTGGTCTTTTTTAGATGCTATAAGCAATAACCAAATACGTATTGTAATGATGATGATTTGCTTAAGCATCATTATATTATCAGCGCTAAGCGGAATACTTATTTATGGATTTATGTGGGGTAAATTCAAAAAAACACCTATAAATAGTAAAAGTATTCTGAAAAAGTACCACAGGCAAATTGGCATTGCGACCGCTTTTGTTACCTTAACTTTTGCTGCTAGTGGCGCTTATCATGCTACCACAAAATGGAATCCAAACAAAGAAACAGGATTAAAATATGAGCCTATCATTAAAATAGAGCACCTCAAAAAAGACTTTTTAAAGCTTAATCTATTTTGGGATAAATTATCCAATATTTCAATTGTTACTTTAAAAAAGGACACTTTATATCAAGTAGTTTATAATAAAACAGATGACGAGCCTCAAGAAATTTTATATTTTAATGTTAGAACTGGCAAAGAAACTTTAAATGCTGATATTGAGTATGCTAAGTATTTAGTTAAAAAGTTTACTTCTACTACACAACAAGAAGATATTATTTTACCAGATTGCTGCTTAAAAACCGATGAAAACAATAATTTTTTTGAAGCAAAACTATTAAATACAAAGACACTGTATTCTTTTTCAAGAGATTATGGTTTTGTATTTAAAAGGCTGCCTGTTGTGCAGTTAGATTATGATACCCCGCAAAACGACACCTATTTTATTGATACCCAATTTTCAACCTTAGCTTCTCATATAACAGATGAAGATAGAATAGAAGGTTATAGTTTTGCCATATTTCACAAATTCTTGTTTATGGATTGGGCTGGTAAAAACATTAGAGATTTTACCATGTTAATTTCAGCACTAGGTGTATTAATTGTAAGTTTGTTTGGCCTTGCCATATTTATTAAAAAATAAGATAAAGATGAATAATTTAAAAATGATACTTGTTGCAATATGCTTTAGTTTTTTGGCATGTAATAACGATAAAGAAGAGCAACAAAAATTACAAAAGCAAGTTATAGATAAACATGATGTTTTAATGGCTAAGATGGATTCTTTAACAGAAAACCAATTAAGATTAGACAGTATAACTTTAAAATACAAGAAAATTAAGTCAGAAAACCCAAGTCTTGATAGCAACACATTAATAGCTAAAATTGATAGTGCAAAAAACTTATTAAACAATGCCGATGAAGCTATGATGAATTGGATGCATCAGTTTAATCCAGATTATACTGGAAAATCTAGCAAAGAAATTTTCGATTATTTAAAAAGTCAGGAACAAAAAATAGATTCTGTAAAAACTTTATTTGATAAATCTTTAGCACATAGCAACGCTCTTATTAAACAATATAAATAACATGAAAATCAATATTTTAATAGCTATTTCTTCTTTATTTCTAACAATAGTATCATGTAAGCAAAACCCTGCTAAACTGCCTATTTTGGGTAATCGTGAAGTTGCTGCTAATGGTAAAGATACTGTTTATCAAAGCATTCCTGATTTCAACTTATTAAATCAGGATAGCGTTTATATAAATAACGATTCTTTGAAAGATAAAATCTATGTTGCTGATTTTTTCTTTACCTCCTGCCCTTCTATATGCCCAATTATGAAGAAGCAGTTATTGCGTATTCATGATAAGTATAAAGATAATAACCAAGTAGCTATCGTATCACATACTATAGACCCTAAGCATGATAGTGTACCCGTTTTAAAAAAATATGCAGATAAACTCGGCGTAAGCAGTAAAAAATGGCACTTTTTATATGGCGATAGAGATGTTATTTACAATATGGCCCGTAATGGTTATATGAATTATGCCGATAGAGATTCTTTAGCACCAGGAGGTATCAGTCACTCTGGCTATTTTATTTTAGTAGATAAAAACAGGCATATTAGAGGCGCTTATGATGGTACTGATGAAAAGCAAGTAAGCCAACTGATGGATGATATGGATATTTTATTAGCCGAGTATAAATGAGAGCAAAAATTATAAGTTTGGCCTTTAGTATGCTCATTGCTTGTATCTTTCTAAACGCTTGTACTGAGGATGAAGTAAAATACCAACGCTATTATGCGGATGGTTCTCAGGTTTACCAAGTACATTGCCAAAATTGCCACATGAAAGATGGAAGTGGTTTGGCAAATGTCATCCCTCCTTTAACAGATAGCACTTTTTTAAGAGAGAACAGAAAAGACTTGGCTTGCTATATTGTTTATGGTTTATCAGATACTATAGTGGTAAATGGTATAACGTACCAAACTCCTATGCCTGCAGAAAAACATTTAGCAGCAATAGATATTGCTAAGGTTTTAACTTATATCACCAACTCATTTGGTAATAAGCAAGGTATTTATGATGTTAAGGAAGTAGAAAAGAATATCAATAACTGTAAGTAAAAGCCTATCTTTGTGGGGCAAATCGCTCTATCGCTGTCCCGATTAATATCGGGATGGAGGAAAGTCCGGGCAACACAGAGCATCCTGCTTCCTAACGGGAAGGCACCCCACAAAGGTGACAGAAAGTGCTACAGAAAATAAACTACTTCCGTTTAACGGGAGAAAAGGTGAAAACGTGAGGTAAGAGCTCACGACTTTGTATGGCGACATGCATCGTGGTAAACCTCAGGAGTTGAAAGACCAAATAAACCTTAACCGTCGGGGCTGCTCGTTCCGCTGCGCTTGTCGCTATTAAGGAGGGTAGGTCGTTAGATCATAATAGCAATATTATGGCAAGATAAATGATAGAGAATCCTGAAATCCAAAGCAATTTGGATCAGGATGACAGAACCCGGCTTATAGATTTGCTTTTTATAACGATATTCTGAAAGTCCTGCTCCAATGCAGGACTTTTTTTATGCATAATTGTATAGATTAGTATACATTTTTAAACCCCAAACGTTAAATATTTGTATGGCAAAAATTTTAATTATTGATGATGAAAGAGCTATCAGAAATACGCTAAGAGAAATTTTAGAGTATGAAGATTTTGAAATTGAAGATGTAGACAACGGCGTTGACGGTTTAGACTTAATTAAAAGAAAGAATTATGATTTAGTTCTTTGCGATATTAAGATGAATAGAATGGATGGAATGGAAGTTCTATCTGCAGGCTTAGAAATAAGACCTGATTTACCTTTCATCATGATATCAGGACATGGAACCGTTGAAACTGCTGTTGAAGCTTCTAAAAAAGGTGCCTTTGATTTTATTTCTAAACCGCCAGATTTAAATCGTTTATTAATTACCGTAAGAAATGCTTTAGATAGAGGTTCTTTAGTTACAGAAACTAAGGTATTAAAGCAAAAAGTAAGTAAAACCAAAACCAGAGAAATTTTAGGCGAATCTCCATCTATCAATAAAATTAAAGAAACCATAGAAAGGGTTGCCCCTACAGAGGCCCGTGTTTTAGTTACTGGAGCCAATGGAAGTGGTAAAGAACTGGTAGCAAGATGGCTACACGAAAAATCTAACAGGGCTCAAGGGCCTATGGTTGAGGTAAACTGTGCTGCTATCCCATCAGAATTGATAGAATCAGAATTATTTGGACATGAAAAGGGTTCTTTTACATCAGCTGTAAAACAGCGTATTGGTAAGTTTGAGCAAGCTAATGGTGGTACGCTATTTTTAGATGAAATTGGCGATATGAGTGCATCAGCGCAAGCGAAAGTTTTAAGAGCTTTACAAGAAAGTAAAATTACCAGAGTAGGCGGCGAAAAAGAAATAGATGTTAACGTAAGAGTGGTTGCTGCTACCAATAAAGATTTGCTTAAAGAAATTGAAGCGGGTAATTTTAGAATGGACCTTTACCACAGACTAAACGTTATCCATATCCATGTACCGCCTTTGGTAGAAAGAAAAAGTGATATTCCACTATTGTCTGAGACCTTTTGTGAAGAAATTTGCAATGATTATGGAATGCCTGTTAAAAAAATATCAGCCGGAGCTTATGAAGCACTTAAAAATTTACCTTGGACAGGTAACATACGTGAGCTTAGAAATGTGATAGAACGTTTAATTATTTTAAGCGATAAAACCATTACAGAGGATGATGTTAAAGCTTTCTCCAACCCTAGTGGAAGTATTTATGAGCCAGAAACTACCAGTAAATCATCGGGCTTAAACTTTGATGAATTTGTTAATTTCCAAGACTATAAAGATTATGCCGAGAAAGAGTATATCAAATTTAAGCTAGAAAAAAACAATTGGAACGTTTCTAAAACAGCCGAAGATATTGATATCCAAAGAAGTCACCTTTACTCTAAAATTGAGAAATTTGGCCTAAAAAGAGGCGAATAACATAAAAGGGATAGTTTTTACGCTATCCCTTTTTTAATAAAGCTCTATTTTCTTTTCTAAAAATCTTCTCTTTCTCCTTTTTCATCTTTATTTCAATAACGCCATTTTTAGCATCTTCTCCGTATTTATTTATGGCTATAGCATCTTTTAAAACTTTAATGGAATCTATATCCTGAGGCTTTAACTTTATCTTATCAAGTGGTATATTTCTGAAAACCAGCTGGTTTTTACCAAAATATAAAACATATAAAAGCTGTGGCCGATTTAGCATTTCTGCTCTACTAGGCATACACATTCTTACAACTACTTTATCTGAAGATTTAATACTATCAGGTTTCACTTGTGCAAATACATTTAATTTGATAATAATAGCAAAGAGTAGCAGTAAAAATGATTTCATAAATAAGATAGCTAAATGTGTTTTAAATCTACAGAATAATCTTTTTAATTCTTAAGCCTAAATTTATAATTTATTTGGAGCTAAAAATCTATCTTTGCTCTCCAATATGAAGCATATACGTAATTTTTGCATTATAGCACATATAGATCATGGTAAGAGTACTCTTGCTGATAGACTATTAGAATATACTAAAACCATTACCCAACGTGAAGCGCAAGCACAATTGCTGGATGATATGGATTTAGAACGAGAACGTGGGATAACGATTAAAAGTCATGCTATACAAATGAATTATTTGTATGATGGCCAAGAATATATCTTAAACCTGATTGATACACCCGGACACGTAGATTTTTCTTATGAAGTTTCGCGTTCTATTGCTGCTTGTGAAGGTGCTTTGTTAATTGTTGATGCTTCACAAGGCATACAAGCGCAAACCATTTCTAACCTTTATTTAGCTTTAGAGCAAGATTTACATATCATCCCTATTTTAAACAAGATGGATTTACCTGGTGCTATGCCAGAAGAAGTAAAAGATCAAATTGTTGATTTAATAGGTTGTGATAGGGATGAGATTATACCTGCGTCTGGTAAAACCGGGTTAGGTATTGAAGCTATCTTAGAAGCTGTTATAAAACGTGTTCCAGCTCCTGTTGGCGATCCTCAAGCACCACTTCAAGCGCTTATTTTCGATTCTGTTTTTAACTCATTCCGTGGTATTATAGCTTATTTTAAAGTTGTAAACGGCGAAATTAGAAAAAATGACAGGGTAAAATTTGTTGCTACAGGCAAAGAATATATTGCTGATGAAGTTGGTATTTTAAAACTAACGCCACAAGCTAAAGATGTTGTTAAAACTGGTGATGTAGGTTATATCATTTCTGGTATTAAAGAAGCAAGAGAAGTAAAAGTTGGCGATACCATTGTTTTAAAAGATAAACCTGTTGAAGGTATACAAGGCTTTGAGGAAGTAAAACCAATGGTTTTTGCTGGTATTTACCCTGTTGATACTGATGAGTTTGAAGAATTAAGAGAAGCAATGCACAAGTTGCAACTGAATGATGCTTCTTTGGTTTTCGAGCCAGAGTCTTCTGCGGCTTTAGGTTTTGGTTTCCGTTGTGGATTCTTAGGAATGCTGCATATGGAGATTATTCAAGAGCGTTTAGAGCGTGAGTTTGACATGACGGTTATTACAACTGTACCAAACGTTTCTTACATAGCGCACTCTACTAAAGGTGATCCTATTATTGTAAACAACCCATCAGAGTTGCCAGATCCATCTAAGCTAGAGTTTGTTGAGGAGCCTTATATCAAAGCAAATATCATTACCAAAGCAGAATTTGTTGGCCCGGTAATGTCTCTTTGTATTCAAAAAAGAGGTGTTATTGTTAATCAGCATTATTTAACTTCAGACCGTGTTGAGCTGATTTTTGAAATGCCAATGGGCGAAATTGTATTTGATTTTTATGATAGATTAAAAACAATTTCTAAAGGTTACGCTTCTTTTGATTATCACCAGATTGGCTATAAACAATCTGACTTAGTAAAGCTAGATATTATGCTTAACGGAGAGCATGTTGATGCTTTATCTTCATTAATCCACAGAAGCAATTCTTATGATTTTGGTAAAAAAATCTGCGAAAAATTAAGAGAGCTTATCCCAAGACAACAATTTGAAATTGCTATACAAGCATCTATAGGTGCTAAAATTATTGCTCGTGAAAACGTTAGAGCTTTAAGAAAAGACGTTACAGCAAAATGTTACGGTGGCGATATTTCTCGTAAACGTAAATTACTAGAAAAACAGAAAAAAGGTAAAAAACGTATGCGCCAAGTTGGTAACGTAGAAATCCCACAATCTGCATTTATGGCGGTTTTAAAATTAGATTAATTTAGTTGGTTAGATAGTTAGGTTTTAGTTGTATAGCTATTATTCTAACAAACTAACCAACTAATTCCTAATAAACTAAAAAATGACATTATTAGACGGAAAATTAGTTTCTGAAGAACTAAAAAAACAAATAGCTGTAGAAGCAGCAGAACTTTTAGAAAAAACTGGTCGTAAACCACATTTAGTAGCCGTTTTAGTTGGTAATGATGGTGGTAGCGAAACCTATGTAGCCAGCAAAATGCGTAACTGCGAAAAAGTAGGCTTTAAATCATCATTAATAAGATACGATCATACAGTAACAGAAGAAGAGTTACTGAATAAAATAAAAGAATTAAACGAAGACAAAGAAGTAGATGGCTTTATCGTTCAACTTCCTTTGCCTAAACACATCAATCCTGATGTAATTACAGAAGCTATTGATTACCGTAAAGATGTTGATGGTTTCCATCCTATTAACTTAGGTAGAATGCAACGTAATTTACCATGTTTTTTACCTGCAACGCCTTACGGTATTATGTTGATGCTAGAATATTATGGTATAGAAACCGCTGGCAAGCATTGCGTTGTTGTTGGTAGAAGTAATATTGTAGGTAGTCCAATGAGCATCTTAATGGCTAGAAACGCTAAGCCTGGAAATTGTACCGTTACCTTAACCCATAGCAGAACACAAAATCTTAAAGATTTTACTTTAAAAGCCGATATTTTAATTGCCGCAATTGGCAAGAAGAACTTTATTACAGCAGATATGGTTAAAGATGGTGCTGTAATTATTGATGTTGGCATGAACAGAGAAAGTTCTGAAACTACCAAATCAGGCTTTAAACTTTATGGTGATGTTGATTTTGATGAAGTTGCACTAAAAAGTTCTTATATAACACCGGTACCAGGTGGCGTTGGATTAATGACTATTGTAAGCTTATTAAAAAATACTTTAGCTGCTGCTAAAAGAGAGATTTATTAAAAATACGTATAGATTATTTTTGTTTTACGTATAAATATTTATTTTTGTTGAGATTTAAAATTCTACTTTATTATGGATACAAAAATAACCCTCTCTTTTGATGAAGAAATCATCAAAAAAGCTAAAGCTTATGCTGCTGAAAACAACATCAGTTTATCAAGATTAATAGAGTTTTTATTAACAAAAATCACCACTAAAGAATATAAATCATTAGAAGATTATCCTATTGCAGATTGGGTTTCTGCTGTTGCAGAAGGTGAAGCTATTTATCAAACTAAAAAGGCTTCTAGAAAAAAACTTAAAGATGATTTTTTTGCATCAAGAAAATGAATATATTTCTTGATGCCAATATTCTAGTTTCTGTATTGAATAAAGAATATCCTTTGTTTACCTATTCTTCAAGGATTTTAAGTTTAGCTAACCAGCCTAAATATAACCTTTACACCTCTCCTGTTTGCTTGGCCATAGCTTTCTATTTTACTGAGAAGAAGTCTAAATCGGCTTTAGCCAAACAAAAAATTGAAACTTTGTGTGAACATATTTTAATTGCAGATAATACTTCAGCAGCAGTAAAAAACACCCTTTTAAACAAAAAAGCTCATGATTTTGAAGATGGCTTAGAATATTATGCCGCTATAGAAAAAAAATGCTCATGCATCATCACAGAAAATAAAGAGGATTTCTATTTTGCAGAAATTGAAGTTTTATCTTCTAAAGAGTTTTTCAATCAATATATGCTCAAAAATTAATCGTGTAAGCTACTTACCCCGCCAGAAACTATAAATTTCATTGCTTGTGATGATGATATAGGTAAAGGCTTAATTTTATCAGCTTTTACAATAACCAATTCACCAGCAAAAGAATAAGACCAAGGGAAATAAACAGCCACTTCATCGGTTAAACCTAAAATTTTCAAGTCTTTTTGTGTTAAGAAACCAATTTTCTTTGTTCCATCGCTTGTTTCTACCAATACAGGTTCGTTTAATTTTTTCTCATCGCCTACAATAGCTTCTGTAATATCTTTTACAGAGGAGTATAAAAATTTAAAAACCGGAATTCTGTTTAACCATCTCCCAAACCAATTGTAAATAGGTTCTGTGATGAGGTATGTAGCAATAATTCCAAAAAAAAGAATAATTACTATTACCGATAAAATACCTAAGCCTGGTATGTAAAGCGGTTCTCCTGTATTAGGGTCGGTAATGAAACTATCGCTAAAATTTAAAACAGAATCTAAAGAAGTAAAAGCCCAAAACAAGATTAAAATTGCTGCACCCATAGGTAAAATCAACAATAAACCTTTTATAAAATATCTCAGTAAAGCATTAATAATTCTTTTCATAACTTATTCGTAGTAATATACACGTTTAACCCTTTGTGAAATATTGGTAAGCACCTCATAAGGAATGGTTTGTAGCTGCCCTGCTATTTTATAAAGTAAAGGTTGCGAATCAAAAATAATAACCTCATCTCCTTCTCTAACATCTTTACCGGTAACATCCAACATACACATATCCATACAAATATTGCCAATGGTAAATACTTCTTGATGATTGATAAACATACTCCCCACACCTTTTCCTAAAGCTCTTGGATAACCATCGGCATAGCCAATTTTAACTGTTGCAATTTCACCGTCTTGCTGCATTACACCTACTCTACCATAACCAATAGTATCGCCTTTTTTAGCTTTTTAACTTGTGATACCGTAGTTTTTAAGGTTGCTACCTGATATAAGCTTGTATCATCCTTAGATAAATTATCTATACCATATAAGCCAATTCCTAAACGCACCATATTAAACTGTGCTTGTGGCCATCTTCTTATGGCAGATGTGTTGCAAATGTGCTTTATAAATGAATAACCAATTTCTGTTTCCAAATTTTGGCAAAAAGCATCAAATTTTTGAATTTGAGACTTTGTATAATCATCATGCTGCGGGGCCTCGCTAGCAGCTAAATGAGAGAATACTGTTTTAACTTTTACCGTTTCATTATTTAATAAAAACGATTTAATAGCAGATAAATCTTTCTCCTCAAAACCTAAACGATGCATACCGGTATCTAATTTCAAATGGATGGGGTATTGCGTTCTATGTAGTGTTTTAAGATATTGATGTAAAGATGATAAAGCCGTAAAACTAAATATTTCTGGTTCTAGATTGTATTTCACAATGGCGTCAAAAGAAGAAACTTCTGGGCTCATCACCATAATTGGTAACGTTATACCTGCTTGTCTAAGCGCTATACCTTCATCAGCGTAAGCAACAGCTAAATAGTCTACTTTATTGTATTGTAACAAGTTAGCTATTTCATAACTTCCGCTTCCGTAGGCAAAAGCTTTTACCATAGCCATTAATTTTACTCCCGGCTGTAATTTTGATTTATAATAATTTAAGTTTTGCTCTAAAGCATTTAGGTTGATTTCTAGAATGGTTTCGTGAACTTTTTGAGTTAATATCTTAGAAATTTTTTCGAACTTAAATTGCCTTGCTCCTTTTAATAAAATGGCTTCATTGTTAAAATCATCCAGATTATACTGTTTAAGAAAAGTATCTGTATCTAAAAAAAACTGACTATTAGCATTAAAAAACGTTTTAAAATTTGATAACTGTGAGCCAATAGCAATTAATTTATCGATCTTTTTAGCTTTTAAAAGCTTAGCAACTTTGCTATAAAGCATCTCACTCTTCAAGCCAGATTGTTGAATATCTGATAAAATAAGGGTCTTTACAGGATGCTGGTTTTGTTGATTAAGAAAATCTAAAGCAATTTCTAAAGAAGAAATATCAGAGTTGTAGCTATCATCAATAATAGAAGTTTGGTTGATACCACTTTTTAACTCTAACCTCATTTTAACTTGATGCAGCTTTTCTAATCTGGCTGAAATCACAGGTATGGATACCTTTAATGCCAATAAAGTTGCCAAACAGGTAATAGCATTCTCTATAGATGCTTTATCTGTAAAAGGGATTTTAATATTAAAATCTTCTTGCTGATAAGAACAGGTTAATAGCGTATGTTGGTCTACTAAAGTTTGATTTTTAATTATTAAATCAGCATCTTGAGTAAAACTCCAAGTAAAAACATTAACCTGAGGAGCTTTAAAAGAAACAAATTCTTGATTACAGATGAGTAATTTCACTTCTTGAAAAAGCTCAAACTTCTCTTTTATTTTTCTGCTCTGTTTATAAAGCCTTCATCATGCGGACTACCAATATTTGTTAAAATACCAATATCGGGCTTAATGATATTTTGAAGTCTAAGCATTTCATGAGGTAAGGATAGGCCAGCCTCAAAAATGCCAAAATCAAACTGCTTATCCATTTGCCAAACAGCAAGTGGTACTCCTATTTGCGAGTTATAACTTTTAGGACTTCTTACCACATAATAGTCTGGTGCTAATAGCTGAAAAAGCCATTCTTTAACAATGGTTTTACCATTACTTCCGGTAATACCAATAACCGGATAATGAAATTTACTTCTGTGATGAGCTGTTAACTGTTGTAAAGCATTTAAAGTATCAGGAGTGTAAATGAAATTTGCTTCTGGAAAATCTTTAATATTAAAATCTTGCTGATGATAAACAAAAGCTCTTACACCAGCTTTATATAAAGCTGGGATGAACTGATGAGCATCTTTTCTTCCTTTTAAAACAAAGAAAACAGAGGAATGTGCATCAGAAACCTTTCTACTATCTGTTAAAATAGTATGAATAATTTGATTTGGATGAACTAAAACGCATTGCTCTCCTATTAAAGTGGCTATTTCCTGAATTGAATATATTTCTGAATTCATTTGAAGCAAATTTGGCGATTATATATGAATAACACTAATTTTATGCTTCAACATGGAAAAAGAAAAACCATTAAAATACATTGATAAAAAAACAGCTTTACTAAAAGCAGAAGCGTATTGTGCTTACCAAGAAAGAAGTCAGTACGAAGTAAGAACCAAACTTTTAAATTTAGGCTTAAAATTTCAAGAACTAGAAGAGGTTATTACAGCTTTAATAGAGAATAACTTCTTGAACGAAGCCCGCTTTGCGCAAGCCTTTTCTCAAGGAAAGTTAAGGATGAAAGGTTGGGGAAGAAACAAAATTAAGCAAGGTTTGGTTGCCAAAGGTGTATCTGTACCCATTATAAAATCTGCTTTACAAAAAATAAATAAAGAAGAGTATGCCGATAAGCTTACAGATGTGTTGAAGAAAAAGCATAAAGAATATCAGTTTAAAGATGATTATACTACTAAAAATAAGCTCATAAAGCATGCTTTGAGTCGGGGTTTTGAGTATGATTTAATTTTTTTGTACTGAATAATAATGGCTTAAAGCAATAATTGAAAATTTTTGCAAAGAGGACTTGCAAACTCTTTTTTTCTGCCTATATTTGCACTCCCTTCACAGGGAAACGTTCTTTAAGAATTTAAATTATGCGAAAGTAGCTCAGTTGGTAGAGCACAACCTTGCCAAGGTTGGGGTCGCGAGTTCGAATCTCGTCTTTCGCTCTAAGGGATGAAAATCCTGATTTGTGGTAACACAAGCTGAAGTGGTGGAACTGGTAGACACGCAGGACTTAAAATCCTGTTCGCCCTAAAGCGAGTGCGGGTTCGATTCCCGCCTTCAGTACAAAAATCAATCAAAAGGCTTTGATTGTTATTCTTTAGCAAGTAAAGAATATAATACATGCGAAAGTAGCTCAGTTGGTAGAGCACAACCTTGCCAAGGTTGGGGTCGCGAGTTCGAATCTCGTCTTTCGCTCCATGAGAACCTTCCCTACCAGGAAGGTTTTTATTTTACAGCTTCTAAAGCTGCTGAAGTGGTGGAACTGGTAGACACGCAGGACTTAAAATCCTGTTCGCCCTAAAGCGAGTGCGGGTTCGATTCCCGCCTTCAGTACAAAAGCCCGGTATGAAAATATCGGGCTTTTTTGTTTTATTTCCACAAAATAGAAGAAGAAAATATTTAAAAAGCTTTATTGTTATTTATGATTTATAGTTTAAAGTTTTGAATAATAAACAATTAGACTCATGAAGAGCAGTAAAGAATTGTAAACAGCGTTTAACTGTACCCCATTAACCTTTATTTAATTTAAAAAATAATATTCATCTTTTTTAAAACAAAAATAATATTGCATATTGTATCAATTAATTTTAAAAATCATATGAAAAAAATTCTTTTTTTAGCACTTATTGCTTTATCAATGTCTAGTTGTGCAACCGTATTTGGCGGAAAGGTTACTGCTTATCAAAAAACAAAACCAAAAGATGGTGAACAACAACGTTCTGTTAGACCTGTTCCTTTAATTGCAAACATTATATTGTTTCCTCTAGGTTTAGTAGTTGATTTTGCAACTGGTGCGGCATATAAGCCAGAACCAAAAAAATAATTTTATTCAGCGCCTCTTTATTTGAGGCGCTGCTTTAATCTTAATAGGAATTAAATTTATATCTACTTTAAGAAGCTTAATCTTCTTAACTCCTTCTCGCATTCTCTAAAAGAATCTTTTACATTAGCTGCTTAAAGATTTTTAAAATTTCCATGAAGAAACTAATACTTATTTATCTTTTTGTTTTTGCTTTTTATAATGTATTTGCACAACAAGAGGCTACTACAAAAAGTGGCAAAAAAGTTTGGTTATGGAAAAACGGTACTTGGACTTATGCTGATAACTTACAAACTGAGAACTTTAGGCCTTCTAAAACTCCTAAACTAGAACTTCCTAAGCTTACAAAAAGTGATATCATTATACAACATAGCGGATTTTCACTTTCTTATAATGAATTGCATGAGCAAGCTAATTGGGTGGCTTATGAGTTAACCAAAGAAGAAACAGTTAAAGTTCATAGCAGAACAGATAAATTTTTAGAAGATCCAAAAGTTAAAACCAGAACAGCTAACGCTAAAGATTACGCTTCGTCTGGTTATGACCGTGGACATTTAGCGCCTGCTGCGGACATGGTATGGTCTGCAACAGCTATGGCAGAAAGTTTTTATTACAGCAATATGAGCCCACAAAACCCCGGTTTTAACCGCGGTATATGGAAAAAATTAGAAGAACTAGTTAGGACCTGGGCTGTAGAAAATGAAGCTTTATACATAGCAACTGGCCCTGTTTTAAATAGTGGTTTACCAAGTATAGGAACAAATAAAGTAAGTGTACCCAACTATTATTATAAAGTAATTTTAGACTATAAAGCACCCGAAATTAAAGGTATAGGCTTTATTTTAGAGAATAAAAGTTCTAGCCAACCGCTTCAATCTTATGCAGTTAGTATAGATAGCGTAGAAAAATTTACTGGTATTGATTTCTTTGTTTCTTTACCTGATGAAGAAGAAGCAATTATCGAGAAGAAGATATGCTTAGCTTGTTGGTCTTGGGATAGTACAATACCCAAAAATGAAGCAAATACGCTAAAACAAGAAAAACCCTCAGAAGAAAACAATGTTAACAAAGCTGAAGTTAAAACATCATCAGCTGTACAATGCTCAGGAATTACAAAAGCTGGCGCAAGATGCAAGCGTAGAACTACTAATGCTAACGGAAAGTGTTATCAGCATTAAACTTTAAAGCTTAACTCGCATAATAATATCTCGCCAGAGGCATCATCAATTTCTGCTACTTCGTCAAGAAATAAATCCCAATCTCCATCAGTAAATAAATTGCCTTCATATTCCTGAGTTTGGCTATAATAGTTAAAATGCCACTCGTCTATCTCATCTAAATCATCTAAAGAGTAAGAACGTACGCTAAAGCCATCTTCGCTGATGTTGACACTCCAAATAGCAGTTAAAGCACCGCTTTGTTTTGAGATAGAGAAAGAAATATCAAAATCGCCAACAAGCTCTGGCATGTTTTCTAAGTAATTTTTGATTTTTTGCGCAGCAATTTGTTGCTCTTCTTTTATGAGATCTTTATCTTCTATTAACTGAAAAAACTCAATAAAATAGTTCTGATATCTGATAAGTAGGTTTCTGAATATATGATCCATAAATTGTGATTTAAGCACAAAAATAACAGAAATAATATGTAAAAAATAAAATTGCTGAGAAGGGCTGATTACTAATCCTTTAAATTAATATGTTGCCATATTTTAGCTTATCCACAAAGGCTATTTTCTCCACACCTCTTATACTATCAGAAAAAAACCTTACTTTTGAATCCCGTACAAAAAGATTTAGAAAAAAGGCATTTTTCGAGCTCCAATTCTAAGTTTTTAAAGATTATCCACATACAATGACTAAGTATATTTTGTTACGGGCGGCGTTACATCGTCTTTAGGGAAAGGTATTATTTCCGCATCATTAGCTAAACTTTTACAAGCAAGAGGTTACAGCGTAACTATCCAAAAATTTGATCCTTATATCAATATTGATCCAGGAACGTTAAACCCTTATGAGCATGGCGAGTGCTTTGTAACTGAAGATGGTGCCGAAACAGATTTAGACTTAGGTCACTATGAGCGTTTCTTAAACATCCCAACATCGCAAGCTAATAATATAACTACAGGTAGAATCTACCAAAACGTTATCAATAAAGAAAGACAAGGCGAGTTCTTAGGAAAAACAGTACAAGTTATTCCGCATATTACCGATGAGATTAAACGCAATATGCGCTTATTAGGTGAAAGCGGTAATTTTGATATCGTTATTACTGAGCTTGGCGGTACCGTTGGTGATATTGAATCTTTACCTTACATAGAAGCTGTAAGACAGTTTAAATGGGAAGTTGGCTCTAATAATGCGCTAGTTATCCATTTAACATTAATTCCGTTTTTGGCTGCTGCCGGAGAATTAAAAACTAAACCTACACAGCACTCGGTTAAAATGTTGCTAGAGTATGGCATACAGCCAGATATTCTGGTTTGTAGAACAGAACACCACATCAGCCAAGACATCAGAAAGAAGATTGCTCAATTTTGTAACGTAAATTTAAATGCCGTTATAGAATCTATTGACGCAAGCACCATTTATGATGTGCCTTTGTTGATGTTAAAAGAGCAATTAGACCGTACAGTTCTAAGTAAATTAAAACTTCCTCTTAAAAATGAACCTGATTTAGAAAGTTGGAAAGATTTCTTAGGCAGATTAAAGAATCCTACCGCAGAAGTTAGAATTGGTTTGGTAGGTAAATATGTAGAGTTACCCGATGCTTATAAATCTATAACAGAATCTTTTATACATGCCGGAGCTTTTAATGAGTGCAAAGTACGTGTAGAGTGTATCCACTCTGAAGGTATTACAGAAGAAAACGTTAAAGCTAAACTAGGTAAACTGGATGGTGTTTTAGTAGCGCCAGGTTTTGGTGCCCGTGGTATTGAAGGTAAAATTACTGCTATAAAGTTTATTAGAGAGAACAATATTCCTTTCTTTGGTATCTGTTTAGGGATGCAATGTGCAGTTATAGAATTTGGAAGAAATGTTTTAGGACTAACACATGCCCATAGTACAGAAATGAACGAAGATACAGAGCATGCTGTTATTTCTATGATGGAAGAGCAAAAGAAAGTTACTTTAAAAGGTGGTACTATGCGTTTGGGTTCTTACCCTTGCGAGCTTAAAAAAGGCTCTAAAGCTTATAGTATTTACGGAAAATCTAAAATTACAGAGAGGCACAGACACAGATATGAGTTTAATAATGCTTTCTTAAAACAATATGAAGATGCCGGAATGATAGCCTCTGGTATTAACCCAGAGAATAATTTAGTAGAGATTGTAGAGTTAAAGAACCATCCATATTTCGTTGCTTCACAATTTCACCCCGAATTAAAATCAACAGTTGCTAATCCTCACCCACTTTTTGTTAAATTTGTCGCCGCTTCATTAGAACATTCTAAAAAGAAGCATTAAGAACAGCATATAAATAGATATAATGGATAGAAATACGTTTACAGGTTTATTCCTGATTTTAGTAATATTAGTTGGCTCAACATTTTTATTAAAACCATCTGAAGAGCAACTCAAAAGAGAAGAATTTGTACAAGACTCTATTGCTAAATCGAAAAAAGGAGTTAAACAACCTACTGTTGTAGCAAAAACTACGGCTACCTTACCTACAGATACCAACGCACAAAATCTATCTGTAGAAAAAGAGGAGATTTTAACCTTAGAGAATGATAAAATAAAAGTATTTATATCAACCCTTGGTGGTAAAGTTTCCAGCGTTGAACTTAAAAATGAAACAAATCAGCTTAATCAGCCAGTTGTATTATTTAATAAGCAAAACAACTTCGGAATAGAATATAGCCAAAACAATCAAAATCTTAATACAAGTAACCTTTTCTTTGCTAAAGAAGCTGTACAGGATAATAAGTTGGTTTTAAAAGCTACTCAGGCCGATGGTTCTTTTGTGAGTTACACTTATACTTTAGCTAAAGAAAGTAATAAAGTAGATTTTAAAATTAGTTTAAGCGGTTTTCAAAATAAAGTTAATGCAGATAAAGGCTTAACTATTAACTGGGCAGCAGAACTACAACAACAAGAAAAAGACATTAATAACGAGCGTATTTATTCTACCACTTACTTTAAAATAGCTAATGATGATGTAGACTATTTAAGTGAGACAGAAAGTGAAGAAAAGTCTTTTACAGAGGAAACCTTAGCATGGGTTTCTTTTAAACAGCATTTTTTCTCTGCTGCTTTAATGAGTAAAGATGGCTTTACAAATAGTACACTTAAAGTACAAACTATTGCCAATAACTCTGCTGTAAAAGCTTATCAAGCTAAATTAAACTTGCCGTTTAAAAACCAACAAGTCAACAATTACGAATTAGAATACTATTTTGGTTCTAATAAATTTTCTCAGTTAAGAGAACAAGGCAATGATTTAGAGAAGCAAGTAAAAATGGGTTGGGGCCCATTAAAATGGATTAACAGATACTTAGTTTTACCCGTTTTCAATTTCTTTGAAGGCTTTAACGTGAGCTATGGTATCATTATATTATTGTTAACCATCATCTTAAAAACGGTATTATTTCCGTTTACTTATAAATCATACTTATCAATGGCTAAAATGAGAGTTTTAAAGCCAGAGATGGATGAGATAAAAAAGAAAGTTGGTGATGACAACCCTACCCTTTTACAACAAGAATACTTAAAACTATACAAGCAAGCTGGTGTAAACCCATTAGGCGGGTGTTTACCTTTATTATTCCAGATGCCTTTTATATTAGCATTCTTTTATTTCTTCCCTAACCTGTTTGAACTAAGACATGAGAGCTTCTTATGGATGAAAGATTTATCTACTTACGATGAATTAATCACCTTTGCTCCTATTCCGCTTTTAGGTTGGAGTCATATCAGCTTAATGTGTTTATTGATGACCATTTCTACCTTGATTTATACTTATTTCAACAATCAGGTTTCTGGTGCACAAGGACAAATGAAGTATATTGGTTATATAACACCTATCATTTTCTTTGGTGTCTTAAATGCTTATCCAGCTGGTCTTAACTACTATTATTTCTGTGCTAATATTTTAACCTTTGCGCAGCAGTATTTAATTAGATATTTTGTTGATGATGAAAAAATTCATGCACAAATTCAAGAGTTTAAGAAAAAGCCCGAAAGCGCAAAAAAGAAAAGTGGTTTCCAGAAAAAACTGGAAGATATGATGAGACAACAACAACAATTGAAAGAACAACAGAAAAAGAAAAAATAAGCTAAAGCCCCAATTAATTGGGGCTTTTTCTTTTTCCCATTCAAGATTATTTTCCACACTTGTGGATTTATAACCCCAACACAAATAATAGAAGGTCTTTTAGCATGATTAAAATGATATGAATAAATAATTAAAATTACTTCATATTAAATTTAACTTAATTGACATTCTATCAAATAAAAGGCACTTAAATAAAAAAATATTTATTTAAGAAGTGTTTTAGTTAGCTTTTTCTAAAATAATAATAAAGTTGATTTAGCACTTAAATAATTAGTTATGACTTATAGATTAATATGTTTAAAAATATAAATCTAAAGGCATCATTTATGCGTAAGGGTTTGTATATTTAAATTAATTTTTATGAAACTAATGGATAAGGCTCAAAATACTTCAAAGAAAAAAATTCTTTTGGTTGATGATGAATTAGCTATTTTGAAATTATTAGAATTCATATTAAAAGATGAGTACGAACTAATAACTAGAAATAATGGTTTTGATGCGCTTAGCTGGTTAGATAATGGAAATATTCCAGATTTAATTATTTCAGATATGGAAATGCCTTATTTTGATGGTGCTGATTTAGTTAAATCTATTAAAGTAAGTGGTTTTTATAGAGAAATTCCTATTATTGTATTATCAGGTTCAGAATCTTTAGAAAATATCAAAGCTAAAATACCTTATGATATTAGTGGACTCATGGCAAAGCCTTTTAATCCGGGATTATTAAAGGAAAAAATTAAAACCCTGCTTAATTAAAGAATGCAA